>NZ_JBHRXK010000007.1:0-156656 GCF_042648505.1 Lysobacter cavernae
TCACGAATCACGAATCACGAATCACGAATCACGAATCACGAATCACGAATCACGAATCACGAATCACGAATCACGAATCACGAATCACGAATCACGAGCGAATGCCATGAACTTCTCCGACATCCTGCGCACCGCCATCTTCGCCCTGCGCGGCAACTGGCTGCGCAGCGCGCTGACCTCGCTGGGTGTGATCATCGGCATTGCCGCGGTGATCGTGATGGTCTCGGTCGGGCAGGGCACCCAGGCCGAGATCGACAAGATGGTGTCGGGCCTGGGCTCGCAGCGCCTGGACATCAGCCCCGGCGCCGGCCGCGGCGGCGGTGGCGCGCGGATGAGCGCGTCGAGTTTCTTCACCCTCAACGAGGGCGATGTCGAAGCCATCCGCAACGAGGTGCCGGAAGTGCAGTACGTGGCCGGCGCGCTGCGCGGCAGCACCCAGGTGGTGTACGCCGAGAACAACGCCTCGACCAGTTGGCAGGGCGTGCAGGCGGATTTCTTCGATATCAACGGCTGGCAGATCGCCAGCGGCGAGGGCTTCGACGCGCAGGACTACACCAGTGCCGACAAGGTGGTGATCCTGGGCGAGACGGTGCGGCGCACGCTGTTCGGCGACGACCCCGGCATCGGCCAGACCATCCGCCTCGGCCGCGTGCCGTTCACCGTGGTCGGCACGCTCAAGCCGAAGGGGCAGGGCGGTTTCGGCCAGGACCAGGACGACGTGGTGATGGCGCCGCTGGAAACCGCGCGCCGCCGCCTGATGGGCGCGATGGGGCTGCCGGCCGGTGCGGTGATGCAGGTCGCGCTGACGGTCGCCGATGCCAAGGACCTGACCTACGTGCAGGGCGAGGTCGAGGCCCTGCTGCGCCAGCGCCACCGCATCAGCCCGGGCGACGAGGACGACTTCAACGTGCGCAACATCTCCGAGATCGTGGCCACGCGCACGGCGACCACCAACCTGATGTCGAAGATGCTCGGCGCGGTGGCCACCATCTGCCTGGTGATCGGCGGTATCGGCATCATGAACATCATGCTGGTGTCGGTGACCGAGCGCATTCGCGAGATCGGTTTGCGCATGGCGGTGGGGGCCGGGCCTTCCGATGTGCGCCGCCAGTTCCTGGCCGAGGCGATGCTGATCGCCCTGATCGGCGGCGTGCTCGGCATCGCGATCGGCGTGGTCGGCGCCTTGCTGGTCGGCAAGTTCGGCTCGCTGCCGGTGGTATTGAACGGCCAGGTGGTGGCGCTGGCGGCGGCATTCTCGATCATGACGGGGCTGTTCTTCGGGTATTACCCGGCGCGCAAGGCGTCGCAGCTGGATCCGATCGAGGCGTTGCGGCAGCAGTAGTTTTGTGCCGAGCGCCGGTTAAGACGACGTTGAGGAAAACGCTCTTGCTCGTCCCGCGAAGGCGGGGTCTTTTGGGGCGCCGTTCGGCGGCACTATCCAGGGGCATTGTTGTCCAAAGAGTTGACGCCCTTGGATCTTCAATCCCCTGCCACCGGACATAGCCCGATGGCGCTCAGCGCCGCGCGAGCCAGTGGCTCGCAAGCGGCGGCGCATCGCCCCCGCCTCGCGGGGATGACGGCATTAACGGTGGCGGCACTTATTCCGCGACCAGTCGCACCGCCGCGCCCCCACCCGGCGCCAGCTTCAGCGTGATCGAATCGTCGCTTTTCAATGTGCGTGTCTGCATGCGCAGTTTGGTCGGCGTAACGCCGTCCTGGTACAGCGTCGCCTGCCATGATCCGTGGTCGAGGAAATCCAGCGGCACGCGCAGTTCGCGTGCCTGCTCGTTGCCCATCGCGCCGACATACCACTCGCGGCCGTGACGGCGGGCGACGACGATGTATTCGCCGATCGCACCGGCGATAACGCGCGTCTCGTCCCAACTCGCCGGCACGTGGCGCAGGAAGTCAGCGCCGTCGGCACCCGTGTAGGCGTCGGGGCTGTCGGCCACCACCGCGAGCGCGCTTTCGTAGACCACGAACATCGCCAGCTGCTGCGCGCGCGTGGTCATCACTTGCGGCGAGAAATGCTGCGCAGTGAACTGCTCCGGCGTAACGTTGCGGAAACCGCCGGGTGTGTAGTCCATCGGTCCGAGCAGCATGCGCGTGAACGGCAGGGTGACGTTGTGGGTCGCGGTGATGCGTCGGCTCCACTTGTTGTACTCGGCGCCTAGCACGCCTTCCTGGGTGAGGAAGTTCGGCCAGGTGCGGTTGAGGCCGGTGGGATGGTAGGCGCCGTGCAGGTCGATCAGCAGCTTGTGCTCGGCGGCCTTGCGCAGCAGGCGGTGGTAGAACTCGACCATCACCTGGTCGTCGCGATCCATGAAGTCGACCTTGACGCCTTTGATGCCGAGCTTGGCGTAGTAGGCGAAGGCCTCGTCCATGCGCGTATCCAGCGCCTTCCAGTGCGCCCACAGCCATAGCCCGACCCGGCGGTCACCGGCATAGCGCACCAGTGCCGGCAGGTCGATCTGCGGGATCGCGCGGGTGATGTCGGCGGTCTCGTGGTAGCGGCCGTCGCCACTGCTGCCGACGTACCAGCCGTCGTCGATCAGCATGTAGTCGAGCCGCAGGGCGGCGGCGTGATCGATGTAACGGCGCATGGTCGCGTCGTTCATGCCGGCGTCCGGCACGTCGGGGGCGACGCCGCCCGACCACCAGTCCCAGGCCGACTTGCCGGGCCGGATCCAGCTGGTGTCGTCGATGCGCGAGGGCGGATTGAGGTTGAGCAGCAGCGTTGACTCGATCAGCCGGCCCGGATGCTCACCCAGCATCACCACGCGCCACGGCGTGTGGAAGTCGTCTTCGCCGGCCGGCACGCGCACGGCGACGCCGGGCTGGTCCAGGCGCGGCGACAATTTCGCCTCCACGCCGTGTTCGCCGTCGCCGCGGCCGCTCAGGTACAGGCCGGCGTAATCGGTCAGATCGGCTTCGGCCAGCGCGAACGTGGTGTCGCCCGCGCCGGTATGGCACACCAATGGCAGATCGAGCAGCGCGTGCGGGCGGATCATCGCCGAGGACAACGGGTCGAACTCGCCCTCGTGGCTGGTGCCGAAGCGGCCGAGGTTCAACGCCCAGCAGGCGTAGTCACGCGGAAAGGCGAAGCGGGTCAGCTCCTCGCGGATCCCCAGCCCGGACCGGCGCAGCGTGGCCGGCAGGACGTAGCGCAGCGCGACGCCGTCGTCGTAGGCGCGCAGGATCACGCCGAGGCGGCGACCGTCGCTGTGCTCGAGCGCGGCGTGCACTTCGTTGAAGTGGTCGCGCGCCTGGCGCGTCTTGCCGGCGGGCAGCGTGTAACGCTGGTCGACGCTGCGGCGCTGCTCGCCTTCGAGATGAAACCCTTCGGCTAGCTTGCCGTTGGCGCCGAGGTCGAGTCCCAGTGCGGACAGTGCGATCACTTCGCGGCCGTCGAAGGCGATGCGATAGCCAGGCGTGCCCCGGTCGTCGAGCGCGAATTCGACCTCGATGCGGCCGTCGGGCGAGCGCAACGGCAACGTCTGTGCCGCCGCATGTGCGACCGGAAGAAGAGCTGCCAGTGCGGTGGCGGCCCACGTGAGTTTGCGCATCGTCCCCTCCTTTCTCTCTGTGGCTCCCGCCAAGTTGCATCCGACCCGGCGGGCAGGTAACGTTACCTCAGTACGGCCCGCGTCGGAACGTTATAGCGCGGGAAAACCGTGAACGGCGCCGCAAAGAGCGCCGACACGCACGACGCAGGAGGGGTGAAGAATGTTGCATCGCATCGTCCGGGCCGCGCGCGGCCTGCTTGCTGCCGTGGCCGTCATGATGTCCGCCACGGCATGGTCACAGACGGTCCATGGGCCGTATGACGTCGAACTTCTCCAGGGCGGGACCGGACTGGAAAAGGCCTTGCCTGCCGATGCCGCGCCGCTGCGCGCAGGCGCGGACTGGACCCTGCGCGGCTGGATCAAGCCGCTCGAAGCGGGCGACGGTCGCGTGCTGATAGCCGGCGTCGGCGATGTGCACGGCCCGGCGCGCTACTTCGCGATCGATCGCGGTCGCCTTGCATTCTGGTCGGGTGGCGAGCGTTGGCTGCATTCCTCCGCGAAGCTGCGCGTGGGACGGTGGCAGGCGCTGGCCGCGGTCACTCGCGGCGGCCGGCTCGACCTGTACCTCGACGGTCGCCGCGTCGCACAGGGCGATCTGCTGGCGGAAGCACTCGCGCCGAAGCTGGTGTTCGGCCCGCAAGCGCAGGCGTGGCCACAGGCGCGGCATTTCGGCGGATTGATCGCCGGCTTCACCCTGGACGGCGCAGTGCGCGATGAAACCGCGTTGCAGCAGTGGGCGAAGCAGCCGCCGGACGAGGCACTGACCCGCTTCGAAGCCGCCTCGCCGCAGTGGCCGGTGCAGGTGCGGCAGATGTATGGCATGACCCGGCCGCAGGATGCGTGGACGTTGCCGAAGAGCCGCGCACCGTTGTCCACGCCGCAAGCGAAGCCGGAGCCGAAGACGCAGGGGCTTGCGCCGCAGGGCGACGCCGAGTGGAACCTCGATCGCTGGTGGCTCGCCTCGGCGTCGGAACTGGGTGAGGCCGACGGCGCCGCGTTGTCGCGCACCGGTTATGCGCAGGGCAAGACCTGGTACACGGCCACCGTGCCCGGCACCGTGTTGACCACGCTGGTCGACCGCGGCGTCTATCCCGATCCGGACTTTGGCCTGAACAACATGGCCATCCCGGAATCACTGAACCAGCATGACTGGTGGTACCGCAGTGAGTTCGACGCGCCGGCCGCGCTCGACGGCAAGCGCCTGCAGCTGAATTTCGACGGCATCAACTACGTCGCGAAGATCTGGCTCAACGGCGAATACCTCGGCGAAACCCGCGGCGCCTTCATCCGCGGCGTGTTCGACGTGACCAGCAAGCTGCGTCCCGGCGCGCGCAACGCACTGGCGGTGCAGGTGTCACCGCCGCAGCATCCGGGCATTCCGCACGAACAGTCGATGACCGCTGGCGTCGGCGACAACGGCGGCATGCAGGCGCTCGACGGCCCGACTTTCATCGCCAGCGAAGGCTGGGACTGGATCCCGGCCGTGCGCGATCGCAACACCGGTCTGTGGCAGGGCGTGCGCCTGACGGCCAGCGGTGCGGCGACCCTCGGCGATGCGCACGTGGTCACCGCCAAGCTGAGCGCGGACCACCGCCGCGCCGACATCGAGATCGAAGTGCCGGTGACGAACCGTGGCGATGACGCGATCGAGGGCGAGGTCGTGGCCGCGTTCGACGACGTGCGCGTGAGCCGGCATGTCGCGATCGCGCCGGGCGAAACCAAGACGGTGAAGCTGACCCCGGCCGAATTCGCACAACTGTCGCTGCGCGACCCGCGCCTGTGGTGGCCCAACGGCTACGGCGAGGCGGCGTTGCACGAGCTCGACCTGCAGTTCGTCGTCGACGGCGCGGTTTCCGATCGGCGCAGCCTGCGCTTCGGCATCCGCACCGTCACCTACGAGCTGTCGTTGTTCGACGATGACGGCCGGCTTCGTCGCGTCGAAGTGGACCTGGCCAAGGCGCGCGAACGCGGCGAACGCGTCGTCGACGTACGCCACGAGGCGATCCGCAAGACGCCAGGTGGCTGGGCAGCGTCGCTGCAGCCCGGTGCGCTGGAGTCGCCGGCAGTGCATGAACTGTCCGACGAGCGCCTCGCGCCGCATCTGGTGATCCGCGTCAACGGCGTGCGCATCGCCGCCAAGGGTGGAAACTGGGGCACCGACGACTGGCGCAAGCGCGTTTCGCGCGAGCGGTTGGAGCCGTACTTCCGCCTGCAGCGCGCCGCGCACATGAACGTCGTGCGCAACTGGGTCGGGCAGAACACCGAGGAGGTCTTCTTCGACCTCGCCGACGAGCACGGCCTGATGGTGCTCAACGACTTCTGGGCCTCCACCCAGGATTTCCAGCTCGAACCGCAGGACGAGGCGCTGTTCGTCGCCAATGCCAGCGACGTGATCCGCCGCTACCGCCACCATCCTTCGATCGTGCTGTGGTTCGGCCGCAACGAGGGCGTGCCGCAACCCTGGCTCAACGAGGAGCTGGACCGCATCGTCGCGGAACTGGACGGCACCCGCTACTACTCCGGCAGCTCCAACAGCGTGAACCTGGCCGGCAGCGGCCCGTACAACTACCGCGAGCCGGAAACCTATTTCACCGAACACGCGCGCGGTTTCTCGGTCGAGGTCGGCACGCCTTCCTTCGCCACGCGCGAGGCGTTCGCGGCGATGGTCGAGCCGGCCGACCTGTGGCCGATCGGCGACGCTTGGGCCTACCACGACTGGCACCAGTCCGGTAACGGCGACACTGCCACCTTCATGCGCGCGATGGCCGACAGGCTAGGCGAGGCGAAGGACTTCGCCGACTTCGAGCGCAAGGCGCAACTGCTCAACTACGACAGCCACCGCGCGATCTTCGAAGGGATGAACGCGCACCTGTGGTCGAAGAACAGCGGCCGCCTGCTGTGGATGAGCCACCCGGCCTGGCCCAGCAACATGTGGCAGATCTACAGCCACGACTACGACACGCACGCCGCCTACTACGCGGTGAAGAAGGCGGCCGAGCCGGTGCATGTGCAGATGAACCTTCCGGAGCACGGCCTCGCGCTGGTGAACAACACGCGCCAGGCGCTGCGCGGGGTCGAAGTCGAAGCCTCCGTGCACGCTGCCGATGGCCGCGTATTGCAGCAAAGTCGCCGGCGGGTCGATGCGGCGGCGGGTGCGGTGGCCGGCGCGGAAGGGCTCGACCTCGCCGGCGTATTGGCGCAGGAAGGCGTGGTCTACGTGAAACTGCGCGCCATCCACGGCGGTGGAACGCTGTCGGAGAACTTCTATTGGGTCGCGCACGATGCGGCGGCATCGCGCCAGCGCCTGGCTGCGCTACCACAGGTGACCCTGGACGCGCAGGCGCAGGCGCAGGCCGACGGCAACACGGTGCGCGTGCGCCTGCGCAATTCGTCGCAGACGGTCGCACTGGTTGCCAAGCTGACCCTGGTCGATGCCGAGGGCAAGCGCATCCTGCCGGCCTTCGCCGACGACAACTACGTGAACCTGCTGCCCGGCGAGTCTCGCGATGTCACGATCGCCTGCGACCGGGTTGCCGCGCTGCAGGGCGGCGCGGTGATGCTGCGCGGCTGGAATGTGGCGGAGACGTCGCTGCCGCTGGCGGCGCGCTGATTTGATGCGGTGCAAATTGACAGTGCGGGCGGCTGTCAGGTAACGATATCAGATGCGCCGATGGGCGCTTACGACAACACGACAGGGCGCAACAGCGCCCGCATGACGCGGAGGGGCGTGATGTACGAAGGAACCGGTGCTTTACAGGGCCGTGCGACGGGGTCGACCGCCGCCGCATCGGCGTGGTTGCTGCCGTTGGTGATCCTGCTGTTCTTTGCATGGGGTTTCTGCACGGTATTGGTCGATACCCTGATCCCCAAGCTCAAGGCGGTGTTCTCGCTCAACTACACCGAGGCGATGCTGACCCAGTTCTGCTTCTTCCTCGCCTACTTCGTCGCTTCGATTCCGGCCGGGCAGCTGATCGGCCGCATCGGCTACCTGCGCGGCATCGTTGTCGGCCTGGTGGTGATGGCCGGCGGCTGCCTGCTGTTCACGCCGGCCGCGGCGATGGGCTGGTATCCGGCCTTCCTCGGCGCACTGTTCATCCTCGCCTGCGGCATCACCGTCGTGCAGGTCGCGGCCAATCCGCTGGCGGCGGGCCTGGGTGATCCGGCGCGTTCGCACAGCCGGTTGACGCTGGCGCAGGCGTTCAATTCGGTCGGCACGATGCTCGGGCCGATGTTCGGTGCGGCGCTGATCCTGTCCGGCGGCGCCGAGGCGACGGCTCCGTCGCAGCTCAGCGGCGCCGCGCTCGAGGCTTTCCGCCGCGAGGAGGCGCACGACCTGCGGCTGCCGTTCATGATCATCGCCGCGGTGCTCGCCGCGCTTGCGCTGATGTGCTGGATCGTCCGTCGCGCACAGGTGCCGGCCGTGCACGTGCCGCGCGGCGGCGATTACCTGCGCCTGCTCAGGCATCCGCGCCTGAGCCTGGGCGCGCTGGCGATCTTCCTCTACGTCGGCGCCGAGGTGACGGTCGGCAGCTTGATGGCCAACTTCCTGATGCAGGAGGACACACTGCACGCCAGCGCGAAGGCGGCCGGCGTCATGATCAGCATCTACTGGGGGCTGGCGATGGTCGGCCGCTTCATCGGCTCGTACGTGCTGCGCTTCCTCGCGCCGGGCGTGGTGCTGACGGTGTGCGCGGTGATGGCGGCGCTGCTCGCGGTGACCGCCGCGCTGTCGGGAGGCATGACCGCGGCGGTGGCGATCCTCGCGATCGGCCTGTTCAACTCGGTGATGTTCCCGACCATCTTCGCGCTGTCGATCGACGGCCTCGGCGAGGACACCGCGGGCGGTTCCGGCCTGCTGTGCCAGGCGATCGTCGGCGGCGCGATCGTGCCGCTGCTGGCGGGCTTCACTGCCGACCGCATCGGCCTGGCGCTGGCGTTGCTGGTGCCAGCGGCCTGCTACGTGTGGATCGCGGTGTACGGGCTGCTGGTGCGCAAAGGGTCGTTGCGCGACCGGCGTGAGGATGGGGTTGCCGTGGTGTCCAGCCCCTTGCATTGAACCATCGCAGCAAGTGGCCGGCGCAAGTCGGCCTGTTTTTTGCGCTTCAAAGGTATCGTTACCACATAACAAGCGGCGACGCCGCATACGACACGGGCATGAACCCACCGGGAGGGAGAGCAATGAACAAGCAGGTAACCGCAACCCGCATCGCGCCGCTTGCCGCCGCGATCGCCGTCACGCTGCTGGCCGCGAACGCGGCGTGGGCGCAGCAGGCACCGCAGGCAGAACAGGTGTCGTCGACGCAGGCCGCCGCGCCGGCGCAGGACGAAGTGACTGAACTGGACCAGGTCATCGTGCTCGGCGTGCGTGGCGCGCAGACCCAGGCGATCGGCACCAAGCACGACGCGGCGCAGATCCTCGATTCGATCTCGGCCGAGGACATCGGCAAGCTGCCCGACGTCACCATCGCCGATTCGCTGCAGCGCGTGACCGGCGTGCAGATCCGCCGCTCGGCGGGCGAAGGCGCGCAGATCAACATCCGCGGCATGCCGCAGGTGCAGACCACGATGAACGGCGAGCTGTTCCTCAGCGCCGGTGGTGGCGACCAGTACGGCCAGCCGAACCTCGGCACCGCCCAGCCCGACTTCGTCGACGTGCCGCCGACGCTGTTCAGCGGCGTGGACGTGATCAAGTCGCAGACCGCGGCCGATCTGGAGGGCGGAATCAGCGGCACGGTGTCGTTCCGGACGCGGCGGCCGTTCGACCTGCCGGCCGGCTGGACCTTCAGCGGCCAGGCCGAAGGCTCCTACGGCGACCGCAGCGAGGAGTGGAACCAGCTGTATTCGGGCCTGATGAGCTACCGCGACGAGCGCTGGGGCGCATTGCTTACGGTGTCGTACTCCGAGGCGACGCTTGAGAACAAGCGCCCGAGCGTGTGGAGCAATGGCGCGCAGAAGTCGTGCGAGGGCAACGTCGGCTTCGACTTCAACGGCGATGGCGCGATCGGTTGCAACTTCGACTCCGCCAACAAGCCGCGCGATTACTTCTACAACTGGGTCGCGACCGAACTGGAGAACCGCATCAGCGAGCGCGAGCGCGCCGGAATCAACGGTGCGTTCCAGTTCAACGTCAACGATTCGCTGACGCTGGTGGGCGACGTGGCCTATACCAAGATGGACAACACCGACAAGTCGGTGGCGGCGCAGTTGCATTCCGGCTGGGCCACCGACCAGCTGCAGCCGGGCTCGGTCGTCGACGGCAACGGCGTGCTCGAGTACGGCGTGTTCCACTACAACCGCTTCCAGGCGCATTCGTTCGCCGCGCCGAGTACGTCGAAATCGCTCAACACCAACCTGGAACTGCGCTTCGACAATGGCGGCCCGCTGCACGGCACGCTGCGCTGGGTGCACGGCGATTCCAGCCGCGACTACGACGAGGCGCGCGCCGACTCGCTGGTCTCGCGCGGCAACATGATCACGCTGCCCGACGGCACCACGCAGTGGGCGAATGCCAACGGCCTGGAAGCGGTGGACGCGGCGATCGACTTCCGCGGCGAGTTCCCGCAGCTGACCATGCTCACCGACGTCAGCAACCCGCAGAACTGGCAGCTCATGTCGACCTGGGCGCAGGGCAACAAGATGGACGCCGGGCTCGATGCCTACCGCGCCGACGCGACGTGGGAGTTCATGGACGACAGCGTGCTCAAGTCGGTGCAGTTCGGCGCGCGCTACGGCGAGCGCGACTTCGAGTACGACGCGTACCGCTACCTGTCGCCGGTTTCGCCGGGGCCGTGCTCCGACCCGAACCTGGCGTTGTATTACTTCAAGGACCCGATGGTCACCGACGCCTGCACCGGCAATGCCGAGGCGCGGATCCTGCCGTACACCTCGGTGCCGGGTTACTGGACGTACTTCAACAACTTCGACCCGGTGAAGATCAACGGCCTCGGCGCGAACGGCCTGCCGGCGGTCAATCCGGACGTGATGGAGGACCCGGTCGCCTACCTCAACAGCCTGTATCCGGGCAACGTTGCCTACACGAATGCGCCGGAGTCGTACAAGGTCGAGGAAGAAACGCTGTCCGGCTACTTCCTCGCCAATCTGGAGGGCCGCACCGGCAGTAACGGCATCCCGTGGTACGCCAACCTCGGCGTGCGCATCGTGCAGACCCAGACCTACATCGACCAGTACCAGATTGACGGCAGCGTCTTCATTGGCAGCCACAGCTGGAACGGCGTCAATCCGGCGCAGGGCGTCAACCGGATCGAGAAGACGCGCACCGACATACTGCCGGCGCTCAACCTGAGCTTCGACCTGTCCGACGAGCAGAAGCTGCGCTTCGGCTACAACAAGGCGGTCGCGCGGCAGAGCCTGCCGGACCTGGGCCGTGGCATGGTGTCCTTCTACGCGGTCAATGGCACGCCACCGCGTAACCCGGACCTGCCGGCGGATGCGGCGCTGTTCCTCAGCGGCCGTTCCGGCAATCCGGACCTGGAGCCCTACGAGGCCAATTACTACAACGGTTCGTGGGAGTGGTACTTCGCTGATGCGGCGCTGTTCAACGTCGGGGTGTTCCTGATCGACGTGAAGAACTCGCCGGCCAGCGTGACCCAGGTCGAGCCGATACCCGATGCCGACGGCGTGGTGCGCGCGGGCGGCCCGGTGGAGCGCATCGTCAACGGTGGCCCGGGCACGATCAAGGGCTTCGAGGTCGGCTACCAGCAGGCCTTCGACTTCCTGCCGGGCTGGCTGAGCGGCTTCGGCGCCAACCTCAACTACACCTACTCCGACGCCGACACCACGGGCGAGGACATCGACGGCAACACCTTGCCGGTGGGCGACAACTCCAAGCACCAATACAACGCCATCCTCTGGTACCAGAAGGACAAGCTGCAGGCGCGCCTGGCCTACAACTGGCGCAGCGAGCGCTTCGCGCAGATGAACACTGCCGCGTGGGGCGACCAGCTGGCGATCTGGAACGAGGATGTCGGTTACCTGGATGCCTCGGTCAGCTACGACATCACACAGAACTTCACCGTCTACGTGCAGGGCACCAACCTCACCGACGAGCACGAGAAGCGCTATGCGCAATGGAGCAACCACTACTACGATCAAAGCATCTTCGATCGTCGTTACTACGTTGGCGTGCGCGTGAGGTTCTGAGGCTGAACGCGGACTCCTCTCGAGTGAGGGGAGTCCGCACTGCCGTCATTCCCGCCCGCGCGGGAATGACGAAGACAAACTTGCGTCATCCTGGTCGTCAGGATGACAAACACCCTTCCGGTTCCAATCCGCCCACGATGACACCTGCTCCCCTTCCCACATTCATCGTCTTCGGCGAGGCCCTGACCGACTTCGTTCGCATCGGCGAGCACGACTGGCGCAGCATCGCCGGCGGCGCCTGCTGGAACGTCGCCCGCGTCGCGGCCAAGCTCGGCGTGCCGACCGGCTGGGCCGGGGCGGTCAGCGAGGATGTGTTCGGCCGCGACATCGTCGAACGCTCGCGCTCGGTCGGACTCGACATGCGCTTCGTGCAGACGGTGACGGCGCCGCCGCTGCTGGCGATGGTCCATCAGCTCGACCCGCCGCGTTACTTCTTCCTGGGCGAGGGCGCGGCCGATCTGTGCTTCGATGAGTCGAAGCTGCCGGCCGACTGGGAACAGGCCTGCGCGCTGGCGCATTTCGGCGGCATCAGCCTGGTGCGGCCGGGGCTGGGCGAGCGCCTGATCGGTATCGCCGAGCGCCTGCATGCCCAAGGTGTGCGCATTGTCTTTGATCCCAACTACCGCGACCTGATGGGGCCGGACTATCCGGCCTTGTTCGAGCGGATGGCGCGGCTGGCGAGCCTGCTGAAGGTGTCGGACGAGGATCTGGCGCGGATCTATCCGGTCCTCGACACGACGCAGGCCCTGGCGCATCTGCGCCGGCTGGCGCCGCAGGCATTGCTGATGTACACGCACGGTGCGCGCGGCATGAACCTGCACATGCCGGAGCGGCGCATCGACCAGGCGGCATTCGCTGTGGACGTGGTCGATACGGTTGGCGCCGGCGACGCCTGCGTCGGCGGCTTCGTCGCCAGCTGGCTGCTCAGGCCGGAACGGTCGTGGCCGGCGCACCTGCGTTTCGCCGCCGCCACCGCCGCGCTCGCGTGCACGCAGGCCGGCGCGCATGCGCCAACGCGTGCGCAGGTCGAAGCCCTGCTGGCGGACCGGGCCGAAGCGTAGGCCGGTCTCGACCCGTCACCGACGTATCGGCGGTAGTTGTATCGGTGGCGGGTCAGGACCCGCCCTGCAACGCGCGCAGCACTTCGTAGCACGCGCCCATGGTGTGGTAGTCGGTCTTGCCGGCCGGACTCTTCTCGTCGCTGTACTTGCGGTTGTCACGGGCGAGGATGCGGTACCACGCACCGTGGCGATGGTCGACGAAGTGCTTCCAGCTGTAGTCCCACAGGCGGTCGTACCACGACCAGTAGCCGTCCTCGCCGGTGGCGACGGCGAGCAGGGCGGCGGTGGCCAGCGATTCGGCCTGCACCCAGAAGTATTTGTCGTCGTCGTAGAAATGGCCTTCGCGGTCGACGCCGTAGACCATGCCGCCGTACACGTCGTCCCACGACAGCGTCATCGCGCGGTCGAACAGTTCGCGCGCACGTGGCCTATGCCAGCCACGCGGCAGGTGCCGGTCGAGGATCAGCAGCAGCTTGGCCCACTCGGTCTGGTGGCCGGGCTGGTAGCCCCAGGGACGGAAGATGTTGCTGCGGTCGCCGTGGTTGTAGTCCCAGTCGACGCTCCAGTCGCTGCGGTAGTGCTCCCACACGAAGCCGTCGGCGAGCGCGGCCTGGCGGTTGCACATGTTGTGCGCGAGCAGCTCGGCGCGATCGAGGTAACGGCGTTGGCCGGTGGCCTCGTAGGCGGCGAGCCAGGCCTCGCAGGTGTGCATGTTGGCGTTCTGGCCGCGATAGGGCGAAACCTGCCAGTCGGCGCTGGCTTCATCGGCGTAGAGGCCATGTCGCGGTTCCCAGAAGCGGTGTTCCATCAACTCCCAGGTCTCGTCGAGCCAGTCGGCGGCTTCGGCGATGCCGGCCTCCAGCGCCTTGGCGTAGGCCAGCGCGACGAAGGCCAGCCCGTAGCAGTGATTGGTCGCATCGACCGGTTTGCCGTCATGCAGCAACCAGGCGTATCCGCCGCTGGCCGGATCGCGGTGCACGCGGCGCAGGTATTCCACGCCGTGCCGCACGGCGTCGAGGTAGTCGGCCTGGCCGAAGGTGCGGTAGGCCATCGCGTAGTTGAAGACGAAGCGCGTGCTGCTGACCAGATGGCGCGTGGCGTGGTCGTAAACACTGCCGTCGTCGCGGAAGAAGTGGAAGAAGCCGCCTGCCGGGTCGATGCAGCGCGGATGGTAGAAGGCCATCGTGTCGCGCACGTGATCGAGCAGGAAATCCGGCGAGCGGAACCATGGCGTCAGCGTGTCGGCCGGGGCCTGTCCGCCACCGTGGTCATGGGTCGCGGATTCCGTCATTCGTTTGTCTCCTGGGTGGTTGCGGCCGGATTCTTCAGCCGGCTCCGATGCTGACGCACTCGTATGGTAACCTTACCACACGAGTGCGGAAACGCATCCGCGCCGACGCATTCCTGCGCCGTCACCGGTGGAAGCAAGTGGTCTGCGCGTGATGCGAGCGCGCTACGCGCTCGTCGCCGGTGATGCCGAGGATTGCCGCTTGACCAGGGTGAATTTCATCACCTGATGGGTCGCGGCTTTGGGCCGTCCGCTGCGCTTGCGGCGGATCTCGTCCTGTATCAACACCATCGCCGCGCGCGCCATCGCGGCCACCGGTTGGTGGATGGTGGTCAGTTCAGGCCACACCGTCGTCGCGACCGGCGTGTCGTCGAAGCCGGTCACGGTCAGTTCCTCCGGCACATGCAAGCCGAGGCCGTGCGCGACCGACACGACCGCGGCGGCCATGTCGTCGTTGCTGGAGAAGATCGCGGTGGGTCGGTTCGGCGCCTTCAGCAGCTGCTCTGCAGCAGCCAGGCCGGAGCGATAGGTGAACAGTCCCTGCGCGATGCGCCCGGGCGGCACGGCCAGCCCGGCTTCCTTCATCGTGTCGAAGAACGCGGCGGCGCGCAGCGCGGCCGGCGTGTGCTGGGGGTCGCCCTTGATGAAACCGATGTCGCGGTGGCCCAGTTCCAACAGGTAGCGCGTCATCGCGCGCGCGCCCTGGTAGTCGTCGATGCGGACCGACGCGACGCCATCCATCGGCGAGCCGGTAGCCACGGCGACCACCGGCACGCCGGCGCTTTCCAGTTCCTCCACCGCGCTGCGCGAGTCGCACAATGGCGGAGGCAGGATCACGCCATCGACGCCGGCGGCGAGCAGGCGCTCGGTGGCGGCGCGCTGGCTGCGGATGCCGCTGCATTTCTCGATCAGCAGCTGGCTGCCGCTCTGGCTGCCCTGTTCGAGCACGCCGAGCATGAACTGGTTGAGGTACGCCGCGCTGGGGTTGCTGTACAGCACGCCGATGCGCGCACTGCCGGAGCTGCGCAGCGAGCGCCCGGCAAGGTTGGGGGTGTACCGCAGCGCCTTGACCGAAGCTTCGACGCGCTGGCGCATTTCCTCGCCCACGTAGGAGTGGCCGTTGATCACGCGCGAGACGGTCATCGGCGAAACGCCGGCGTGCCGGGCCACGTCCAGGATGGTCACGGTGGCGGCGCCACGTTCCTTGCGTTTTGGCATCCTCGCTGCTCCTGGGTGATGTGCGGAAACGCCGGAGTGGCTGAGGAATTATGACAAGCGTCGCGGCCGGATGAGTAGCCGCCGGTGCGATACGGCGGCGGTTTACGCAGGCGCACATCGCGGCCGGGGCCTGCGCGCTATGCTCGGAGCCCGTCACCGGGATATTGCCATGCCACATCCAGCCATCCGATTGCCTGCATTTGTCCTGCTCGCCCTGGCCGCAATGACCTCGAACACCCACGCCGCCGATCTGCCCGCCGCCCCGAAGACCGCGCTGGTCATCCACGGCGGCGCCGGTTTCGTGCCCAGGGACTCGATCAACGACGCCGATCGCCGCGCCTACCACGCCGCCCTCAACCGCGCACTCGATGCCGGCAACAAGGTGCTCAGCAGCGGCGGCAGCGCGCTCGACGCGGTGACTGCTGCGGTGGTCGTGCTCGAGGACGCGCCGCAGTTCAACGCCGGCAAGGGCGCGGTGTTCAACGCCAAGGGAGGGCACGAACTCGACGCATCGATCATGGAGGGCCACGGCCGTCGCGCCGGTGCGGTGGCCGGCGTCACCACGGTCAAGAACCCGATCAAGCTGGCGCGCACGGTCATGGAGCAAAGCCCGCACGTGATGCTGGCCGGCGCCGGTGCGGAGGCGTTTGCCGATACCCGCCCAGAGATCGAGCGCGTGCCCAACAGTTACTTCGACACCGACAAGCGCCGTCAGCAGCTGGAAAAGGCGCAGCGCGAGGAAGCGGCCAAGGACAAGCGTGAGGCGCGCACCGGCGACGGCGATGCGCCGACCTACTTCGGCACCGTCGGCGCGGTGGCGCTCGATGCCCGGGGCCATATCGCCGCGGCCACCAGCACCGGCGGCATGACCAACAAGAAATGGGGCCGCGTCGGCGACTCGCCAATCATCGGCGCCGGCACCTGGGCCGATGCGCGCTGCGGCGTATCCGGCACTGGCTGGGGCGAGTTCTACATCCGCAACGCGGTCGCACACGACATCTGCGCGCGCGTGGCCTATCGCGGCGATTCGCTGCAGGCCGCGGCCGATGAAGTCGTCAACAAGATCGTGCCCGCAGCTGGCGGCGACGGCGGCGCGATCGCACTCGACAGCGACGGCAACATCGCCATGCCGTTCAACAGCGGCAGTATGTTCCGCGGCTGGATCAAGCTCGACGGCAGCCGCGGCACCGCCATCCACGAGGACGAGCCGATGCGCTAGCCAGGCATCGCCGCGCGCATCGGTGCCGTCGGCCATGGGGTCAGGGCTGTCCGAAGCGCGGCGTATTGCCACGGACAGCCAGCGAATGCGCCTCGGCTCAACAAGCCTTCTGCTCTTTCATCCAGGCTTCCATGCGTTTCTGGATTTCCTCGGGCGGCACGTCCTCGACGTGGGTGCCGAAGCTCCACTTGTGGCCGAAGGGATCGATCACCGAGCCCATGCGGTCGCCCCAGATCTGGTTCTCGACCGGTTTGTCGACCTTGGCACCGGCCTTGACGGCGCGGTCGAAGGCCCGGTCGGCGTCCTCGACGTAAATCATGAAGGTGGCGGTGGCCCCGCCGCGTGACTTGGGGCCGAGCGCGTCCATGTCCGGCCACTCGTCGGACAGCATGATCTGCGAGTCACCGACGCGGATCTCGGCGTGGCCGATCTTTTCGCCACCGCTGCCATCGGGCATGGGCAAGCGATAAAGCTCCTCGGCGCCGAGTGCGTCGCGGTAGAAGTCGAGCGCGGCCTTGGCGTTGTCGACGATCATGTAGGGGGTGACGCTGTGGTAACCCTCGGGGATGGCTTTCACGGGCATGGTCGGTTCTCCGTTGAACACGGGCGGGTGGAGTCAGTGCGGCAGCTTGCTGGCGAGCAGGTCGACCTTGTCGATCCGCGGCGGCTGCGCGAACAGTTCGCCGGCACGGGCCAGCAGGGCGGTCGCGATCGGGCCGTCGAGGTGGGCCTGGCGGCCGGCCTCGGTATCGAAGCTGTCGTAGATGCCGAAACTGGTCGGTCCGAAGCGCAGGGCGAACCAGGTGCGGGTGCCGGGCTCGGCCTCGGCCAGCGGCAGGGCGCTTTTCAGGAACTGCTCGACGGCCTCCTCCTGGCCGGGTTTGGCCTCGAGCCGGGCCAGCAGCGCGCAGCGGGGCATGACGCTCTCCCAAGCGGGCCGTCAGGCTAGGGCCGGGCTCGCTAACGTGGCGCGAAGATCGTGCTAGGAATGAATGACGCCCTGGCCGGTCAGGGCCATGGCCGGGGCGGCCAGACGGGGCTTGTGGCAAAATCGGCGGCTTGTGAGCGGCCGCGACCGCATTCGCCCCAGAGACGCCGAGCCCATGTTGACCCTTGCGCAGTCCCAGCCCGCGTGCGCGACGCCGGCGACACGAGGTGCATCAAGCCTGTCTCCGGGGTGTGTTCCGGTGCCGGCCCTTGCCGGGCGCAGACCCGGCGCCGCATCCGCGTCGGCAGCCTGACGCGTCGGCATGGCGGACGAATTCGGTCATCGGCCGCGGGGCCCGGCGCGCATCCTCAAGGCGACGGTCTGGTCGATGCAGGGGTTGCGTGCTGCCTGGCTGCACGAATCCTCGTTCCGGCTCGAGGTCTACCTGTTCGTCGTCCTGGCGCCGCTGGGCGCCTGGCTGGGGCAGACACCGATCGAGCGGGTGCTGTTGATCGGCTCGATGCTGCTGGTGCTGAGCATCGAGCTGCTGAACTCGGCGGTCGAGGCGGTGATCGAACGTTATGGTCCGGAGTTCCACGAGCTGGCCGGCCGCGCCAAGGACATGGGCTCGGCGGCGGTGTTCGTACTGATGATGAACGTGCTGCTGACCTGGGGTCTGATCGTCGTCCCCCGCTGGCTGTAACCCCTTTCGCGAGCCCGGCCGGCTGCGTCGGGTGAGAACGAACCCAATCCAAATGCAGGAAACCCGCAAGTGATAGTTGAAATGCTGACCGATCCGCAGGTGTGGATTACCCTGGTTACCTTGAGCGCCATCGAGATCGTGCTCGGTATCGACAACCTCGTCTTCATTTCGATCGCAGTCAGCAAGCTGCCGTACGCGCAGCGCGAAAAGGCGCGCAAGTTCGGCATCGCCGTGGCCTGCATCAGCCGCATCGCCCTGCTACTGACCCTGGCCTGGCTGGCCGGGCTGACCACCGACCTGTTCACGATCCTGGGCCAGGGCATCTCGGTGCGTGACCTGGTGCTGATCCTCGGCGGTGCCTTCCTGCTGGTGAAGGGCACGATGGAGATCAAGGATCTGATCATCGGCGAGGGCGAGTCCGAGGACATCCACACCAAGCCGGCCGCCTCGTTCATGGCGGTGATCGCGCAGATCGCGGTGATCGACATCGTGTTCTCGCTCGACTCGGTGATCGCCGCGGTCGGCATGGCCAACCACACCCCGGTGATGGTGACGGCGATCCTGCTCGCAGTGGCGGTGATGCTGCTGGCGGCCAAGCCGCTGGGCCACTTCATCGACACCAACCCGACCATCAAGATGCTGGCGCTGGCCTTCATCGTCCTGGTCGGCGTGTACCTGATCGCCGATGGCTTCGAGCTGCACATCCCGAAGGGCTACATCTACGGCGCGATGGGCTTCTCGGCCCTGGTCGAGTGCCTCAACCTGTGGGCCAAGCGACGCGCGCAGCGCCGTCTGCTGCCGGACTAAGCGCCCCTCTCCCGACGCGCTTTGCGCGTCGACCTCTCCCGCGAGGGGAGAGGTAAGGCGGTGCTGCGGGCTCCCTCTCCCCTTGTGGGAGAGGGACAGGCCGCCGAAGGTGGCCAGGGAGAGGGCGCCGTCCATTGCGCTGGGCCACGGCCGGTGGTGGAATGCTGGGCAATGTCACGGAAGGAGTCGCGTCATGCGTAGCGTTGCCAAGTCGTGGATGGTCGCCAAGTGGTTGCTGGTCGCGTCCCTGGTCGTGATGCTCAGTGGTTGCGGCTACAACACCATCCAGCAGAAGGACGAGGCGGTGAAGGCCTCGTGGTCGCAAGTGCTCAACGTCTACAAGCGCCGCGCCGACCTGGTGCCGAACCTGGTGGCGACGGTGAAGGGCTACGCCAGTCACGAGCAGCAGGTGTTCACGCAGGTCACCGAGGCGCGTTCCAGGGTCGGCAGCATCAACGTCAACGCCGACGACCCGGCCTCGCTGGCGCAGTACCAGCAGGCCCAGGGCGAGTTGCAGAGCGCGATCGGGCGCCTGCTGGTGGTCAGCGAGAACTACCCGCAGCTCAAGGCCGACCAGAACTTCCTGCAGCTGCAGGCGCAGCTGGAAGGCACCGAGAACCGCATCACCGTCGAGCGCCAGCGCTACATCCAGTCGGTGCAGGACTACAACACCTACATCCGCCAGTTCCCGACCAACCTCACCGCGATGGTGTTTGGCTACAAGCCCAAGCCGAACTTCACGGTCGAGAACGAGGCGCAGATCCAGGAGGCCCCGAAGGTCGACTTCGGCCAGCCGCCGGCCCAGCAACAGCCGCCGACGCAGCCGGCACCGGCCAACGGCTAAGCACCGACGGACGCACGGACCGTGATCCTCAGGCGCATCCCTGCGCCACGCGTGGCGGCGTTGATCGTCGCCATCGTGTTGTTGCTCGCCTGCGCGCTCGTACAGGCGCAACAGCTGGTGGCAATCCCGCCGCTCACCTCGCCGGTCATCGACACCACCGGCACCCTCGACGCGGCGACCCGGCAGCAGCTTGAGTCGCAGGCGCTGGCGTTGCAGCAGCGCAAAGGCAGCCAGCTGCAGGTGCTGGTGGTGCCGACCACGATGCCGGAGGACATCGCCCAGTACGCGGTGCGGGCGTTCGAGCAATGGAAGATCGGTCGCAAGGGTGTCGACGACGGCGTGCTGCTGGTGGTGGCCAAGGACGACCGGCGCGTGCGCATCGAGGTCGGCTACGGGCTGGAGGGCGCGATTCCGGATGCGACCTCGGCGCGGGTGATCCAGGAGTACCTGGTGCCGAAGTTCCGCAGCGGTGACTACGTCGGCGGCATCACCGATGCCACCGCGGCGTTGGTGAAGATCATCGACGGCGAGCCGCTGCCCGAGCCGATGGCCGACCACCGCGGCGCGCGCGGTGATGGCGGTGGCGGCTGGATCTTTGCGCTGTTCGTTGCCTTCATCGTGGCCCAGGTCGCGCGCGGCATCTTCGGCAAGGCGCCGTCGTTGCTGCGCGGCCTGCTCGGCGCCGGCGCGGCAGGCGGCATCGCCTGGTTGATCTCGTCGCTGTTCGTGGTCGGCGGCATCGGTGCGGCGATCGGGTTCTTCATGGGCCTGGCCAGCCTGCCAAGTGGACGCTATGCCCGTGACCGTGGCTGGGGTGGCTACGGCGGAGGCGGTTGGGGCAGCGGTGGAGGTGGCGGCTTCGGCGGCGGAGGCGGCTGGGGCGGTGGTGGCGGCATGAGCGGAGGCGGTGGCGCCTCCGGCAGCTGGTGAGGATCTGCTGATGCGCCTGTTCAAGCACCTGTTCGCGCCGTCGGCCAAGCGCCTGTTCCCGGCCGACAGCCTGCAACGCATCGCCGCGGCGATCGCCGACAGCGAACTGCGCCACAGCGGCGAGATCTGTTTCGCGGTCGAGCCGGCGCTGCACCCGCGTGCGGTCTGGTCCGGCGGGCAGGCACGCGATCGCGCGCTGGAGGCGTTCGCGCAACTGCGGGTGTGGGACACCCAGGCCAACAACGGCGTGCTGCTGTACCTGCTGCTGGCCGATCACCGCATCGAGATCGTCGCCGACCGCGGCTTCGACGGTCGCGTCAGTGCCGAACAATGGCGCGAGGTCTGTCATCTCATCGAAACCGGCCTCAAGGCGGGCGAGCCGGAAGCGGCCGTGCTGCGTGGGGTCGAGGCGCTGTCGGCGTTGTTGACGCAGCACTTCCCGCGCGGCGACGGCGATCACGATGCCAACGAGTTGCCGGATCTGCCCTACATCCTGTAGCGCGGCCGAATCGGCGACGGCCGAGCGGACTCCGTGCGTCGGCCGGCTCGGGCACAATAGAGACAACGCCGTTCGCCGGAGCCGTAGCGCCGCATGACCGTCCTGCACCAGATCGACCCGATCGCCTTCGGCTTCGGCCCGTTGCAAGTCCACTGGTACGGGATCATGTACCTGCTCGGCTTCGGCCTGGCCTGGTGGCTGGGGCTGCGGCGCGTGCGCGCCGGCCGTCTGCCGGGCGTCACCGAGCAGGCTTATGGCGACCTGCTGTTCTACGCGATGCTTGGCGTCGTGCTCGGCGGCCGCCTGGGCTACGTGCTGTTCTATTCCTTCGGCGACCTGCTGAAGGATCCGTTGATGCTGCTGCGTATCTGGGAAGGCGGCATGAGCTTTCACGGCGGCCTGCTTGGCGTCGTCGCCGCCGCCTGGTGGTGGTCGCGTCGCCACCGTCTGCACCTGTTCGACACGATCGATTTCGTGGCGCCGCTGGTGCCGCCGGGGTTGGGGTTCGGTCGCCTCGGCAATTACGTCGGTGGCGAGTTGTGGGGCAAGTTCACCGAGGCCGGCTGGGGCGTGGTGTTCCCGCGCGCGCCGGAGTTCGCCGGCTGGACCTCGCAGCAGATCCACAGCCAGTTCGCCGCCGGCGCGCTGGAGCGTTATGCGCGCCACCCGTCGCAGCTGTACCAGGCGGTTCTCGAAGGCCTGGTGATGTTCGCCGCGCTGTGGTGGTTCTCCAGCAAGCCGCGCCCGCGCTACGCGGTGTCGGGGCTGTTCGCGCTGCTGTACGGCTGCTTCCGCTTCCTGGTCGAGTTCGTGCGCGTGCCCGATGCGCAGCTCGGCTACCTCGCCTTCGGCTGGCTGACCATGGGTCAGGTGCTGAGCCTGCCGTTGATCGCGCTCGGCCTGTTCTGGCTGGCGTGGTCGCGGCGCCAGCCGACGCTGCGGCCGCAACCGCTGGTACCGGCCAAGAATTGATCGGATCAAGGCTGATCGCATGAAGCAATACCTCGAGCTGCTGCGCCACGTCCTCGAACACGGCACCGACAAGGCCGATCGCACCGGCACCGGTACGCGCAGCGTGTTCGGCTGGCAGATGCGCTTCGATTTGAACGAAGGCTTCCCGCTGGTCACCACCAAGAAGCTGCACCTGCGCTCGATCGTGCACGAGCTGCTGTGGTTTCTGCAGGGCGAGACCAACATCGCCTACCTGAAAGAGAACAAGGTCAGGATCTGGGACGAGTGGGCCGACGAAGCCGGCGAGCTCGGCCCGGTCTACGGCAAGCAGTGGCGGCGCTGGGCCGGAGGCGACGGCATCGAGATCGACCAGATCAAGTGGGTGGTCGAGGAGATCAAGCGCAATCCCGACTCACGCCGGCTGATCGTCAGCGCCTGGAACGTCGCCGACCTGCCGCGCATGGCGCTGATGCCGTGCCACACGATGTTCCAGTTCTACGTCGCGAACGGAAAGCTCAGCTGCCAGCTCTACCAGCGCAGCGGCGACATCTTCCTCGGCGTGCCGTTCAACATCGCCAGCTACGCGCTGCTCACCCACATGGTGGCGCAGTTGTGCGGGCTGGGCGTCGGCGACTTCGTGCACACGCTGGGCGACGCGCACCTGTACTCGAATCACTTCGAGCAGGCACGCGAGCAGCTGTCGCGCACGCCGCGCGCCTTGCCGACGTTGCGACTCAACCCCGACGTGCGCGACATCTTCGGCTTCCGTTTTGATGACATCGCCATCGAGCACTACGATCCGCTACCGGCGATCAAGGCGCCGGTGGCGGTCTGACGATGGATCTGGTGCTGATCGCCGCGCTGGATCACCACCTCGCCATCGGCCGCGGCAACGAGTTGCCGTGGCGGTTGCCGGATGATCTCAAACGCTTCAAGGCACTGACCTTGGGCAAGCCGGTGCTGATGGGGCGCAAGACCGCGCAATCGCTGGGGCGCGCGCTGCCGGGGCGGCTCAACCTGGTGCTGACGCGCTCGGGGCAGGTGCCGTTCGACGGCATGCGTGCGGTCGCCTCGGTCGATGAGGCGCAGCAGCTCGCGGCTGATGCCGCCGTCGAGCTGTGCGTGATCGGCGGCGGCGAGGTCTACGCGCTGTGCCTGCCGCAGGCCACGCACTTGCACCTGACCCATGTCGATACCGTCGTCGACGGCGCCGACGCGTTCTTCCCGGCGCTCGATCCGAAGTCGTGGCGGATCACCGGGCGCGAGTCGCATGCTATCGACGACAAGCACGCGTTCGCGTTCGAGTTCGTCGATTACGCCCGTCAGTAAGTTGCCTTGGGGACGCGCGCAAGAATTCCCTAGACCGTCATCAGGAACCGCTCGGCTCAAGGGTGCGCCAGTCAAGCCGGGTCGTTGCCGGAGCCGCTCGGCCGGTTGCCAGGCGGTCCGTTGCGACCGCTGTTGCGCCTGTGATGCGGGTGGCGAGGCTTGGCCGGGTGCTCGCCAGCGGCATGTGGCGGTCGCGGCTTCGGCGGTGTTGCCGGCACGTCGCGCCCCGGCACCTGCACCAGGCGCAGTTCGTCGGTGTCGAGCTGCAACGCGGTGAGCTTGCCACCCCAGACCGCGCCGGTGTCGATCGCATGCACGCCGTGGCCGATGAACAATCCCAGCGTGGACCAGTGCCCACAGACGATCTTGAGATCACGCTCGGCGCGGCCCGGCACTTCGTACCAGGGGTACAGGCCGACCGGCTGCGTGCCGGGGCTGCCCTTGTCCTCGAACGAAATGCGGCCGCGCGGCGTGCAGTAACGCAGCCGGGTGAAGATGTTGATGATCGCGCGGTGGCGGTCGATGCCGGTCAGCTGCGGGGCCCATGCCGGCTTGTCGCCGTACATGTTCTTGAGCAGGCGGCGGAACTGGTCGCCGTGCAGGCGTTCCTCGATCTCGCGTGCGTAGCGCTCGGCCAGTTGCGTGGTCCACTTCGGCGCCAGGCCGGCGTGCACCATCATCCAGCCGAGCTGGCGGTCGGTGTGCACGAGCTTCTGCGTGCGCAGCCAGGTCAGCAGTTCGTCGCGGTCCGGCGCCAGCACGATCCGCTGCAGGTCCGGATTGACCTTGCGCTGCTCGTCCTCGCGGCGCTCGCCGATCGCGAGCAGGGACAGGTCGTGGTTGCCGAGCACGACGACGCTGCTGGCGCGCAGCGAGTGCACCAGCCGCAGCGTTTCCAGGGATTGTCCGCCGCGATTGACCAGGTCGCCGCAGAACCACAGGGTGTCGCGCGCCGGGTCGAAGCCGATCTTCTCCAGCAGACGCTGGGTCGGGTCGTAGCAGCCCTGCAGGTCGCCGATGGCCCATACGCTCATGCGGATACCATCAGTGCAGCGTGCGCGGCACGGTCAGGGCGAATGCCGGGATCGGCGCGTCGAAGCGGGTGCCGTCGTCGGCCTGCATCGCATAGCGCCCTTCCATCGTGCCGTGGGTCGTTTCGAGCACGGCGCCGGAGGTGTATTCGAAATCATCGCCCGGACGCAGCCACGGTTGCTCGCCGACCACGCCTTCGCCTTCGACTTCCTCCACCTTGCCGTTGCCGTCGGTGACCAGCCAATGCCGGCCGAGCAGGCGCGCCGCCATGCGGCCGCTGTTGCGGATGTTGATGGTGTAGGCGAACACGTAGCGATCCTGCGCAGGCTCGGACTGATCGTCGAGATAGCGGGTCGCCACGGTGATGTCGAAGGCGTAGTCGTTACGGCGTTCCATGAACACAGTGTAGGGCGTGGGGCGCGAAATGGGTCAATGCGTCGTGAGTGTTCGGTGCGGCCGTGACCAACACAGGCCGCCGCCGCGTGCCGTTACGTTGCGTTGGCGAGGTGATTGGCGAGGCGCACGAAATCGGCGACCTCGATCTGCTCGGCGCGCGCCTCCGGGCGCACGCCGGCGGCTTCGATCGCGGCTGCATCGCACAGGTTGGACAAGGCATTGCGCAGGGTCTTGCGGCGCTGGCCGAAGGCATCGCGCACGACCGCGGAGAATTTGCCCGGGTCGACGATGCCGATGGTCTCCGGCGCGCGCGGCACCAGCCGCACCACCGCCGAGTCCACCTTCGGCGGTGGCCGGAACGCGCCCGGCGGCACATCGAACAGCGGCGTGACGTGGCAATAGGCCTGCAGCATCACGCCCAGGCGCCCGTAGACCTTGCTGCCGGGGCCGGCGGCCATGCGATCGACGACTTCCTTCTGCAGCATGAACACCATGTCGCGGATCGCCGCGGCGTGGTCGAGTGCATGGAACAGGATCGGCGAGGACAGGTTGTACGGCAGGTTGCCGACCAGGCGGATCTGGCCTTCGCCGGCAATGGCGCTGAAATCGACGGTGAGCACGTCGCGGTGGATCACCTCGAGCGTGCCGTGTGCGCGCGCGGCTTCGGTCAGCGGGAAGATCAGGTCGCGGTCGAACTCGATCACGGTGAGTTCGCCGTGGCGGTCGAGCAGCGGGAAGGTGATCGCACCCTGGCCCGGCCCGATCTCGACCAGGCGATCGCCGGGCTGCGGATTCACCGCCAGCACGATCTTGTCGATAATCCCGCGCTCGTGCAGGAAGTGCTGGCCGAGGTGTTTTTTCGCCTCGGTCGTGAACCCCTTCGAAGAGGGCTTCACCGGCTTGTTGGAGGTGTGGGGGCGCGTGCTCATGGCGTCATTGTGCGGCGTAGCCGGGCGATCTGCGCACAGGCCTGCGCCGCGGCGATCAGGCTGGACGGGTCGGCCAGGCCCTTGCCGGCCAGTTCGAGCGCCGTGCCGTGATCGACCGCGACGCGCGGATAAGGCAGGCCGAGGGTCAGGTTGACCGCGCGCTCGAAGCCGCTGTACTTCAGCACCGGCAGGCCCTGGTCGTGGTACATCGCGACCACCGCATCGAAACCGCGCAGCTTGCTCGGCAGGAACGCCGTGTCGGCCGGCAGTGGGCCGATCAGGCGCATGCCTTCTGCGCGCAGACGCGCCAGTACCGGTTCGATCACGTCCAGCTCCTCGCGCCCGAGATGCCCGGCTTCGCCCGCGTGCGGATTGAGGCCGAGCACGGCGAGGGTGGGGGCGGCGATGCCGAAGTCCGCGACCAGCGCGGCGTGGGTGATGTGCAGCGTGCGCGCCAGCGAATCCGATGTGATCGCATCGGCGACTTCGCGCAGCGGCAAGTGGGTGGTGGCCAGGGCGACGCGGACCACGTCGTTGGCCAGCATCATCACCACCTCACGCCCGGCCTGTTGCGCCAGCAGCTCGGTGGTGCCGGTGTAGGCGATGCCGCCGGCGTTGATCACGGCTTTGTTGACCGGGCCGGTCACCACGCCGTCGAATGCGCCGCGCAGGCAACCGTCGGCGGCGGCGTGCAGGGCGTCGATCACGGACGTGGCGTTGCGCGGGTCGGGCTGGCCGAAGGCGGGCTGGACGCGGTTGGGCACCGCCACCAGTGCCAGTTCGCCCGGCTGCAGGCTGGGCTGGCCCGGCGGGCGCAGGTGCAGCGGCAGGCCGAGCGCGTCGGCGGCGGCCTGCAGGGTGTGCGGATCGGCGAAGGCGGTCAGCGAATAATCGCGCGGCTGCTGTGCCAGCCGCACGCACAACTCCGGACCGACACCGGCCGGCTCGCCCGGAACCAGCGCGAGCCGAGCGGGCCGATCGCCGGACATCTCAGCCGCCGTTGGCGGGCGCCGGGGCCGGTGTCGCCGGCGCGGTGGCTTCGGCGGCCTTGCCGACGCGCACGTCGACGAAGGCTTCGCCGCGCATTTCGCGCAGGTAGCGGTTCCACTCGTCCTCGAGCTTGCGGCGGCCGATGGTCTCCTGGACCTGGGCACGGCGGTTCTGGTCGCCGACGTCGGCCTGGCGGGTGCCTTCCAGCTTGATCACGTGGTAGCCGGCCTGGGTGTGGACCGAGTCGGAGACCTGGCCAGGCTGCAACGCCGCGACCGCGGCACCGAAGTCGGGGCCGAATTCGTCGCGGGTGAACCAGCCCAGTTCGCCGCCCTTGGCGCGCGAGGACGGATCCTGCGAGCTTTCCTTGGCCAGCTCGGCGAAATCGGCGCCGCCGGCCAGGCGCGCACGCAGGGTGTCGGCTTTGGCCTTGGCCTGCGCGTCGCTGGTGGTGTCATCGACGCGGATCAGGATGTGGCGGGCCTGGTACTGGGTGACCATGCTCGGGCCGGCCTGCGAGGCGTCGCGGGTCTCGACCAGCTTGAGCAGCTGGAAGCCGCTGGGGCCGCGGATCGGCGCGGTGACCTGGCCTGCACTCATGTTGCGCATGAGCTCGGCGAACGCATTCGGGATCTCGTCGATGCTGCGCCAGCCCAGGTCGCCGCCTTCCAGCGCGTTGGGGCTGTCGGAGTAGCGCACCGCGGCCGCGGCGAAGTCCATCTCGCCCTTGTCGATCAGGGCCTTCACGCCCTCGGCCTTCTTCTGCGCGGTGGCGATCTGCTCGGGCGTGGCGCCTTCGGGCAGGGCCACGAGGATGTGGGCGAGGTGGAACTGGGCGCCGGAGTTGGCCTGCGCGGCCAATGCCGCATCGACCTCGGCCTCGCTGACCGTGACACGGCTCTGGGCGAAGCGCTGGCGCAGGCGCTGGATCAGCAGTTCGTCGCGGATCGAGGTGCGGAAATCGTTGTACGAGGTGCCTTCTCGCGCCAGCTGCTGGCGCAGTTGCTCGACGCTGACCCGGTTCTGCGCGGCGATGCCGCCGATGGCCTGGTCGACCTCCTGGTCGGTGACGCGCACGCCGGTTTCCTGGGCGCGGGCCACCTGCAGCTTGGACAGCACCAGGCGCTCGAGCACCTGTTTTTCCAGCACGTCGCGCGGCGGCAGCTGACCGTCACGGCCGGCGTACTGGGCGAGGATGATGGCGACGGCACGATCCAGCTCGCTCTTGAGGATCACGCCCTCGTCGACCACCGCGGCAATGCCGTCGATGGGCTGCACCTGGGCCATGGCGGGCGCGCTGAGCAGCGGAGCCGTGCCGGACAGCACGGCGGCTGCGAGGACACACGCGAGTAGTTTCTTCATAGGGTCCGGTCGGAAGTAGGTTCGACTTGGCCGCCGCCGTTGTTGAGGCGCTCTGTCGAGGTGGGCGGCACGAGGTAGAGGTCGTCGCGGTCGTAGCCGAGGATACCACGGCGCAATACGCGCTCCGTGTTCTGGCCGGCTGAGCCCAGCCCCTTGAGCTCGAACTCGAACATGATCCGGGTGTCCAGCTCGCCGTCGCGGTTGCGCAGGTAGCGGCGGCCGATCAGCCGCGCCGCCAGGCAGCAGCTTTCCCACTGCACGCCGGCGATGGTTTCGAGCGGTTTCTTGTCGAGGATCGAGTAGTAGTAACGGCCGACCACGCTCCAGGTCTGGTTGATCGGGTACAGGAACGAGAAGTCGGCCTGCTCGAGCAGGTCCTTGCTCTCCGGCGGGTCGATGCCAGGACGAAAGGAGGTGTTGCGGCGGTAGCGGTAGGCGATGTTGACCACCCCGCTGTCGCGGAACAGGTAGCGTGCGCGCAGGCTGGCCATGTCCTCGCCGCGGAACTTGGGGTTCCACTGGTAGGTGGCGCCGATGGTCCAGCGGTCGCTGGGCGACACGCTGGCGTCGGCGATCCAGGCCGACTTGCCTTGTTCGACCGGGATCTCGCCTGGCACGACGACGAGGCTGTCATCAAGGTATTGGATCTGGCCAATGCTGGCTGCCAGCCGCTCGCGGCCATCGTCTTCGCTGATCAACCGGGTGGTCAGGGCGGCCGTGAGCTGGTTGGCGTCTGCCTGGCGGTCGGCACCGGTGTAGCGGTTGTCGCGGAACAGCTGGCCCCAGCTGAAGGTCATTGTGCGCGTATCGAAAATCGGCAGCCCATCCTGATTGCGGTATGGCGCGTTCAGATAGTAGATGCGCGGCTCCAATGTGTGCAGATAGTGATCCCCACGGATCTGCGTGTTGCGATCGAAGTACAGGCCCGCGTCCAGCGAGGCGATTGGCAGGCTGCGGCTGGGATTTCTGTCGTAGAACCGCGTATCCAGATCTGGCGTATAGGGAATGCCGTTTTCGATGGCATAGGCCCTGGCGCGGGTCGTTGCAATTTGCGCGGCGCCATCGCCATCGAGCTGATAGCCGGTGTAGCGCCAAGCCAGTTTTGGACGGATGAACCAACTCGCCCCTTCCAGGGGCATGCTGATGAAGGGTTTGAGATCGAAGCGGCTGCCACCTGAGAAGACATCGTGCTCAAAACGCACGGCCTCCGAGTCGACACCGGCCTCGAACCACTGGCCCACAGGCTGGGCCCAGCTGACATAGGCCCGTGGCAGACGATCGAAAGCCAGATTGCGTTCGGTCAAGGTGTAATCGGCCAATTGGTTGTGGTCGGCCATGAGACCGGCCTGCCAGTAGCGGCCCCGGCCATACAGGCCCAAGTTGCTGCGGATGGTCGAGGTGGAAATGCCGTACAGGCTGCTGCTGAAGTCTTCGAAGTAGTGGGTGTCGCTGACCCACGCCAGGTTGGTATTGGCATACCAGCTGCTGTTCAAATTGTGTGCGGCCGTGAGCAGGAACTGGCCGCGGTTTTTCTCCGGCAGGCTCGACATCGGCGTGCCGACTTCCGGATTGAGGTACCGATCCGGCTCGTTCCCGGGAAGGCGGTCGTCGGGCATCCAGGTCCCGGACACCTCGCCACGACCCTGGGGATACAACCAGCGGAACTCGCCGCCGAGCAGCCCGCCGCGATCGCTCATGTAGCGCGGGTACAGCGTGGCGTCGTAGTTCGGCGCCAGGTTGAGGTAGATCGGCTGGCGGTAGTCGAAGCCGTTGCGGTTGGACAGGGATATCTGCGGATAGAGCAGACCGGTGCGACGGCGGTCGTCGACCGGGAACATGAACCACGGCACGTACAGCACCGGCACCTTGCCGATGCGCACGGTGGCGTTGCGCGCCACGCCCATGCCTTCCTCGGTGTCGATGTCGATGCGGTGCGCGCGCAGTTCCCAGGCGCGTTGCGAGGGTGCGCAGGTCGAATAGGTCGAGCCGACCAGCGCACCTTTCGCGCCGTTGAGTTCGATGCGCTCGGCGCCGCCGTTGCCGCGGCGCTCGGTGAGCTGGTACTGCAGGTCCTCGATGCGGTGGACGTCGGCGATCTGGTCGCCTTCGGCGCGTTCGGCGACGATGCGCATGCCGGTGTCCTGGTAGCGCACGTTGCCTTCGGCGGTGTACCTGCCGGTCTCTTCGTTGTAGGTCAGCTTGTCGGTGCCGAGGAACTGGTCGCCGCGGTTGAGCTTGACGTTGTCCTGGACGACGAGGTCCTCGTCCTTGGCGCCGCGCTCGAGTTGCCCGCCGTCGATATCGGTCGGCTCCAACGCGCGCTGCTCGATCCCGCCTATCGGCGTCGGCGCGTCGTTGAAGGCGGGCACGGCGTCGATGATCGGACACAGCCCCCAGTTCTCTTCGTCATCGCCGTCGGCCGCGTAGGCAGGCAGTGCCAGCGCGATGCACAGCGACAACGGGAGCAGGCGAAGGGGTTTGCGCACGCAGTGACCTTCGTCGGGAGGCGTCGGGAAAACGGGCCGCTAGCTTGCCGCATCCCTTGCAAGCGGGCAACGCGAGCACCATCTTGCCGTCATCTTCGTTCATTTTCGCTGCCAGTGAGGGAAGCCATGCCTTACCCATCCGATCAGACCTCTGCCCCGGTCGAAAAATCCGAGGCGCAGTGGCGCGAGCAGTTGTCGCCCGAGCAATACGCGGTCTGCCGCTGCTCGGCGACCGAGCGCGCCTTCACCGGCCGTTTCTGGAACCACAAGGAGGCCGGCACCTACACCTGCGTCGCCTGCGCCGCGCCGTTGTTCGCCGCGCAGAGCAAGTACGACTCCGGCAGCGGCTGGCCCAGTTATTGGCAACCGATCGCGGCCGAGGCGGTCAGCGAGCAGGCCGACGACAGCCACGGCATGCACCGGATCGAGGTGAAGTGCGCGCGCTGCCAGTCGCACCTGGGGCATGTGTTCCCTGACGGGCCGCAGCCGACCGGCTTGCGCTACTGCATCAATTCGGCGTCGCTGGACTTCGTGCCCGCGACCGGCTGACGCCTGCGCCCGATCCTGGCCGGCGCTCAGCCGCCGCTGTCGAGCAGTGCCGCCACGTGCGCCACGCTGCATTCGCGCAGCGCGGCCAGGTCGTAGCCGCCTTCCAGCATCGAGACGATGCGGCCCTGCGCGTGACGCGTGGCGATGCGGGCCAGCTCGACGGTGAGCCAGCGGTAGTCGTCCGTCTCCAGCTCGAGTTGCGCCAGCGGGTCGCGCTTGTGTGCATCGAAACCGGCGGAAACAAACAGCAGCTGCGGCCGGAACGATTCCAGCGCGGGCAGCAAATTGTCGCGCCAGGCCTTGCGGAAGGCCTCGCTGCCCGAGCCCGGCGGCAGCGGGACGTTGACGATGTTGCCGACGCCGCGCTCGTTGGCGTAACCGGTGTCGGGGTAGAGCGGCATCTGGTGCGAGCTCAGGTACATCACGCGCGGATCGGTGTCGAAGATCGCCTGGGTGCCGTTGCCGTGGTGCACGTCGAAGTCCACCACCGCCACGCGCGCCAGGCCGTGCTTGTCGCAGGCATGCGCGGCGGCGACCGCGATGTTGTTGAACAGGCAGAAGCCCATCGCCGCCGATTCGGTGGCGTGATGGCCAGGGGGGCGCACCGCGCAGAACGCGCGACGCGTGTCGCCGTGCATCACCGCGTCGACCGCGGCCACGCCGGCGCCGGCTGCGCGCAGGGCTGCCTCGGCTGAGCCCGGCGCGAGCACGGTGTCGGGGTCGAGGGCCGTCGGCGCATCCACCGGCGTGTCCAGCACCAGTGCCAGCAGGGCGTCGTCGTGCACGCGCAGCAACTGGCCGCGGCTGGCGCGCGGCGCCTCGTGCCAGTCGAGCGCGGTGAAGTGCTCGCGCAGGGCTTCCGTGACCGCGACCAGGCGCAAGGGCCGCTCGGCATGGCCGGGGCCGGGGTCGTGGCGGGTGCAGGCGGGGTGGCTGTAGACGTGCACGGCGCGCGGCGGGTCAGGCAGGCCCGATGTGGTGCGAGCGTGCCGCTGGGGGCATCGGATCGAGCTTGCAGCCGGCATCGGAGCGGATGCGGGCGCCCATGCTCAGCCCTTGCGGCGCTCGTGCTGCCACAGCACTTCGCCGTGACCGCTGGCGCGGGCGAGCACGCGGGCCAGCACGAACAGCAGGTCGGACAGGCGGTTGAGGTAGCGCACCGCTTCCGGCCGCACGGCTTCCAGGCGCGACAGCGCCACCGTCTCGCGCTCGGCGCGGCGCACCACCGTGCGGGCGATGTGGCAGCGCGCCGCGGCTTCGCCGCCGCCGGGCAGGATGAAATCCTTGAGCGGCGGCAGGTCTTCGTTGAAGGCGTCGAGTTGCTGCTCCAGGCGCTCGACGTCGGCATCGACGATGGCGGCGTGGCCGGGGATGCACAGCTCGCCGCCGAGATCGAACAGCTGGTGCTGGACCGTGGTCAGCAGGTTGCGGATGTCATCCGGTACCTCGCTCGCCCTGCTGTCGCAGGCGAGGATCAGGCCGATGCAGGAGTTGGCCTCGTCGACCGTGCCGTAGGCGCCGACGCGGGCCGAGTCCTTGGCGACGCGACTGCCGTCGCCCAGACCGGTGGTGCCGTCGTCGCCGGTCCTGGTGTAGATCTTGGAAAGGCGGTTGCCCACGGGCCGCCTTACACCGTCTGCGCGCGCAGCACCGGCAGGCGCTGGCGCAGCAGCGCGAAGCCACCGAACAGCAGCGCCGAGTAGAACAGCGTGCCCAGTACCGTCCACTGGAAGAACGGGATGCCGGCGACGTAAGCCGCGGCCAGGCCGGAGGCCGTCATCGGGTACAGCGGCACCGCCTGGAAGGCCCAGGCGCCGAAGTTGGTCACCACGAAGAACAGCACCGAACCGAGCAGCGAATAGCCCAGCACGCGGCCACCGCTGACGCGACCGCGCAGGTTCAGGGCGAGGGCGGTGGTGAGGGCGATGCACAGGTACACCAGCCAGATGCCGCCGCTGCCGAACCAGGAGGCGTAATCGCCACCGTTGATCGCGGCCAGCGCCAGGTCGGAGACGAGCAGGCCGACCAGCGGCACGATGAACGCCCAGCGCCTGGAGGCGAAGTAAGCGCCGCCGAACAGCGCGATCGCCTCGACTGGCGAGAAGTTTGGCGGGTGCGGGAGCAGGCGGGTCAGTGCGGCGATCACGATCAGGCCGGCGAGCACCAGCGGACCGGGGGCGAAGGACGTGCCGCGGGCGGCGGTGGGAAGAGTGCGGTTCATGGCGTGCACGTTACTGACCGGCAGGAACCGTTAGCATAACGCAATGCCTGTCGCGGACCCTTCATTTTCCCCTTCCATCGATGGATTGACCGACGCCACGCTGCACGACGTGCTGATTGTCGGCGGCGGTCTGGTCGGTGCCAGCCTGGCGATTGCACTGGAGCGCCTCGGCCTCGAGGTCGGCCTGATCGAAGCCGCCCCGCCAGGCGCGTTGCCGGCGGTGTTCGACGAGCGCAACCTCAGCTTTGCCGAGGCCACGGTCAATGCCTTGAGCGCGCTGGGCGTGCTGCAGAAGCTGAGCGCGCCCAGTGGCGCCATCGAGCGCATCCACATCAGCCGGCGCGGCGACTTCGGCCGCAGCCTGCTCGACGCCGGCAAGTACGGGCGCCGCGAGTTCGGCCGGGTGGTGGTCGCGCGCGACTTCGGTGAAGCGCTGGAAGCGCGGCTGGCGGAGCTGCCGCGCCTGCGGCGTTACCGGCCGGCGCGTTTCCTCGGTCTGGCAACCGACGACGCGGTGCAGCGCGCGGTGTGTGTCTCAGACGGTGACGGCGAGCGCGTGCTGCGCGCCCGTCTGCTGGTCGCCGCCGACGGCACCCGCAGCGGCGTGCGCGCGGCGCTGGGTATCGGCAGCGACGAGCACGATTACCGGCAGACCCTGTTCGTGACCCGCCTGCGCACCTCGCGCGGGCCCGACGGCACCGCTTACGAGCGCCTCGGCGAGCACGGCCCGACCGCGCTGTTGCCGCGCGGCGATCGCCATTACGGCTTGATCCATGCCGTCGCCCGCGAAGACGCCGACGCCGTGGCTGCACTCGACGACAACGCTTTCCTCGCCCGCGCCCAGGAGGTGTTCGGCTGGCGCGCCGGTCGCTTCCTCGGTTGCGGCGCTCGCAGCGCGCACCCGGCGATCCGCGTGCTCGCACAGCGCACCACCGCCGCGCGTGCGCTGCTGGTCGGCAACGCCGCCCAGACCATTCATCCGATCGGGGCGCAGGGCTTCAATCTGGGCCTGCGCGATGCGCTGACCCTGGCCGAACTGATCGAACACGCGCGTCGTGCCGACCCGACCGCCGACTGCGGCGATCCAGCCTTGCTGGCGGCCTATGTGGAGCGTCGCCGCGACGACCGCGAACGCACGCTCGCGTTTTCCGATGGCCTGGCCCGCCTGACCGCCAACGACGCCCCGTTGTTGCGACCGTTGCGCAGCCTGGGGTTGTTCGCGACCGATCGCCTGCCCTCGGCACAGGCCTACCTGGTCGGCGGTGCCATGGGCTACCGCGGCGATGTGCCGGCGCTGTGCCGGCAGGTACAGGCATGAGCCGGCGTGGCGCACTCGATGTGATCGTGGTCGGCGCCGGCGTGGTCGGCGCGGCGGCGGCACTGGCCTTCGCGCGGGACGGCTACCAGGTTGCCCTGGTCGAGGCGCGCGAGCCCGCGCCCTGGCGCAGCGACGTGCCGGACTTGCGTGTGTACGCGTTTGCACCGGACAACGCCGCCCTGCTTGACGACCTGGCGGTCTGGCGTGGGGTGCGCGAGGCGCGCGTGCAGCCGTATCGCGCGATGCGGATATGGGATGCGGCCGGCGGCGGCGAACTGGTGTTCGAGGCCGATGCCTTCGGTCGCAGCGAACTGGGTTGGATCGTCGAGCACGGCCTGCTGGTCGATCGCCTGTGGGCCGCACTGCCTGCGGCCGGCGTACACCTGCATTGTCCGGACACGGTGGTTGGGCTCGATCAGGACGATGCCGGTGCCACGTTGCAACTCGACAGTGGCTTGCGCCTGCGCGCGCGGCTGGTGCTGGCCGCCGATGGTGCCGAATCGAAATTGCGTACCTTGGCCGGCGTCGCAACCGCAGGTCACGACTACGGCCAGCGCGGTCTGGTGGCCTTTGTCGAACACGGGCACGCTCACCAGGCGACTTGCTGGCAACGCTTCCTGCCCGGCGGGCCGCTGGCGTTCCTGCCGTTCATCAACGCGACCGCCGACGCCACCGGTGAAGCGTCGCGCAGCGGCCATACCAGTTCGATCGTCTGGAGCCTGCCCGAGGCCGAAGCGGCGCGCCTGCTGCAGGTCGGCGACGCCGAGTTCCTGCGCGAACTCGACGCCGCGTTTGCCGGGCGGCTTGGCGCGCTGACCTCGGTGTCGAAGCGTGCGGCGTTCCCTTTGCGACGCCAGTTGGCGCGGACGCAGGCCGCCGGGCGGGTGGCGATCGTCGGCGATGCCGCGCACGTGGTGCATCCGCTGGCCGGGCAGGGCGTCAATCTCGGCTTGCGCGATGTCACGGCATTGCGCGCCGCGCTGCGAGGAGCGCAGCGGCGCGGGGCCGATCCTGGCGCAACGACGCTGTTGTCGCGCTGGGCGCGGCAGCAACGCAGCGAGAATGCGGTGGCCGCTTACGCCTTCGACGGCATCAATCGCCTGTTCTCGACCGAGGCGCTGGCGGCGACATTGCTGCGTGGGCCGCTGCTTGGCTTGGTGGGCAAGCTGCCACCGCTCACCCACGCCTTCTGGCGTCACGCCGCGGGGCTGTAACCTCCCGGTCGTCGAAGGGAATTGCCGCACGGCGCGCGGCGCCCCGCGCAGATGGACACGGCGCCGCCGCGTCAGCGCGTGCTGGCAAACACCGTGATTTCTTCGCGGTCGTGATAGAGCTGGCGCGCGCGGATGCGCACGGGCCGTTGCGTCTGCTGCGTGAACAGGTCGAGGCACAGCCGGGTTTCGTCCCAGCGCTTCTTCATCGGCAGCTTGAGGTTGAAGATCGTGTGCTTGCACCAGCCCTCGCGCAGCCAGGTCGCCATGCGCTCGGCCACACGGCGCGGCTGCTCGACCATGTCGCAGACCATCCAGTCCAGCGGCGCTTTCGGCTGCCAGTGGAAGCCGTCGGCGCGCAGGTGCTCGACGCGGCCGCTGTCGAGCAGATGCGGGCGCAGTGGGCCGTTGTCGATCGACACCACGCGCAGGCCTTCGCGCATCAGCACCCAGCTCCAGCCGCCGGGGGCGGCGCCGAGGTCGGCCGCGCGCATGTCCTCTCGCAGCAGTCGTTGACGCTCGTCGTCGTCGAGCAGGGTGATCAGCGCTTCTTCGAGCTTGAGCGCGGAACGGCTCGGTGCGTCGGCGTGCATGCGCAGGCGCGGGATGCCCAGTGGCCAGGGCGCGCTGTCGCGGGTGTCGCCGCGCGCGAGTACGGCGTGATCGCCGGCCAGAAACACCACGTGCAGGCGCGGCCGGGTGGGGTCGTCGCTGCGCGCCAGCCAGCCGGCCTTGCGCAGTGCCGGCCGCAGCGCGTTGCCGAAGCTGCGCGCGAGACCGGCGAGCGGCTTGCCGGCTTCCGAATCGGGGTGCTCTACCCACAGCTCGCCGTAGCTGGCGCGCGCGGTGTCGGCCGTCGCGGTGGCCTCCAGTGCCGCCAGGATCGGGGTGATCCGGTCGCGCGGGTCGAGGCCGCGCAGGTCGGCCAGGCGCAACAGCTTTTGCCGGGCGAAGATCAGCGACGCAAAGGGCACGGCGCGCGACAGCGCGGTCGCATCGGCGCCGAGGAACTCGACGTAGCCGCTGTCGCGTTCGGTACGCGCGTAGCCGGGCAGGTTGGCGAGTGCGGCACGCTCGGACAGTTCGGCGGCGAGTTCGGGCTCGAAGCCGGCGCGGCAATAGCAGAGCAGGGCGTCGGCGGTCATGGCGTGCGCGGGGGCATGGTGCGGTTCAATAGCGTGCGCCGCCGAGTTCGCCGTAGGCGCGCAGCACGGCGCGCGCGTCGTCGCGATGCAGGTCGCGGACCACCGCTATCCCGCGGCGTTCGAGTTCACCGACCCAGTCGGCCGGCAGCGGGCCTTCGTCGAACTCGGTGAGTTGCTCGACGTCCTCGCTGCGCGCGCCGATCAGCAACCGGTCGATGCCGGCCCAGACCGTCGCGCCGTAGCACTGGCAGCACGGCTGCGACGAGGTCGCCAGGGTGATCGGGCCGATGCGCTGGCCGTCGGCGTCCTCATTGAGGCGCGCGCGCTGGGTGCGCTGCTGGGCCAGCATATAGGCCATGGTTTCGGCGTGGGCCAGCGAGCAGCTGTGCGGCAGCACGCGGTTGACGCCGACGGCGATGATGCGGTCGGCGGCGTCGAACACCGCCGCGCCAAACGGACCGCCGCTGTGGGCTTCGATGTTGTGCCGCGACAGCGAGATGGCGAGGGCGACCTTGGCGCCGTCGCCGGGGTAGCTTCGGTCGGTGTCGACGGCCTCGTGCACCCAAGCCGGCAGGGTCAGGTGCACCTGTGCGTAGAGCATCACTGCGCCTCGACTTCCATGATCCGGTTCTGGCACTCGCCCTTGACGCACTGGCAGCCTTCGATCGCCTTGAAGCCGCAGACCGACATCATCCCGCGTTTGGCGCATTGCGCCTGCACGCCCTTGGGGTCGGTCGGGCTGTTGACGTTGACGCAACTGGGGAAGCTGCCGCAGCAATTGCCGACATCCTTGACGGTGCAATCGGCATCGGTCCTGCAACTGGTGATCAGCTGCACCGGCTTGGCCTGCGCGGTGGGCTCCGGCGCGGCCGGCGTACCGGCGGGCGACGCTTGTTCGGGTTGCACCGAACTCGGTGGCGGCACCGCCACGGTGGCTGACGATGGCACGTCATGGCCGATGGAAGCTGCGGCGGTGTCGCGACTGGCTTGCGGCGCCGGCACCGCACAGGCGGTGAGCAGCAACGCAGCCAGCAACATCAGCGAGGGGAGCAGACGCATGACGGTTCTCCTCAGGCCTTGCTGGCCCAGGTGTCGCGCAGGGTGACGCTGCGGTTGAACACCGGCGCGTCGTGGCGGTGGTCGTGACGGTCGGCCACGAAGTAGCCGATGCGCTCGAACTGGAACGACTGCTCCGGCGCGGCTGCGGCCGCGGCCGGCTCGACGTAGCCGCTGACGGTGCGGCGCGAATCCGGGTTCAGATAGTCCTGGTAGGTCTTGCCGCCCTCGTCGTTGTCGGGGTCGGCGACCATGAAGAGGCGGTCGTACAGGCGGATCTCGGCCTTGATCGCGTGGTGGGCGCTGACCCAGTGGATCGTGCCCTTGATCTTGCGGTCGGCACCGGCCATGCCCGGGCGCGACTCGGGGTCGAGTTCGCCGCGGATCTCCACGACCGTGTCGCCGTCCTTGATGACCTCGTCACAACGGAAGATGCCGGCACCGCGCAGGCGCACTTCGCCGCCCGGGATCAGGCGCTTGAAGCCCTTCGGCGGCACTTCCTCGAAGTCCTCGCGCTCGATCCACAGTTCGTTGGAGAACGGCACGGTGCGGGTGCCGAAGCTCTCGTCCTTGGGATGGTTCGGGAAGGTCAGCGCTTCCTCGTGGCCGGTCGACAGGTTGGTGATGGTGAGCTTGAGCGGGTCGATCACCGCCATGCGCCGCGGTGCCGCCGCGTCGAGGTCGTCGCGCAGCGCACCTTCGAGGATCGAGAGGTCGAGCAGCGAGTTCTGCTTGCTGATGCCGACGCGGTCGACCATCAGCCGCAGGCTCGAGGGCGTGTAGCCGCGGCGGCGGATGCCCTGCAGGCTCGGCATGCGCGGGTCGTCCCAGCCGTCGACGAGGCCGTCGTTGACCAGCGCCATCAGCTTGCGCTTGCTCATCACCAGGTAGTTGAAGTTCAGGCGCGAGAACTCGATCTGGCGCGGCTTGCTCGCCTCGAACGGCAGGCCCTTGTCGAGCAGCGGCTGGATCAGCTCCGGTGAATGCGCCAGGTCGACCTGATCCACGCACCAGTCGTACAGCGGGCGATGGTCCTCGAACTCGAGCGTGCACAACGAGTGGGTGATGCCTTCGACCGCGTCGCTGAGCGAGTGGGCGAAGTCGTACATCGGGTAGATCGGCCAGTCGTTGCCGGTGTTCTGGTGCTCGACGTGCTTGATGCGGTACAGCGCCGGGTCGCGCAGGTTCATGTTGCCGCTGGCCATGTCGATCTTGGCGCGCAGGGTGCGCGCGCCGTCGGCGAACTCGCCGGCGCGCATGCGGCGCAGCAGGTCGAGGTTGTCCTCGACGCTGCGGTCGCGGTAGGGCGAGTTGCGGCCTGGTTCGGTCAGCGTGCCGCGGTAGGCGCGCACCTCGTTGGCCGACAGGTCGCAGACGAAGGCATCGCCCTGGCGGACCAGCTTCTCGGCGGCCAGGTACAGCACCTCGAAGTAGTCCGAGGCGTGGCGCAGGTCGTGCCAGTCGAAGCCGAGCCAGTGCACGTCCTCCTGGATCGCGCGCACGTACTCGGGGTCTTCCTTGGCCGGGTTGGTGTCGTCCAGGCGCAGGTTGCAGCTGCCGCCGAACTCGGCGGCGATGCCGAAGTCCAGGCAGATCGCCTTGGCGTGGCCGATGTGCAGGTAGCCGTTGGGCTCGGGCGGGAAGCGGGTCTTGATCGCGCTGTGCTTGCCGTTGGCGACGTCCTCGCGAACGATTTGCCGGATGAAATCCTGCTTGGTCGATGCCGCGGCATCCGAAGCGTGGGTTTCCGGCGAGGCGGCGGGAGCGGCGGGGTGGGGCGTTGCGGACATGCGAAGGGCACAGGCGATGGAGAACGCGCAGTTTAGCCGCTGGCGCGTGCCGACGCCGTTGCCGGCAAGCGGAGCGGGCGTATGCTGGAGCCGTCCCGACCGGGTCGCACCAGTCGCGCCAGGAACGCACGCGAGGAATGCCACGATGAAAGTCGTCTACGAAGCCGCCAACCTGATCGACGCGCACCTGGTCCGCCATGCGCTGGAAGCCGAGGAGATCCCGGTGTTTCTCCAGGGCGAGGCGCTGCTGGGCGGGATGGGCGAGTTGCCGCTGTTCGGCACCATCCTGGTCTGCGTGCCCGACGTGGTCTGGCCGGAAGCGCGCGATATCGTGGCCGCACTGCCGCTCAACCAGCCGCCCGCGGCGGCCGATGCCGTGGACGATCTGCCCGACGGCCTGCCGGCCTGAGGTATCGTGCCCGGCCCTTTGCGCAGGCCCGCCGTGCCATGAACCCGTTTGAAGCCCTGATCCGGGCCGTGCCGGATTTTCCCAAGCCCGGCGTGACCTTCCGCGACGTCACCCCATTGCTGGCCGATGCCGGCGGCTTCGCCCGCTGCATCGACGCCCTGGCCGAGCCCTGGCAGGGCAGCCAGGTGCAGGCGGTGTGCGGCATCGAATCGCGCGGCTTCATCTTTGGCGCGGCGTTGGCGCAGAAGCTGCACGCCGGTTTCGTGCCGCTGCGCAAGCCCGGCAAGCTGCCGCCGCCGCTGGTCGAGGTCGACTACCAGCTCGAATACGGCAGCGACCGCCTGCAGGCGCGCAGCGATGCGCTCAAGCCGGGCGAGCGCACCCTGATCGTCGACGACGTGCTCGCCACCGGCGGCACCCTGGCCGCGGCGCGACAGCTGGTCGGGATGCTCGGTGCCGAGCTGGTCGGCGCCAGCGTGCTGATCGAGCTGAAGGCGCTGCAGGGGCGGGTGCGTTGGGGCGGTGACGTGGTGCCGCTGCACTCGTTGCTGCAGTACTGAGCGCAATGCTTCGCCCGGCTTGAATCGTGGTGTCGCTGCCGCATTTCATGAGGGTCTCCGGAGCCGAAGCGGTCCGGTGGAAACCCCAGGAGAACGAGATGGCCGGCATAGGCGCCTACAAACAACGCATGCCGCGGCGCGAAGACGCGCTGCCCGGCCGTGACCGCGAGATGCCGTTGCACAACGCCCATTACGTGCATGGGCGGCCGCTGCGCGATGCCTTCGCCGGTCTGGCGCGGGTGCAGTTCGGGATGGGCTGCTTCTGGGGCGCCGAGCGCAAGTTCTGGTCGCTGCCCGGCGTGGTCACCACCGCGGTCGGCTACGCCGGCGGCTACACGCCCCATCCGACCTACCGCGAGGTCTGCAGCGGCCAGACCGGGCACGCTGAAGTGGTGCTGGTGGTGTTCGCCCCAGCCGAAGTGGCGTTCGAGATGCTGCTCAAGACCTTCTGGGAGAGCCACGACCCGACCCAGGGCATGCGCCAGGGCAATGACACCGGCACCCAGTACCGTTCGGCGATCTATTGCGAGAGTCAGGCCCAGTACGCGGCCGCGCTGGCCAGCCGCGACGCGTTCCAGCAGCGGCTGCGCGATGCGGGCTACGGCGAGATCACCACCGAGATCGTGTACCCGGCGCCGACGTTCTATTACGCCGAAGACGAGCACCAGCAGTACCTGGCGAAAAACCCGATGGGCTACTGCGGCCTTGGCGGTACCGGCGTGAGTTGCCCGGTGGGCGTGCCGGTGTGAGGGTTCAAGGCCACTGGCTGCGCGAGGCCGGTGCAGCGACCGCCGGCGGAGGTTGCAGCAGTTGCGCCGGCAGCTTGCGGAACTCATCGGCCAGTTGCATCAGGAAATCGCCCATCGCCGAGCTGCGCCGCCACAGCATGCCGATCTGACGGTGCGGCGCGTCGCCGCGGAAGCGCAGCAGGTGGATGTCAGGCGAGACCGGCACCGGTGGCTGCACCGCCAGCATCGGCAGCAGGGTGATGCCGACGCCGGCGGCGACCATCTGTCGCAGCGTTTCCAGGCTGGTGGCGCGGAAACCGTCGCGCTCGTCGGCGCCGGCCAGGCGGCACACGTCCAATGCCTGCTCGCGCAGGCAGTGGCCTTCCTCGAGCAGCAGCAGGTGTTGGTCGTCGAGCTCGTGCAGGTCGAGCGTGTCCTGGCCGGCCATCGCGTGCTGCTGCGGCACGGCCAGCAGGAACGGCTCGTCAAACAGTACTTCGACGTGCAGCTGGTCGTCGTGGATCGGCAGGGCCAGCAGGGCGGCATCGAGGCGGCCGTCGCGCAGGCGCGCGAGGATCTGGTCGGTCTTCTCCTCGACCAGCAGCAGCTCCAGGCGCGGAAAGCGCTTGCGCAGGTTGGGCACGACATGCGGCAGCAGGTAAGGCCCGAGCGTCGGGAACAGGCCCAGTCGCACCGTGCCGGCTTCCGGGTCCTGGCTGCGCCGCGCGATCTCGCTCATCTGCTCGACGTCGGCGATGATCTTGCGCGCGCGCTCGGCGATGTCACGACCGACCGGGGTCAGCATCACCCGTCGCGGCGCGCGCTCGACCAGCGAGACGCCAAGCTCGTCCTCGAGCTTCTTGATCTGGGTCGACAGCGTCGGCTGGCTGACGAAGCTGGCCGCGGCGGCGCGACCGAAATGCTTGTGGTCGGCCAGGGCTACCAGGTATTTGAGGTCGCGCAGGTTCAAGCGGGGTCTCCACTCAGAGCGGCAGCCGAAGCCGGTAACTCGGTGTTTCGATCTTAAACGAGCCTTCCCGTCCAAGTGCCGTCATTCCCGCGACGGCGGGGATGACGGGCCGAGGCTTCAGGCTGAGACGGCCTCGGCGGCTTCGACCGGCGCGCTGGTGCGGATCAGATGGTCGAACGCGCTCAGCGCGGCGGTCGAACCGGCCCCCATCGCGATCACGATCTGCTTGTACGGCACGGTCGTGGCATCGCCGGCGGCGAACACGCCCGGCACCGAGGTCTGGCCGCGCTCGTCGATGACGATCTCGCCGCGCGACGACAGCTCGACGGCGCCCTTCAGCCACTCGGTGTTCGGCAGCAGGCCGATCTGGACGAAGATGCCTTCCAGCTCGATGCGGTGCGTGTCGCCGCCGATCCGGTCCTTGTAGGTCAAGCCGATCACCTTGCTGCCGTCGCCGAGCACTTGCGTGGTCTGGCCGCTGGTGATGACGGTGACGTTGAGCAGGCTGCGCAGCTTGCGCTGCAGCACTTCGTCGGCGCGCATCTGCGTGTCGAACTCGATCAGCGTGACGTGCGAGACGATGCCGGCCAGGTCGATCGCGGCCTCGACGCCTGAGTTGCCGCCGCCGATCACCGCCACGCGCTTGCCCTTGAACAGCGGGCCGTCGCAGTGCGGGCAATAGGCCACGCCCTTGTTGCGGTACTGGTCCTCACCGGGCACGTTCATCTGCCGCCAGCGCGCACCGGTGGAGAGCACCACGCTGCGCGACTTCAGCGATGCGCCGTTGGCCAGCTGCACTTCGATCAGGCCGCCCGGCTCGGTCGCCGGCACCAGCTTGGTCGCACGCTGCAGGTTCATGATGTCGACGTCGTAGTGGCGCACGTGCTGTTCGAGCGCGGTGGCCAGCTTCGGGCCTTCGGTGTGCTCGACCGAGATGAAGTTCTCGATGGCCATCGTGTCCAGCACCTGGCCGCCGAAACGCTCGGCGGCGACGCCGGTGCGGATGCCCTTGCGCGCGGCGTAGATCGCCGCGGCCGCGCCGGCCGGGCCGCCACCGACCACCAGCACCTCGAACGGTGCCTTGCCGCGGAGCTTGTCGGCCTCGCGCGCACCGGCGTTGGTGTCGAGCTTGGCGATGATCTGCTCCAGGCTCACGCGGCCCTGCTCGAACACTTCACCGTTGAGGAACACGGTCGGCACGGCCATCACTTCGCGCTGCTCGACTTCGTCCTGGAACAGGGCGCCGTCGATGGCGACGTGCTGGATGTTGGGGTTGAGCACGCTCATCAGGTTCAGCGCCTGCACCACGTCTGGGCAGTTCTGGCAGGAGAGCGAGAAGTAGGTTTCGAACGTGTATTCGCCGTCGAGGTTGCGCACCTGCTCGATCACGTCCTGCGTGGCCTTCGACGGATGGCCGCCGACCTGCAGCAGCGCCAGCACCAGCGAGGTGAACTCGTGGCCCATCGGCAAGCCGGCGAAGCGGACACCGATGTCGGTGCCGACGCGGTTGATCGCGAAGGACGGCTTGCGCGCATCGGCGTCGTCACGCACGTAGCTGAGCTGGTCGGACAGCTCGGCGATCTCGCGCAGCAGGGCTTCGAGCTCGCGCGACTTCTCGCCGTCGTCGAGGCTGGCGACGAGTTCGATCGGCTGCGTGACCTTCTCGAGGTAGGCCTTCAACTGGGTCTTAAGACCGGCGTCCAACATGGTGGCGGCTCCGTGCGTGGAATGGGGGCGAGCGTTCGATGCGACTGCGTGGCGTGCAAACGCATTTTGTTCGCGATGAACGCCGCGAGCACCCGGGCTGGAGGAGAGAGAGACCCGGGCGTCGCGACATTCAATGAAAGGGGCGGGACCCGGCGTGACGCCGGGATCCCGCTACCGGACCCGCGAGGGCGGGCCCGGTGGGTGCGGCCCGAGCGACGGACCGCGTGCTCGTGAGAGCGAACCGCAACACGCGGTTTGGAAACTTAGATCTTGCCGACCAGGTCCAGCGACGGCGCCAGGGTCTTCTCGCCTTCCTTCCACTTGGCCGGGCACACCTGGCCGGGGTTGGCGGCGGTGAACTGGGCGGCCTTGAGCTTGCGCAGCGTCTCGGACACGTCGCGGGCGATCTCGTTGCTGTGGATCTCCAGCGTCTTGATCACGCCTTCCGGATTGATGACGAAGGTGCCGCGCAGGGCCAGGCCTTCTTCCGGGATGTGCACGCCGAAGGCGTTGGTCAGCTGGTGGGTCGGGTCGCCGACCAGCGGGAACTGGGCCTTGCCGACCGCCGGCGAGGTGTCGTGCCACACCTTGTGCGAGAAGTGCGTGTCGGTGGTGACGATGTAGACCTCGGCACCGGCCTTCTGGAACTCGGCGTAGTTGTTGGCGGCGTCTTCGATTTCGGTCGGGCAATTGAAGGTGAAGGCGGCCGGCATGAAGATCAGCACGGACCACTTGCCCTTCAGGTTGGCCTCGGTGACTGCGACGAACTCGCCATTCAGGTAGGCGGTGGCCTTGAAGGGCTTCACTTCGGTGTTGATCAACGACATCAGCAAGATCCTGTGGTTGGGGGTGATTGAAAGCCTGCGTAGATTAAAAGCGGCCATTCAATCTATCAAGTTGATTAATGGTATTGCATTGATAGATTTTATCTATTGCCTTGCTTTCGTTGCGTCCCTCTCTGAGATGCGACTGTTGCCGGGAGTCTCAAGGCGGTCCGCTCGCGCGTCGCAGCCGGTCACGCGACAATGCCCCGATGACCCACCCTTCGATTCCCGCGCCTGTCGCCGTCGGCGCGCTGCTGGCCGAGGCCGTCCGCCGCTTGCCGGGCGAGGAAGCCCGCGTCGAGGCCGAGCGCCTGCTCGCCCATGCCCTGGGCGTCTCCCAGACCTGGCTGTACGTGCATCGCGACGATGCGCTCGAAGCCGATCGGGTCGCGGCCTTCACCGCCCTGCTGCAACGCCGCCTCGCCGGCGAGCCGGTGGCTTACCTGCTGGGTCACCGTGGCTTCTGGCGGCTCGACCTGCAGGTCACGCCGGCGACGCTGATCCCGCGTCCGGAGACCGAGCTGCTGGTCGAACTCGCGCTGGCGCGCCTGCCGGACGACCAGCCGCTGTCCGTCGCCGACCTCGGCACCGGCAGCGGGGCGATCGCGCTGGCGCTGGCGCTGGAGCGGCCGCGCATGCGCGTGCTCGCCACCGACGCCAGCAGCGCGGCGCTGGCGGTCGCGCGCGGCAACGCGCGGGCGCACGGGCTGGGCAATGTCGAGTTCCGCGAAGGCGACTGGCTGGTGCCTTTGGCCGGGGAACATTTCGCCCTGATCGCCAGCAATCCGCCGTACATCGCCGACGACGATGCCCATCTGGAGACCGGCGACCTGCGCCATGAGCCGCGCTCGGCGCTCGCCTCCGGCGCTGACGGCCTCGATGCGATCCGCACGATCGTGCGCGATGCGCCCGCGCACCTGCAGCCCGGTGGCTGGCTGCTGCTCGAGCACGGCTGGGAGCAGGGCGCGGCGGTGCGTGGCCTGCTTGCAGCGGCGGGTTTCGAGGCGATCGAAACCGTGCGCGATCTCGAACAACGCGACCGCGTCAGCCTTGGCCGCACGCCGCGCTGAGGCTGCGACCGTGGACGGGCGCCGGTAGACTCGTCGCCTCCCCACCGCCAGGTTCCGCGATGCGCACGCTCTATCCCGAGATCGAACCCTTCGACACCGGCACGCTGAAGGTCGACGACCGCCACACGCTGTATTACGAGCAGTGCGGCAACCCGGACGGCAAGCCGGTGGTGATGCTGCACGGCGGTCCCGGCGGCGGTTGCAGCGACAAGATGCGGCGCTTCCACGACCCGGCCAAGTACCGCATCGTGCTGTTCGACCAGCGCGGCAGCGGCCGCTCGACACCGCATGCGGATCTGGTGAACAACACCACCTGGGACCTGGTCGCCGACATCGAGACGCTGCGGGTCAAGCTCGGCATCGAGCAGTGGCAGGTGTTCGGCGGCTCCTGGGGTTCGACCCTGGCGCTGGCCTATGCGCAGTCGCACCCGCAGCGCGTGACCGAGCTGGTGCTGCGCGGCATCTTCATGCTGCGTCGCTGGGAGCTGGAGTGGTTCTATCAGGAAGGCGCCAACCGCCTGTTCCCGGACGCCTGGGAGCATTACGTCAACGCGATCCCGCCGGTCGAGCGCCACGATCTGATCAGCGCCTTCCACCGCCGCCTCACCTCCAGCGACGAGACCACGCGTCTGGCCGCAGCCAAGGCCTGGAGCGTCTGGGAAGGCGCGACCAGCTTCCTGCACATCGATCCGGATTTCGCCGCCAGCCACGAGGACCCGCAGTTCGCCCTGGCCTTCGCCCGCATCGAGAACCATTACTTCGTCAACGGCGGCTTCTTCGAGGTCGAAGACCAACTGTTGCGCGACGCGCACCGCATCGCCGACATCCCCGGCGTGATCGTGCACGGCCGCTATGACGTGGTCTGCCCGGTGCAGAACGCGTGGGAGCTGAAACAGGCCTGGCCGAAGGGCGAGCTGCACATCACTCCGGCCTCGGGCCATTCGGCGTTCGAGGCCGAGAACATCGACGCGCTGGTGCAGGCGACCGACCGCTTCGCCTGAACGAGGGTGATTCCCTGATGCATGGGCATTCAGGGCAATAGGAAGGAGGCGGACGTCAGTCCGCCGCCGAACCGTCCGGGTTGTGCTCGATCATCCACAACCCGGCCCAGAGCTTGAGGTCGAGTTCGAAACCCTCGCGTTGCTTCTGCATCAGCCAAGCCGGTGCCTGCGCGCGCGGCACCGCGTGCACGGTGATGTCCTCGTTGTCGACGCCACCGCCTGCGCCGACCTTGATCAGCTCGCGTGCGCGCACGAAGGCGATGCGCTCGTTGCTCATCCCCGACGACGTCGGGCCGATCAGCAGCACCTCGACGCGGCCCGGCTGCCAGCCGGTTTCCTCGATCAGTTCGCGGCGGGCGGCGGCTTCGAGCGTGTCGTGGGCGTGGTCGTCACCGACCAGCCCGGCCGGCATCTCGATGGTGCGTGCGTTGAGCGGCACGCGGAACTGCTCGACGAACAGCACGTCGTCGTCGGGTGTGACCGCGATGATGATCACCGCCATGCCGTTGCCGTGGGTGCGCTCGGCGTATTCCCAGCGACCGCGGCGGACCAGGCGCAGCCATTGGCCGTCGTAGAGCGTCTCGAGGCGGTCGTCGGCGTGGTGGTCGTTCATCGTGTCCCCTGCAGGTCGGTCGCAACGATGCTACGACGGAAGCCATGACGCAGCGAAGTCCGCGTCACGAGCTCCGGTCAGACGGCCAGGCCGGCTGCCTCGTGCAGCCGCCGCCGCGTCATCGGGCCGAAGCGCAGGGCCTCGCACAGCGCACCCAGGCCGCGGGCGTCGGGGTTGCCGCGCACGAACCGCGGCGACGCGTCGCCGAGCGGGGCGTCCAGCGCGATCGTGGTCAACTGCCGGCACAGCAGCGCCTGCTCGCGGTGCTGGCGCAGCTTGGCGGCGGCGCTGGCGGCACCGCGCAGGCGCAGGAACGGCACTTCCTCGACCCGCGCCAGCAGGGCGTCGAGCGTGTCGAAGTGGCCGAGCAGGGCGGCTGCGGTCTTGGCGCCGATGCCGGGCACGCCGGGGATGTTGTCCACCGCGTCGCCGGTCAGCGCCAGGTAGTCGGCGATCTGCCGCGCCTGCACGCCGTGGCGCTCGGGCACGCCGGCCGCGCCCCAGCGCTGGCCGCGGGCGAAGTCCCACTGCTCGTCGAAGTCGCCCAGCAGCTGCGACAGGTCCTTGTCGGCGGAGACGATGACCGAGCGGAACCCGTGCGGGCGCAGCGCGTGCACGGCGCTGCCGATCAGGTCGTCGGCCTCGTACTCGACATGCGCCAGGGTGGCCAGGCCGAGCGCGCTGCACAGCGCCTTGCAGTGCCCGAACTGGCGCTTGAGTCCCTCCGGCGCCGGCTCGCGGTTGGCCTTGTAGGCCGGGTACAGCGCGTTGCGGAAGCAGCTGTCGAGCGCCTCGTCGAAGGCGATGGCGATGTGCTGCGGGCGCGTGCGGTCGAGCAGTTCCAGCAGGAAGCGGGCGAAGCCATGCACGGCATTGGTCGGCCAGCCTTCGCGGTCCTGGAACTCGTCCGGCATCGAATGCCAGGCGCGGAACACGTACAGGCTGGCGTCGACCAGATATAAGGTCGGCCCGGCCGGTACCTGCGGAGCCGTGCTCACGTCGGTGTCCATTCGCGCAGCAGTGCGTGCGGGTCCGGGCGCTCGCGCTCGGGCGCGTCCAGCTTGGGCGTGCCGATGTGGACGAAGCCGACCACGCGCTCGTGTGCGTCCAGGTCCAGCCAGGTCCCGACCTCGGGGTCGTAGGCCAGCCAGCCGGTCAGCCAGATCGCGCCATAGCCCAATGCCTGCGCCGCCTGCAGCAGCGCGAAGCAGACGCAGGAGGCGGTGGAAAAACGTTCCGATTCCGGAATCTCCTTGTCCGGGCCGAGCGTGGCGATCACCGCCACCACCAGCGGCGCGTGCGAGAAGCGCGAACGGTCCTTCTCGATCACCGCCTCGCTGGCGTTGGGGTCGCGCTGCAGGCTGCGCGCGGCCAGGCGTTCGCCAAAGGCGTGGCGGGCGTCGCCGCGGAAGCTCAGGAAGCGGAACGGCACGCGCTTGCCGTGGTCGGGCACGCGCACTGCCGAGCGCAGCAGGCGCAGCAGGGTAGCCTCGTCCGGGCCGGGCTCGCCCAGTTGCTTGGGCGGGACCGAGCGCCGCGCGTCGAGGGCGGCCAGGGCGAGGTCGGAATCTGGAAGCGGGTCAGAGGTGTTTCGGGACATCAGTCACAAAAGTCCAAAAAAGCCGTGCAGCGCGGGGTCGTATCTTGCCACTATGCCGCAGTGAACTGCCGGGGAGTGGCAGGTTCGATCCACGCAACCTTGGGGAACTCGCAGTGTCTGCTCATCTGCACGGCGCCGTCGCTCATGCCACGCGTACTGATCCCTTGCGCGTGCTCGAGGAAATCAAGCGTCAGGCCCTGGAAGTGCTTGGCGGCCTGCCGGGCACGCTGTACGGGCCGATCGAGGATGCCCTGAAGGTTGCATCGCTCAAGAGCGATGGCAAGCAGAATTATTACGAAGAGCAGGCGGCGCTGTGGGTGCTGCGCCAGCAGCAGGCGGCGCATGTCATGCGCTACCGGCAGCAGGTGGCGCAGGGGTTCGACGACTTCCGCGCGCTGCGCATCCGCAGCGGCGGCGACGTGACGCTGCGCCTGGTCGACGAGCACCAGCTCGAACTCGACCTGGCCGGCGAGCGCCTGACCGAAGCGCTCGGTTCGCGCTATGCGCGCCCGCTCGACACCTTGCAGACCCGCATGCAGGGCCTGGCCGATGCACTGAAGCTGCCCCTGGGCGCCAACCCGATCGGCCCGGAACGGCTGGTGGCGGCGTTCATCCAGACGTTCATCGAGGCGCAGATCCCGGACGCGCTGCGCGGGCGCATGTTCCGCCACTACGAGCAGGAGCTGGCGCGGTTGCTGGGCGACCTGTACGCCCGAATCAACAACCTGTTGGCCTCGGCCGGCTACGGCGGCGCCATTGCGGCGACGCGTGCGCCGTCACCGGCCCACGAGGAGTCGCGGCCGCACGGTTACGGCGCCGGTTTCGCTGACCCCGGCTTTGGCGGCCACGGCGGCGGTTATGGCTCAGGGGGCGGCGTCGGCGCATCGTTCGCGCCTTCTGCCGGCGGTGGCTACGCCAGCCAGGCCACGCAGGCGCGTGTCTCGCACGACGACATCATGGCCATGGCCAAGGAGCTGGCCGAGCTGCGCGGTCAATTGCACGCCTGGCGCGAAGGAATGCCCAAGTCCGATTCCACCCCCGGCGCATTGGCGCCACAACGGTCCCTGGCCCCGCGCCGCGAATTGCGCGTCGACGAAGTGGTCAGTGTCGCCTCGCTGCTGCAGGCCGATCCACCGGATGCGTTCGCGCGTGCCTTGGCGGTCTCCGGCCGGCTCGGCGAGACCATTCGTGACCACCTCCACGACGGCGCGCGTCGGCTTGGATTGAATCCCGACCAGACCTGCTTCAGCCCCGAGGAAGAGGACGCGATCGACCTGGTCGCGCTGCTGTTCGACTCGCTGTTCCGCAACAACGCCTTGCTCGACCGTGCGCGTCGGCTGTACGCGCGGCTGGTGCTGCCTTACGTCAAGGTGGCGCTGACCGATACCGGCGTGTTCGTGAAGCGCGAGCATCCGGCGCGGCGCCTGCTCGACGCGATCACCGAAGCCTGCGAGGGCAACGACGCCGAGACGCCGCAGGACCGCGAGCTGCTCGACCGCGCCACCGAGATCTCGCAGCGCATCGTCGCCGAGTACAACGAGGACCTGGCGGTGTTCGAGATGGCCCATGCCGAACTCGACGCGTTGCTGGCGCAGCAGCGCCGCCGCATCGAGCTGCAGGAGCAGCGTGCCGCCAAGGCCGCCTACGGCCGCGAGCGCCTCGGCGCCGCGCGCGCCCAGGCCGATGGCGCCCTGCAGGAACGGCTGGATGAGCCGCCGCTGACCCAGGCCGTGGCTGACTTCCTGGCGATGCCGTGGCGCCATCATCTGGTGCAGACGCTGCTGCGCGAAGGCGTCGATGCGCGTCGCCACGCCGAAGCCCTGGCCCTCGGCGACGCGCTGGTGATGGCCGACCGTCTGGCCGCCGAACACCGTGGCCATGAGCTCGCCGATCAGTTGCTCGCTCTGCAACCGGTGATCGTGCAGTGCCTGGCCAGCTCCGGCCTCGACGACAGCGCCGCGCAGCACGGCATGGCCGGACTGGTGCGCGCGCTGGCGACGCCGGATACGCCGCGCCGCGCCCGCCCGGCCTCGCCGCTGCCGATGCCCGAGGACGACGGCGGCAGCAGCGAGCGCACGCTGTGGCTGGTCGGCGGCACCGACACCATCGCCCACGATCCGATCCTCGCCGAGCGCATGCGCAACCTCGAGATCGGCGACTGGGTGCGCCTCACCGATGCCAACGGCGAAGCCGCCGCGGCCAAGATCGCCTGGATCAGCCCGTTGACCTCGCGCATGCTGCTGGTCAACCGACGTGGCCTGCGTGTGCTGATCGCATCGGCCGAGGAACTGGCTGCGCTTGCCGGTGAGGGGCGGTTGACGGTCGGTGCCGAACGCACCGCATTCGATGAGGCAATGCGCCAGGTACGGCGCCACCTCGATCGCGCCGTCGGCGCGCGCTGACGGGATCGTCCGCCGGTCCGCGCACCGGCGCCGCGGCTTCCGCTACGATGCCTGCAATCGGGCGGGGAGCGGCGCATGGCGGGCATCACGATAGGCATTGCAAGCGAAACCGCGACCGGCGAACGCCGCGTCGCCCTCACTCCGGAAACCTGCAAGAAGCTGACCGCGCGCGGCGCGCGCATCCGCGTGCAGCGCGGCGCCGGCCACGGCGCCAGTTTCAGCGACGACGCCTACGCGCAGGCCGGTGCCGAACTGGCCGATGATGCCGCCACGGCGCTGGATGGCGCCGACCTGGTGCTGTGCGTGCAGCCGCCACCGTCCACGACGCTATCGGGCTTGCGCGAAGGCACCGCCCTCGTCGGTCTGCTCGCGCCGCAGGCCGACGCCGCGCGCGGCGAGGCGATCGCGCAACGCAAGCTGATCGCGTTTCCGTTGGAGCGCCTGCCGCGCACCACGCGCGCGCAGGCGATGGACGTGCTCAGCTCGCAGGCCGGCATGGCCGGCTACAAGGCGGTGCTGATCGCCGCGCAACTGGCGCCGCGCTTCTTCCCGATGCTGACCACCGCCGCCGGCACGATCCGGCCGTCGAAGGTGCTGATCGTCGGCGCCGGTGTCGCTGGCCTGCAGGCGATCGCCACCGCCAAGCGCCTGGGCGCGCAGGTCGAAGGCTTCGACGTACGTCCGGAGACACGCGAGCAGATTGAGTCGCTTGGTGGCCGCTTTCTCGATCTCGGCGTCAGCGCCGCCGGCGAGGGCGGCTATGCCCGTGCACTCACCGACGAGGAGCGCGCCGAGCAGCAACGCCGGCTCGGCGAGCACCTGAAGAGCATCGATGTGATCGTCTGCACCGCCGCGGTGCCGGGCCGTCCGGCGCCGAAGATCATCAGCGCGGCGATGGTCGCCGGCATGAAACCCGGCAGCGTGATCGTCGACCTCGCCGCCGAAACCGGTGGCAACTGCGAACTGACCCAGCCGGGCGAAACCATTGACAGCGGCGGCGTCACCGTCGCCGGCCCACTCAACCTTGCCAGTCAAGGTGCGGTGCACGCCAGCGAGATGTACGCACGCAATGTGCTGAACTTCGTCAATTTGTTTCTCGACGAGAAGGCAGTCGAGGCCGGTGCGTTGTCGTTCGACTGGGATGACGAGTTGCTGGCCAGGACGGTGTGGCCGGAGCGGACGATTAACGCCTAGTTAGTCTTAAGAGAACGGTCATGGACAATTTTGACGACTTTGATCCGCGTCGCGACGAGCGCTCCTACACTGATTCATGCTGGTATATGTCAGATGCCAAAACAGATGGCCCGCCTTTTGCCCTGATAGAAGCATGTATGAAGACAAGGGGGGCGCTTCGAGCAAATTACCAGGCTGTCGATGCGCGATGGAAAGCTTGAAGAAGTCAACTAAGTAACAATGCGGCTAACAATTCATTCAAGTCGAAGCCGTTTCGGTGTCGTGTTCATAGCGATCGGCTTGTTGCTGGTGAGTCAGCTGCTGTTCTGGCCATGGAGCAAATGGCTGACCCGAACGCTTATCGACGAACCTGTTCCTCTCGGCTCTCCCACTACGGTTGCTTGCACTGTCCATGTGCCGCTCCGTGAGCCTTATGAGCTGTCCTTTTCTTTTGTACGCCGATGGGAAGGCGAGGATATTCGTGACTACCTGTATGGCCGAGGTTATTTCAAGCGTCATTGGCCAGTCGGAGATACGGTCATTCCGGTCAGCTGGTCGCTCACGGATGTGCGAAGTGGTCGCGTAATAGCCTCTGGAGTCGAGAAAAACTTGCAGGTGTCCGGCTGGTCGCAAGACTCCGTTTATATGCACATAGCGTCCCCGAAAGTGCCTGTGGGCACCTACCTATTCAAGGCTGAAGTGCTTGGAGCGATCGCGCCCGAGCTGCGCGGTGTGACCCCGCGACTCCTCCTCGCACTTCCGGGCCATAAGGCTTCATCTACCTGGCAGCTCACGGTCGTGTTTTGGGGCGCGCTCGTCAGCACCCTGATCATTTGGCCCCTTATCCTTATTCTTGGCGGTTTTGCACTGTGGCTGGCGCGGCCACAATTCATTCAATCCGAAGCCGCTTCGCGGTAGTCTGGAGAGCGCATTAGCAAAAGGTGTAATGCGCCATGTCGGCTTTGCTGATAGGCGATCCGGCGCAATGTCATTTGCGTCCTGCCTCGCAGTCCACGCAAGTGAAGCTGGCTCTGTTTGATGAGCCGTCGTTTCCAAGGTCCGCTTAATTCAACGGCGTCCCAGGCTCCCCGCGTGGTGCCGGATTGGCCTTGACCCAAGCGGCGCGCTGCTCCGGCGTCATCGCCCGCCACTGCGCCTTCAGTGCCTTGCGGCCCGGCTCGTCGAGCGTGCGCATCTTGGCGAACAACGCGCGCATCTGTTCGCGCTGTTCCGGGTCCATGTGTTCCCAGCGCTTCATGCCGTGGCGGGCGCGTTGGCGTTGTTCCGGTGTCATCTGCTGCCAGCGCTTGGCGTGGTCGAGCATGCGCTGGCGGTCTTCCGGCTGGCTGTTCCAGCGTTCGCGTATCGGTGCGATCAGCAGTTCGCGTTGCGCTGGAGCGAGCTGGTCCCAGCCTGGCAAGGCGGGTGTGACCGGGTCGGCGGCAAAGCTCGGTGCCGTCGCCAGCAGCAACACGAATGGGACAAACGCAAGCATCAACGCGTGGGGCGCGGCGTGGAGGAGCGAGCGGGTTGGGGTGATGCGCATGGTCATTGCTCCATGGTGGCCGGCATAGCGTCGTCATTGGACGCCAGCCACAGGTAGAGGTCGGGGTTCTCGTCGAGTGCGGCGACGGCGGTGCCGACCTCGTACAGCGTGCCGGTGTCGGGCGTGCTGGTTGTGGCGAACGATGCCGTTGCCGGCGTGGATGCCGGTCGCGGCTGCAGCTGCATCGCGATCGCCAGCGCGAACACCGCCGCGCAGCCGCTGGCCAGCACCCAGCCGAAGCCGCGGCGCGGTGCGCGTGCAGCCTCGGCGCCGACGTGGCGGGCGGCGCGCAGGCGCGCGCGCGTGGCAGGGGAAACCTGTTCGACGGCTTGCGCATGCAGGCGGCGCATGGCCTGGTCGAAGGCCTGGTCCCGATCGTGGTTGTCGTTGTCGTGCATGTTCATCGCCAATCCTCCAGTTGCCGCTGCAGCGCCTCACGCGCGCGCGACAGATGGGTTTTCACCGCGCCTTCGCTGCAGCCCATCGCCCGCGCGGTCGTGGCGACGTCGAGTTCTTCCAGGATGCGCAGGCTGAAGGCCTCGCGCTGCCGGCGCGGCAGCGTGGCCAGCGCGCCGGCGAGTTTTCCGTAGGCCTCGCGGCCATCAAAGACACGGGCCGGATCGGGACCGTCGGCGGCCCAGTCCAGCGTGCTGTCGTCACGATCCGGCGTCGGCTGCAACCAACGCAGGCGGAACGTGCGCCGGCGTTGCAAGTCGATAATGCGGCTGCGCAGGATGCTCCAGAACAGCGGCGTCCATTCCGCTGCCGGGCGCTCGCGGTAGGCCAGCATCTTCATCATCGCGTCCTGTACCGCGTCGAGTGCGTCGTCGCGCTGGCGCAGGCCGAGTTCGGCGAAGCGGAATGCGCGGGTGCCGAGGCTGGCCAGGAACTCCTCCAGTGACGCAGGCAGCCGCGGCGCCACCTCGGTCGAGGCGGCACGTGCGTGGGCATCAGCCGTGGAGGCGGCCAGCAGCTCGTCGTCGACATCGTGGTTCACGCGTCGCAGCATACGGTGGCGGCCTTAATGCCGGCGGCCCCAGCGGCGGTCGAAGCGTTCGCCGCACCGTTCCCCGCGGGCTTCGGCGAGGTCGCCGCGCCTGTCGAGCCGGGCCTGCATGTGCTCGCCCCGGCGGTCGCTGCGGGCCTCGATGTGTTCGCCGCGCTGGTCGAGTCGTCGTTCGATCCGTTCTCCGTGGCGATCCATCCGGTATTCGACACGGTCGCCGGAATAGCTGGCCATCGCGGGAGCGGCGACTGCAGCGCACAGCAGGGCAGCGGCCAGGCGGATGATCGGCTTCATGGGTGCTCCTCGTGGCCGGCCGGTGATCGACCTTGTGTGACATGACAACGCCCGGGCCAGGCACCGGTTGACAGCGCTGGCGCCCGATTCAGGGGCGGTTATGATGCCGAGGACATCGCGATGGGGAACGGATGATGGGCGACGGGTTGGTGGCGCACGCTTCTACGATGCTCTACATCTTCATGCTGGCGGCCATCGCCGGCCACGTGATCATCTCGCGGGTGCCGGTGATCCTGCACACGCCGCTGATGTCCGGCTCCAACTTCATCCACGGCATCGTGCTAATCGGCGCGATGGTCGTGCTCGGTCATGCCGACACCACGCTGGAGAAGGTCATCGGCTTCGTCGCGGTGCTGCTGGGTGCCGGCAATGCCGCCGGCGGCTACGTGGTCACCGAGCGCATGCTGGAGATGTTCAAGTCCAGCAGGAAGCCCGCCGCGCCGGCCCGGAACGGAGACCCGGCATGAGTCTGCTCGGTGGGGTCGCCGCCGCCAGTTATTTCGTTGCCGCGACGTTGTTCCTGCTGGGCCTGCAGCGCATGGCCTCGCCGGTGACGGCGCGCAGCGGCATCCAGTGGGCCGGCTGGGGCATGGTCATCGCCACCGTCGCCACGTTTCTGTTGCCGGGGCTGCACAACCTCGGCCTGATCGTCACCGCGCTGGTGATCGGCACCGTGCTGGCGTGGGTGTCGGGCAAGAAGGTCGCGATCACCGACATGCCGCAGATGGTCGCGCTGTACAACGGCATGGGCGGCGGCTCGGCCGCGGCGATCGGCGCGGTCGAGCTGTTGCGCTTCTCCGGCGCCGGCCAGGCCCCGTCGATGATCGCCTCGGTACTGGCGGTGCTGGGCGCGGCGATCGGTGCGGTGTCGCTGTCGGGCTCGGTGATCGCCTGGGCCAAACTCGACGGCCGCCTCGACAAGCGCGTGGTGTTCCCGGGCCAGCAGTTGTTCAACCTGGCGGTGTTCGTGGCGGTGCTGGTGCTCGGTGGCATCGTCGTGCATACGCTGAGCGTGCCGGCGGTCATTGCCTTCTTCGTGCTGGCGCTCGCGCTGGGCGTGCTGATGACGTTGCCGATCGGCGGCGCCGACATGCCCGTGGTGATCTCGCTGTACAACGCGCTGACCGGTCTGGCGGTGGCATTCGAGGGTTACGTGCTTGGCAACGAGGCGCTGATCATCGCCGGCACCATGGTCGGTGCCGCGGGCATGCTGCTGACGCGGTTGATGGCCAAGGCGATGAACCGGCCGATCCGCAACGTGCTGTTCTCCAACTTCGGTGGCGGCGGCCAGGCGCAGGAAATCAGCGGCGCGCAAAAGCCCATCGAGGCCGGTGACGTCGCCGCGATGATGGCCTACGCCGAACGCGTGGTGATCGTGCCCGGCTACGGCATGGCCGTGGCGCAGGCGCAGCACAAGATCTGGGAGCTGACGCAGAAGCTGATCGAGCGCGGGGTCAAGGTGAAGTTCGCGATCCATCCGGTCGCCGGGCGCATGCCCGGCCACATGAACGTGCTGCTGGCCGAAGCCGGCGTGCCCTACGACCTGATCGTCGACATGGACGACATCAACCCGGAGTTCCCCAACGCCGACGTGTCGCTGGTGATCGGTGCCAACGACGTGGTCAATCCGGTGGCCAAGACCGACCCGGCCTCGCCGATCTACGGCATGCCGATCCTCGATGTGGCCAACTCGAAGAACACCATCGTCATCAAGCGCGGCAAGGGCACCGGGTTTGCCGGCATCGAGAATGCGCTGTTCTACCAGGACAACACGCGCATGCTGTACGGCGACGGCGCCGAGATGGCCAGCGCGCTGGTCAGCGAACTGAAGGCACTGGACGGCGGCGGGCACTGAGCGGGGCGGACAGACCATACGCGCGCCGCGCGCACCAGGCGATCGGCAGTCCGACCAGCAGCACGTGTGCGAGCAGGCTCAGCACGACCCAGAGCATTGGTTTCGCGCCGCCGCCCGGCGCGGCCGACAGCGGCACCACGATCAGGTTCATCACCGCGTACAGCAGCAGGCCGTACAGCGCGCCGTAGCGCCACGGCTGCTGCCATAGCTTCGGCAGCCGACGCGCGGCGATGAAATACGCGGCCGCCATGGCGAGGGCGATGAGGTAATGCAGGGCCAGCCCCAAGGTGGCGGTGTCGGCGCCACCGCTGAAACTGGCCTTGCCCAGCAGGCCGGCGGCGATGCTTTGCCACACGCGCGTAGGGTCCACGCCGCGCAACGCCCAGAAGCCGGTGGCGTAGAGGATGTCGAGCGTGGCGGCGACCAGGCCGGCGGTCAGCAGCCAGAGTGTCGGCGAGACCATGCCTGGTGAGAGCAGACCCGGCGAGCGCAGGCGATTGCGGTGGATCGGTTGCATCGATTCGCTCCAAGGCGTGATCAAGGCGTGTTGCCACATCCGGCCGGTGCCGGTTTGTTGCGCGGCTCAGGCCGCATGCGCGGCGTAGTGGTCCAACCGACGCGCCTGGGTCGCGGTCAGGCCGAAGCACTGCTTGAACGCGCGGCAGAAAGCGCTCTGGCTTTCGAAGCCGAGCGCTTCGGTGATTTCGCAGACCGGCATCGCGGTGTCGCGGACCATGCGCCAGGCGCGGTCGGTGCGCAGCCGCGCGGCGTACTCCGACGGCGTTTCGTCGAACACGTCGCGGTAGATGCGGATCAGATGACAGGGCGAATAGCTGGCGCTGCGGGCCAGCCGCGCCAGGTCGAGGCGGCTGTCGGCATCGCGGCGCACCAGGTGCTGGACGCGCAACAAGCGCAGCATGGTCTGCTGGCGCCTGCGCAGGGTGCGGCCGCTGCAGCGTGGTAGACGCGCATGCAGTTCCTGCTGCTGGTCGAGCAGCGCGGCGCACAGCGCCTGCAGCCGTGGGGCGATCAAGCTGTTGTCGGCGCCGTCGCGTCGCGCCTGTCGTGCCAGCCAGACCAGCAGGTGGCGCACTGCACGCGGGGCGGGGCCTTCCCAGGGGAACAGTTCGCTGTCGCTGTGGCCCGGCAGGGTCTGCAGGCAATGGCTCCAGGCGGCGACGGGTCCGGCCAGTGCCAGCCACCAGCACGGCAGGTGCGAGCTGCAGCGCAGGCGGCCTTCACGCCAGAGCTGGGCGTGTCCGGATTCCAGGGTCCAGGCGCTGCCCGGGGTCTCCAGATGCAGGGCGCCGGTCAACGGCAGCCACAGCGACAACCAACCGGCGGGCTGCTGCACCTGCACGCCGCGCCCGGAGCCGTGCAGCAGGTGCAGGCCGTCGATCGGCAGGGCGGCCAGGTCGAGGTGCTCGGCGAAGCGGACGACGTGATAGCGCAGGGCCATGGGCAGGTCTCGCAGCAACCGCATTGGTCCCAACCGTAGCGGGCCTTGCGGGGATGCTGGAGAGCCAATCCGGCCGGCTTCGAGGGAGCCAATTGCCGGTGGAGCATCTGATAAAAGCGCCTAATCAAAGCGCCATTACAGTGCCGACAAAAATTGCCCGGGAACGCGGTCCCGGGCATGCCTGCGGACGGAGGTGAGCCGTCCCGTGATTTCGAGCCGATGGAACGGGCTATCGACCTTGCTGGGGAGAGAGAGACGAGCACCGCAGACGGCGGCAGCATGCGCCGGGGTTTGTTACGGCAGCGTCCGTTTCCCGTTCAGGAAAGCGTGAGGCGAGCAGGGCGCGCCGCTCAGCCGCGCGTGTGCCAGTAGCGCGCCAGCAAGCCGCAGGGAATGCCGACCAGCACCACATGCGCCGCGAAGCAGGCGCCGTACCAGTCGAACTGGATCGTCCGCGGCGGCGCGGCCGAGTACAGCGGCACCACGATCACGTGGACCAGCACGAAGCACGCCGCGCCATAGAGCGCGCCGTAGCGCAGCGGGTGGCGCAGCAGCCTGGTGTGGTGCTGGCTGGCGAAGTGGGAGACGGCGACGATCGCGGTCATCAGGTAGTAGTGCAGTCCGGCACCGAGCAGGGCCGTCGTCCAGCCGCCGGCGCGGGCGTCGTCGCGCCCCAGCACCCAGGCGGCCACGCCCTGGACGACGCGGATCGGCGCCACGTCGCGCAGTGCCCAGAAGCTCATCGCGAACACCAGGTCGAGCGTACCGACGATCAGGCCGCCGAGCACGATCCAGGACCAGGCGGACGCAAGTCCGGAGCGGGTGTTGCGCGTGCCGACAGCCGGGGTGCGGGTCGAAGCGTCGAGGCTGGGGCTGCCGATCGCTTTCATGCCGAACTCCTGGGAGGCCGCCGCGGAATGGCACTGATGAAGCCGATTGGAATTGGCACTGGCAAGGTCCAATCCGCTGGGCTTGAATGGGGCCAATCGGCGACCACCGGTTCGAGGGCTCGCACATGCAGATGCACCTGCAACTGGATGGACGCGGTCCGCTGCATGCGCAGCTGACGCGGGCGTTGAAGACAGCGGTGTTTGCCGGCCGCGTCCACCAGGGCGCGCGCCTGCCGGCGACGCGGCTGCTGGCGCGCGAGCTTGGAGTGTCGCGCAACACCGTGCTGGCCGCTTACGAGCAGCTGCGTGCCGAGGGGTTCGTCGACGGCCGCGTCGGCTCGGGCAGTTATGTCACCCCGCCGTTGCAGGTGGTGCGCCCGGCCGCCGACGCCGAGCCGGTGCTGGAGCCGCAGTCCGAGTTTGCCCGCCGCGGCCGCCGTTACCACGACCACCTGCGCATCCCCGGCATGCGCATTCCCGGCGTGCGTCATGCCTTCCAGTACGGCGTGCCGTTGACCAATCCGGCGCTGACCAGCGCCTGGGCGCGCGAGCTCGCCCACGCCGCCGCCTACACCGCGCCCAACTACCCGAAGACACAGGGATTGCCGGCGCTGCGCGAGGCGGTCTGCGACTACCTCGGCCGGCGCCGTGGCGTGCAGGCGGTACCGGACGACGTGGTGATCGTCGACGGCACCCAGCAGGCGGTGGCGCTGACCGCGCGCGTGCTGCTCGACCCCGGTGACGAGGTGCTGCTGGAGGAGCCGCACTACGCGGCGATGCGCGAGACGTTGCAGATCCACGGTGCGCGGGTGCGCACACTGGCAGTCGATGACAACGGCCTGTGCTGCGAGGCCTTGCCCGAGCGCGCACCCAAGCTGATCTGCGTGACGCCGTCGCACCAGTTTCCCAGTGGCGCGGTGCTGTCGTTGCCGCGCCGGCTGGCCCTGCTCGACTACGCACGGCAACACCGCAGCTGGATCCTCGAGGACGACTACGACGGCGAGTTCCGCTACGACGCGCGGCCGCTGGCGGCATTGCGCTCGCTCGACGAGCACGGGCGGGTGATCTACGTCGGCACGTTCTCCAAGGTGATGTTCCCGTCGCTGCGGCTCGGCTACCTGGTGGTGCCGGCCGGGCTGCGCGGCGATTACGTCAACGCCAAGTGGCAGGACGACTTCGGCTCGGCCGGCATCGAGCAGGCGGCGCTGGCTCGGTTCATCGTCGACGGCGGTTTCGAGCGTCACCTCGCCCGCACCAGCAAGACCTTGAAGGAACGCCGCGCCGCGCTGCTGGCGGCGCTGCGTGCCCACGGCGATCGCCTGGAGGTCGCCGACTCGCACGCTGGCATGCACCTGGTGGTGTGGCTGAAGAACCGTTCTGCGGCCGAGGGCGAAGCGTTCATCGCGCGTGCCCGCAGCCTAGGCCTGGGCTTGTACCCGATCGCACCGTACTACCTCGATCCGCCCGACCGCGCCGGCCTGCTGCTCGGCTACGGCGGCCTGTCGGTGGCCGAGATCAACGAGGCGATGAAGCTGTTCGAGATCTGCCTGCAGGAAGGCTGAGGCTCAGCGCGAGAGCCAGGCCGCGACGATCAGGCCGGCCACGATCCAGGCCAGGTCGGCGGCGCCGTTGGCGAGCTGGATCAGCATCCAGGCGTGGTGCCGGCCCAGCCGCAGTGCCGAGGTCCACGGGTCCAGCCCCAGCGTGGCGCCGAGCTGCGACGCGGTGATCCACCAGTTGGCCAGGGCGACGATCGCCGCGGTCGCAAGCACGCCCAGCGCCCGCCGGCGCGGTCCCGGCCGCCAGCCGCCCAGGCGCAGCATCCAGGCGATGTCGAGCGCGCCCAGCACCGCCATCCAACTGTGCTGGCGGCCGGTGTACAGGCTCAGCAGCACCCACACCGCGGCGAACCCGCACGCACCCAGCAACAGCAACAACCACGAGAGCCACGAGGCGCGGCGGGCAGACGGGGCAGGTGGGGTCATCGAAGGCTCATCGGGCAGCTCAAGCCGCACAGCATAGCCGCCGCCCTTGCGCGGTGGCGCACCGGTAGAATGAGCGACCTTGTGCCGGCGTACGGCACCCCAATCTTTCCGGCATGTATTCCCGCAGCAGCGAACCCGTCCGTTTCGAGCGCGATTGCGCCGTCGTCCTCGTGCCGCAGGGCGAGCAGGTGACGTTGCCCGCGGGCAGCGTCGGCTACATCACCCAGGCGCTCGGTGGCAGTTACACCGTGTTCGTCGAAGGCAACCTGTTCCGCATTGCCGGCAAGGACGCCGACGCGATCGGCAAGGAGCCGCCGGAGCCGCTGGAGCTGCCCGCCGGCGCCGACGATGAGGCGGTCGAGCAACTGGTGTGGCGGCAGCTGCGCACCTGCTTCGACCCCGAGATCCCGATCAACGTGGTCGATCTGGGCCTGGTCTACGAGGCCCAGATCAGGCCGCATCCCGAGCAGTCCGGGCAGCGCCGGGTCGAGGTCCGCATGACCCTGACCGCGCCCGCCTGCGGCATGGGCGACATCCTGGTGTCGGACGTGCGCGACAAGCTCGAGATGATCCCGACCGTGGCCGAGGCCGATGTCGAGCTGGTGTTCGACCCGCCGTGGAACCGCACCATGATGTCCGAGGCGGCCCGGCTCGAAACCGGCATGCTCTGACGGCGGTGGCCGTCCGGCGGGCCCGGCCCGCCTTGTCTCCTGGCAAATCCTCATCGCGCGCCCGATCCGCGCCGGCAGCGCGTGCCTGTTGCTTGCCTTTCCAGCAGGTGCGAATTCGTGACCAGCGTCGCACTGTGCGGCTTTGCCGCTTTGGCTGTGTCGGTTGGCGGTAGGGGGCGGCCGGTGTCCCCGCGTTGCGGGAGGTTGGAAGCGGAGGGGGCCGCTGCCGACTCCGCCGCGGCGCCGGGCCGTTCGGAGGCGCATTACCCGGCGCGCAGGAACCCGCTTGCGCCCGGCTGCGACGTGTCATCCCTCTCTCTCCCACGTCGCAGACCGGTCGCAGGCGCATGTCCGTCGTGACGGGGCTGGCCGCAGCACGGCTGCGGCTCCGGTGATGTCCGTTCGCCTCATCCGGTCGCCACGGCGGCGGGCTGGTCGCAGCGCCGCTCGGTGACTGCGCACCGGTACCCCGCGACGTGGCCTCGGGTGGTCATCCATCACGCGGTTTCATTTCGGGGGTTTCACAGATGTCCGTTCGTTGTCAGCGTCGTCTCCGCATGCATGCACTCGCCACGGCCACCGTGGTCGCGTTGTCTTCCACGCTCGCCGTGCCGGCCTTCGCCCAGCAGGCCCGCATCAACCTGTCCGGCCTGGAGGCCGGCACCAGCCACGATCGCTTCATCGTCAAGTACAAGGACGGCAGCGCCAGCCGGAGCAACGCGGCCACGCTGCAGCGCTCGCTGAGCTCGGCCGCAACCGCCAGCCTGGGTGCCGGCAAGGCGCCGGGGCTCCAGCACCTGCGCCGTACCGCCACGGGCGCCGACGTGGTCCGTGCCTCGCGCAAGCTCGACCGGGCCGAGGCGGAGACGCTGATGCGCCAGATCGCGGCCGGCCCGGACGTCGACTACGTCGAGGTCGACAAGCTCAACAAGCCGCTGCTGACCCCCAACGACACCAGCTACAGCCAGCAGTGGGGCTACCAGGACGCCGACGCCGGCATCCGCGCCAACGAGGCCTGGGACGTCACCACCGGCAGCGGCGCGGTGGTCGCGGTGCTCGACACCGGCATCACCAACCACAGTGACCTCAACGCCAACGTCCTGCCCGGTTACGACTTCATCATCGACACCAGCGTGTCCAACGACGGCAACGGCCGTGACGCCGACCCGAGCGATCCGGGCGACTGGATCACCGCCAACCAGTGCGGTGGCACGCATGCGGCGCAGAACTCGAGCTGGCACGGCACCCACGTCGCCGGCACGATTGCCGCGGTGACCAACAACGCCAAGGGCGTGGCCGGCACCGCGCACGGTGCCAAGATCGTGCCGGTGCGCGTGCTCGGCACCTGCGGCGGCTACGACTCCGACATCGCCGACGCCATCATCTGGGCCTCCGGCGGTACCGTCAGCGGCGTGCCGGCCAATGCCAACCCGGCCGAGGTCATCAACCTCAGCCTCGGCGGCAGCGGCGCCTGCGGCACCACCACCCAGACTGCGATCAACGGCGCCGTCGGCCGTGGCACCACCCTGGTCATCGCCGCCGGCAACGACAACACCAACGTGTCGAACGCGTCACCGGCCAACTGCAACAACGTCATCGCGGTGGCGTCGATCACCAGCACCGGCGCGCGTTCGAGCTTCTCCAACTACGGCGCCTTGATCGACATCGCCGCACCGGGCTCGAACATCCTGTCCACGCTCAACGCCGGCACCACCACCCCCGGCAGCGAGACCTACGCGTCCTACAACGGCACCTCGATGGCGACCCCGCACGTCGCCGGCGTGGTGGCACTGATCCAGGCGCATGCGACCACGCCCAAGACACCGGCGCAGATCGAAAGCCTGATCAAGAGCACCGCGCGTGCCTTCCCGGTGACGCCGTCGCAGACCATCGGCGCCGGCATCGTCGACGCCAAGGCGGCGGTCGACGCGGCCAACGGCGGCGGGGGCGGCGGCAGTACCGAGCTGGCCAACGGCGTCGCCAAGACCGGCCTGTCGGGTGCCACCGGCACCGAGCTGCGCTTCACCCTGGTCGTGCCCGCGGGCGCCACCAGCCTGAAGTTCGTCACCGCCGGCGGCAGCGGAGATGCCGACCTGTTCGTGAAGTTCGGCAGCGCACCGACCGCCACCAGCAACGACTGCAAGTCGGAAGGCAGCACCAGTGCCGAGACCTGCAGCATCGCCACCGCGCAGGCCGGCACCTACCACGTGCTGGTCAAGGCCTACAACGCGATCTCCGGCGTCAGCCTGACCGGCAGCTACAGCACCGGCGGTGGTGGTGGTGGCGGCACGCAGACCTACAGCAATGCCACCGACTATGCAGTCGGCGACAACGTCACGGTCGACAGCCCGATTGCGGTGTCCGGTCGCAGCGGCAACGCCCCGAGCAATGCGTCGGTGTCGGTCAACATCGTGCACACCTACCAGGGCGACCTGAAGGTGGACCTGGTCGCGCCCGACGGCAGCCTCTACAACCTCCACAACCGCACCGGCGGCAGCGCCGACAACGTGGTCAAGACCGTGGCGCTGAACCTCTCCAGCGAACCGCTCAACGGCAGCTGGAAGTTGCGCGTCAACGACAACGCGGCGGGCGATACCGGCTACATCAACAGCTGGAGCGTCACGTTCTGATCCAGCGGAACCCGTAGCACCGCCACCCCCGGCAAGACCGGGGGTGGCTTCCGTCCGGCAACGACGCACACGCAGGGCACCTGGCTCGCATGTCGCGGCCCGTGCCTGGCTTCCACCGTGCCGGCCCGTCTCAAGCGCGGTGTGCCGCTTCATCGTCGTGCAGCGGCGACCACCGAGGACGAACTCCATGGCCACATCACCCTCGCAGGAGGACGCGCATGCCGGCACGTTGCATCGGCGTTTTCCATGCCGTCGTCTGGATGGCGCTGTTGGGGTGCGGCATGGCGGCTGCTGAGCCGCCCTTGGCGCGGGTCGGCGCCTTGCCCGAGCACGGGCCGTACCAGCAGTTCATCGTCAAATACCGAGCAGGCAGCGCACCCGCGAACGACCCGGCTGCCGTGCCGGCGCGGGTTGACGCAACCGTGGCCGCTACCGGCCTGGACGGTGCCGACGCGGCCGGTGATGCGCAGCAGCCCGGCGTGAAAGTGATCTGGCAGCGCCGCCTGGCGGTTGAGGCCGACGTGATCCGGACCACCCATCCGCTCGACCGCGAGCAGGCCGGGTGCCTGATGCGGCAGTTCGCCGCCGACCCGGAAGTCGACTACATCGAGGTCGACCGGATGATGACCATCCAGTCCTCCCGGCGGCTGTGAGCACGCCAGGGTATTGTTACGGATGAAACCGTTTACCGCCCAGTTTCATGACTTTCGTCACAAATATTGGCTTGGAATCGTTGGTTTTCCGCTTGTTGTGAGCTTTCTCCCTCGTCTAGCTTCGTCCGGCGCCAGAGGGATCGGCGCCGAATCGCCGCCAGGGCGGCTGACTCACTCGGGGGTAGCAAGGATGACGTCGAAGACCGCATTGGGCCGCGCAGGGATACGCGACAGCGCCGCGTCGCCAGAGCCAGGCTGACGGACCGCAGCATCGGGACGGCGCCAACGGCGGTCGTCCCCGGATTGGAATGCAACGGCCCGGATCCAGGGCCATGAAGGACGCCGGTGAAACCCACGTTTCGGGCTCGCCGGCTTGGGTCGCCATCCGGCTTCGCGACCCTCAGGGGGATGGTGGTTTCGATCGTGTCCTGCTCAGGCAGGGCGTGCATCGATGGCAGTTCTGCTCGCCGGGAAAAAGCGCCATCGCCATCACGCGATGTTTTTTCCAACCTAGTAGGGATACTGAATCATGAAGAGTTCCAAACACCGTTCACGACTGCTGGTGGCGCTGTCGCCGCTGGCGCTCGCCGTGACGCTGGTTCCCGCGCAAGCGGCGACCCGCGTCGACCTGCACCAGCAGGATGTCGCCCAGCTCAACCGGCAATACCGTGCCGCCAGCGCCGCCGTCGGCACGCCCACCGTCGCCCGCGACCGCCATGCCGAACTGCTGGCGATGGAGCCCGAGTCGCGCCTGACCGAACTCAAGAGCCGCCGCTCCAGCAACGGCGTGCGCAACTACCGCTACCAGCAGACGTTCCGCGACGTGCCGATCTTCGGCGAGCAGGTGGTGGTCAGCGAGGATGCCAACGGCACCGTGCGCGCGCTGTTCGGGCAGCTGGTCAACGACCTCGCCGCCGAACTGCCGGCCACGGCGCCGCGGCTGGCCCAGGCCCAGGCCTTGTCGATCGCCAAGCGCGCCGGGCTCGGCAGCCGTGCCGGCACGATGGCCACACGCGATGAAAGCACGCGCCAGATGATCTACATCGACGACGCCGGGCGCGCCCATATGGCCTATGTCGTCTCGTACTTCGCCGATGCCGCCGGTGGCGGTGCGCCTGCGCGCCCATTGGTGATTATCGACGCCAACACCGGCACGGTGCTCAAGCAGTGGGACAACCTGCAACACGCCCTGGTCGGTACCGGCCCCGGCGGCAACCAGAAGACCGGGCAGTACGAGTACGGCACCGACTTCGGTTTCAACGACGTGGCGCAGAGCGGCAGCAACTGCACGATGACCAACGCCAACGTCAAGACGGTCAACCTCAACCACGGCACCAGCGGCAGCACCGCGTTCGCGTACACCTGCCCGCGCAACACCGTGAAGACCATCAACGGCGCTTATTCGCCGCTCAACGACGCGCATTACTTCGGCGGTGTCGTGTTCAACATGTACCAGGCGTACATGAACACCGCGCCACTGAGCTTCCAGTTGAGCATGCGCGTGCACTACAGCAACAGCTACGAGAACGCGTTCTGGGACGGCTCGGCGATGACCTTCGGCGACGGCGCCACGACCTTCTACCCGCTGGTCAGCCTCGACGTGTCCGCTCACGAGGTCTCGCACGGTTTCACCGAGCAGCAGTCCGGCCTGATCTACGACAACCAGTCGGGCGGCATGAACGAGGCGTTCTCTGACATGGCGGGCGAAGCGGCCGAGTTCTTCATGAACGGCAGCAACGACTTCCTGGTCGGCGCGCAGATCTTCAAGGGCAGCGGTTCCCTGCGTTACATGGCCAATCCGCCGCAGGACGGCCGTTCCATCGACCACACCAGCAACTACAGCGACAGTGTGGATGTCCACTACTCGTCTGGCATCTACAACAAGGCGTTCTACCTGATCGCGACCAAGCCGGGTTGGGATACCAAGAAGGCGTTCCAGGTCTTCGCCAAGGCCAACATGGACTACTGGACGGCCAGCAGCACCTTCAACCAGGGTGCCTGCGGCGTCGAGACGGCCACCGCCGACTATGGCTACAACGTGGCCGATGTCCAGGCGGCGTTCCTCACCGTCGGCGTCGACTGCCCGACCGGTGGCAACAATGCGCCGGTGGCCAACTTCACCGCCAGCCCGAGCGGCCTGACCGTGCAGTTCACCGATACCTCGACCGACAGCGACGGTTCGATCGCCTCGCGCAGCTGGAACTTCGGCGACGGCACCACCTCGACCGCGACCAATCCGAGCAAGACCTACGCGGCGGCGGGTGCCTACACCGTCACCCTGACGGTCACCGACAACGGCAACGCCAGCAACACCAAGACCCAGTCGGTCACGGTGGGTGGCGGCGGTGGCGGCGGATCGCTGAGCAATGGTGTACCGGTCACTGGTGTGTCGGGCGCGGCGAGCAGTCAGCAGTTCTGGACGCTGGTGGTGCCGGCCGGGGCGAGCGCGCTCAAGTTCGTCACCAGCAGCGGCAGCGGCGATGCCGACTTGTACGTGAAGTTTGGTTCGGCGCCGACCACGAGCAGCTATGACTGCCGCTCGCAGGGCAGCAGCAACGCCGAAACCTGCAACATCGCCACCGCTCAGGCGGGCACGTACCACGTGATGCTGCTGGGCTACAGCGCGTTCTCGGGGCTCAGCCTCACTGGCAGCTACACCGCCGGCGGTGGCGGCACCCAGACCTACAGCAACACCGGCGACTACGCGATCGGCGACAACACCACGGTGGACAGCCCGATCACGGTGTCCGGCCGCAGCGGCAACGCGCCAAGCAACGCCTCGGTGACGGTGGCGATCGTGCACACCTACAGCGGTGACCTGAAGGTCGATCTGGTGGCGCCGGACGGCACGCTCTACAACATCCACAACCGCACCGGCGGCAGCACCGACAACATCAACAAGACCGTCACGTTGAACTTGTCGAGCGAGGCCCTAAACGGCGCCTGGAAGCTGCGCGCCAACGACAACGCCGCGCAGGACACCGGCCGCATCGACAGCTGGAGCATCACGTTCTGATCGCCTGATCGGAGCCTGTCCAGTCGCAACACCGCGGCAACCCCGGTCCAGGCCGGGGTTGTCGCAGCGATCGCATCCCCGAGCGCTTCGCTGGCCGCCCGAGCAGGTCGCAGCCCACGCGCATCACTTCCATCCAGCCGGGTCGTACGCCCGGCCATTCACTGGCGACTGCGTCGTCGGTGCAGGAGCATTGCGATGAAATCCAGATGTTCGATCCTGATGGCGCTGGCCGCCGCCATGACCCTGGGCACCTGCCCGGTGCGGGCGGCAACGCCCGGGGACGATCGGCAGGTGTCTGCCGAGCACGACCCGATGGCGCCGGTCTACATCGTCACCTCGCACGACACCTATCTCGGCGTGCAGGGCCTGGTCCGCAACGGGGTCGCCCGCCGCGACAGCCTCGGCACCCCACTGGTGGTATCCGAGCTGCCTGCCCACCGGCTGGCCGAGATCAACCGCTACGTGCACCAGCGCGAGTTGCGCTGCGGTGGTTACTTCGCCTTTGCCAGCCGCGCGCAGGCCGATGCGTTCGTACGCAGCGACCGCGCGGCGCAGGCGTTGGCCCGCCCGTTGCTGGTCAGCTACACCATCGACAACCAGGCCACGGTCAACCCGTGGTTGCCGCAGGTGCAGGAAAGCCGCATCTACGACGCCATCAATCACCTGTCCAGCTACCGCAACCGTTATTACGCCAGCACCACCGGCAAGAGCTCGGCCGAGTGGATCCGCGACAGCTGGCAGGCACTGGCCGCCGGTCGCAGTGACGCCAGCACCGAATTGTTCACTGCCTGCAGCAACTGCTCGACGCAGCCGTCGGTGATCCTGACGGTGCAGGGCACCGAACTGGCCGACGAGATCGTCGTGCTCGGCGCGCACCTGGATTCGATCAACAGCAACGGCGGCGGCAGCACGACCCAGCTGGCCCCGGGTGCGGACGACGACGCATCCGGCATCGCCACGCTCACCGAAGTGATCCGCGTCGCCATGGCCAGCGGTTGGCGGCCCAGGCGCACGGTCAAGTTCATGGGTTATGCCGCCGAGGAAGTCGGCTTGCGCGGCTCCAATGCCATCGCCCAGTCATTCCGCAGTGGCAACCGCAATGTCGTCGGCGTGCTGCAACTGGACATGACCAACTACAAGTCCGGCGCGGTCGAGGACATGCAGTTGGTCAGCGACTACTCCAACGCCGACCTGAAGACCTTCCTGACCCAGCTGTTCGACACCTACCTGGCACCGCTCGGCCTGAGTCGCGGTACCTACACCTGTGGCTACGGCTGCTCCGACCACGCGTCCTGGACCAGTGCCGGCTATCCCTCGGCGATGATGTTCGAGGCCGGCGACAGCGGCGGCTATTTCCCGCACATCCACACCGCCAACGACACCCTTGCCAACATGGGCGAGTCGGCCGAGCACAGCGTCAAGTTCGCCAAGCTCGGCCTCGCGTTCCTCGGCGAGCTGGCCAAGACCACGGGCGGTACGCCGGGCAACACGGCGCCGGTGGCGAATTTCAGCGTCACCCGCAATGGCCTGACCGCGAATTTCACCGATGCCTCGACCGACAGCGACGGCACCATCGCTTCGCGCTCGTGGAACTTCGGCGACGGCACGGCCGCTTCGACCGCCACCCACCCGAGCCACACCTACGCCGCAGCCGGCACCTACACCGTGGTATTGACGGTAACCGACAACGGCGGCGCGAGCCACACCGCCAGCCAGGCCGTCACCGTCACGGCGGCGCCGGGCGACAACGTGCTGAGCAACGGCGTGCCGAAGACCGGCATTGCCGGCGCGGCGGGCAGTGAGCAGTTCTGGATGCTGCCGATACCGACCGATGGCGCGATCAGCAACCTGAAGTTCGTCACCAACGGCGGCTCCGGCGATGTCGACCTGTACGTGAAGTACGGCGCGCCCCCGACGACGACCAGCTACGACTGCAAGTCCGAAGGCAGCAGCAACGCCGAGACCTGCAACATGGCGAGCGCGCAGGCCGGGACCTACTACGTGATGCTGCGCGGCTACTCGGCGTTTTCGGGCGTGAGCCTGACCGGAAGCTTCACCGCCGGCGACGGCATCCGCACCTACAGCAACACCGCCGACTACACGATCAACGACAACGCCACGATCGACAGTCCGATCATCGTGTCCGGTCGCAGCGGCAACGTCCAGACCCCTGCGTCGATCGCCGTCGCGATCGTGCACACCTACAGCGGTGACCTGAAGGTCGACCTGGTGGCGCCGGATGGAACGCTCTACAACCTCCACAACCGCACCGGCGGCAGCACCGACAACATCAACAAGACGGTCACGTTGAACTTGTCGAGCGAGGCCCTCAACGGCACCTGGAAGCTGCGTGCCAACGACAACGCCGCGCAGGACACCGGTCGCATCGACAGTTGGAGCATCACGTTCTGAGGTCACTCCAGCAAGCGGCATCGACGCCTGCGCAGGCGTCGTTATCGATACGGGTGGGCATGAACCGCTCGCCCGTGATCGATCGAAGCGGTTACGGCTTCGGTGCCTGGGCAGACATTCCGGCAATCAACGCCGGGGCAGGCATCGGCTATCGCGGCCGTTCGTTGCGGCGGCATCCGTAACCATCGTGAGGCTGGCGCAGCCCGGGCGGTCGTGAGGCCGGCGGGCCGTGTCCAGCCATCCCGCCGCACCAAGCGGCTCTTTCGCACATTTCGGGGTATCAAGATGTCTCAGTCAAAATCGCGTCGCATGCGCGTGCATGCACTGGCCGCCGCCACCGCGGTGGTTCTGTCGTCTTCCCTGCTGCCGGCTTCCGCGGCCGGGCGCGTGGACTTCAGTGGCCTGGCGTCCGCGCAGACGCACGATCGCTTCATCGTCAAGTACCGTGAAGGCAGCGCCGAGCGCGCGAGCGCCACGACCTTGAAACGTTCGCTCGACAGCGCCGCCACGCACAGTGGCGCGGGGAGGGCACTGGGCCTGCAGCACCTGCGCCGCCTGGCGGTCGGGGCCGAAGTGGTACGCAGCGATCGCAAGCTCGATCGCGCCGAAGCCGAGTCGCTGATGCGGCAGCTGGCCGCCGACCCCAACGTCGAGTACGTCGAGGTCGACCGCCTGTTGCAGGCCGTGCTCACGCCCAACGACCCCCAGTACCCGCAGCAATGGGGCTACCAGGATTCCGACGCGGGCATCCGCGCCAACGAGGCCTGGGACACCGCCACCGGTACCGGCGTGGTCGTGGCTGTGCTCGATACCGGCATCACCAGCCACAGTGACCTCAACGGCAACGTGATCGCCGGCTACGACTTCGTCAGCGACGCCACCGCGGCCCGCGACGGCAACGGCCGCGATGCCAATCCCGCTGACCAGGGTGACTGGTACAGCGCCGGTGAGTGCGGGCAGGCCGTCGGGTCGAACTCCAGCTGGCACGGCACCCACGTCGCCGGCACCGTCGCCGCCCTGACCAACAACGGCGTTGGTGTCGCCGGCACCGCGTTCAATGCCAAGGTGCAACCGGTGCGCGTGCTGGCCAAGTGCGGCGGCAGCATCTCCGACATCGCCGATGCGATCACCTGGGCGTCCGGCGGCACGGTCAGTGGCATCCCCGTCAATGCCAACCCGGCCGAAGTGATCAACCTCAGCCTCGGCGGCGGCGGCTCGTGCAGCGCGACCATGCAAACCGCGATCAACGGCGCGGTCGGCCGCGGCACCACCCTGGTGATCGCGGCCGGCAACAGCAACGCCAACACCTCGGGATTCACGCCCGCCAACTGCAACAACGTCATCGCGGTGGCCTCGATCACCAGCACCGGCCAGCGTTCGAGCTTCTCCAACTACGGTGCGCTGATCGACATTGCCGCGCCGGGCTCGAGCATCACCTCCACGCTCAATGCCGGCACCACCACGCCGGGCGCTGAAAGCTACGCCAGCTACAACGGCACTTCGATGGCGACCCCGCACGTCGCCGGCGTGGTTGCGCTGTTGCAGTCGGTGGCGGCAACGCCGAAGACGCCGGCGCAGGTCGAGTCGCTGATCAAGGCCAACTTCCGGCCGTTCCCGGTCACGCCCTCGCAGACGATCGGTCCGGGCATCCTCGACGCCAAGCGCGTGGTCGATGCGGCCGGCGGTGGCGGCAACGTGTCGCCGACGGCGAACTTCAGTTTCACCACCAGCGGCCTGACCGCCACCTTCACCGACAGCTCCAGCGACAGCGATGGCACCATCGCCTCGCGCAGCTGGAACTTCGGCGACGGCACCACTTCGACCGCGACCAATCCCAGCAAGACCTACGCGGCGTCCGGCACCTACACGGTCACGCTCACGGTCACCGACAACGGTGGTGCGACGAACACCAAGACCAACTCGGTCACGGTGAGTGATGGCAGCGGCCCGCAGACCTACAGCAACAGCGCCGACTTCCCGGTCAACGACAACGCCACGGTCGACAGCCCGATCACGGTGTCGGGACGGACCGGCAATGCGCCGACCAACGCATCGATCTCGGTCAACATCGTCCACACCTACCGCGGCGATCTGCGCGTCGACCTGGTGGCGCCGGATGGCACGCTCTACAACCTGCACAACCGCACCGGTGGCAGTGCTGACAACCTGATCCAGACCTACACGCGCAATCTGTCGACCGAAGCGCTCAACGGCAGCTGGAAGCTGCGCGTCAACGACAACGCCAACCTCGACACCGGCTATATCAACAGCTGGAGCGTCACCTTCTGAGGCGCGGCGGCGAACGCGTCGCCCTTTCAGCCCCGGCCGTGTGCCGGGGCTTTCTTTTGCTTGAGGATCTCGGCCAGGGCACGCGCATTGTTGTGCTCGGTATCGTGCGCCGCGTAGAGCAGGGTCAGCGTCTGCGCGCGCGCCAGCCTGCGCAACTCGGCCAGCGCCGGGTTGCCGGCCAGTTCTTCGGCATAGGCGCTGCGGAACGCGTCCCAGTGCTCGGGGTGGGCATGGAATTGCTTGCGCAGCGCATTGCTGGGGGCGATCTCCTTCATCCAGCGGTCGATGTGCGCGTTCGCCTTGCTCAGGCCGCGTGGCCACAGGCGGTCGACCAGGAGACGCAGGCCGTCGTCGGCCGCGGCGGCGTCGTAAACGCGCTTGAGCCGCGGCGCTGGCATGGCCTCAGCCCGTCGCCTCGAAACGGTTGGCGGCAACGTTCTTGCGGACCTTGGCCGGGTCCCAGATGCGGCCGTTCATGGCGATGTAGACGCCCGGCGGCAGGGTCTGCACCGCGCCGACCGCGCAGCCGACATTGAACTCGGCATCGGAGCCGCGGAACCGCGCCGGGCTCAGCGCGCCGGTCAACACGATGGTCTTGTCGGTCAGGCTGGACAGCACCTTGGCGGTCTCGACCATGGTGTCGGTACCGTGGGTGACCAGCACGTGCCGGGCCGGCTGCGCGGCGATCGCGGCGCGGATCAGCTCGCGGTCATCGGCGCTGATGTGCAGCGAGTCCTTGCGGATGATCGGGATGACGTTGAACTGGAAGGTGACGCCGAGCTCGCGCAGGATGCCACCGATCTGCGGCTCGCCGATCTGGTAATCCGACTTGTCGTCGAAGTAGATCTTGTCGATCGTGCCGCCGGTGGTGACGATGCAGAGCTGGTCCATCGTGATAGTCGCGTGCTGGGGAATCGCCGCGATTATAGCGGTGTGGGCAGGCGGGCCCTGACCCGCCTTACGGCGTGCGCTTCCTGGCGAAACGCGCGCGCAGCCCCGGCAGGCTGGCGGCAAACACGATCACGATCGCCAGCACCAGCTCGGCGACGGCGTAGCCGCGCTCGCCCGGGCGTGAGTAGGCGACCATGATGCCGTGACTGAACCACGCCAGCGCCAACACGCCGGCCCAGAACGCGGCCCGGCGCGAGCCTCGCAGGGCGCCCGCGGCCAGTGCCAGCGGCGGCAGCGCGAACACCAGCAGTTCGGCCAGCGGCGACGGCTGCTGCCCGAACCAGGCGATGAACACGCCGGTCAGCGCCAGCAGCGCCGCTACCAGCACCTGACGCGCGCTCATGCCGCCACCTTGGCGACCAGCGCGGCGAGGCGGCGGCCGAGCGCACGCGCCAGCTGCGCTTCCTCGTCGCTGGGCTGCGGGTCGTCGTCGCTGCCGGCAACGTGGCTGGCGCCGTACGGCGTGCCGCCGCTGCGCGTGCTGCTCAACGCCGGCTCGGTGTAGGGAATGCCCAGCAGCACGCAGCCGTGGTGCAGCAGCGGCACCATCATCGTCAGCAGGGTCGATTCCTGGCCGCCGTGCATGCTCGCGGTCGAGGTGAACACCGCCGCCGGCTTGCCGACCAGCGTGCCGCTGGCCCATTCGGCCACCAGCCCGTCGAGCCAGTGCTTGACCGGCGCGGCCATGTTGCCGAAGCGCGTGGGGCTGCCGAGCGCGAGGCCGGCGCATTCGACCAGGTCGCGCGCCTCGACGTACGGCGCGCCGTCCTCGGGCACCGGCGGCGCCGCGGTCTGCGTCACGGCCGCCACCGGCGGCACGGTGCGGATGCGCGCGCTGACCCCCTCGACCTCGCCGATGCCGCGCGCGATCTGCCGCGCCAGCCGCGCCACCGAACCGCCGCGGCTGTAGTAGAGCACCAGTATTTCGGTCATCGCGTTCTCCTCGTGCGCACAGGATAGGCGATGCCGCGGCCACCGCGCATCGGTTACCCTCGCGACGATGGAACCCTTGGACTCCTTGAACCGCTGGAGCGACCGCATGCGCGACCGTGCGCGTGCCGGCACGTTCTTCCGTTTCCTGGCGCGGCGCTTCCTCGACGACAACCTGTTCCAGGCCGCCGGCGCGCTGTCGTACACCACCGTGTTCGCGCTGGTGCCGCTGTCGATGGTGGTGTTCGGGGTACTGTCGGCGTTCCCGGTGTTCAGCCAGTGGAGCGACCAGCTCAGCAACTACATCTTCTCCAACTTCGTGCCGAGCGCGGCGCGTTCGGTCGAGGCGTACCTCAAGCAGTTCTCCGCCAATGCCGGCCAGCTCACCACCGCCGGCGTGGTCGCGCTGGTGGTGTCACTGCTGATCACTCTCAACGGCGTCGAGGCCACCTTCAACCGGATCTGGCGGGTCAAGTCGGCGCGGCCGCGGCTGGGGCGCTTCCTGGTGTACTGGACGGTGCTGACCCTGGGCGCGCTGATGGCCGCGGCGAGCCTGGCGCTGTCGGCGCGGTTCTTCGCCATGTCGGTGTTCGAGACCGAGGCCGGCCACCTCCTGCAGGGCCTGATGCTGCGGCTGGCGCCGATGCTGATCGAGCTGTTTGCCTTCGCTGCGATCTACCGGGTGGTGCCGCACCGCACGATCCACTGGCGCCACGCCATTGCCGGCGCGTTGCTGGCGACTTTGCTGTTCGAGACGGTGAAGTGGGGCATCGGCATCTACCTGGGCAGCTTCGGCTCGTACTCGAAGATCTACGGTGCGCTGGCGGTGGTGCCGATCCTGCTGCTGTGGATCTACCTGAGCTGGATTGCGGTGCTGCTCGGCGCGTCGCTGGCCTCGTCGATCTCGGCGTTCCGCTACCAGCCGGTCGGCATGCGCCTGCCGTTGGGTTACGAGATGTACGGCCTGCTGCGCCTGCTGGCGCGTTTCAACGAGACCCGTCGCGAAGGCCGCGGCCTGCACAGCGATGACATCCAGCAGCTCGAACCGATGCTGACCGACTCGCTGGTGCAGCAGATGCTGGCGCAGCTGTGCGAGATCAACGTGGTACGCCGCGCCGAGAGCGGCGAGTGGCTGCTCGCGCGCGACCTCGACGAGTTGTCGCTGGCCGAGCTGTACGAGGCCTGCCAGCTGCGCATCCCGATCGCCGAGACGCACCTGCCGTGCCGCGACGACTCGCTGGGGCAGTCCGCGGTCGCCGCGCTCGACGAATTGCGCCTGCCCCTGCGCGAACTATTGAAGCGCCGCGTATCCACCATCCACGCCGCCGACGAGGACTGACCGAATGCTTTCCCGCCGTACCTCTCCCTTCCTCGCCTTGGCGCTGATCACGCTGTCGCTGGGCGCCTGCAACAAGCCCGCCGAGGTGCCGCCGCCCGCTCCCGTCGCACCCGCTGCGACCACGCCGGCCGCGCCGTCGCCGTCCGAAGTGAAGCCCAACGCGGCCGCGCCGCAAGCCGCACCCGAGCTGAATGTCGCGACCTTGGACGGCGGCCAGTACGACCTGGCCGCGCATCGCGGCAAATGGGTGGTGGTCAATTTCTGGGCGACCTGGTGCAAACCCTGCCTGAAGGAGATGCCGGAGCTGTCGGCGCTGGACGCGATGCGCGACCACGTCGAAGTGCTGGGCCTGGCCTACGAGGAAATCGACACGGCCGCCATGCAGGCCTTCCTCAAGAAGCACCCGGTGGTCTACCCGATCGCGATCGTCGATACCTACGACCCGCCCAAGGCGTTCGACACGCCGCGCGGGCTGCCGATGACGTACCTGATCGGGCCCGACGGCAGCATCGTCGACCGTTTTCTCGGGCCGGTCACCGCGCACGACATCGAGGCGGCGATCGCCAGGGCCGGCGGTCCCAAGGCGACAGGCGCGTAGCCATGAGCGCCGCGCGTTTCATCGTCAGCGGCAAGGTGCAGGGCGTGTGGTTCCGCGCCGCCACCCAGGAGCAGGCGCGCGCGCTGGGCCTCAGCGGTTATGCGCGCAACCTGGCCGACGGCCGCGTCGAGGTGCTGGCAGCCGGCGACGCGCTGGCGCTCGACACGCTCACGGCGTGGTTGCGGCAGGGGCCGCCGCTGGCGCAGGTCGAGGACCTGGAGCGGCTGCCGGCACGCGACGATGAGGCGGGCGACGCGTTCTTGATCGGCTAGCGTGATCGGCTAGCGGCGCGCAGGTGACCGCGGTGAAGCGACGGCGCTCAATCGCGCACCGGTTCGATGGGCTCGAGCACGCCGTAGCGCTCCTTGCGCGGCTTGCCGGGCAGCGGCGCCAGTGCGATCGGCTCGCCGGCCACGTGTGTGTCGGGCAGGCGGTCGAGCAGGTCGCGGATCAGGGTCAGGCGGCCGCGGCGCTGGTCGTTGAAATCGACCAGGGTCCAGGGCGCGTGTCCGGTGTGCGTGGCCTTGAGCATGGCTTCGCGCGCACGGGTGTAGTCGGCGTACTTCTGCCGGGCGTGCAGGTCGATCGGTGACAGCTTCCAGCGCTTGAGCGGGTCGTCGAGGCGTTCGGCGAAACGCTCTTCCTGCTTGGCCTGGTCGCAGCACAGCCAGTACTTGAACAACACGATGCCGTCGTCGACCAGCAACTGCTCGAACGTCGGCGTCTGCCGCAGGAATGCCTTGACCTGCGCGTCGCTGGCGAAGCCCATGACCTTTTCGACGCCGGCGCGGTTGTACCAGCTGCGGTCGAACAGGGCGATCTCGCCGGCCGCGGGCAGGTGCGGCACGTAGCGCTGGAAGTACCACTGCGCGGCCTCGCGCTCGGTGGGCTTGGGCAGGGCGACCACGCGGCACTGGCGTGGATTGAGGTGCTCGGCGATGGCCTGGATCGCGCCGCCCTTGCCGGCGGTGTCGCGGCCCTCGAACAGCACCACCACGCGCTGCCCGGTTTTGTGCGCCCAACGCGCCATCGCCGCCAGCTCGATCTGCAACGACAGCAGCAGGGCCTCGTACTCCTTGCGCTTGAGCTTGCCCATCACGCGCCCCGGCGGCGGGTGGGCTTGGCGCCGGCCATGCTGCGCGCGACTTCGAGCAGGGCGCCCTGCTGGCGCGTGTTGAGCGCGCGGTAGGCGGCGAGCAGATCGTGCTCGCCCTGGGTGCGGGCGGGGTCGAGCGTGCCGGCCAGTTCCGCGAGCAGGGCGCCGGCCGGCACGCCGAACGCACGGGCGAGCGCATTGAGCTGGTCCTGGCCGGGCAGCTTGTCGCCCTTCAGCCAGGCGCTGACGGTGGCCGCGCCGACGCGCGGAATCGCCGTGGCGATGTCGGCGGCACTCAGGCCGCGGGCCTTGGCGAGCATGCGCAAGGTCGTGTCGAACGGCATGGCGTCACTCCGTTTGGGCTAGCGTTCCTTCAGGCGCGGGCGCAGCGTGGCGAGGTTGCAGGGCTTGGTGCGGGCATCGAGCTGGGCCTGGATGATCTTCTCCCAGGCGGTGCGGCAGGCCGAGGTCGAGCCGGGCAGGGCGAACACGAAGGTGCCGTTGGCCAGCCCCGCGAACGCACGCGACTGCAAGGTCGAGGTGCCGATCTCGTCGAAGCTGATCGCGCGGAACAGCTCGCCGAAGCCGGGCATCTCCTTGTCGAGCAGTGGCAGCAACGCCTCGGGTGTGGAGTCGCGGCCGGTGAAGCCGGTGCCGCCGGTGACCAGGATGCCGTCGACGGCGTCGTCGGCGATCCATTGCGACACCGTCGCGCGCAACTGGTAGCGATCGTCGCGCAGCAGCTGGCGCTCGGCGAGGCGATGGCCGGACGCGGTCAACGCCTGCACCAGGTAATCGCCGGAGCTGTCTTCGGCCAGGCTGCGCGAGTCCGACACGGTCAGCACGCACAGGTTCAACGGGATGAGGTCGCGTTCGGCAGTCATGGCGCGCAGCCTAACGCATCGTGCGGCTCAGTCGTCGCCGAGCGGGGCCGGTGGCAGTCCTTGCCGCTGGCGTTGCGCCATGCGCGTGACGATGGCGGCAAAGTCGGCAGCGAAGCCGCTCATGTCGAACAGGCCACTGTCGCGGCGCTGCTGCGCGAGCTGCGCACGCAAGACCGCCAGCGCCTGCGGGTCGCGGCCGAGTTCGACCGCGCGGGCGATGAAGGCCGCATCGCTGTCGACGTTCATTGTCGGCAGGCCGAGGTGGTGGTTGAGGCTGCCGGCGACCCGCGCGGCGAAGGTGGTGCCGGGCCGGGTCAGCACCGGGCAACCGGCCCATAGGGCATCGGAGGCGGTGGTGTGGGCGTTGTAGGGCTCGGTGTCGAGGAACAGGTCGGCGTGCTGCAGTCGCGCCAGATAGTCCGCATGCGGCTGCTTGCGCATGAACACCAGCCGCTGCGGATCGACGCCCTGTGCCTGCGCGAACGCGTGCAGGCGTGCATCGGCGTGGCCGGGGCCGGACAGCAGCCACAGCACGCTGCCCGGCACCTCGCGCAGCACCGCCAGCGCGCGGCCGATGCTGCGTGGGTTGAGCTTGTAGCTGTTGTTGAAGCAGGCGTAGACGACGCCGGTCGCGGGCAGGCCGCACTCGCTGCGCGACGGCGGCACAGCCGCAGCGCGCGTCGTGTCGGACGGTTGGAAGCAACGCGACAACCAGGCCACGGCCTCGCTGAAATCCGCCGCCAGCGCCGGCGGCAGGGTGTAGCGGTCGGCCAGCACGTAGTCGATCCACGGCGCCCCCGACGTGCCCGGGTAGGCCAGCCAGTTGACCTGCACCGGCGCCGGCCGCATCGCCAGCGCTTCCGGCGCGCCACCGCCGCCCCAGCCGCGCAGGTCGAACAGCACTTCGATGCCGGCGTCGCGGATCGCGGCAGCGACCTGCGCATGCGGCCGCATCGACACGTCGTGCAGCGCGTGCGCGGCGGCGTGCAGCCGCTGGCGGATCGGACTGCCGTCGTCGCGGTTGAGCGCGAACAGGTGCAGCTCGATGCCGGCCTGCGCCCGCAACGCTTCGAACATCGCCACCGTCAACAATCCGGTCGGGTGCGCGCCGAAGCCGTTGGAGAGAAAGCCGATGCGCACGGCGTCCGGATTCGCGGCGGCATGGGGCGGCGGTGGCAATGGATGCACCGACTGCGCGATCGCGTGGGCGCGCAGTCGTGCGCAGCGCAACTGCTCGGCCGCGCTGGCGTCCTCGTTGAGAAACGCGAACGGCTCGACTGACGCGCTTCCGGCACTGACTGCCGCGCGCACCTGCTGTGCCAAGGCATCGAGATCGCGCCAGTCGCACAGCTTGCGGCGCCAGGCCAGCAGGTAGGCCGCGATCTGTGGCTCGTCCGGCGCCAGCGCGTGCGCGCGGGCGTAGGCCTCAGACGCGGCCTCGGCTTCGCCGACGTCCTCCAGCGCGTGACCGAGCCAGACCGCGATGCCAGGGTGGTTCGGTGCGTTGGCGGTGGCGGCGCGCAGGCTGGCGACCGCCTCGGCGCGTTGCCCCTGCATCCATTGCGCGCGGCCGAGCCGGGCCAGAGCTTCCGGATGACCGGGGCGCAGTGTCAGCGCGCGTTGCGCCGCGACCTCGCCGGCGTGGGCGTCGCCGGCATCGAGTTCGTGCTCGGCCAGCACGATCCAGGCATACGCATCGCCCGGATTGCGCTCCAGCACGCGCCGCAGTTCGAGGCGCGGGTCGTTGCCGTGCCGATCGTCGAGGCGCGGATTGTCGGGGCGTGGATCACTCACGTCGCGGCGGGCGCGGTCAGCGCGAGGTGGTAGCGCAGCGTGCCGTCGTAGAGCTGCCAGCCGGTGCGCTCGTACAGCGCCTGCGCCTCGCGGTTGTCGCCGGTGGTTTCCAGTTCGAGCCGGATCGCGCCGCCGTCGCGCGCGAAGTCGGTCGCGGCCTGCAGCAGCGCCTGCGCCACGCCTCGACGGCGTGCGGCGGCAGCCACGTACAGGTCGTTGAGCACCCACACCCGCGCGGCGCGGACCGAGGAGAACATCGGATAGAGCTGGGTGAAGCCGGCGGGGGCACCGTCGAGCGTCGCCAGCAGCACGATCGACTCATTGCGATGCAGCCGTTGGCCCAGGAACTCGCGCGCCAGCGCTTCGTCGCTGCGCTGCTGGTAGAACTGGCGGTAGCCGTCGAACAGCGGCACCAGTGCGTCGAGGTCGTCGGGCCCGGCACGGCGGACGGCCGGGGCGGTGGCGAGGGTACGCATGCTGCCTCCTGCGATGGGTGTCACGCCGATGCGGTGAGCCGGGCGAGTTCGTCGGCCTGGTGCTCGTGCTGCAGGCGACCGATCAGCGCGTCCAGGTCGCCTTCGATGACGTTGGGCAGATCGTAGAGGGTCAGGCCCTCGACGCGATGGTCGGTAATGCGGCCCTGCGGGAAGTTGTAGGTGCGGATGCGCTGGCTGCGGTCGCCGCTGCCGACCTGCAGCTTGCGCGTTTCCGCCTGGGCGGCGGCGGCCTTGACAGCCTGGGCCTCGGCCAGCATCGCGTTCAGCCGCTTCATCGCCTTGTCGCGGTTGGCGTGCTGGCTGCGCTCGGTCTGGTTTTCCACCACGATCCCGCTGGGCACGTGGGTGATGCGGATCGCCGACTCGGTTTTGTTGACGTGCTGGCCGCCGGCGCCGCTGGAGCGGAACGTGTCGATCCGCAGGTCGGCCGGGTTGATCTCGATGGGCTCGCCCTCGGCCTCGACCGGGATGATCGCCACCGTCGCCGCCGAGGTGTGGATGCGGCCCTGCGATTCGGTCGCGGGCACGCGCTGCACGCGGTGGGTGCCGGATTCGAACTTGAGGCGCGAGTAGGCGCCGCGGCCTTCGATGCGGGCGATGATTTCCTTGTAGCCGCCGTGCTCGCCGGCGCTGGCCGATTCGATCTCGACCTTCCAGCCCTGGCGCTCGGCGTAGCGCGCGTACATGCGGAACAGGTCGCCGGCGAAGATCGCCGCCTCGTCGCCGCCGGTGCCGGCGCGCACTTCCAGGTACAGATCGCCGTCGTCGCGCGCGTCCTTGGGGATCAGGTGGGCGAGCAGTTCGGCATCGAGCTGCTGCAGGCGCGCACTGGCCGCGGCGATCTCTTCCTCGGCCAGCTCGCGCAGCTCGGCGTCGCCGCGCATCGCCTCGGCCGTGGCCAGGTCGTGCTGGGCCTGGGCCTCGGCGGCGAGGGCGTTGGCGACTGGCTCCAACTGCGCAAACTCGCGCGAGTGCTTGCGGAAACGCTCGGCATCGCCGATCACGCCGGGATCGGAGAGCAGGCGTTCGAGTTCCTCGCGCCGTTCGGCCAGGGCTTCGAGTTTGCGGCGCAGGGTTGGAGTCATGAAGCCGGGAATCGACAATCGGGAATGGGGAATCGGAGCTGCGGCAACCGGCAAGCGACCGCGCTAGCCATTGTCGGCAGATTCTGGCGGCTGTTGTTCGATTCCCGATTCCCGATTGTCGATTCCCGTTTCCGGGAACAGCTTGTCGGCGGCGCGGGCCAGGTCGGCGTTGCCGGTCAGCGCGGCCTCGCGCAGGGCCACGGTCGGTGCGTGCAGCAGGCGGTTGGTGAGGGTGTGGGCGAGGAAGTTGAGCACTTCCTCCGGCTCGGCGCCGGCGGCGAGCTGCTGACGGGCCTTGCCCAGCGCCTCCTCCTTGGCTTGCTCGCCGTGCGCGCGCAGGCGCTTGAGCGGGGCGGTGCGGGTGCTTGCCGCCAGGGTCTCGGTGAAGCGCGCGACCTGCAGCTCGACGATGGCTTCGGCCTCGGTGGCGGCCTCGCGGCGGCTGCGACGGTTGTCCTCGATGGCGCGCTCCAGATCGTCGACGGTGTACAGGAACACGTCGCGCAGCTCGGCCACATCGCTTGCGATGTCGCGCGGCACCGCCAGGTCGAGCAGCAGCATCGGCCGGTGCCTGCGCGTGGCCAGCGCGGCGGCGGCTTGCGGCTTGTGCAGGATCGGCTCGCGGCTGGCGGTGGCGGAGATCACCACGTCGGCTTCGCCCAGGTGCTTGTCGAGCTCGCTCAGCGGCAGGGCAACGCCGCCGTGGCGGCTGGCCAGCTCCTGGGCGTGGGCGAGGGTGCGGTTGGCGATCAGCAGGCGCTTCGCTTTGGCTTGCACCAGGTGGCGCGCGGCCAACTCGATGGTTTCGCCGGCGCCGATCAGCAGCACGGTCGAGTCGTCGAGGCGGGCAAACGACTCCTGCGCCAGCCGCACCGCCGCCGAGGCCACCGAGACCGGGTTGGCGCCGATGCGGGTGTCGGTGCGGGCGCGCTTGGCGGTGGTGAAGGCATGCTGGAACAGGCGGTCGAGCTGGCTGCCGAGGCTGCCGGCGCCGCGCGCGGTCGCCCAGGCATCCTTGACCTGGCCGAGGATCTGCGGCTCACCGAGCACCAGCGAATCCAGGCCGGTGGCGACACGGAACAGATGGCGCACGGCGTCGGCATCGCGGTGGCGGTACAGGTAGGCGTGCAGGTCGCCGACCTCGTCCGGGTGCGTGGCCAGCCAGTCGGCCAGCGCCTGGCCGTCGTCGTCGGCGACGGCATAGAGCTCGGTGCGGTTGCAGGTCGACAGCAGCGCCACCTCGCTGACCTGCGGCAACGCGCGCAGTGCATCGAGCGCGGCCGGCACGGTGTCGGCCGAGAACGCGACGCGCTCGCGCAGGCTGACCGGCGCGGTCTGGTGGTTGATGCCTAGTACGAACAAACTCATTACGTCGAACTCACTGCGCCGGACTCTTCCGTTCAGGTGCTTGCGATAAGCTGCTGGCTTCCGATGGGTGGCCATTCTACCGGCCCCGTCTCTTCCCGGTTCCCTGCAGGCTGGATCGATGCCCGTTGCCTCGCGCACGCTGTGTTTCATTCTCGCCGCCGTGCTCGTGTCCAGCGGACCGCTGCCGGCAGCCGAACGCAAGACCACCCCCGCCGATCCGACCAGTGCCTCGCTCGAGTCGCTGCTGGTCGGAGAGTTCGCACTGCAGTCCGGCCGCCTCGACGAGGCCGCCCAGGCTTACCTGGGCGCCGCCCGCGCCGCCGATGACATCGCCCTGGCCGAACGCGCCACCCGCATCGCGCTGCTGGCCAAGGACGACAAGCGTGCCGCGCAGGCGCTGGCGCTGTGGCGCGAGCAGGGCGGGGAAGGCCTCAACCTGGCCGCGGCGCAGGCAGTACTGGCCACGCGCCGCGGTGACGAGCGCAGTGCCCGCAAGTACCTCACCCAGTTGCTGAAAGCGCCCGGCGACAGCGGCTGGCGTCAGGCACTGGGCGTGCTCGGTGCCGGCGCGCGCGATCCCCAGCAGGCCGCACGCCTGCTGGAGCGGCTGGTCGACGACGGCACCATCCCCAACAAGCTGCAGGCCTGGCTCGCGTTCGGTGGCCTGGCCCAGGGGCTGGAGCAGCCGCAGCTGGTCGAGCGCATCGTCGCCGAGGTGGTCAAGCGCTTCCCCGGCGAAGCCCGTGTCGGCCTGCTACGCGCCAACCAGCTGCGCGAGGCCGGCAAGCCCGACGAGGCCCGCCGGGTGCTCGAGTCGGTGGCGGCCGGGGCCGGCAGCGATGCGCCGCTGCGCCGTGCCATCGCCGACGAGTACCACGGCCTGGGCGACTACCACGCCGCCGAGGCCGTGATCGCGCAGGGCCCGCAGGACGACCAGAGCTACGCCCTGCGCGCCGCATTGCTGGCACAGGCCGAGGACAAGCCGACCCTGACCCGGCTCTACGACGAGCTGCGCGGCAACGCCAGCCAACCTGACCCGCAGCGCCGCCTGCTGCTGGGCCAGCTCGCCGAGTTCCTTGAGCGCAACGAGGAAGCGCTGGACTGGTACCGCGGCGTGCCCGGTGGCCCCCAGCGCCTGCAGGCGCGGCTGCGCGGCGCCAACGTGCTGCACGAGCTGGGCCGGTCCGACGAGGCCTACCGGTCGCTGCGCGATCTCCAGTCCGACGCCGCGGTCGAGGACGACGCGCGCCGTGACGCCTACCTGCTCGAGGCCGCGCTGCGCCAGAAGGACAAGGACGACGCCGGCGAACTCGACGCCTACGCGCGCGGCCTGGCTGCGTTTCCCGACGATTCGGAACTGCTCTACGCCCGTGCCCTGGGCTGGGAGCGCCGCGACAACGTCCCGCGCGCCGAGGCCGACCTGCGCAAGATCCTGGTCGCCGAACCCGACAATGTCGCCGCGCTCAACGCGCTCGGCTACACCCTGGCCGATCGCACCACCCGCTACCGGGAAGCGCTGCAGCTGATCGAGCGTGCCCGCACCGCCGAGCCCGACAACGCCGCCATCATCGACAGCTACGGCTGGGTGCTGTACCGGCTCGGCCGCAAGGAGGAGGCGCTGGTCGAGCTGCGCCGCGCCCTGACCCTGCAGAAGGACGCCGAGATCGCCTCGCACCTGGCCGAGGTGCTGTGGGAGCTTGGCCGCAAGGACGAGGCGCGCAAGTACTTCGAGCAGGCGCGCAAGATCGACCCGGACAACCGCTCGCTCAAGCGCGCGCTGGAAAAGACCGGGGCATGAGCCGGCGCGCCCTCACGACCGCGGCCCTGACCGTGTTGCTGGCGGCGTGCGCCGCGCAGACGCCGCGACCGACCCTGCCGCAGCAGCAGGTCGCGGCCGCCGAAACCCGGCAGATCGCGCGCGAGGCGGGCCTGCGTGCGCAGCAGGCCTGGTCGCTGCAGGGGCGCATTGCGGTGTCGAACGGCAGCAAGGGTGGCAGCGGCCGGATCGAATGGGCGCAGGCCGGCGCCCATTACGAAGTCGCGCTGAGCGCGCCGGTGACCCGGCAGAGCTGGCGCTTGTCCGGGGACGATTCCAGCGCGTTGCTGGAGGGCCTCGAAGGCGGCCCGCGCCAGGGGCTGGACGCCGGCGCGCTGTTGCGCGAGACGACCGGTTGGGAAATTCCGGTGGTCGCCCTGGCCGAGTGGGTGCGCGGCGCCCGCGCCGCCGGCCTGGGGCCGGCGCAGGTGCGCTACGGCGCCGACGGCCGCCCGGCACGGATCGAGCAGGGCGGCTGGGGCATCGATTACCGCTGGCCCGAATCGACCGCGACCGATGCCTTGCCGGAGCGGCTCGATGCCCGCCGCGGCGAGGCGCGGGTGCGCCTGATCGTCGACGAGTGGTCGGTCGGCGGCCGCGAATGAATCCGGTCACCGAGCCGACCGACTGGTCGCTGTGGCCGGCACCGGCCAAGCTGAACCTGTTTCTGCGCATCACTGGTCGTCGCGATGACGGCTATCACCTGCTGCAGACCGTGTTCCGCCTGCTCGACTGGGGCGATTCAATCCGGCTGCGGGTCCGCGAAGACGGCCTGGTGCGCCGCCACGGGGTGTCGGTGGCGGGTGTGGCCGAGGCCGATGACCTGACTGTGCGGGCGGCCAATCTGCTGCAAACGGAGACGAAAGCACTGCTTGGTGCGGATATCGTCATCGAAAAGCGCATTCCGTCCGGGGGCGGTTTCGGCGGCGGCTCGTCCGATGCGGCGACCGTGCTGGTTGCCCTGGATGCGCTCTGGGGCACCGGGCTGGGGGTCGAGCGGCTGGCCGGTCTGGCCTTGCAGCTGGGCGCCGACGTGCCGGTGTTCGTGCGCGGTGACAACGCCTGGGCCGAAGGTGTCGGCGAGCGACTTGCGCCGGTCAGCTTGCCGCCGGCCTGGTACGTGCTGGCCGACCCCGGCGTGCATGCGCCGACCGCGAGCCTGTTCCGTGCTCCCGAATTGACGCGCGATGCCCCGCCCGCGACAATGTCGGACTTCGTTTCGGGTGTGCCGCTCGGGAATGCGTTCGAGCCGGTTCTGCGCGCGCGCGAGCCGGCCGTCGAGGCCGCGTTTGCTGCGCTGGCGCGGGTCGGTTCACCGCGACTGACCGGCTCCGGCAGCGGCTGTTTCGTCGAGTTCGCCACACGCGAAGCCGCCGAGGCCGCGCTGGCGAGGCTGCCATCGGGTCTTCGGGCCTGGCTGGCGCCGGGAGCGGCGCGGTCACCGTTGCGTGACGCGCTCGAAGCGAGTGGCCTTTAGGGCCCGTTCCAGCGAGCGGGTTCGAGGTCAACCAAACCAAAATCCGCAGGGGCGTCGCCAAGAGGCCCAAGGCACCAGGTTTTGATCCTGGCATTCGTAGGTTCGAATCCTACCGCCCCTGCCACTTAATCACGCGGACTGATCCGGTGCGTGCCGGGTCGGACAGGACGTCACCCCGCCCCGGTCAGAGCGCAGCGGAGTAAGACAGTGCAAAACGATCGTAATCTGCTGGTGTTCAGCGGCAATGCCAACCGCCCGCTCGCCGAGGCCGTGTGCAAGGAGCTCGGCATCCGTCCCGGCAAGGCGCTGGTGAGCCGTTTCTCCGACGGCGAGGTGCAGGTCGAGATCGAGGAGAACGTGCGTCGTCAGGAGGTCTTCGTGATCCAGCCGACCTGCGCGCCGAGCGCCGAGAACCTGGTCGAGCTGCTGGTGCTGGTGGACGCGCTCAAGCGCGCCTCGGTCAGCAACGTCACCGCGGTGGTGCCGTACTTCGGTTACGCCCGCCAGGATCGTCGCCCGCGCTCCTCGCGCGTGCCGATCACCGCCAAGGTCGCGGCCAAGATGTTCAGCGCGGTCGGCACCGACCGGGTGTTGACGGTTGACCTGCATGCCGACCAGATCCAGGGTTTCTTCGATATCCCGGTCGACAACGTGTACGCCTCGCCACTGCTGCTCGCCGACATCTGGCGCGCGCACGGCACCGACAACCTGATCGTGGTCTCGCCCGACGTCGGTGGCGTGGTGCGTGCCCGCGCGATCGCCAAGCGCCTCGATGACGCCGACCTGGCGATCATCGACAAGCGCCGCCCGCGCGCCAACGTCGCCACGGTGATGAACATCATCGGCGACGTCAGCGGCAAGACCTGCGTGCTGGTCGACGATATCGTCGACACTGCGGGCACCTTGTGCGCCGCCGCCGCCGCGCTGAAGGCGCAGGGCGCGACCAAGGTGGTCGCGTACTGCACGCACCCGGTGCTGTCGGGCGCGGCGCTGGCCAACATCGCCAAGTCGCAGCTCGACGAACTGGTGGTGACCGACACCATTCCGCTCACCGACGCGGCGCGCGAAACCGGCCGCATCCGCCAGCTCAGCGTCGCCGAGCTGCTGGCCGAGACGATCCGCCGCATCGCCTTCGGCGAGTCGGTGAGCTCGCTCTACGTCGACTGAGGCCTATGAAATCTGCGGTGCCGGCTCCGGCCGTTATCGCAACCACCGCTCACCTGGTCGCGGGTGAGCGTTCTTCCCGCCGCGAGGCGGATCAACGCAACAACAGTGAGTAACGAAAATGTCCGAACACATCATCAAGGCCACTGGCCGCAACGTCGAGGGGAAGGGTGCGAGCCGCCGCCTGCGTCGTGCAGCCAGCATCCCGGCCATCGTCTACGGCGGCGCCGCCGCTCCGCAGCCGATCCAGCTTGAGCACGAGAAGACCTGGCTGGCCAGCCAGAACGAGTGGTTCTACTCGTCGATCCTGAGCCTCGATATCGACGGCAAGGTGCAGAAGGTGCTGCTGCGTGACATGCAGCGCCATCCGTTCAAGCAGATCATCATGCACCTGGACTTCCAGCGCGTGGACGAGAACCAGGCACTCAAGGCCGCCGTGCCGCTGCACTTCATCAACGAAGACAAGTCGCCGGCCGGCAAGTCGGCCGACGTCGTGGTGATGCACGAGCTCAACGAAGTCACCGTCAGCTGCCTGCCCAAGGACCTGCCGGAGTTCATCGAGATCGACCTGGCTGCGTTGAAGGTCGGCGACATCGTCCACCTGTCGGAGCTGAAGCTGCCGAAGGGCGTGGAGATTCCCGAGCTGAAGCTGGGCAAGGAGCACGACGTCGCCGTCGTCACCGCCAAGCACGGCCGGGAAGAGGCCGAGGCTCCGGCGGAAGGCGAGTCGGCCGACGTGCCGGCGGCCAAGGTCGCCAAGAAGGACGACGAGAAGTAATCGCGTCTGCCTGTCCTGTCCGTTACCGCGGGCAGGGCGGGTCGCGTGCTGCTTCCCGATTCGACCGCGATGGCTGGCTTGCGCCTCATCGTCGGGCTGGGCAACCCCGGTCCCGAACACGCCCGGACCCGGCACAACGCCGGGTTCTGGTTTGTGGACGCCTTGGCGGACCGTCTGGGCGGCCGTTTCGGTCTCGAATCCAAGCTGTTCGGCGAAACCTGCAAGGTCGAGATCGCCGGCCAGCCGGTCTGGCTGCTCAAGCCAGCCACTTTCATGAACCTGTCCGGCAAGTCGATCGCCGCGGCCCTGCGCTACTGGAAGATCGAGCCGGAGCAGGCGCTGCTGGCGCATGACGAGCTCGATCTGCCGCCAGGCACCGCGCGGCTCAAGTTCGACGGCGGCCACGGCGGCCAGAACGGCCTGCGCGACACCATGCGCCTGCTCGGGAACGGTCAGTTTCACCGGTTGCGGATCGGCATTGGCCATCCCGGCCACAAGGACAAAGTCACGCCGTGGGTGCTGGGCCGGCCCGGCCGCGACGACGAGGCCGCGATCGCGCGCGCCATTGACGATGCGCTGGACGTGCTGCCGCTGGCGGTGACGGGCGATTTCAACGAGGCCATGAAGCAGCTGCATACGGCAAGGCCGTGATTGGTGATTGGTGACTCGTGATTGGCAAGAGCAGGCGCCTTCGAACGAGTCACCAATCACGAATCACGAATCACGGATTTAAATCATGGGCATCAAATGCGGCATCGTCGGCCTGCCGAACGTCGGCAAGTCGACCCTCTTCAACGCCCTGACCAAGGCCGGCATCGCCGCGGCCAACTTCCCCTTCTGCACGATCGAGCCCAACGTCGGAGTGGTGCCGGTGCCGGACCCGCGCCTGAATGCGCTGTCGGAGATCGTCAAGCCGCAGAAGTGCATCCCGACCGCGGTCGAGTTCGTCGACATCGCCGGTCTGGTCGCGGGCGCCGCCAGCGGCGAGGGCCTGGGCAACAAGTTCCTGGCCCACATCCGCGAGGTCGACGCGATCACCCACGTGGTGCGCTGCTTCGAGAACGATGACGTCATCCACGTCAACAACAGGATCGACCCGATCTCGGACATCGACACCATCGACACCGAGCTGGCCCTGGCCGACCTGGATTCGGTCGATCGCGCCCTGCAGCGGGCCGAGCGCTCGGCCAAGACCGGCGACAAGGACGCCAAGGCGCGCGCCGAGGTGCTCGGTCGCATCAGTGCCGGCCTCAGCGAAGGCAGGTCCGCGCGCTCGCTGGGCCTGTCCGACGACGACAAGGCGGCGGTCCGCGACCTGTTCCTGCTGACCCTGAAGCCGGTGATGTACGTGGCCAACGTGCTCGAAGACGGCTTCGAGAACAACCCGCACCTGGATGCCGTGCGCGCCCGTGCCGCCGGCGAAGGCGCCGAGGTGGTGCCGGTCTCGGCCGCCATCGAGGAGGAGCTGAGCCAGCTCGACGACGCCGACCGCGACACCTTCCTGCACGACCTGGGGCTGGACGAGCCGGGCCTGAACCGGGTCATCCGCGCCGCCTACAAGCTGCTCGGCCTGCAGACCTATTTCACCGCCGGCGTAAAAGAGGTCCGTGCCTGGACGGTGAAGGCCGGCTCGACTGCGCCGCAGGCCGCCGCCGTGATCCACACCGACTTCGAGAAGGGCTTCATCCGCGCCGAGACCATCGGCTATGACGACTTCATCAAGTACAAGGGCGAGGCCGGCGCCCGCGACGCCGGTCGCCTGCGCCTGGAAGGCAAGGAATACCGTGTCCAGGAAGGCGACGTGCTGCACTTCCGTTTCAACGTCTGATAATGCGGTCGGGTCGGGTTGGGCGGTGACGTCCGCGCCCGATCGGGCTAAATCGCCTCCGGGCGAAAAATCTCGCGTCCAATGCGTTGACAACCTTCGCAAGCAGCGCCAGAATTGCGGGCTCTTTTGGAGGGATACCCAAGCGGCCAACGGGGGCAGACTGTAAATCTGCTGGCTTACGCCTTCGGTGGTTCGAATCCACCTCCCTCCACCAGCAACAAGCTGACGGCGTTACCATCCGTCAGTGCAATACCCAAGCAGGTCAGTCCGGCGCGGGAGTAGTTCAACGGTAGAACCTCAGCCTTCCAAGCTGATGGTGCGGGTTCGATTCCCGTCTCCCGCTCCATTGAACGCCGCGACGTTATGACTTGCTGGAACAACTTGCTCACGTAGCTCAGTCGGTAGAGCACCTCCTTGGTAAGGAGGAGGTCGAAGGTTCGATTCCTTTCGTGAGCACCATATTGCGGTGCACGCAGTGCAATTTTTTCAAGCGGCCTACCCGGTCGCGAACCACCCAGTAAATCCGTCCTAAAGCGAGAAGTGACTGTCATGGCCAAGGGTAAATTCGAGCGCACCAAGCCGCACGTGAACGTGGGCACGATCGGTCACGTCGACCACGGCAAGACCACGCTGACGGCGGCACTGACGAAGGTGGGTGCCGAGCGTTTCGGCGGCGAGTTCAAGGCGTACGACGCGATCGACGCGGCGCCGGAAGAGAAGGCGCGTGGCATCACGATCTCGACGGCACACGTCGAGTACGAAAGCCCGAATCGCCACTACGCCCACGTGGACTGCCCGGGCCACGCCGACTACGTGAAGAACATGATCACGGGTGCGGCACAGATGGACGGCGCGATCCTGGTGTGCTCGGCCGCGGACGGCCCGATGCCGCAGACGCGCGAGCACATCCTGCTGTCGCGCCAGGTCGGCGTGCCGTACATCGTGGTGTTCCTGAACAAGGCCGACATGGTCGACGACGCCGAGCTGCTCGAGCTGGTCGAGATGGAAGTGCGCGAGCTGCTGAGCAAGTATGACTTCCCGGGCGACGACACCCCGATCATCCACGGCTCGGCCCGCCTGGCGCTGGAAGGCGACCAGTCCGAGATCGGCGTGCCGTCGATCATCAAGCTGGTCGAGGCGCTGGACACGTTCATTCCGGAGCCGCAGCGCGACGTCGACAAGCCGTTCCTGATGCCGGTGGAAGACGTGTTCTCGATCTCGGGCCGCGGCACCGTGGTGACCGGTCGTATCGAGCGCGGCATCATCAAGGTCGGTGACGAAATCGAGATCGTCGGTATCCGTCCGACCCAGAAGACCACGGTCACCGGCGTCGAGATGTTCCGCAAGCTGCTCGACCAGGGCCAGGCGGGCGACAACGCCGGTCTGCTGCTGCGCGGCACCAAGCGTGACGACGTGGAGCGCGGCCAGGTGCTGTGCAAGCCGGGTTCGATCACCCCGCACACCGAGTTCGAGGCCGAGGTGTACGTGCTGTCGAAGGACGAGGGTGGCCGTCACACGCCGTTCTTCAAGGGCTACCGTCCGCAGTTCTACTTCCGCACGACCGACATCACCGGCGCGGTGACGCTGCCGGAGGGCGTGGAGATGGTCATGCCGGGCGACAACATCAAGATGGTGGTGAGCCTGATCAACCCGGTGGCGATGGACGAAGGCCTGCGTTTCGCGATTCGCGAAGGCGGCCGTACCGTCGGCGCCGGCGTGGTGGCCAAGATCATCAAGTGACGAATTGCCCCGGGTGCGCACAAGCGCGCCCGGGGTTACCAGTTCGTCATCCCCGCGAAGGCGGGGTTCAGGCGGATTGGCAACTTCCCGTTGTGATGACGGTCTGAAGAGATCGCAGCACTTCGGTGACGAGCGAAGGGCGAGTCGGCGACGGCTCGCCGTCGCTGTCTCGGGAAAGTGCACAATTTAGATACGCCAGTAGCTCAATTGGCAGAGCAGCGGTCTCCAAAACCGCAGGTTGGGGGTTCGAGTCCCTCCTGGCGTGCCACACCATGCGGGTCCTCCGCAAAAGCTCGCCCTCGCGGTCGGACTTTTACACAAGAAACGCGGCTTGGCGTCGCGCGATGGATCGGATGAACAGCAAGGTCGAACAACACGGATCCTCCTCCGCCGGCGATATCGTCAAATACGCGCTGGCGCTGCTGCTGGTGGCCGCCGGCGTGTTCGCCTACATCTATTTCGAGCAGTGGGCCGGGGCGCTGCGCGCGCTGGCCTGTGCAGCGGGGCTGGTGCTTGGCGCGGTCGTGTTCCTGACTACCGCCAAGGGCGTGCAGACCCGCGAGTTCCTCTCGGAGTCGCGCTTTGAGCTGCGCAAAGTGGTCTGGCCGACCCGTCAGGAAGCGATGCGCACAACTTGGGTGGTGATGATCGCGGTGGCGGTGTTGAGCCTGATCCTGGCCGGTTTCGACGTGGTCATTCAGGCCGCTGTGAAATTCCTGTTGGGGCGCTGAGGAGATGACCGAAGTGTCGGAAAGCAATAACAAGTCGGATTCGAATAAGCGCTGGTACGTGGTGCATGCGTACTCCGGATTCGAGAAGTCGGTGGCGCAGGCGCTGCGCGATCGCATCGTCCGGAACGAAATGCAGGACCGGTTCGGCGAAGTGCTGGTGCCGACCGAAGAGGTTGTCGAGATGCGCTCCGGCCAGAAGCGCCGTTCCGAGCGCAAGTTCTTCCCGGGCTACGTGCTGGTGCAGATCGCAACCCATGACGAATCGGGCATCCCGCGCATCGACAGCGAAAGCTGGCACCTGATCAAGGAAACCCCGAAGGTGATGGGCTTCATCGGCGGCACCGCCGACCGTCCGTTGCCGATCGCCGACCATGAGGCCGACGCCATCCTGCAGCGCGTTCAGGAAGGTGTGGAAAAGCCCAAGCCGAAGGTCCTGTTCGAGCCGGGTGAGATGGTCCGCGTCATCGACGGCCCGTTCAACGACTTCAACGGCGTGGTCGAGGAAATCAACTACGAGAAGAGCCGCCTGCGCGTGGCGGTGCTGATCTTTGGCCGCTCGACCCCGGTCGAGCTGGAGTTCGGCCAGGTCGAGAAGGCCTGAAACTCCGGTTTGAAATTCTGATATAGTTACTGGCTCGCTGCCCTTGAGGGCGAGCGCAAAGTCCCGGCCGCCGCATGGCGGCCGTCGGCGTGCTGCAGAACAACGCATTAACAACGTGATGTCGGGACACGTGATTTTCCCGGCGCGATGGGGAGCCTGAGGTCCAGGCGCTTGCACCCGGAGAGAAAGCAATGGCTAAGAAGGTAGTCGGTTACATCAAATTGCAGGTCAAGGCCGGTCAGGCCAATCCGTCGCCGCCGGTGGGTCCGGCCCTCGGTCAGCGCGGCCTGAACATCATGGAGTTCTGCAAGGCGTTCAACGCCGCGACCTCCAAGCTCGAGCCGGGTCTGCCGACCCCCGTCATCATCACCGCGTACTCCGACCGTACGTTCACCTTCGTCACCAAGAGCACCCCGGCCACCGTGCTGCTCAAGAAGGCGGCGGGTATCACGTCCGGTTCCAAGCGCCCGAACACCGACAAGGTGGGCAAGGTCACCCGCGCCCAGCTCGAGGCCATCGCCAAGCAGAAGGAAGCCGACCTGACGGCGGCCGACCTGGATGCGGCGGTGAAGACGATTGCAGGTTCGGCCCGCAGCATGGGTCTCGTGGTGGAGGGTTAAGACATGGCGATCAGCAAGCGCGAAAAAGCAATCAAGGCCGCCGTGGTTCCGGGCAAGGCTTATTCCTTCGACGAGGCCGTCAAGATCGTCAAAACCGCGACCAAGGCCAAGTTCGTCGAGTCCGTTGACGTGGCCGTGCGTCTGGGCGTGGACGCCAAGAAGTCCGACCAGCAGGTGCGCGGTTCGACCGTGCTGCCGGCCGGTACCGGCAAGTCGGTGCGCGTGGCGGTGTTCGCCCCGGCCGGCGCCAAGGCTGACGAAGCCGTTGCCGCGGGTGCCGAAGCCGTCGGCATGGACGACCTGGCCGAGAAGATGATGGCCGGCGACCTGAACTACGACGTCGTCATCGCCACCCCGGACGCCATGCGCGTCGTCGGCAAGCTGGGCCAGGTGCTCGGCCCGCGCGGCCTGATGCCGAACCCGAAGGTCGGCACCGTCTCGCCGAACCCGGCCGAAGCGGTCAAGAACGCCAAGGGCGGCCAGGTGCGTTACCGCACCGACAAGGCCGGCATCATCCACTGCACCATCGGCAAGGCCTCGTTCGAAGACGCCTCGTTGAAGGAAAACCTGACCGCGCTGCTGCTTGACCTGATCAAGGCCAAGCCGTCGACCGCCAAGGGCCAGTACCTGCAGAAGATCTCGATCAGCTCGACCATGGGTCCCGGCGTTGCCGTCGACCAGGCCTCGCTGACGTTGAAGTGACGAATTGACCGCGCGCAAGGCGCGTGGCTTTGTCAAATCGTCATCTCCGCGAAGGCGGGGGTCCAGCGACTCCAGGTCTCGGCCTGGAGTCGTCGGAGAAACAAGCAAAGTCCCTGGGTTCCCGCCTCCGCGGGAATGACGGGGCGAAATTTTGAGGGCATCGCCCAGGGTGTAAACCCGAAGCGGTAGCCGTCAAAGACCGCAGGTGCGGTCAGCGCCTACCGGCGACGGGCACGGATGCTCGACATGGCAGGGAATCGCCGTCGGTGGAAGCGGGGCTGCTTAATCCGGACTCGTTCGGGTCGGCCTGCGTAGATGGTGCCTTCTGGAAATCTTTCTGGAGTGGCCACCACCGGGATGTTCGCGCATCCCCGATGCCAGGGACGGTATCGCCCAGGACCGCAAGCGGCAGGAGCCGTGAGCGGAGTCAATTTGGAGGAGTGCAATGGCTCTCAATCTGTCCCAGAAGCAAGAAGTAGTCGCCGAGCTGGCAGACGTCGCCGCCAAGGCCCACTCCTTGATTGCTGTCGAGTACGCGGGCACCACGGTCAGTCAGATGACCGCGATGCGCAAGAAGGCTCGTGAAACCGGTGTGTTCCTGAAAGTTGTCAAGAACACCCTGGCTTCGCGCGCCGTCGTCGGTACCGAATACGAGTGCGCCCAAGACGCCCTCGTCGGTCCGCTGCTGTACGCGTTCTCGATGGAAGAACCCGGCGCTGCCGGGCGTCTGATCAAGGAATTCGCCAAGGGTAACGACAAGCTGCAGGCCAAGGTCGTCGCCATGGGTGGCCAGGTCTATCCGGCCAGCCACGTGGAAGTCCTGGCTTCGCTGCCGACCCTCGAACAGGCCCTGGCCATGCTGGCCCGCGTCCTCAACGAGCCGGCAACGATGTTCGCCCGCGCCGTCAAGGCCGTGGCCGACAAGCAGGGCGGTGGCGATGTTGCCGACGCCGAAGTCGAGGCAGTGGCGGAACCGGCGTAAGCGCCGACCGTACACGGGCTCGCTTTACAGAATCGATTCGTAAGATCAATTTCCAGAGGTTAATAACATGTCCCTGTCCAACGAACAGATCGTCGACGCCATCGCCGAGAAGACCCTTCTCGAAGTGATGGAGCTGGTCAAGGCGATCGAAGAGAAGTTCGGCGTCTCCGCCGCCGCCCCGGTCGTCGCTGCCGGCCCGGCCGTTGCCGCTGCCGTCGTCGAAGAGCAGACCGAGTTCAACGTCATCCTGAAGGCTGCCGGCGAGAAGAAGGTCGAAGTCATCAAGGCCGTCCGCGCCATCACCGGCCTGGGCCTGAAGGAAGCGAAGGACCTCGTCGAAGGCGCCCCGCAGACCGTGAAGGAAGCCGTCTCGAAGGAAGACTCCGAGAAGTTCAAGAAGGACCTCGAAGCTGCCGGCGCGACCGTCGAGCTGAAGTAAGCAGCACTTGCGTCGCCTGCTCTTGATCAGAGCGTAGTACTGGCGACCACCTGAGGCTGGGGGCGAGAGCCCCCGGCCTTTGGCCGTTCCTGAAGGGTTGCTCCGAAGGGCGTGCCATCGCGACACAAGCAACACGTATCCGAGTTGACAGTTGGAAGTAGCGGGAGAAGGCGTGCTGGTGCCGGCAATACCAGCGACTTCCCACTGGCAATTCTTCCCGATCAGCAAGTTTGATCCCCCAGGGTCGCGGACGCGCGGCCCGCTGAGAAAACATCGAGGCGGTAGCTCACCATGACGTACTCGTTCACCGAAAAGAAGCGCATCCGCAAGGACTTCGGCAAGCGCCGGTCGATCCTCGAAGTGCCGTTCCTGCTGGCCATCCAGGTCGATTCCTACCGTGAGTTCCTGCAGGAGCACACCGATCCCGCCAAGCGCGAAGACCGCGGCCTGCACGCCGCCCTGAAGTCGGTGTTCCCGATTGCCAGCTACAGCGGCAACGCCGCGCTGGAGTACGTCGGCTACAAGCTCGGCGAGCCGGCGTTCGACGAGCGCGAGTGCCGCAACCGCGGCCTGTCCTACGGCGCGCCGCTGCGCGTGACCGTGCGCCTGGTGATCTACGACCGCGAGTCGTCGACCAAGGCCATCAAGTACGTGAAGGAGCAGGAGGTCTACATGGGCGAGATTCCGCTCATGACCGGCAACGGCACCTTCATCGTCAACGGCACCGAGCGCGTCATCGTCTCGCAGCTGCACCGCTCGCCGGGCGTGTTCTTCGACCACGATCGCGGCAAGACCCACAGCTCGGGCAAGCTGCTGTACAGCGCCCGCATCATTCCGTATCGCGGCTCCTGGCTGGACTTCGAGTTCGACCCGAAGGACGCGCTGTTCACCCGCATCGACCGTCGCCGCAAGTTGCCGGTGACCGTGCTGCTGCGCGCGCTCGGTTACAGCAACGAAGAGATGCTGGCCGAGTTCTTCGAGATCAACACCTTCCACATCGATCCGAAGGAAGGCGTGCAACTCGAGCTGGTGCCGGAACGCCTGCGCGGCGAAACGCTCGACTTCGACCTCGCCGACGGCGACAAGGTCATCGTCGAGGCCGGCAAGCGCATCACCGCGCGCCACGTCAAGCAGCTTGAACAGGCCGGTGTGGCCGCGCTGGCCGTGCCGGACAGCTACCTGGTCGGCCGCATCCTCTCGCACGACGTCGTCGACGCCAAGACCGGCGAACTGCTGGCCTCGGCCAACGACGAGATCAACGAAGACCAGCTCACCGCGTTCCGCAAGGCCGGCATCGACGCCGTCGGCACGATCTGGGTCAACGACCTCGATCGTGGCCCGTACCTGTCCAACACCCTGCGAATCGATCCGTCGAAGACGCAGCTGGAAGCGCTGGTCGAGATCTATCGGATGATGCGTCCGGGCGAGCCGCCGACCAAGGATGCCGCGCAGAACCTGTTCCACAACCTGTTCTTCACCTTCGAGCGCTACGACCTGTCGGCCGTGGGCCGGATGAAGTTCAATCGCCGCATCGGCCGCAAGGAAACCACCGGTGCCTCGGTGTTGTACGACGCCAAGTACTTTGCCGAGCGCAAGGACGAGGAGTCGGTGCGCCTGCGCGGCGAGTGCGGCGGCATGTCCGACATTCTCGACGTGATCAAGGTGCTGACCGAGATCCGCAACGGTCGCGGTACGGTCGACGACATCGACCACTTGGGCAACCGTCGCGTGCGTTCGGTCGGCGAAATGGCCGAGAACGTGTTCCGCGTCGGCCTGGTCCGCGTCGAGCGCGCGGTCAAGGAGCGCCTGTCGATGGCCGAGTCTGAAGGCCTGACCCCGCAGGAGCTGATCAACGCCAAGCCGGTGGCTGCCGCGATCAAGGAGTTCTTCGGCTCCTCGCAGCTGTCGCAGTTCATGGACCAGAACAACCCGCTGTCGGAAGTCACGCACAAGCGTCGCGTGTCGGCCCTCGGCCCGGGCGGTCTGACCCGCGAGCGCGCCGGTTTCGAAGTGCGCGACGTGCACCCGACCCATTACGGTCGCGTCTGCACCATCGAGACGCCGGAAGGCCCGAACATCGGCCTGATCAACTCGCTGGCCGTGTTCGCCCGCACCAACAAGTACGGCTTCCTCGAGACGCCGTACCGCAAGGTCGTGGACGGCAAGGTCACCGACGACATCGAGTTCCTCTCGGCAATCGAGGAGAACGAGTACGTCATCGCCCAGGCCAACGCAACCCAGGACGACAAGGGCGCGATGACCGACCAGTTCGTGGCCTGCCGCTTCCAGGGCGAGTCGCTGCTGAAGCCGCCGAGCGAAATCCATTACATGGACGTCTCGCCGATGCAGACCGTGTCGGTAGCGGCGGCGCTGGTGCCGTTCCTCGAGCACGACGACGCCAACCGCGCACTGATGGGCGCCAACATGCAGCGCCAGGCCGTGCCGACGCTGAAGTCGCAGAAGCCGCTGGTCGGCACCGGCATCGAGCGTGCCGTGGCGCGCGACTCCGGCGTGACCGTGAACGCGCTGCGTGGCGGCACGATCGAGCAGATCGACGCGGCCCGCATCGTGGTCAAGGTCAACGAGAGCGAGATCGTCGGCGAGACCGATGCCGGCGTCGACATCTACAACCTGATCAAGTACACGCGCTCCAACCAGAACACCTGCATCAACCAGTCGCCGCTGGTGAAGGTCGGTGACGTGATCGCCCGTGGCGACGTGCTGGCCGACGGTCCCTCGACCGACATCGGCGAGCTCGCGCTCGGCCAGAACATGCTGGTCGCGTTCATGCCGTGGAACGGCTACAACTTCGAAGACTCGATCCTGCTCTCCGAGCGCGTGGTCGAGGAGGATCGCTACACCACGATCCACATCGAAGAGCTGACCTGCGTCGCGCGTGACACCAAGCTGGGACCGGAGGAAATCTCCGCAGACATCCCGAACGTCTCCGAGAACGCGCTCAACCGCCTCGACGAGTCCGGCGTGGTGTACATCGGTGCGGAAGTCCGCGCTGGTGACATCATGGTCGGCAAGGTCACGCCGAAGGGCGAGAGCCAGCTGACCCCGGAAGAGAAGCTGCTGCGCGCGATCTTCGGCGAGAAGGCGTCCGACGTGAAGGACAGCTCGCTGCGCGTGCCGCCGGGCATGGACGGCACCGTCATCGACGTGCAGGTCTTCACCCGTGACGGCATCGAGAAGGACAAGCGCGCCCGCCAGATCGAGGAATCGGAAATCCGTCGCGTCAAGAAGGACTTCGACGACCAGTTCCGCATCCTTGAAGCGGCGATCTACGACCGCCTGAAATCCCAGCTGATCGGCAAGACCGCCAACGGCGGCGGTGGCCTGAAGAAGGGCGACACCGTCACCAGCCTGGTGCTGGACGGTCTGAAGAAGTCCGACTGGTTCACGCTGCGCATGAAGGACGAGGACGCGGTCGAGGCGATCGAGCGCGCCCAGAAGCAGATCGACGTGCACGAGAAGGAGTTCGAGAAACGCTTCGCCGACAAGCGCGCCAAGATCACCCAGGGCGACGACCTGGCTCCGGGCGTGCTGAAGATGGTCAAGGTGTTCCTGGCCGTGAAGCGCCGCATCCAGCCGGGCGACAAGATGGCCGGCCGCCACGGCAACAAGGGTGTGGTGTCGACCATCGTGCCGGTGCAGGACATGCCGTACATGGCCGACGGCCAGACCGTCGACATCGTGCTGAACCCGCTCGGCGTGCCGTCGCGTATGAACATCGGCCAGATTCTCGAAGTGCATCTGGGCTGGGCCGCCAAGGGCCTGGGTCAGAAGATCCAGCGCATGCTGGAGGCACAGCAGAAGATCGCCGAGCTGCGCAAGTTCCTCGACGAGATCTACAACCACGACAACAAGCTGCACGGCGAACGCGTCGACCTGAAGCAGTTCAGCGATGCCGAACTGCTGACGCTGGCGAAGAACCTCACCGACGGTGTGCCGATGGCGACACCGGTGTTCGATGGCGCGACCGAGGCCGAGATCAAGAAGATGCTCGAACTCGCCGAGCTGCCGAGCAGCGGCCAGACCACCTTGTTCGACGGTCGTACCGGTGAGTCGTTCGAGCGTCAGGTCACGGTCGGCTACATGCACATGCTGAAGCTGAACCACCTGGTCGACGACAAGATGCACGCGCGCTCGACCGGTCCGTACTCGCTCGTCACCCAGCAGCCGCTGGGCGGCAAGGCGCAGTTCGGCGGCCAGCGCTTCGGCGAAATGGAAGTCTGGGCGCTGGAAGCCTACGGCGCGGCCTACACCCTGCAGGAAATGCTGACGGTGAAGTCCGATGACGTGCAGGGCCGCAACCAGATGTACAAGAACATCGTCGACGGTGAGTACGAGATGGTCGCCGGCATGCCGGAGTCCTTCAACGTTCTCGTGAAGGAAATCCGCTCGCTCGCGATCAACATGGAGCTGGAAGAGAACTGAGGAACGCAGGGAATCGGGAATGGGGAGTCGGGAATCGCACAGCGACCCAGTCCCCCCCCCCCCCGGCTCCCGCCTCTGACGATTCCCCATTCTCGATTCCCGATTCCCGGAGAAAGTCATGAAAGACCTGCTCAACCTGTTCAACCAGCAGCGACCGGCGCTCGACTTCGACGCCATCAAGATCGCGCTGGCTTCGCCCGACCTGATCCGTTCGTGGTCGTTCGGCGAGGTCAAGAAGCCGGAAACCATCAACTACCGCACCTTCAAGCCGGAGCGTGACGGCCTGTTCTGCGCCGCGATCTTTGGCCCGATCAAGGACTACGAGTGCCTGTGCGGCAAGTACAAGCGCATGAAGCACCGCGGCGTGGTCTGCGAGAAGTGCGGCACCGAAGTCACGCTGGCCAAGGTGCGCCGCGAGCGCATGGGCCACATCGACCTGGCCTCGCCGGTCGCGCACATCTGGTTCCTCAAGTCGCTGCCGTCGCGCATCGGCCTGATGCTGGACATGACCCTGCGTGACATCGAGCGCATCCTGTACTTCGAAGCCTACGTCGTCACCGAGCCGGGCCTGACCCCGCTCGAGCGCGGCAACCTGCTGACCGAGGAACAGTTCCTGCAGGCGCGCCAGGAACATGGCGACGACTTCGAAGCCGCGATGGGCGCCGAGGCGGTCTACGACCTGCTGCGCACGATCGATCTGCAGTCCGAGATGGTGCAGCTGAAGGAAGACATCGCCAGCACCGGTTCGGAAACCAAGCTCAAGCGACTGACCAAGCGCATCAAGCTGGTTGAGGCCTTCCTCGAATCCGGCAACCGTCCGGAGTGGATGGTCATGACCGTGCTGCCGGTGCTGCCGCCGGACCTGCGCCCGCTGGTGCCGCTGGACGGTGGCCGCTTCGCGACCTCCGACCTCAACGACCTGTACCGCCGCGTCATCAACCGCAACAACCGCCTGCGTCGCCTGCTCGAACTCAACGCGCCCGACATCATCGTGCGCAACGAGAAGCGCATGCTGCAGGAGTCGGTGGATGCGCTGATGGACAACGGCCGTCGCGGCCGTGCCATCACCGGCACCAACAAGCGCCCGCTCAAGTCGCTGGCCGACATGATCAAGGGCAAGCAGGGCCGGTTCCGCCAGAACCTCCTCGGCAAGCGCGTCGACTACTCGGGCCGTTCGGTCATCGTGGTCGGCCCGACGCTGCGCCTGCACGAGTGCGGCCTGCCGAAGAAGATGGCGCTGGAGCTGTTCAAGCCCTTCATCTTCGCCAAGCTGCAGCGTCGTGGCCTCGCCACCACCATCAAGGCCGCCAAGAAACTCGTCGAGCGCGAAGAGGCCGAGGTGTGGGACATCCTCGAAGAGGTGATCCGCGAGCATCCGGTCCTGCTCAACCGCGCGCCGACCCTGCACCGCCTCGGCATCCAGGCGTTCGAGCCGGTGCTGATCGAAGGCAAGGCGATCCAGCTGCACCCGTTGGTCTGCACCGCGTTCAACGCCGACTTCGACGGTGACCAGATGGCCGTGCACGTGCCGCTCTCGCTGGAAGCCCAGCTGGAAGCGCGCGCGCTGATGATGGCGTCGAACAACATCCTGTCGCCGGCCAACGGCGAGCCGATCATCGTGCCGTCGCAGGACGTCGTGCTCGGCCTGTACTACATGACCCGCGCCCTGGAAAACAAGGCGGGCGAGGGCATGGCGTTCGCCAACGTCGCCGAGGTCAAGCGCGCCTACGACAACCGCGCCGTGCAATTGCACGCCAAGTGCAAGGTGCGCATCACCGAGACCGTGATCGCCGAGGACGGCAGCAAGGCGCAGAAGACTTCGATCGTCGACACCACAGTCGGCCGCTCCCTGTTGCGCGAGATCCTGCCGGAAGGCCTGCCGTTCGCGCTGGCCAACGTCGAGCTGACCAAGAAGAACATCAGCCGCTTGATCAACTCCTGCTACCGCATGCTCGGCTTGAAGGACACGGTCGTGTTCGCCGACAAGCTGATGTACACCGGCTTCGCGTACGCCACGCGCGCCGGCGTCTCGATCGGCATCGACGACATGATCATCCCGGACGAAAAGCACGGCATCGTGGCCGAGGCCGAAGGCGAAGTGCTGGAAATCCAGGAGCAGTACCAGTCGGGCCTGGTTACCGCCGGCGAGCGCTACAACAAGGTGGTCGACATCTGGTCGCGCACCAACGAGCGCGTGGCCAAGGCAATGATGGACGCGATCGGTACCGACAAGGTCGAGAACGCCAAGGGCGAGATGGTCGACCAGAAGTCGATGAATTCGCTGTACATCATGGCCGACTCCGGTGCGCGTGGTTCGCAGGCGCAGATCCGTCAGCTCGCCGGTATGCGCGGCCTGATGGCACGTCCGGACGGCTCGATCATCGAAACGCCCATCAAGGCCAACTTCCGCGAAGGCCTGAACGTGCAGGAGTACTTCAACTCCACCCACGGTGCCCGTAAGGGTCTGGCCGACACCGCACTGAAGACCGCCAACTCTGGTTACCTGACCCGTCGCCTGGTCGACGTGGCGCAGGATGTGGTGATCACCGAGACCGATTGCGGCACGCTCGAGGGTCTGACCATGACCCCGATCGTCGAAGGCGGTGACGTGGTCGAGCCGTTGCGCGACCGCGTGCTGGGCCGCGTCGTGGCCGAGGACGTGTTCCTGCCGGGCAACGACGACGAGCCGATCGTCACCCGCAACACCCTGCTCGACGAGGGCTGGGTGCAGAAGCTGGAAGACGCCAGCGTGCAGTCGATCAAGGTGCGTTCGACCATCACCTGCGAAAGCGCCTTCGGCGTGTGCGCACACTGCTACGGCCGCGACCTCGGTCGTGGCCACCTGGTCAACCACGGTGAAGCGGTCGGCGTTGTTGCCGCGCAGTCGATCGGTGAGCCGGGCACGCAGCTGACCATGCGTACGTTCCACATCGGTGGTGCGGCGTCGCGTGCGGCCGCCATCGACAACGTCACGGTCAAGACCACCGGTTCGATCAAGTACAACAACCTCAAGTTCGTCGAGCACAGCCAGGGCCACCGCGTGGCCGTGTCGCGCTCGGGCGAGTTGTCGGTGCTCGACGGCCACGGCCGCGAGCGCGAGCGCTACAAGCTGCCGTACGGCGCGACCATCAGCGTCAAGGACGGCGCCGAGATCAAGGCCGGCCAGCAGGTCGCCAACTGGGACCCGCATAACCACCCGATCGTGTCGGAAGTGGCCGGTTTCATCCGCTTCATCGACTTCGTTGACGGCGTCACCGTCATCGAGAAGACAGATGAACTGACCGGCCTGGCCTCGCGCGAGATCACCGATCCGAAGCGCCGAGGTGCCCAGGCCAAGGATCTGCGCCCGATCGTGCGCATCGTCGACAAGAACGGCAAGGACCTGCAGATCCCGGGTACCGACCTGCCGGCGCAGTACCTGCTGCCGCCGCGCTCGATCGTCAACCTGCAGGACGGCGCAGCGGTGGGCGTGGGCGACGTCGTCGCCAAGATCCCGCAGGAAGCGTCGAAGACCCGCGACATCACCGGTGGTCTGCCGCGCGTGGCCGACCTGTTCGAAGCGCGTAAGCCGAAGGACCCGGCGATCCTCGCCGAGATCTCGGGCGTCGTCTCGTTCGGCAAGGACACCAAGGGCAAGCAGCGCCTGATCATCAAGCCGACCGACGGTGACGAGCACGAAGAGCTGATCCCGAAGTACCGCCAGATCATCGTGTTCGAAGGCGAGCATGTGGAGAAGGGCGAGACCGTGGTGGACGGCGAGCCGAGCCCGCAGGACATCCTGCGCCTGCTCGGTGTCGAGCCGCTGGCCGTGTACCTGACCAAGGAAATCCAGGATGTCTACCGCCTGCAGGGCGTGAAGATCAACGACAAGCACATCGAGGTGATCGTTCGCCAGATGCTGCGCAAGGTCGAGATCAGCGACCAGGGCGACAGCAAGTTCCTGCACGGCGAGCAGGTCGAGCGCCAGCGCGTGATCGAAGAGAACGCCAAGCTCGCTGCCCGCAACGAGATCCTGACCAAGTTCGATCCGGTCCTGCTGGGCATCACCAAGGCCTCGCTGGCCACCGAGTCGTTCATCTCCGCGGCCTCCTTCCAGGAGACCACGCGCGTCCTGACCGAGGCTGCCGTGCGCGGTACCCGCGACGGCCTGCGCGGCCTCAAGGAGAACGTGATCGTCGGCCGCTTGATCCCGGCCGGTACCGGCCTGGCGTACCACACCCAGCGCCGCAAGAACGCGTCGGGTCTGACCGACTCGGAGATGGAGGCGCTGGCCGCGCCGGTGGCGGCCGAGGTGGTTGTCACCGCCGAAGTCGACGGCGACGAATCGAGCGCTTCGTAAGCTATACTTGTGCACTATCGACGGCCTCCATGTGAGGCCGTCCAGATCACGAAATGAGGCGCAGGGAGCGCCTCGTGTTCGGCCCAGGAAGGGCGGGATCGCAGCGTACTCCGGGCCTGCCGCTGGCAGTTCCGGGAATCCGGTTTAGTCCGCGTTGACGGCGACGTCTGACGCGGGCTATACTTTTTCGTCTCGGTGGGCTGGGTTGTATCCGGCTTGCCGTTCGTTTTCACGCAAAGGCCACTTCGGCCTTTCATCAAAGAGTTCCAGATGGCGACGATCAATCAGCTGGTCCGCAAGCCGCGGCAGGCGACCACCTACAAGAGCGCCTCGCCGGCGCTGGCGAACTGCCCGCAGCGTCGTGGCGTTTGCACCCGTGTCTACACCACCACCCCGAAGAAGCCGAACTCGGCGCTGCGCAAGGTGGCCAAGGTTCGCCTGACCAACGGTTACGAGGTCATCTCGTACATCGGCGGCGAAGGCCACAACCTGCAGGAGCACTCGGTCGTGCTGATCCGCGGCGGCCGCGTCAAGGACCTGCCGGGCGTGCGCTACCACACCGTGCGTGGCTCGCTCGACGCCGCCGGTGTCGCCAAGCGTCGCCAGAGCCGATCCAAGTACGGCGCCAAGCGTCCGAAGTCCTAAGCGCAGTTCGTTCGACGAACTGGCAAATCGAAGATTTGACGAAAGGTACGCAACATGTCGCGTAAAGGTTCCACTCCGCAGCGTTCGGTCCTGCCTGATCCCAAGCACGGCAGCGAGACGATCGCGCGTTTCATCAATATGGTCATGCAGAGCGGCAAGAAGTCGATCGCCGAAAAGATCGTGTACGGCGCCATGGACGTGATCGGGGAAAAGAACCCGAACGCCCTGGAGCTGGTCGAGAAGGCGCTCGGCAACGTGTCGCCGGCCGTCGAGGTCAAGTCGCGTCGCGTCGGTGGCGCCACTTACCAGGTGCCGGTCGAAGTCCGCTCCTCGCGCCGCATGGCGCTGGCAATGCGCTGGTTGATCGAGTCGGCGCGCAAGCGTGGCGAGAACTCCATGCCGCGCAAGCTTGCCGCTGAACTGCTCGACGCCTCGGAAAACCGCGGCGGCGCGATCAAGAAGCGCGAAGAAACCCACCGCATGGCGGAAGCGAACAAGGCGTTCGCCCACTACCGCTGGTGATCTGAGTCGGCGACCCCATATCGGGTGTCGCCTGCCTCAGCAGCACATCTCGTGCTGCCGCGGCGGCGAGAAAGCCGCCATGCGAACCGGAGGCCGCCCCAGAGGCGGCGTCCGGCCATCTGGAATTTGAAAACTTACGAGAGGGTCCCGTGGCTCGCACCACTCCCATCGAGCGTTACCGCAACTTCGGCATCATGGCCCACATCGATGCCGGCAAGACCACCACGTCCGAGCGCATCCTGTTCTACACGGGTGTCAGCCACAAGATCGGCGAAGTGCACGAAGGTGCCGCGACGATGGACTGGATGGAGCAGGAGCAGGAGCGCGGCATCACCATCACGTCGGCCGCGACGACCGCGTTCTGGAAGGGCATGGACAAATCCCTGCCTGAGCACCGCTTGAACATCATCGATACCCCCGGCCACGTCGACTTCACCATCGAAGTCGAGCGTTCGCTGCGCGTGCTCGACGGCGCGGTGTTCGTGCTGTGTGCTGTCGGCGGCGTGCAGCCGCAGTCCGAGACCGTGTGGCGCCAGGCCAACAAGTACGCGGTGCCGCGCATGGCGTTCGTCAACAAGATGGACCGCACCGGCGCCAACTTCGACAAGGTGGTCGAGCAGCTGCGTTCGCGCTTGGGCGCCTACGCCGTGCCGATGCAGGTGCCGATCGGCGCCGAAGACGGCTTCGAGGGCGTGGTCGACCTGCTCAAGATGAAGGCCATCCACTGGGATGTCGCCTCGCAGGGCACCGTGTTCGAGTACCGCGACATCCCGGCCAACCTGCAGAGCAAGGCCGAGGAAGCGCGCAGCTTCATGATCGAAGCCGCCGCCGAAGCGTCCGAAGAACTGATGGACAAGTACCTCAACGAAGGCGAGCTGAGCGAAGCCGAGATCGTCTCGGGCCTGCGCGAGCGCACCCTGCGTGTCGAGATCGTGCCGGTCTTCTGCGGTTCGGCGTTCAAGAACAAGGGCGTGCAGGCCATGCTCGACGGCGTGATCAACCTGTTGCCGTCGCCGGCCGACCGTCCGCCGGTGCAGGGCATCGATGAGAACGAGAAGGAAGACACGCGCAAGGCGTCCGATTCCGAGCCGTTCTCGGCGTTGGCGTTCAAGATCATGACCGACCCGTTTGTCGGTTCGCTGACCTTCTTCCGCGTCTACTCGGGCGTGCTCAACTCCGGCGACCAGGTCTACAACCCGGTCAAGTCGAAGAAGGAGCGCGTGGGCCGCATCCTGCAGATGCACGCCAACCAGCGTGACGAGATCAAGGAAGTCCGCGCCGGCGACATCGCCGCGGCCGTGGGCCTGAAGGACGTGACCACCGGCGACACGCTGTGCGCTCAGGACCACGTCATCACCCTCGAGCGCATGGTGTTCCCGGAGCCCGTCATTTCGATGGCGGTCGAGCCGAAGACCAAGTCGGACCAGGAAAAGATGGGTATGGCACTGGGCCGTCTGGCACAGGAAGACCCGTCGTTCCGTGTGCGCACCGACGAAGAGTCCGGCCAGACGATCATTGCCGGCATGGGCGAGTTGCACCTGGACATCATCGTCGACCGCATGCGTCGCGAGTTCAATGTCGAGGCCAACGTCGGCAAGCCGCAGGTTGCGTACCGCGAGACCATCCGCAAGTCGGACGTGAAGTCGGATTACAAGCACGCCAAGCAGTCGGGCGGTAAGGGTCAGTACGGCCACGTCGTCATCGAGCTGTCGCCGATGAACGAAGCCGACCGTGCCAACGAGGATGTCAAGAACGATTTCCTGTTCATCAACGACATTGCCGGCGGCGTGATTCCGAAGGAGTTCATCCCGGCGGTCGAGAAAGGCTTGCGCGAGACGATCACCAGCGGTCCCCTGGCCGGCTTCCCGGTCGTGGGCGTCAAGGTCAAGCTCGTGTTTGGTTCGTACCACGACGTCGACTCGTCGGAAATGGCGTTCAAGCTCGCCTCGTCGATGGCGTTCAAGGAAGGCTTCCGCAAGGCCGATCCTGTCCTGCTCGAGCCGATCATGAAGGTCGAAGTCGTGACGCCGGAAGAGTACGTCGGCGACGTGATGGGCGACCTGAGCCGTCGTCGCGGCCTGCTGCAGGGCCAGGACGACACGCCCTCGGGCAAGACCATCAACGCGATGGTTCCGCTGGGTGAAATGTTCGGTTACGCCACGACCATCCGCTCGCTGACCCAGGGGCGCGCGACGTTCACGATGGAGTTCGACCATTACGCCGAAGCGCCGAACAACATTGCCGATGCGGTGATGAAGAAGGGCGGCTGAGCGTGACATCCCGCGAGGCGTCGGCTGATGGCCGGCCCTCGCGACAAAGACCAACAAAGCATTCATTTTTAAAGAGAGACAACCATGGCCAAGGGTAAATTCGAGCGCACCAAGCCGCACGTGAACGTGGGCACGATCGGTCACGTCGACCACGGCAAGACCACGCTGACGGCGGCACTGACGAAGGTGGGTGCCGAGCGTTTCGGCGGCGAGTTCAAGGCGTACGACGCGATCGACGCGGCGCCGGAAGAGAAGGCGCGTGGCATCACGATCTCGACGGCACACGTCGAGTACGAAAGCCCGAACCGCCACTACGCCCACGTGGACTGCCCGGGCCACGCCGACTACGTGAAGAACATGATCACGGGTGCGGCGCAGATGGACGGCGCGATCCTGGTGTGCTCGGCCGCGGACGGCCCGATGCCGCAGACGCGCGAGCACATCCTGCTGTCGCGCCAGGTCGGCGTGCCGTACATCGTGGTGTTCCTGAACAAGGCCGACATGGTCGACGACGCCGAGCTGCTCGAGCTGGTCGAGATGGAAGTGCGCGAGCTGCTGAGCAAGTACGACTTCCCGGGCGACGACACCCCGATCATCCACGGCTCGGCCCGCCTGGCGCTGGAAGGCGACCAGTCGGAGATCGGCGTGCCGTCGATCATCAAGCTGGTCGAGGCGCTGGACACGTTCATTCCGGAGCCGCAGCGCGACGTCGACAAGCCGTTCCTGATGCCGGTGGAAGACGTGTTCTCGATCTCGGGCCGCGGCACCGTGGTGACCGGTCGTATCGAGCGCGGCATCATCAAGGTCGGTGACGAAATCGAGATCGTCGGTATCCGTCCGACCCAGAAGACCACGGTCACCGGCGTCGAGATGTTCCGCAAGCTGCTCGACCAGGGCCAGGCGGGCGACAACGCCGGTCTGCTGCTGCGCGGCACCAAGCGTGACGACGTGGAGCGCGGCCAGGTGCTGTGCAAGCCGGGTTCGATCACCCCGCACACCGAGTTCGAGGCCGAGGTGTACGTGCTGTCGAAGGACGAGGGTGGCCGTCACACGCCGTTCTTCAAGGGCTACCGTCCGCAGTTCTACTTCCGCACGACCGACATCACCGGTGCGGTGACGCTGCCGGAGGGCGTGGAGATGGTCATGCCGGGCGACAACATCAAGATGGTGGTGAGCCTGATCAACCCGGTGGCGATGGACGAAGGCCTGCGTTTCGCGATTCGCGAAGGCGGCCGTACCGTCGGCGCCGGCGTGGTGGCCAAGATCATCAAGTAATCCGGACGTCGACCGGGTCATTGATCCGGCTCGAGTCGCATTCGCCCCGCCTCGGTGTAAGCCAGGGCGGGGCGAAAGTCCCGGAAGGTGCTTGCGCCTTCTGTGGATATCCGGTTAGAATGCTCGACCACTGCGGTGTTTCTTTATTTCAGCCGCCGCAGACCAGCGAAATGAGGTGCAGGAAGCGCCTCGTATTCGCCAGACAGGGACATGTCGCACGGCAGCGCTCCGTACGTTCCGGGCCCCGAACTTAATAAGTTCACGGCTTCCAAGGAACGCTAGACGGGGCCCTTCGTGCGTTCTACTCCGTCTGGGCGGGCCGGGTGACCGGTCTGCCTTGTTTTTTCTAGGCAGGGAGGCTCCGGGGCGAGGGTGTAGCCCGGGAGTATTGGCATTTTCAAGGGGTTCGGCACACCCAGAGGCCGGCCCGTCGCTCTTTTAACCAAGGAATTCCGTCATGGCGGACCAAAAGATCCGAATCCGGCTCAAGGCGTACGATCATCGTCTGATCGACCGCTCGGCCAGCGAGATCGTCGAGACGGCCAAGCGGACCGGCGCGCAAGTGCGCGGCCCGATCCCGCTGCCGACCAAGATCGAGCGCTACACCATTCTCGTCTCCCCGCACGTCGACAAGGACGCGCGTGACCAGTACGAGACCCGCACGCACAAGCGCGTGCTCGACATCGTCGACCCCAACGACAAGACCGTGGACGCGCTGATGAAGCTCGAGCTCGCGGCTGGCGTCGATGTACAGATCAAGCTGACCTGAGGCCACCACAATGACTGCGAAGAAATATTCGCTGGGCATCGTCGGTCGCAAGGCCGGCATGAGCCGCTTCTTCACTGAAGATGGCAAGTCGGTGCCGGTGACGCTGATCGAGGCGACTCCGAACCGCATTACCCAGATCAAGACCCCCGACACCGACGGCTACAGCGCCGTGCAGGTCACGGTGGGCGTGCGCCGCGCGGCGCTCGTCAACAAGCCGGAAGCCGGTCACCTCGCCAAGGCGAAGGTCGAAGCCGGTCGCGGCCTGTGGGAGTTGCGCGTGGAAGCCGACAAGATCGGCGATTTCGAAGTCGGCGGTGAGATCAAGGCCGACATCTTCGAGGTTGGCCAGATCGTCGACGTCCAGGGCATCACCAAGGGCAAGGGCTTCCAGGGCACGATCAAGCGCTGGAACTTCAAGATGGGCGACGCGACGCACGGTAACTCGTTGTCGCACCGTTCGCCGGGCTCCATCGGCCAGCGCCAGACGCCGGGCCGCGTGTTTCCGGGCAAGAAGATGTCCGGTCACATGGGTGCGGTGCAGCAGAGCACGCAGCGCTTGGAAGTGGTCAAGGTCGACGCAGAGCGTGGCCTGATCGCGATCAAGGGCGCAGTGCCGGGTGCTCCGGGCGGCGACGTGATCGTACGTCCGTCGAGCAAGGTTTAAGGAGAGATGACGATGGAACTCGCCATCACCAATAGCAGCAAGACGCTGTCGGTTTCCGACGCGATCTTCGGCCGCGAATTCAGCGAAGACCTGGTCCACCAGGTGGTCGTTGCATACCGCAACGCGGGTCGTGCCGGTACCAAGGCGCAGAAGACGCGTTCGGAAGTCAACGGTACAACCAAGAAGTCGAAGAAGCAGAAGGGCGGCGGTGCGCGTCATGGCGCGCTGACGGCTCCGATCTTCGTCGGCGGCGGCGTGACCTTCGCGGCCAAGCCGCGCAGCTTCGCGCAGAAGGTCAACCGCAAGATGTACCGCGCCGCGATCGCCGCGATCCTGTCCGAGCTGAACCGCCAGGGCCGCATCATGGTCGTGGAGTCGTTCGACATCGACGCGCCGAAGACCTCGGGCCTTGTGTCCAAGCTCAAGAGCCTGGAAGTCGGCCGTCGTCCGCTGATCGTCACTGAAGATGCCACCGAGAACCTGTACCTCTCGGCGCGCAACCTTCCGTACGTTGAAGTCCGTGACGTGCAGGGCCTGGATCCGGTCGCGCTGGTTGGCGCCGATTCGGTCGTGGTCACCGCCGATGCGGTCAAGAAGATCGAGGAGTGGCTGGCATGAACGACGCCAAGCTCTACAGCATCATCCGCGCGCCGCGCGTGTCCGAAAAGACCGCTCGTCTGCAGGAAGTTTCCAACCAATACGTCTTCGAAGTCGCGACGGACGCTACCAAGGCCGACATCAAAGTCGCCGTGGAAAAGCTGTTCGACGTCAAGGTCGAGGCGGTGAATGTGGTCAACGTGAAGGGCAAGAACAAGGCCTTCAAGTTCCGCATGGGCCGTCGCGCCGACTGGCGCAAGGCGTACGTGAAGCTGGCCGCTGGCCAGTCGATCGACGTGATGGCCAAGGCCTGAGGAAAGACCCATGGCATTGATGACTTTCAAGCCCACCTCCCCCGGCCGCCGTTCGGCCGTCCGCGTGGTGACCCCGGGCCTGCACAAGGGCGCGCCGCACGCGGCGTTGGTCGAGAAGCAGGGCAAGTCCGGTGGCCGTAACCACCACGGCCGCATCACCACCCGTCACATCGGTGGTGGTCACAAGCAGCATTACCGCATCATCGACTTCAAGCGTGACAAGGTCGGCATTCCGGCGCGCGTCGAGCGCATCGAGTACGATCCCAACCGCACCGCGCACATCGCGCTGCTGTGCTACGTCGACGGTGAGCGTCGTTACATCATCGCGCCGAAGGGCCTGAAGGATGGCGACCAGGTGATCGCCGGCCGTGACGCCCCGATCCGCGTCGGCAATGCGCTGCCGCTGAGCAACATCCCGGTCGGTTCGACGGTGCATTGCGTCGAGATGAAGCCGGGCAAGGGCGCCCAGATCGCCCGTGCCGCCGGTGCCAGCGTGTACCTGGTTGCGCGCGAGCAGGGCTACGCCACGCTGCGTCTTCGCTCCGGCGAGATGCGCAAGGTGCCGGTCGACTGCTCGGCCACCATCGGCGAAGTCGGCAACGACGAGCACAGCCTCGAGAAGCTCGGCAAGGCCGGTGCCAAGCGCTGGCGCGGCATCAAGCCGACCGTCCGCGGTGCGGCCATGAACCCGGTCGATCACCCGCACGGCGGTGGTGAGGCCAAGGCTGGCCAGGGCAACCCGCATCCGGTCACGCCGTGGGGCGTGCCGACCAAGGGTTACAAGACGCGTAAGAACAAGCGTACGCAGCAGTTCATCGTTCGCGATCGCAGGAGCTAATCGGCCATGGCACGTTCACTGAAAAAGGGTCCGTTCGTCGACCACCACCTGATGAAGAAGGTGGAGACCGCGGGCAACAACAAGAGGCCGATCAAGACCTGGTCGCGTCGTTCGATGGTGCTGCCGGAGATGGTGGGTTTCACCATCGCCATCCACAACGGCAAGAACCACATCCCGGTGCTGGTCAACGAGAACATGGTTGGCCACAAGCTTGGCGAGTTCGCCCTGACCCGTACCTTCAAGGGTCACGGCGGCGACAAGAAGTCGGGCAAGTAAGGAGATGACCATGGAAGCGAAAGCCATCCTGCGCACCGCGCGCATCTCCCCGCAGAAGGCCCGCCTGGTCGCCGACCAGGTGCGCGGTCTGTCCGCCGAACGCGCCGTCAACCTGCTCAAGTTCTCGGACAAGAAGGCAGCTGCACTGATCCGCAAGGTCGTGGAGTCCGCCATCGCAAACGCCGAGAACAATCAGGGCGCCGACGTTGACGAGCTGCGCGTCAAGACCATCATGGTGGACGAAGGTCCCGCACTGAAGCGCTTCATGGCTCGTGCGAAAGGCCGCGGCACCCGCATCCTCAAGCGCACCAGCCACATCACTGTGGTTGTGGGCGCGGGCAAGTAAGGCGGAGTCAGACAATGGGTCATAAAGTTCATCCGACCGGCATCCGCCTGGGCATTGCCAAGGACTGGAATTCCAAGTGGTTTGCCAACAAGAAGCAGTACGCCGAATTCCTGGCGGCTGACCTCAAGGTCCGCGACATGCTTCGCAAGAAGCTGGCGCAGGCCGGTATCTCGAAGATCTTCATCGAGCGCCCGGCCAACAACGCCCGCGTCACGATTCACACCGCCCGTCCGGGCGTGGTGATCGGCAAGCGCGGCGAGGACATCGAGAAGCTGCGTAAGGAAGTCAGCCAGATGATGGGCGTCCCGGCGCACATCAACGTGACCGAGGTCCGCAAGCCGGAGCTCGATGCGCAGCTGGTGGCCGAGTCGATCGCTCAGCAGCTTGAGCGTCGCATCATGTTCCGCCGTGCAATGAAGCGTGCGGTCGGCAACGCGATGCGCTTGGGTGCCCTGGGCATCAAGGTCAACGTCGCCGGTCGTCTCAACGGCGCCGAGATCGCGCGTTCGGAGTGGTACCGCGAAGGTCGCGTGCCGCTGCACACGCTGCGTGCCGACATCGACTACGGCTTCGCTGAAGCCAAGACGACCTACGGCATCATCGGCATCAAGGTATGGGTCTACAAGGGCGAGGTCTTCGACTTCTCCCAGGTTGGCCAGGAAAAGCAGGACGACACGCCGCGTAGCGATCGCGGTGACCGTGGTGACCGCGGTGATCGCAGCGACCGTCCGGGCCGTGGCGCCCGCGAGCAGAGGTAATCGACCATGTTGCAACCCAAGCGAACCAAGTACCGCAAGGTACACAAGGGCCGCAATGAAGGCCTGAGCTGGAACGGCAATGCCGTCAGCTTCGGCGAATACGGCCTTAAGGCGACGGCGCACGGTCAGCTGACCGCGCGCCAGATCGAGGCAGCACGTCGTTCCATCAGCCGTTACGTCAAACGTGGCGGCAAGATGTGGATCCGCGTGTTCCCCGACAAGCCGATCACCAAGAAGCCGATCGAAGTCCGAATGGGCTCCGGTAAGGGCAACGTCGAGTACTGGGTCGCCCAGATCCAGCCCGGTCGCATGATTTACGAGATCGAAGGCGTGGCAGAGGACGTGGCGCGTGAAGCGTTCCGCCTGGCCGCCGCCAAGCTCTCGGTGACCACCACTTTCGTTACCCGGACGGTGCGCTAATGGAACTCAAGCAGCTGCGCGAAAAGTCGGCTAACGAGCTGAAGGCCCACCTGGTCGAACTGCACAAGGAGAGCTTCGCTCTGCGCATGCAGAAGGCCACCGGCCAGCTCGCCAAGACCCATGAGGCTCGCCGCGTCAAGCGCGAGATCGCTCGTGTCAACACTCTGCTGAGCCAGCAAGCTGCTGGCCCGCAGAAGTAAGGATCCGCCATGACCGACAACAATACAGAGAAGGCGCTGCGCACGGTTGAAGGCCGGGTCGTCAGCAACAAGATGGACAAGACCGTCACCGTGCTCGTCGAGCGCCAGGTCAAGCACGCGCTGTACGGCAAGTACATCCGCCGCTCGACCAAGCTCCACGCCCACGATGCCGACAACGCCTGCAAGGAAGGCGATGTCGTGCGCGTGAAGGAGATTGCCCCGATGTCCAAGACCAAGAACTGGAGCGTGGTTGAGATCGTCAGCCGCGTGGCCGAATAAGAGGAGGCTGAACCATGATCCAGATGCAAAGCTACCTCGACGTGGCCGACAATTCCGGTGCCAAGGAAGTGATGTGCATTAAGGTGCTCGGCGGCTCCAAACGCCGTTACGCCGGCATCGGCGACATCATCAAGGTCACCGTGAAGGACGCGATCCCGCGTGGCAAGGTCAAGAAGGGCGACGTCTATGACGCCGTCGTGGTCCGCACCCGCAAGGGCGTTCGTCGCCCGGACGGCTCGCTGATCCGCTTCGACGGCAATGCCGCCGTGCTCCTGAACAACAAGCAGGAACCGATCGGTACCCGCATTTTCGGGCCTGTGACCCGCGAACTGCGTACCGAGAAGTTCATGAAGATCGTCTCGCTCGCTCCTGAAGTGCTCTGAGCGGAGGAATAATATGAACCGTATCCGCAAGGGCGATCAGGTGATCGTCACCGCCGGCAAGGACAAGGGCAAGAAGGGCGACGTGGTGCGCGTACTCGGCGAGAAAGTCGTCGTGTCGAACATCAACATCGTCAAGCGCCACACCAAGCCGAACCCGCAGGCTGGCCAGCCGGGCGGCGTGGTCGAGCGCGAAGCGCCGATCCACATTTCCAACGTGATGCTGTTCAACCCGGCCACTGGCAAGGGTGAGCGCGTTGCTTTCAAGGTGCTGGAGGATGGACGCAAACTGCGTGTGTTCCGCTCCAGCGGTGAGGCGGTTGACGCCTGAGGAATGCTGAAATGACCACCCGGCTCGAAGAGTTCTACAAGAAAGAAGTCGTCCCGGCGCTGACCGCGAAGTTCGGTTACTCGAACCCGATGGAAGTGCCGCGTCTCGTCAAGATCACGCTCAACATGGGCGTGGGCGAGGCTGCCACCAACAAGAAGATCCTGGAAAATGCCGTCGCCGACATGACCAAGATCGCCGGCCAGAAGCCGATCGTGACCAAGTCCCGCGTGTCGGTGGCTTCGTTCAAGATCCGCGACGGTTGGCCGATCGGCTGCAAGGTGACGCTGCGTCGCGCCAAGATGTTTGAGTTCCTGGATCGCCTGGTCAACATCTCGCTGCCGCGCGTGCGTGACTTCCGCGGCGTGTCGGGTCGTTCGTTCGACGGCCGTGGCAACTACAACATGGGCGTGAAGGAACAGATCATCTTCCCGGAAATCGACTTCGACCAGGTCGACGCCCTGCGCGGCATGGACATCGCGATCACCACGACCGCGAAGACCGATGCCGAAGCCAAGGCGCTGCTCGAAGCGTTCCGCTTCCCGTTCCGTAACTGAGTCTCGAGGACTGAACAATGGCTAAGACCTCCATGGTCAACCGCGAGATCAAGCGGGCCAAGCTGGCGAAGAAGCATGCCGGCAAGCGCGAGGAGCTGAAGAAGATCGTCTCCAGCCTCACCGCGTCGTACGAAGACAAGCTGGATGCCGTGGTCAAGCTGCAGAAGCTGCCGCGCGACTCCTCGCCGAGCCGCCAGCGCAACCGCTGCGAGCTGTCGGGCCGTCCGCGTGGCGTGTACCGCAAGTTTGGCCTGGGCCGCAACATGCTGCGCAAGGCCACGATGAACGGTGACGTTCCCGGTCTGCGCAAGGCCAGCTGGTAAGCAAGACAGCCGGCAAGTCTGCTAGACTTGCCGGCTGTCGACGTTCCAAGCGTTGCGACCCCGGTCGCGACGTTACAACTGAATTCGCAATTCCGCGGATATCGGTGCTACTCATAGGTGACTTTTCATGAGCATGACTGATCCCATTGCCGACATGCTGGTGCGCATCAAGAATGCCGCCGCGGTTCGGAAGCAGACGGTGAAGATGCCGTCGTCCAAGATCAAGGTGGCCATCGCTGCCGTGCTGAAGGACGAGGGCTACATCCTGGATTCGCGCGTGACCGAAGTCGGTCCGGGCAAGTCCGAACTCGAAATCTCGCTGAAGTACTACGAAGGCAAGCCGGTGATCGAGCGCCTCCAGCGCTACTCCCGCTCGGGTCTGCGTCAGTACCGTGGCAAGGACGAACTGCCCAAGGTCCTCGGCGGCCTCGGCGTCGCCATCATCTCCACCTCGAAAGGCATCATGACCGATGCGCAGGCGCGCCAGCAGGGCGTCGGCGGTGAAGTCCTGTGCTTCGTGGCCTAAGGGAGGAATAACCATGTCCCGAGTTGCCAAGAAGCCGGTTGCCCTGCCGAAGGGCGTCGAGCTGAACATCCAGGCCGATTCGATCAGCACCAAGGGCCCGAAGGGCACGCTGTCGATCGCCAAGCCGGCCGCCATCGCGCTCAAGGTCGAAGACGGCCATGCCGTGTTCTCGACCGAAGACGCCGCGTTGATCCCGCTGACCGGTACCCTGCGCGCGATCCTCGCCAACATGGTGAAGGGCGTGTCCGAAGGTTTCGAGCGCAAGCTCGAGCTGGTTGGCGTCGGTTACCGTGCCGCCATGCAGGGCAAGGACCTGAACCTGTCGCTGGGTTTCTCGCACCCGGTGCTGTTCCAGGCGCCGGAAGGCATCACCATCGCCACCCCGACCCAGACCGAGATCCTGGTCCAGGGCGCGGACAAGCAGCGCGTCGGTGAAGTCGCCGCCAAGATCCGTGGCTTCCGTCCGCCGGAGCCCTACAAGGGCAAGGGTGTGAAGTACGCCGGTGAAGTCATCATTCGCAAGGAAGCCAAGAAGGCGTAAGCCGTCTTCAGCTTTCGAGGATAAGAACCATGAACAAGAACATCGCTCGCCTGCGCCGCGCCAAGTCGACCCGTGCGCACATCCGCGAACTCGGCGTGCCGCGTCTGACGGTGCTGCGCACCGGTCAGCACCTGTACGCCCAGGTCTTCACTGCCGACGGCTCCAAGGTCCTGGCCGCCGCCTCGACCGTGCAGGCCGACGTCAAGGACGGCCTGAAGAACGGCAAGAATGCCGATGCCGCCGTCAAGGTCGGTCGCATGATCGCCGAGCGTGCCAAGGCGGCGGGCATCGAGAAGGTCGCTTTCGACCGCTCGGGCTACCGTTACCACGGTCGCATCAAGGCGCTCGCCGACGCAGCCCGCGAAGGCGGTCTGCAGTTCTAAGCTTGAAGGCGTGGGGATTCGCCCCCACGCCTTGTACGCACAGCTTCACCTGCCGACGCGGGCTGCGTCGGGCGCAATGATGGGTTCCCGTCATTCGTGCGGCATCCGAGGCATATCACAATCATAAGCGGCGACGCCGCAAATCCCTTTAATCAACGAGATACCGAAATGGCTGAAGAGCAACGTGCACCGCGGGGTCGCGACCGCAACCGCGAAGAGATCGACGACGGCATGATCGAAAAGCTGATCGCGGTCAACCGCGTCAGCAAGACCGTCAAGGGCGGCCGCCAGTTCACCTTCACCGCACTGACGGTGGTGGGTGACGGCAACGGCAAGGTCGGCTTCGGCTACGGCAAGGCGCGTGAAGTGCCGGTCGCAATCCAGAAGTCGATGGAGTACGCCCGCAAGAGCATGAACAACGTCGACCTGAACAACGGCACCCTGTGGCACGCCGTCAAGTCGGGTCACGGTGCAGCGCATGTGTTCATGCAGCCGGCGTCGGAAGGTACCGGCGTGATCGCCGGCGGCGCGATGCGCGCCGTGCTGGAAGCGGTCGGCGTCAAGAACGTGCTGGCCAAGGCCACCGGTTCGCGTAACCCGATCAACCTGGTCCGTGCCACCCTGAAGGGCCTGACCGACATGCATTCGCCGGCCAAGATCGCCGCGAAGCGTGGCAAGAAGGTGGAGGACCTGATCCATGGCTAAGAACGAAGCCGTCAATGGCGGCACCGTCAAGGTGCGCCTGGTCAAGGGTCTGCGTGGCACCCAGTCGCGTCACCGCCTGTCGGTGCGTGCGCTGGGCCTGAACAAGCTCAACGACGTGCGTGAACTGAAGGACAGCCCGCAGGTGCGCGGCCTGATCAATCAGCTCCACTACCTCGTCCGAGTCGAGGAGTAATCAATCATGCGTCTTAACACTCTCCAGCCCGCCGACGGCGCCCGCGCAGATCGCAAGCGCGTCGGTCGCGGTATCGGTTCCGGCCTCGGCAAGACCGCAGGTCGCGGCCACAAGGGTTCGTTCGCGCGCTCGGGCAAGGGCAAGATCAAGCCGGGCTTTGAAGGCGGCCAGATGCCGATGCAGCGTCGTCTGCCGAAGATCGGCTTCCGCTCCAAGCTGTCCAAGGACACGGCCGAAGTGCTGCTGTACCAACTGGACAAGCTGGAAGCCGGCGAGATCGATTTCGCCGCGCTCAAGGCTGCCAAGCTGGTGCCGAGCACCGCCAAGCAGGCCAAGATCGTGAAGAAGGGCGAGCTGAGCAAGAAGTTCGTGCTCAAGGGCGTGCTGGCCACGGCCGGCGCCAAGGCCGCTATCGAAGCGGCTGGCGGCAAGGTCGAGGAGTAAGCACTAGATGGCGCGCAGCGGTAGCAACGCGGTTGCCGGAATCGGTGGCGGACTCGGTAAGTTCACCGAGTTGCGCCAGCGCCTGCTGTTCGTCGTCGGTGCCTTGATCGTCTACCGCATCGGTTGCTACATCCCGGTGCCGGGCGTCAATCCGGAAGCGATGCTCCAGTTGATGGAGACGCAGAAGGGCACCATCGTGGACATGTTCAACATGTTCTCGGGTGGTGCCCTGCATCGCTTCAGTCTGTTTGCGCTGAACGTGATGCCGTATATCTCGGCGTCGATCATCGTGCAGTTGCTGGTGCAGATCGTGCCTAGCCTGAAGGCCATCCAGAAGGAAGGCGAGTCGGGCCGGCGCAAGATCAACCAGTGGTCGCGCATGGGGGCGATTCCGCTGGCAGTGTTCCAGGCCTGGGGTATCGCCACGGCCCTGCAGGCCGGCGGCGCCAGCCAGGGCATCGAGGTGGTCTACAACCCCGGTCCAGGCTTCATCCTGACCGCGGTGATCGCATTGACTGCCGGTACGATGTTCCTGATGTGGATCGGTGAGCAGGTCACCGAGCGCGGCATCGGCAACGGCGTTTCCCTGATCATCTTCGCCGGCATCGTCGCGGGCCTGCCGGCGGCCGTGATTGGCATGTTCGAGCAGATTCGCAATGGCGACATGAGCGCGCTGACCGCGATCGCGGTGGTGGCCATCGTGCTGGGCTTCACCTACCTGGTGGTGTTCGTCGAGCGCGGCCAGCGCCGCATCACGGTGAACTACGCCCGGCGCCAGGGCGGCCGCAACGCCTACATGAACCAGTCGTCGTTCCTGCCGCTCAAGCTCAACATGGCGGGTGTGATCCCGGCCATCTTTGCCTCGAGCATCGTGATGTTCCCGGCGACGGCGGCGACCTGGTTCAGCCAGGGCAATTCGGGTTCGTGGCTGCAGCGCGTCAGCCAGTGGTTGAACCCGGGTGAGCCGTTGCACATGATCCTGTATGCGGCGCTGATCACCGGTTTCGCGTTCTTCTACACGGCGCTGGTGTTCAACTCGCAGGAAACGGCCGACAATCTCAAGAAGTCGGGCGCGCTGATTCCGGGCATCCGTCCGGGCAAGGCCACCGCCGATTACGTCGATGGCGTGCTGACCCGCCTCACCGCGGCCGGTGCGGTCTACCTGGTGCTGGTCTGCCTGTTGCCGGAAGTCATGCGTACCCAGATGGGCACCTCGTTCTACTTCGGTGGCACCTCACTGTTGATCGTGGTGGTGGTGGTCATGGACTTCATCGCCCAGATCCAGGCTCACCTGATGTCGCATCAGTACGAAAGCCTGCTGAAGAAAGCGAACTTGAAAGGCGGCTCGCGCGGTCTGTCGCGCGGGTAAGATGCAATTCCAACGTCTCCCGCGGGTATCTCCGGCGGCTTGACGACACGATGGGCGGCTCACGCGGCGTCTCGCGCGTGAGTGAGCCAGGACCGATCCGCGTGCCAGAGTAGCGCGCGGTGCCGGGTAGGGCGGTTCGCCGCGTCTACCTAGGCAGTCCGGGTTCGTCGCCGGAGCATGGGCACACTCCCCATGCCGGGTTCTGCCGTGCCTTAGGGTACGGCAGGGCTTCCTATTAACCCGAGACTTTGTTAAACTTTCCAGTTCACTCTGCCGGGATTATCCGTCCTGGCCGCCAATCAGTTGGAGATCGCGTTATGGCGCGTATTGCGGGCGTCAACTTGCCTGCCCAGAAGCACGTCTGGGTCGGGCTGCAAAGCATCTACGGCATCGGCCGTACTCGTTCGAAGAAGGTCTGCGATTCGGCCGGCGTGAATTCGTCGACCAAGATCCGTGACCTGTCCGAGCCGGAAGTCGAGCGCCTGCGCGCCGAAGTCGGCAAGTTCGTTGTCGAAGGCGACCTGCGTCGCGAGATCGGCATCGCCATCAAGCGTTTGATGGACTTGGCCTGCTACCGCGGCCTGCGTCACCGTCGCGGCCTGCCGCTGCGCGGCCAGCGCACGCGTACCAATGCCCGTACCCGCAAGGGTCCGCGCAAAGCCATCCGGAAGTAAGGAATAGATCATGGCTAAGCCGGCTGCTGCCAAAACCAAGAAGAAGATCAAGCGGGTCGTCACCGACGGTATCGCCCACGTCCACGCTTCTTTCAACAACACCATCATCACGATCACCGACCGCCAGGGCAACGCGCTGTCGTGGGCGACTTCGGGTGGCGCGGGTTTCCGCGGCTCGCGCAAGTCGACCCCGTTCGCCGCCCAGGTGGCTGCCGAAAAGGCCGGCCGTGCTGCGCTCGACTACGGCGTGAAGTCGCTGGAAGTGCGCATCAAGGGCCCGGGTCCGGGTCGTGAGTCCGCCGTTCGTTCGTTGAACAACGTCGGTTACAAGATCATGAACATCATCGACGTGACGCCAATCCCGCACAACGGGTGCCGTCCGCCGAAGAAGCGTCGCGTCTGAGGAGCTGAAGAAAAATGGCTCGTTATATTGGTCCCACCTGTAAGCTCGCCCGTCGCGAAGGCGCCGACCTCGGCCTGAAGTCGTCCGCCCGTGCGCTGGACTCGAAGTGCAAACTCGAGCAGAAGCCCGGCCAGCATGGCCCCACCGCCCGCAAGGGCAAGCTGTCCGATTACGCCACCCAGCTGCGCGAGAAGCAGAAGGTCAAGCGTATCTACGGTCTGCTGGAGCGCCAGTTCCGCAACTACTACAAGAAGGCCTCGACCAAGAAGGGCAACACGGGTGAAAACCTGCTGCAGCTCCTCGAGACCCGTCTTGACAACGTCGTCTACCGCATGGGCTTCGCAGTGACCCGCCCGGCCGCGCGCCAGCTGGTTTCGCACCGCGGTGTCACGGTCAACGGCAAGCCGGTCAATCTGCCGTCGTACCAGGTCAAGGCCGGCGACGCGATCGCGTTGGCCGAACGCGCCCAGAAGCAGCTCCGCGTGCAGGAATCCCTGACCGTGGCCACGCAGATGGACCTCTCGCCGTCGTGGGTTGAAGTCGACAGCAAGAAGTTCAGCGGCGTGTTCAAGGCTGTTCCGGATCGTGCTGACCTGCCGGCTGACATCAACGAAGCGCTGATCGTCGAGCTGTACTCGAAGTAATCCAGGAGACGCCAGAACATGACGGTTACCGCAAACCAGGTGCTGCGTCCGCGCGGCCCCCAGATCGAACGCCTCACGGGCAACCGTGCCAAGGTCGTGATCGAGCCGCTGGAGCGTGGCTATGGCCATACGCTCGGCAATGCGCTGCGCCGCGTGCTGCTGTCGTCGATCCCGGGCTTCGCAATCACGGAAGTCGAGATCGATGGCGTGCTGCACGAGTACACCACGGTCGAAGGTCTGGAAGAGGACGTGCTCGAGGTTCTGCTGAACCTCAAGGACGTCGCCATCCGCATGCACACCGGTGAATCCTCGACGCTGTCGCTGTCCAAGCAGGGCCCCGGCATCGTCACCGCCGGTGACATCAAGACCGACCACAACGTCGAGATCCTCAATCCGGAGCACGTGATCGCGCACCTGACCAAGGACACCGCGCTCAACATGCGTCTGAAGATCGAGCGCGGCTTCGGCTACCAGCCGGCTGCTGCGCGTCGCCGTCCGGACGAGGAGACCCGCGCCATCGGTCGCCTGATGCTGGACGCGTCGTTCTCGCCGGTCCGCCGCGTCGCCTACGCCGTCGAGGCCGCCCGCGTCGAACAGCGCACCGACCTCGACAAGCTCGTCCTCGACATCGAGACCAACGGCACGATCGACGCCGAGGAAGCCGTGCGCACCGCCGCCGACATCCTCAGTGACCAGCTGTCGGTGTTCGGTGACTTCACCCACCGCGACCGCGGTGCGGCGAAGCCGGCCACCAGTGGAATCGACCCGATCCTGCTGCGTCCGATCGACGACCTCGAGCTGACCGTGCGTTCGGCCAACTGCCTCAAGGCCGAGAGCATCTACTACGTCGGCGATCTGATCCAGAAGACCGAAGTCGAGCTGCTCAAGACGCCGAACCTCGGCAAGAAGTCGCTCACCGAGATCAAGGAAGTCCTCGCACAGCGCGGTCTGTCCCTTGGCATGAAGCTCGAGAACTGGCCGCCGGCGGGCATCGCCTCGCACGGCATGATGGGCTGAGCCTCGCGCTTTAGATTTACGCAGGCCGCGCCTTCGGGTGCGGCCTGCGGTTCCTGCAAGACCAACACCGACGGGCCTGAAGGCCTGCGGTTTGCCGGCCACGGAGGGTCGGTTCGGACCACCCGCAGTCCAATGCTCCAACGCCTGGATGGCGACAGCGAAGTTCAACGGTTCAACATTCACCAGGAATCCCAGTCATGCGCCACAAGAAAGCCGGCCGTAAGTTCAGCCGCACCAGTGCCCATCGCGACGCCATGTTCACCAATATGGCCGCCTCGCTGATCAAGCACGGCCTCATCCGTACCACCCTGCCCAAGGCCAAGGAGCTGCGCCGCGTTGCCGAGCCGCTCATCACCCTGGCCAAGGTCGACGGCGTCGCCAACCGCCGCCTCGCCTTCTCGCGCCTGCGCGACAAGGAAGCCGTGGGCACGCTGTTCACCACCCTCGGCCCGCGTTACCAGGCCCGCCCGGGCGGCTACCTGCGCATCCTCAAGTGCGGTTTCCGCGCTGGCGACAATGCGCCGATGGCCTACGTCGAGCTGGTTGACCGTCCGGAAGCCGCCACGGAGTAATCCGCAGCGGTTTGCCGCAGGCCGATGGCAGCGATGCCATCAGCCGACGCAGAAGCCCTGGCGCTTGCGCCGGGGCTTTTTGCTGTGTCAAATCCGGGGGCGTGGTAACAGCGAGCGAACTTCCAGCGGCCAGCGCGGTCAGCTGTTCAGCTCTCCGACGAGTACGTAAGCTGACGACATGACCATCTCGATCCTGCGCGGCTCGTTCCGCACCCAGTACCTCCTGGGCTTCATCGCCTGCGCCGGCCTTCTGGCCTACGCGTTCTACCTGCAGCTGCACGATGGCCTGGAGCCGTGTCCGCTGTGCATCTTCCAGCGCGTGGCGTTCTGCGTGCTTGGCCTGGTGTTCCTGGTCGGCGCCCTGCATGCGCCCAAGGGTCAGGCGGGGCGGCGTGGCTACGGTGTGCTGGCACTGCTGGCGGCGGTCGCCGGCATCGCCGTCGCCGGCAACCATGTGCGTCTTCAGCACCTGCCACCGGACCAGGTGCCGTCGTGTGGCCCGGGCTTGGACTACATGCTCGACGCGATGCCGATCAGCGGTGTGATCCGCAAGGTCATGACCGGCTCGGGCGAGTGCGCCAACGTCGACTGGAGCTTCCTCGGCCTGGCGATGCCGGCCTGGAGCCTGGTCTGGTTCGTGCTGCTGGCGCTGTGGGCCGGCTACGCCGCATTCCGGCGCCGCTGAACCCGCCGCCACGGTTGCCGCTGTAACGGTTGCAGCCCGGCGTGCGAGCGCCGATGATGATTCGCCGCATTGCAGCAATCGCTCCCGCCATGCCTACGCCCGATCGCAATCTCCGTGCCGTGAACCTGCCCACCGACTGGTCGCCGTTGTCCTGGCGCGACCGTCCCGCGATGCAGTTGCCGACGTATCCGGACGAGTCGGCACTGGAGTCGGCGCTGAGCGAATTGCGTGCGTTGCCGCCGCTGGTGACCTCGTGGGAGATCCTGGCGCTCAAGCAGCAACTGGCCGAAGCGCAGGAAGGCAAGCGCTTCCTGTTGCAGGGCGGTGATTGCGCCGAAAGCTTCGATGCCTGCAGCTCGGACGTGATCTCCAACCGCCTCAAGGTGCTGTTGCAGATGAGCCTGGTGCTGGTGCACGGCCTGCGCAAACCGGTGGTGCGTGTCGGCCGTTTTGCCGGTCAGTACGCCAAGCCGCGCTCGGCCGACACCGAGACCATCGGCGATGTCACCCTGCCGAGCTACCGCGGTGACGTGGTCAATGCCCCCGAGTTCACCGCCGCGGCGCGCGCGCCGGACCCGCGCCGCATGATCAAGGCGCACGCGCGCTCGGCGATGACGATGAATTTTGTCCGTGCGCTGATCGACGGCGGCTTCGCCGACCTGCATCACCCCGAATACTGGAACCTGAGCTGGGTCGGTCATTCACCGTTGGCCGACGAATACCGCCGCATGGTCAACGCGATCGGCGACGCGGTGCGCTTCATGGAGACATTGTCCGGCAGCGAGGTGCACAACCTCAACCGCGTCGACTTCTACACCTCGCACGAGGCCTTGCTGCTGCCGTACGAGGAGTCGTTGACGCGACAGGTGCCGCGCCATTGGGGTTGGTTCAACCTCAGCACGCATTACCCGTGGATCGGCATGCGCACGGCCGCGGTCGATGGCGCACACGCGGAGTACTTCCGCGGCATCCGAAACCCGATCGCGCTGAAAGTGGGCCCGTCGGTCACGCCGGACCAACTGCTGCGCACGATCGACCTGCTCAACCCCGAGGACGAACCGGGCCGGTTGACCTTCATCCACCGCATGGGCGCGACCGGCATCGCCGACAAACTGCCGCCGTTGCTGGAGGCGGTGCGCCGCGACGGTCGCCGCGTGCTGTGGGTGTGCGACCCGATGCATGGCAACACCGAGAGCACCAGCAACGGCTACAAGACCCGTCGCTTCCGCAACATCCGCAGCGAGCTGGAGCAGGCGTTCGAACTGCACGCCGCGGCCGGTACGCGTCTGGGCGGCGCGCACCTAGAGCTGACTGGCGAGGACGTGACCGAGTGCCTCGGCGGCGCACGCGAGCTGACCGAGAGCGATCTGGAGCGCGCCTACAAGTCGACGGTCGATCCGCGCCTGAACTACGAGCAGGCGCTGGAGATCGCGATGCTGATCGTGCGCAAGCAGGCGCAGATCGCCGCGCCTGCCTGATCAACTCGATGTGGCAAGTAAAACGAAGGCCGGCATTGCCGGCCTTCGTTGTTTCGGGTGGTCAGGGTGAGGCCGGCTTGGCGGGTGGTGCGGCTTTCTTAGGTTCGAGATCCACTGTTGCCAGGAACTGCGGCGGCTTGCGCGCATGCGTCTTCTGCTCGAAGGCGTAAGCCAGCTGGATCAGACGCGGCTCGCTCCAGGCCGTGCCCATGAACACGATGCCCATCGGCAGGCCGAAGTGCTCGCCCATCGGCACGGTCACGCTGGGCGTGCCGGCGACCGCGGCCACACCGTAGCCTTCTCCGAGGAAGTGGTCGCCATGGATCGGATCGATCGGCCAGGCCGGCGCGGTGGCCGGGGCGACCAGGGCATCGAGTTGCTGGGCCTTGAGCGTGGCCTCGATGCCTTCGGCGCCGGCCAGTCGGCGCGCCTTGTTGCGGGCCTCGATGTAGGCGGCCTCGTCGAGCGAGCCCTTGGCCTGTGCCTGCTCGAACAGCTCCTGGCCGAAGAACACCAGCTCTTCGCCGGCGTGGCGGCGATTGAAGTCGATCAGCCCGGCCAAGGTCTGCACCGGCGCCTGGCTCCTGGCCAGGTAGTTCTCGACACCGGATTTGAACTCGTACAGCAGCATTTGGAATTCCGGATCGTTCCATTGCCCGGCGCTGGCGATCTCGACGTCGAGCAGTTCCGCGCCGGCCCCGCGCATGGCCGCCAGGCTGCGCTCGAACGCGGCGTCGGCGGCGGGGTGGAAGCCCATCGCCTTGCGCAGCACGCCGATGCGCGCGCCCTTGAGCGCCTGCGGGTCGAGGCGGGCGTGGTAGTCGAACAGGGCCCGGCCGCTGCTTTCGGCAGTGGCCGCATCGCTTTCGTCGCGCCCGACGATCGCCGACAGCAGCACCGCCGCATCGGCGACGCTGCGTGCCATCGGGCCGGCGGTGTCCTGGCTGTGCGAGATCGGGATGATGCCGTTGCGACTGACCAGGCCGACCGTCGGCTTGATGCCGACCAGGCCCGTCACCGACGAGGGACAGATGATGCTGCCGTCGGTTTCGGTGCCGATGCCGGCCGCGGCCAGGCTGGCGGCGATCGCGCTGCCCGTGCCGGAGCTGGATCCGCACGGTGAACGGTCCAGTGCGTAAGGATTGCGGGTCTGGCCGCCACGCGCGCTCCAGCCCGAGGCCGAGCGCGATGAGCGGAAATTGGCCCACTCGCTGAGGTTGGTCTTGCCCAGGATCACCGCGCCGGCTTCGCGCAGGCGTGCGACCAGGAAGGCATCGGTTTTGGGCCGGTGCGCGGCCAGGGCGAGCGAGCCGGCCGAATTGACCATCGGCGTGGCGTCGATGTTGTCCTTGAGCAGCAGCGGCACGCCGTGCAGCGGCCCGCGCACGCGCCCGGCCTTGCGTTCGGCGTCGCGCGCGTCGGCTTCCTTGAGCGCGTCGGCATTGGTTTCGATCACCGCATTGAGGCGCGGCCCGGCGTCGTCGATGGCGGCGATGCGATCGAAGTAGGCCTGGGTCAGGGCGCGGCTGCTGAGTTCGCCACGGCCCATGCGCGCCTGCAGCTCGGTGATGCCGGTTTCAGCGAAAGCAAAACCGTCCGCGCGTTGGGCCGCAGATGGCGGTGCGACGCGCGCGCTCGAAGTGGCAGCGGGTGCCGGCGGCGCATTGCGCTGGCAGGACGGCAGCAAGGCCAGCAGCATCGCCGGCAACAACAGTGAGCGCATGGCGATTCCCCGGTCGCGGATGGCGTCCGGAGCATAGCGATCAGCGGCGGCGCTTCACAAGGTCGCGTGCCAGCACTGCGACCACGATCAAGTTGACGATCAGCACGATCGTCGACAGCCAGCCCGGATGGCGGAACAGCGCGTAGACATCCAGTGGCAGGTAGACCGCCGCGCTGATGCAGCCCAGCCACGACGCCCAGGCCTTGGCGCGCCACAGCCCCCAGGCTTCGAGCAGACGCAGCAGGCCGTAGGCCAGCACGGCCGCAGCGGCCAGATGCACCGAATCGGGGTTGATGGTCTGCGACAGCCAGGCCAGCGCACCGTGGTCGGGATCGAGCTGGAAGCGGCTGGTCAGTTCCTGCAGCCAGCGCACCAGCGGTGCCGGCCCAAGCAGTTCCAGGCCACTGGCGGCAAGCAATGCCAGCAGGCCCTTGGCGGCCTCGAACAGGGCAATGGCATGCAGGCCCGGATGGGCATGCGGGCGCGGGTCGTAGGGGGTGTCCGCGGTCATCGTCAGCGGGTCCGCGCAGCGTATTTTTCGATCAGGTCCTGCGCGATCGTCATGTCCATGTGGGTCTGGTCACAGAGTCGGCGGATCGCGTCGAGTTTCCTGCCGTCGTCGACGAGTTTGCGCACGTCCACCGGCAAGCGGAAGGTGCCCGAGCGCAGGTGCTCGCGCGCGGCTTTGCGTGCAACCGGGCCGCCCAGGGTCGAGCGGATCTGCATGATCGCCTCGACCGTATCCCCCTGGTCGAACAGCGCCTGGATCTCGCTCGACCAGGCGGAGGGCGATGTGCTCGATGACTCGGCGCGCGCTTCAGGCGGCGGCTCGATCGCTGGCGTTGCCTCGAGCACCACCTCCGCTTGCGGCGCCGGAGCGGGCGGATCGGCCACAACGGGGACGGGTGGCGTCGATTGCGGTTGCGATACAGGGGGCGAGGGGGACGTTGGGGCAACGGGCACGGACGGTGGTGCCGTTGCCCGCTGGCGTGCCCGCAGTCTCCAGCCGAGGAGCAATCCCGGCACCAGTCCGGCAATCCACCAGATCAGGTCGTGCGTATCCATGCGCGATTTGACTCGTCAGGCGCGCGCAGAGGGCCTCTGCGCACGCCTCATCCGTGACTCTTGATTCAGGCCGCGCGCGAGGCGCGCTTGCGGTCGCTCTCTGTGAGGAACTTCTTGCGCAGACGGATTTCCTTCGGCGTGACTTCGACCAGCTCGTCGTCCTCGATGAAGTCCAGCGCCTGCTCCAGCGAGTACTTGATCGCCGGGGTCAGCTTGATGGCGTCATCCTTGCCCGAGGCGCGCATGTTGGTCAGCGGCTTGGTCTTGATGGCGTTGACCGTCAGGTCGTTGTCCTTCGAATGGATGCCGATCAGCTGGCCTTCGTAGACGTTGTCGCCTTCGGCGGCGAACAGCTTGCCGCGCTCTTCCAGCGGGCCGAGCGAGTAGGCCGGGGTGGCGCCCGGGGCGTTGGCGATCATCACGCCGTTGATGCGCTTGGCGATCGCGCCGACTTCCTTCGGGCCGTAATGGTCGAACACGTGGAACAGCAGTCCCGAGCCCTGGGTCAGGGTGCGGAACTCGTTCTGGAAGCCGATCAGGCCACGGGCCGGGATCATGTAATCCAGGCGCACGCGGCCCTTGCCGTCGGGTTCCATGTTCTTCAGCTGGGCCTTGCGGATGCCGAGCTTCTCCATCACGCCGCCCTGGTGCTGCTCCTCGATGTCGACCACCAGTTGCTCGATCGGCTCCATCAGCTGGCCGTCGACTTCCTTGATGATGACTTCCGGGCGCGACACGGCCAGCTCGTAGCCTTCGCGGCGCATGTTCTCGATCAGCACCGACAGGTGCAGTTCGCCACGACCCGAGACCAGGAACTTGTCCGGGTCCGAACCTTCCTCGACCTTCAACGCCACGTTGTGCAGGGTCTCGCGCTCCAGGCGCTCGCGCAGCTGGCGGCTGGTGAGGAACTTGCCGCCGCTGAGCTCCTTGTGCCCGGCGAACGGCGAATTGTTGACCTGGAAGGTCATCGAGATGGTCGGCTCGTCGACGGTCAGGGCCGGCAGCGCTTCCGGGGTGTCCAGTGCGCAGATGGTGTCGGAGATGCTGAGGTCGGCGACGCCCGAGATGGCGACGATGTCGCCGGCTTCGGCTTCCGCGACTTCCACCCGTTCCAGGCCCATGAAGCCGAGCACCTGCAGGACCTTGCCCTGGCGCTTCTTGCCATGGCGGTCGACCACGCTGACCGGCATGTTGGTGCGGACCTTGCCGCGCTGGATGCGGCCGACGCCGATCAGGCCGACGAAGTTGTTGTAGTCCAGCTGGCTGATGCGCATCTGGAACGGGCCGTCCGGATCGACCGTCGGCGCCGGCACGTGCTTCATGATCGCTTCGTACAGCGGGGTCATGTCGCCATCGCGCGCGGTGTCGTCGAGGCTGGCGTAGCCGTGCAGCGCCGAGGCGTAGACGATCGGGAAGTCGAGCTGCTCGTTGGTGGCGCCGAGCTTGTCGAACAGGTCGAACACCTGGTCGATGACCCAGTCCGGACGCGCGCCCGGGCGATCGATCTTGTTGACTACGACTATGGGCTTGAAGCCCATCGCAAACGCCTTCTGGGTCACGAAGCGGGTCTGCGGCATCGGGCCGTCCATCGCGTCGACCAGGATCAGCACCGAGTCGACCATCGACAGCACGCGCTCGACCTCGCCGCCGAAGTCGGCGTGGCCCGGGGTGTCGACGATGTTGATGCGGTTGCCCTGCCAGGTGATGGCGGTGTTCTTGGACAGGATCGTGATGCCACGTTCCTTTTCCTGGTCGTTGCTGTCCATCACGCGTTCGGCCAGCACGGTGCGTTCATTGAACGTGCCGGACTGCTTGAGCAGGCAATCGACGAGGGTGGTCTTGCCATGGTCGACGTGGGCGACGATGGCGATATTGCGCAGGCGTTCAATGGACATGCGGAAAAGGCCGGCAGACCGGCGCTCAGGCGAGGAGGTAGCCGGACATTATACCCGTCAATGGTGACCGCTGCCTGTTCAGCCTGAGGGCCGGAGAGCGCGGCTGGAGTATCCTTGTGAACGGCCCGCACCGCCGCCATCTGGGCGTCGAGTGCGGGAATTCCTCCCCGATTACGTCCCCTGGAGACGGTTAATGAGCCTGATCGCCACTTTCGACACCTCGCGCGGCCCGATCCGCATCGAACTCGCCGCCGACAAGGCGCCGCTGACCGTCGCCAACTTCGTCAACCTGGCCCAGCGCGGCTTCTACGACGGCCTCAACTTCCACCGCGTGATCGCCGATTTCATGATCCAGGGCGGCTGCCCGCAGGGCACCGGCACCGGCGGTCCCGGTTACCGCTTCGAGGACGAGGCCCGCAACGGTCTGAGCCACGAGCGTGGCGTGCTGTCGATGGCCAACGCCGGCCCCGGCACCAACGGCAGCCAGTTCTTCGTCACCCACGTGGCCTGCCCGTGGCTGGACGGCAAGCACACCGTGTTCGGCAGGGTCATCGAAGGCCAGGACATCGTCGACACCGTCAAGCAGGGTGACGTGATCACGTCCGTGAAGATCGAAGGCGACACCGCCGCCGTGCTGGCCGCCAAGGCCGACCGCGTCGCCGACTGGAACAAGACCTTGGACAACCGGTAATCCGGTTGTCCCCCATAAGGTTACTGACGCAAACCTTTGGGCCCCGCGTCATAGGCCTCCAAATCCCCGCGCTGTCGCGCAGCCCCTTTACTAAAGGGGCTTTGGGCGGCTGAGAGGTCGCAGGGGAGGGGCTGGATTAGACGCCCGCTCCGGCTTTGCCGGGGCGGGCGTTTTCGTTGGCAACGAACGGCGGTCGCGGTTGGGCTGCGTGCTACCATTTCGGGGCTCGATTGCGGCTGAATTCAGACCGCGACGGCCACCCCCACATCGACACTTCCAGAGGTTCCCGCGATGCCCCAGCTTGCCCGGCGCATCGGTCGCGCCAAGCCCAGCGCGATCATGCAGGTTGCCGAGAAGGCCAAGCGGCTCAAGGCCGAAGGCCGCGACATCATCAGCTTCTCGATCGGCGTTCCCAACTTCCTGCCCGGCGAGCATGTCTACGCCGCCGCGCGCGACGCGCTGAGCAAGGACAGCGGCCAGTACGGCAGCAACCGCGGCAGCGACGCGCTGCTGGATGCCTTCATCGAGCACATGGCCAAGATCGGCCTGACCGGCTACGGCCGCGTCAACGTCGCCACCGGCATCGGCGCGAAACACGTGATCTACAACCTGGCCGAGGCGCTGCTGGACGAGGGCGACACCATCGCCTTCCCGACGCCGTACTGGACCAGCTACCTCGACATCGCCGAGATCGTCAACGCCCAGATCGATCTGCTGCCGTGCCCGGCCTCGCAGGATTACAAGCTCACCCCGGCACAGCTCGACGCGGCGCTGGCGAAGAAGCCCAGGGTGTTCTTGTTCAACAACCCCTCGAACCCGACCGGCATGGTCTATTCGAAGGAAGAAATCGACGCGCTGGCCGACGTCGTCGCCAAGTATCCGGACACCTGGATCATCACCGACGACATCTACAACCGCATGGTGTTCGACGGCCTGGGCTACCACAACTTCGTGCACGCCCGTCCTGAGCTGCGCGAGCGCGTGATCTTCATCGACTCGCTGTCCAAGACCTACGGCATGCCGGGTTGGCGCGTCGGTTTCATGGCTGGTCCGGAATCGGTCGCGCAGGCGATCGTGACGATGAACTCCAACCACATCACCAACATCCCGGAGATCGTCAGCGCCGCCGCGGTGGCCGCGCTGTCGGGCCCGCAGGACGTGCCGATCGCCAAGTGCGCCGAGTTCCAGGCCAAGCGCGACCAGGTGATGGACGTGATGAACGCGATCCCGGGCGTGGTCTGCCCGCGCCCGCAGGGTGCGTTCTACGTGTTCCCGGACATCTCCGTCGCCTTCGGCAAGACCCACGGCCCGACCGGCGCCAAGATCGGCAACGACGTCGATTTCTGCAACGTGCTGCTGGAAGCCAAGGGCGTGGCATGCGTGCCGGGTTCGGCATTCGGCGAGCCGCGTGCGCTGCGCATCAGCTACACCTGCCCGACGCCGCAGCTGGCGCCGGGTCTGCAGCGGTTCCAGGAGTTCTTCGCTGAGCTGCAGTGATTGGTGATTGGTGATTCGTGATTCGCGAAAGCGGATCACGAATGCCGATCGATCTTCTCCAATCACTAATCACCAATCACGAATCACGGAGTTACCCATGAAGACCCCCGTCCGCGTTGCCGTTACCGGTGCTGCCGGCCAGATCGGTTACTCGCTGCTGTTCCGCATCGCTTCCGGCGAAATGCTCGGCAAGGATCAGCCCGTCATCCTGCAGATGCTCGAGCTGCCGATGGAGAAGGCCCAGGCCGCGCTCAAGGGCGTGATGATGGAGCTGGAAGACTGCGCGTTCCCGCTGCTGGCCGGCATGGTCGGTACCGACGACGCCGAAGTCGCGTTCAAGGACGCCGACATCGCCCTGCTGGTCGGCGCGCGTCCGCGCGGCCCGGGCATGGAGCGCAAGGACCTGCTGCTGGAGAACGCCAAGATCTTCACCGCCCAGGGCGCGGCGCTGAACAAGGTCGCTTCGCGCAACGTCAAGGTTCTGGTGGTCGGCAACCCGGCCAACACCAATGCCTACATCGCCATGAAGTCGGCGCCGGACCTGCCGGCGAAGAATTTCACCGCGATGCTGCGCCTGGATCACAACCGCGCGCTGTCGCAGCTGGCGTCCAAGGCCGGCGTCGCCGTGGCCGACATCGAGAAGCTGGTGGTGTGGGGCAACCACAGCCCGACCATGTACCCGGACTACCGCTTCGCCACCGTCAATGGTGCGTCGTTGAAGGACAAGATCAACGACGCCGACTGGAACGCCAACACCTTCATCCCGCAGGTCGGCAAGCGCGGCGCGGCGATCATCGAGGCACGTGGCCTGTCCTCGGCGGCTTCGGCGGCCAATGCCGCCATCGACCACATCCGTGACTGGGTGCTGGGCAGCAACGGCAAGTGGGTGACGATGGGCGTGCCGTCAGACGGCAGCTACGGCATCCCGACCGGGGTGATGTACGGCGTACCGGTGACCACGGCCAACGGCGAGTACACCCGCGTCGAGGGCCTGCCGGTCGACGAGTTCAGCCGCGCGGCGATGGACAAGACCCTGGCCGAGCTGGAAGAAGAGCGCGCCGGCGTGGCGCATCTGCTGGGGTGATTGCGGGATGGCCGGATAACGGCCAGATTGCAATGAAAAAGGCGGCCTTCGGGCCGCTTTTTTTGTTCCCTTCTCCCTGCGGGAGAAGGTGCCCGCAGGGCGGATGAGGGTTGGCGAAGCGTCAAGGTGAAACTGGCGGTGCATTGAGGCGCCCTTGGTTTCGTTTCTCCCGCTTTGTTTGCCCTCACCCCAACCCCTCTCCCGCGGGAGAGGGGCTTGCTACCAAGGTCGTAACGCTTCCTTCCAGTCCTGGGACTAGCCTCGACGGATATCGTGGGAGGTGCGTTCATGCGTTACGAGGAGTTCTACCGCCAGTCGATCGAGCAGCCCGAGGTGTTCTGGGCCGAGCAGGCGCAGGCGATCCACTGGCACAAGCCGCCGCAGCGGATCCTCGACTACTCCAACCCTCCGTTCCGCAAGTGGTTCGTCGGCGGCGAAACCAATCTGTGCTTCAACGCAATCGACCGTCACCTCGACGAGCGCGGCGACCAGCTCGCACTGGTGGCGATCTCGACCGAAACCCAGCGCACCCACGAGATCACCTACCGCGAGCTGCATCGCGAGGTGAACACCTTCGCAGCGATGCTCAAATCGCTCGGCGTCGGTCGCGGCGACCGCGTCGTGATCTACATGCCCAACATGGCCGAGGCGGTGTACGCGATGCTGGCTTGTGCGCGCATCGGTGCCGTGCATTCGGTCGTGTTCGGTGGCTTTGCCGCGCACAACCTGGCGCTGCGCATCGACGACGCGCAGCCGAAGCTGCTGATCTGCGCCGATGCCGGCATGCGCGGCGGCAAGGTCATCCCGTACAAACCGCTGGTGGATGCGGCATGCGAAGAGGCGACGTCTCCGCCGGCGCATGTGTTGATCGTCAGCCGCGACCTCGATCCCCATCGCCGTGTCATCGAAGGACGCGATGTTGATTACGCGACGCTGCGTGAGCAGCACGACGGCGCGATGGTCGACGTCGAATGGCTCGAATCCAGCGAGCCCAGCTACCTGCTCTACACCTCCGGCACCACCGGTAAACCCAAAGGCGTGCAGCGCGATGTCGGTGGCTATGCGGTGGCGATGGCATTGTCGATGTGGTCGATATACGACGTGCGTGCCGGACAGGTGATGTTCTCCACCTCCGACGTCGGTTGGGCCGTGGGCCACAGCTACAACGTCTACGGTCCGCTGATCGCCGGTGCGACCTCGGTGCTGTACGAAGGCCTGCCGACCAACCCCGACCCCGGCATCTGGTGGCGCATCTGCGAGCAGTACGGCGTGCGCACCATGTTTTCCTCGCCCACCGGCATCCGGGTGCTGAAGAAGCAGGATACGGCGTGGCTGAAGAAACACGACCTGTCGAAACTGCAGTGGTTGTTCCTGGCCGGTGAGCCGCTCGACGAGCCGACCGCACACTGGATCACCGACGGCATCGGCAAGACCGTCATCGACAACTACTGGCAGACCGAAACCGGCTGGCCGGTGCTGTCGCTGATGCCGGGCCTGGACATGAAACCGGTCAAGTTCGGCTCGCCCGGCCTGCCGACGCCGGGCTACAAGCTGCGCGTGATCGACGACAACGGCGGCGAGGACGTCGCGGCGGGCGAGAAGGGCGTGCTGGTGATCGAACCGCCGCTGCCGCCGGGCTGCCTGACCACGGTGTGGAACGACGACGCGCGTTTCCTGTCGAGTTATTTCAGCCACTTCAACGAACTGCTGTACAGCTCGCTGGACTGGGCGATCCGCGACGAGGACGGCTACACCTTCATCCTCGGCCGCACTGACGACGTCATCAACGTTGCCGGCCATCGCCTGGGCACGCGCGAGATCGAGGAGTCGTGCGCCACGCACCCCAGCGTCGCCGAAGCGGCGGTCATTGGCGTGCACGACGAGTTGAAGGGGCAGGTGCCGGTGGTGTTCGCCACGCTCAAGCAGGTCGGGCACGACGAGACGCCCGGTGAGGCCGCGGCGAGCATGCAACGACGGGTTGTCGAGCAACTGGGTGGAGTAGCGCGGCCGGCGCGCGTGTACGTGGTCAACGCGCTGCCCAAGACGCGCTCGGGCAAGTTGCTGCGGCGCTCGATCCAGGCGCTGGCCGAGCACCGCGACCCCGGCGATCTGTCCACGCTGGACGACCCGGGCGCACTGGAAGAGGTCCGGCGTGCGTTGGACCGGGGTGCCGATTCGGGCGGTTGACCGCGCAGCGCGGTTGCGCACGGTGTCTGACCGGAGCGAGGGAGAGCCGCTGCGCTAAAATAGCGTTTCAACCAGGAGATGCCATGACCTCGCAACCCTCCGCCGGCGCACGCTTCCGCGCCGCTGTCGCCGAAGAATCCCCGCTGCAGGTGATGGGTGCCATCACCGCTTACGCCGGCCTGATGGCCAAGCGTGTGGGCTACAAGGCCCTTTACCTCTCCGGCGGTGGCGTGGCCGCCAACTCGCTGGGCATCCCGGACCTGGGCATCAGCACGATGGAGGACGTCCTCACCGACGCCCGCCGGATAGTCGACGCCACCCAGATGCCGCTGCTGGTCGACATCGATACCGGCTGGGGCGGGGCGTTCAACATTGCCCGCACCGTGCGTTCTTTCATCAACGTCGGCGTCGCTGCCGTGCACATGGAAGACCAGGTCGGGCAGAAGCGCTGCGGCCACCGCCCGGGCAAGGAAGTGGTGCCCACCGGCGAGATGGTCGATCGCGTCAAGGCTGCTGTCGATGCCCGCACCGACAGCGGCTTCGTGATCATGGCGCGCACCGATGCAGCGGCCACGGAAGGCGTCGACGCGGCGATCGAGCGCGCGTGCAGATACGTTGAAGCCGGCGCCGACATGATCTTCCCCGAGGCGATGAACACGCTGGAGGATTATCGGCGTTTCAAGGCGGCGGTGAAGGTGCCGATCCTGGCCAACCTCACCGAGTTCGGCTCCACGCCGTTCTTCACCACCGACGAGCTGCGCAGCGGCAACGTCGACATCGCGCTGTACTGCTGCGGTGCCTACCGCGCGATGAACAAGGCCGCGCTGGGCTTCTACGAGACGGTGCGCCGCGAAGGCACGCAGAAAAACACCATCGACACGCTGCAGACGCGCGCGCAGCTGTACGACTTCCTCGGCTATCACGCCTATGAAGACAAGCTTGATGCGCTGTTTGCCCGCAGCGAGAAATGATGGCGCGTTGAAAAAGTCGGCCGACGGAGCGTACAGGTCCTCACGATGCTGGAGTCCCCCTGTCCCAACCTCCGCCGGCGCGTCCGTCCGCCCTGCGACCGCGGCGAGCGCGATACTGGCCCGCCACGGTCGTCTGCGACATGCCAGTCGCAGCTAGGCTAATCCCCCGGTTTTTCACTGTTACTACTGAAAACGACGGCCCCTGGCGGGACCGGACACGACAGGTTCCCGCCCAGGTCCACATTCCAGGAGAGTTCCGATGACTGATGCCGCACCCGCCCTGCCCAAGGCGAAGAAATCCGTCGCACTGAGCGGCACCGCCGCCGGCAACACCGCGCTGTGCACCGTCGGTCGCAGCGGCAATGACCTGCATTACCGCGGCTACGACATCCACGACCTCGCCACCCGGTCGACGTTCGAGGAAGTCGCGCACCTGCTGGTGCACGGCGTGCTGCCGGCCACTTCGCAGCTGACGGCCTACAAGGCCAAGCTCAAGCGCCTGCGCGGCCTGCCGGCGATCGTCGCCGAAGCGCTGGAACTGGTGCCGGCCAACGCGCATCCGATGGATGTGTTGCGCACCGGTTGCTCGGTACTGGGCACGGTGCTGCCCGAACGCGAAGGTCATCCGGCGTCGGAAGCGCGCGACATCGCCGACAAGCTGATCGCCAGCTTCGGCTCGATGCTGCTGTACTGGTGGCACTTCACCCGCAACGGCCGCCGCATCGACGTCGAGACCGACGACGATTCCGTTGCCGCGCACTTCCTGCACCTGCTGCACGGCGAACCGCCGAGCGCGTTGCATGCCGATTCGCTCGACAAGTCGCTGATCCTCTACGCCGAGCACGAGTTCAACGCCTCGACTTTTACCGCGCGCGTGATCGCCGGCACCGGCTCGGACCTGCATTCGTGCATCACCGGCGCGATCGGCGCGCTGCGTGGCCCCAAGCACGGCGGCGCCAACGAAGTGGCGATGGACATCATCAGCCGTTACAACACGGCCGATGAAGCCGAGGCCGACATCCGCGCGCGCATGGAGCGCAAGGAGATCATCATCGGCTTCGGCCACCCGGTGTACACCATCGGCGATCCGCGCAACCCGATCATCAAGGAGCTCTCGCGCAAGCTGTGCAAGGACGGCGGCAACCAGACGCTGTTCGATGTGTCCGAGCGCATCGAGAACCTGATGATGGACAGCAAGAAGATGTTCCCGAACCTCGATTGGTACTCGGCGTCGGCCTATCACATGATGGGCATCCCGACGCCGATGTTCACCCCGCTGTTCGTCATCGCCCGCACCAGCGGCTGGAGCGCGCACGTGATCGAACAGCGCGAGGACGGCAAGATCATCCGCCCGAGCGCGAACTACGTCGGTCCGGAAGACCGCGAGTACGTGGCGATCGACAAGCGTTGATCGCGCCGGTTGTCGTAATGGGAAAGGCCGCGCTCTGCGCGGCCTTTTTTCATCCAGCGAGCGGATACCCCCGAATGGGGCTGGGGTCCTCTTGATCGCCGGCTTGCGCACGCAGGCCGCGACCGTGGCATAGTCGGCGGGCCTTTCGTGGCCGGTGGTTCGGGGGAAGCCATGCGCGATGACGAAGTGCCAAGCAAGACCGAGGCGGGACGCGACGAGATCCTCAGTCGCGCCCGCAAACTGCCGACCGTGCTGCGCTCGATCCTGTTGCTGGTCGATGGCCAGCGCAACGTGGCGCAGCTGCGCGAGGTGATCGCCGGCCTGCACGGCCCGGCCGACGCTCTGGAGCAGTTGCGGACGATGGATCTGGTCGCGGTGCCGGGCGGGTTGGCCGCCGCGGCGGCGGCCACGATTCCGACGGCCGCGCCCGCGGCGCAAGCGGCTCAGACGGACCATGCTGCGAGTGGCGGAGCGTATGGCGCGCTGTACACGATGATGACCGAGGCGGTGCGCGAGCACCTGGGCCTGCGTGGCTATTTCCTGCAGCTCAAGATCGAGCGCTGCAGCGACGTGGCTGGCTTGCAGGGGGTGTTGCCGGAGCTCAAGGCGGCGCTGACCAAGGCGCACGACGACGCCTTCGCCCGCGAGTTCGAACGGCGCCTGCAGACCGCGACGCAGGGGTAGGCCGGTGCTGCAGGGCGGCCGCGGAAGTCGCGGCCGTCGGTCGATCAGGCGGCCCTACGACAAGCTCTCAGGACAGGCCTTCGGCCTTCAGCGCAGCCTGCACGCCGGCATCGGCTTCCATGCGCTGCTTGAATGCGGCGAGGTGGTCGAGCCCGCCGAGGTCGACCTTGAGCGCCTGCGCCCAGCGCAGGGTGAGGTAGAGGTAGGGGTCGGCGACGCTGCGGAAGCCGGCCAGCCACTGCTTGTCGGCCAGTTGCCGGTCGGCGATCTCGAACAGGCTGCGCAGGCGCTTGAGCGCGGTGGCCTTCAGTGCCGTGTGCTGGTCCGGGTCGGGGATATAGGCCGCCGGTCCGAACACCGGCTTGAACGCCGGGTGCAGGTCCGAGTTGACGAAGGCCAGCCAGCGCATCGCCTCGGCGCGCTGGCGCACGCTGCCGTCACCGGTCAGGCCGGCCTCGGGGTAGGTGTCGGCGATGTAGCCCATGATCGCCGCGTTCTGGGTCAGCACGAAGTCGCCATCGACGATCGCCGGCACGGCGCCGGTCGGGTTGATCGCCAGGTACGCCGGCGCCTTCATCGTGTCCTTGTCCAGCACTTCGAACTCGAACGGCTGGCCGGTCCACTGCAACGCGATGTGGTCGGCGGTCGAGCACGCACCGGGCTTGGTGTAGAGCTTCATGCAGGTCTCCGGAGGCGGATGGTCATGGCGAGCCGACGACTATCGCCGACCCGCCGGTCATCCTCAACGGCAGTGCCGCAATGCAGCGTTGCGTGCCAGGGCTTTACGACGGGCCGGCGTTACGACTTGCGCGGTTTCAGCGACTGCACCTTATAAAAGGTGTGGTCGCCGATGGTGGCCACCTGGTAGGCGGTGCGCCACGACGGGCTGGCGATCGCGTGCGCGGCGAAATGGCTGGCGCCGGGCACGATCTCCTTGCGCTGCCCCGCGGGCAGGGCCCAGTTGCGCTCGGCCTCGAGCGCGATGGTCACGGCCTCGGCCCAGGCCTCGGTATTGCCCAGACGGGTCGCCGGCGACACCAGGGTCGGCGCGAACTGTTTGCGGGCGGTGACCACGTCACAGACCGTATTGCCCCACAGGCCGCTGTCGCGGCGGCGCAGGGCGACCTCCGCCACCGCCTTCTGGCCGCGCACGGACTGGTCGCGGGCTTCGAGGTAGACGGTGGTACTCAGGCACAGCGAATCGGCGGTTTGTGGCGGCAGCACGGAGGCTAACCACAGGATCCAAGCCAGTTTCATATTGTCGGACTCCTTGCTCCGTTGCGCCGGGCCGCACTGCAGCGTCCGTCTCATCAGGAGACGGCAACCGCGGGACGAACCGGCATGGCGTACTGGGGAGGGCAGCGGCTCTGCGGCGCGCTTTTGCCCCGTCACCGAAATCGCGCAGACCGCGCGGCCGGTGTGGGTCGCCACCAAGGGGGTGGCTGGAAGTTGGCGCACGGTACCGGCGTCAAGATAAACGCCGCGTGAATATCCGGGGCTTGACGCCGCCGTCTGGATCGGGCTGGATTTCTGGTTTGTTTACTCTAAGTTATTAAATATAAATGATTTTTTTGTAAGGTCGCGTGCTGGGCCCGACCTGCTGTCAGCTGTACGTCGACACCTTCGCTGCCTCCCGGAAGGGGGGCGACGGGCCCGCAGTCGCGGTTCACAGGCTCGCCGCCAGACGGCTGCCTTGGGCGATGGCGCGCTTGGCGTCCAGTTCGGCAGCGACATCGGCGCCGCCGATGACGTGAACCGGGGTGGCGGCGGTCCCCAGTTCGGCGGCCAGCGGCTTGAACGGCTCCTGGCCGGCGCAGATCACCACCTGGTCGACCGGCAGGGTCTGCGCGCTGCCGTCGACGCGGATGTGCAGGCCCGCGTCGTCGACACCCAGATATTCGACGCCGCCGAGCATCCGCACGCCCTTGGCTTTCAACGTGGCGCGATGGATCCAGCCGGTGGTCTTGCCCAGCCGCGCACCGGGCTTGCCGGGGCTGCGCTGCAGCAGCCAGACCTTGCGCTGCGGCGGTTCCGGCTGGGCCGGTGCCAGGCCGCCGCGGTTGCCGTTGTAGGCCAGGTCGACGCCCCACTGCGCGCGCCAGCGGGCGGCGTCGAGGCTGGGGCTGTGGTCGCCTTCGACCAGGCCACGCTCGACTAAATACGCCGCAACATCGAAACCAATCCCGCCGGCGCCGATGATCGCGACCTTGCGGCCGGGTTGGATGCGACCGGACAGCACGTCGAGGTAGCTGACCACCTTGGGATGATCGATGCCGGGGATGTCGACCTCGCGCGGGCGGATGCCGGTGGCCAGCACGACCGCGTCGAAGCCGGCCAGTGTGTCGGCCTGCGCCAGCGTGCCCAGGCGCAGCTCGACGCCGGTCTGCTGCAGCCGCCGGCCGAAGTAGCGCAACGTCTCGTGGAACTCCTCCTTGCCGGGGATGCGCTTGGCCAGGTTGAACTGGCCGCCGATCTCGCCACTGGCCTCGAACAGGGTGACCCGATGGCCGCGCTCGGCGGCGACCGTGGCGCAGGCCAGGCCGGCCGGGCCGGCGCCGACCACGGCGATGCGCTTCGGGCTTGCGGTCGGCGTGTAGTTCAGCTCGGTCTCGGCGCAGGCGCGCGGGTTGACCAGGCAGCTGGCGGTCTTGTTCGCGAAAATGTGGTCCAGGCAGGCCTGGTTGCAGGCGATGCAGGTGTTGATGTCGGCCGCGCGTTGCGACCGCGCCTTGTTCACCCACTGCGGGTCGGCCAGCAGTGGCCGCGCCATCGACACCATGTCGGCCTCGCCGTTCGCGAGGATGCGCTCGGCGACGTCGGGCATGTTGATGCGGTTGGTGGTCACCAGCGGCAGCGAAACGTATGGCTTCAGGCGTGCGGTGATGCCGGTGAAGGCGGCGCGCGGCACCGACGTGGCGACGGTCGGGATGCGCGCCTCGTGCCAGCCGATGCCGGTGTTGATGATCGTGGCGCCGGCGGCCTCGACCGCGCGGGCCTGCTGCACCACCTCGTCCCAGGCCAGGCCGTCGTCGACCAGGTCGAGCATCGACAAGCGGTAGATGAGGATGAAGTCCGGCCCGCAGGCCTCGCGGATGCGGCGCACGATCTCCACGGCGAAACGCATGCGCTTGCCGGCGTCACCGCCCCAGGCATCGCTTCTTTTATTGGTACGCGGCGCGGTGAACTGGTTGAGCAGGTAGCCCTCCGAGCCCATCACCTCGACGCCGTCGTAGCCGGCCTCGCGAGCCAGTTGCGCGGTGCGGACGAACGCGCGGATCTGCCGCTCGACGCCGGCGGCCGACAGCGCACGTGGGGTGAACGGGTTGATCGGCGCCTTCAACCGGCTTGGCGCGACCTGCAGCGGGCTGTAACCGTAGCGGCCGGCGTGCAGGATCTGCAGGCAGATGCGGCCGTCGTGGGCGTGCACCGCACCCGTGACCTGGCGGTGGCGGCGCACCTCCCATGGCCAGCGCAGCGTGCCGCCGAACGGCTTGAGCCAGCCGGCCAGGTTGGGCGAGAAGCCGCCGGTGACGATCAGGCCGACGCCGCCGGCCGCGCGCTCGGCGAAATACGCCGCCAGCTTCGGGAAGTCGGCGGCCCTGTCCTCCAGCCCGGTGTGCATCGAGCCCATCAGCACGCGGTTGCGCAGGGTCACGAAGCCCAGATCGAGCGGCGTGAACAGGTGCGGGTAGAGCGGGTGCGGGGTGGGGGGCGACGAGGCCGGCGTGAGCGGGGTCGAAGCGGCGGCGGGATCGAAGCTCAGGGGGCTGGCGGCCGTCATCGGGTGCTGTCGTCCGGATAGGTACGCTGGCGTACGGAAGCGGCACGATGCCGGGAAACGCGGCTGGCATCAAGCGGCCGTCATCAAGCGGCTCTTGCCCGTCATCTCCGCGAAGGGGGGCGATCCAGTCGAGCAGAAGCGACTCGATCAGCATGGCCTTTGACGGTGTTGCCTTGAAGCCGCGCGGCACGGCCGCAAGCCAGGCACTTTTTTGCGCCGGCCTGCGGCGCAGCCCACCACGGCAGCACCGGGCGACGGTCCCGCGCCTGCCGTGATGCCTGCGTTCGCCCGGCCTCAGGTCGTCACCGGCGACCGTTCCGGCAGCGGCAGGCATTCCATGATCTCGATGGAATCGCCGGGGAAGAGGGTGAAATGCGGGTGGTCGGCGAACAGCCGCGCCGCGTCCTCGTGCGACTGCGCCCGCACCAGCGTGTAACCGCACAGCGCGTTGCGGGTGTCGTCGATGCCAGCCGCCGACGCGCGCTTGGTGCGCCCGACCGGGCTGCCGGCGTCGACGATCACCGCCTTGTGGTCGTCGACCCACTGCCACCAGGCGTCGATGCCGGCGCGCTCGCGTTCGCGCTGCTGGGCTTCGTCGAGCTTGGCCCAGTCCGACTTCGCCATCGCTTCTTCGCTGCCGATGTAGACCGCCAGGAACTGTTTCATGTCGTGCCTCCGGAAAGTGACGCCCGGGCTGGGCGTCATGTGGAAGCGACGAACCGGTCGGGCCCAAATCGACATCGGTCGACACGGGCCGGCACCGGCAAGGGGCAAGTCGGCGTCGGGATCAAGAGTTGTCACCCGCCACCGCCTGCCCGAACATGTCCGGCCACTGGTTCCCGGTCCGCCATGGACGACGCCTCCCTTTCCCTGCAGGACTACCTGCGCGACGGCATCGTCGCCGCCGACCTGCCCGACCTGCACCCACTGCTGAGCGCACGCGAACTGCTGCGCGCGTTCTCGACGCTGTTCCACGGCGGCGAGGAGAGCGTGATGGTGCGGCTGCTGGTGCTGCGCGCGATCGGTGAGCGCGGCGCGGCGCCGGACTGGAGCCCGCAGGAGCTGCGCGAGCACTTCGCCTACCTCGACGCGGTCAAGTTCGACACGGTGCTCGGCCGCCTGCGTGACAACGACCTGCTGCTGTGGGACGGCGCCAGCCAGCGCTACCGGATCAGCCCGGCAGGGCGCCAGGCGCTGTCGGCGATCGGCCTGTTGCTGCGGTTCAACCACGAGGGCGACGAGCTGGCCTACGTCACCGCCCAGCTCGCGGCCGGGCAGGCTGCCGGCCGGGTCGGTTCGGCCGATCTGCAACACCTGCTGTCGCGCCTGAACGAGCTGCGCGAGGACTTCGACCAGGCCGTGCTGAGCGGCTCCGAGCACCGCATCCAGCGCGCGGCGTCGACGCTGCAGTCGGTCTGGCGCTGGGTCGAGAAGGGCACGGCCATCGTGCAGGCCATTGCCGGTGACGCCGACCTCGACGCCGCCACGCACCGTGTCGCCCAGCAGATCGGCCGCGCGCAGAGCGCTCTGCTGCGCCAGGCATCGGTGTTCCAGCGCGCGCTGAACCAGCTCGACCGCCACCGCGTGCACCTGGGCGCGAGCGGTTTGTCGTCGTCCGACGTCAACCGCTACCTGCGCGACTGCGACGCCGAAGCGTTGACGGTGCTGGCCGACGATGTGTTGGCGCGCTGCATCGCACCGGCGTTCGCGCTGGCGCCGATCGCGCTGGACATCGCCGAGTACGAACTAGTCGAGCGCGAACGCGAGGCGCAGCAGGACCAGTCGCTGCCGCCGCTGCAGGACGCACCGCAGGACACGCAGGCGCCGGTCGCCGAGAACGACTATCGCCACGCCGAGCAATGGCTGGCGCAATTGGCCGCGCTGGACGCCGCCGCGCCGCTGGCCGACTGGGTGCCGCAGGACGGTTTCGCGGTCAGTGCGTACCGGCTGTCGCTGCTGGGCCTGATCGGTGACCCCGGCGCGGAGAACCGCAGCGGTGTCAGCGCCTCGATCGCGCAGCTGCCGCTGCAATGGCGGGTGACGCCGCAATTCGAGCCGGTCGAGCGCTGCGGCGTGGCGTACATGAGTCGCGGGCGGTTGGAGCCGAAGGGCGGCGTGGGCGACGGCGAGGAAGATGCGATTGTCGATGCCGACATCGCGGCTGCTGTCGAGCCCCCAACGCCGTCATTCCCCCGTCTTCGCGGGGATGACGAACAACAACAGCCGAAACAGAAGCAACGGCGCAAGGCGAACACGCGCGCCGAGCAGTCCGACGAATCAGTGGAAACCCCATGACCGACCCCATCGCCACCCTGATCGCCCGCCTGCTTGCCGAGCGCTGGCTGCCGCGCGACGACATCGCGATGCGCCAGGTGCTGGTCGACGCCGAACTGCGCGACGATCTCGACCGCCGCCTCGCCGCCGCCGGCCTGCGCCTGCTCGAACATCCTTACGCCGCGCACGTCGCCGTCGGTATCGCCAAGTCGCAGGAGAACGACGTGTTCGGCAGTGCCCGCGCCTGGGCGGCGAGCAACCTGCAGCTCGACCGCGACACGCTGGCGTTGCTGGTGGTGCTGTGGGCGCTGCTGGTGCTGCCCAAGCGCCAGCGCCAGATCGCCCGCCAGGAGAGCGAGCGCCAGCAGGACCAGGAGCAGATGTTCGCCGAGCTCAAGCCGGTTCCGGTCGGCAGCGAGATGGTCGAGCCGGTCAACGAACGCACGCTGTTGGCCGACTACGGCGACAAGCTCGGCGGCAAGTTCCGCATCAATCTCAGCCTCGGTGCGCTGCAGCGGCACGGCTTCATCGTCCGCCGCAAGGAGCGTGTCCACGAGGGGCCGTTGCTCGACCTCGCCTTCGATTACGAGCGCATCGCCAGCCGGGTGATGGACGGCGCGCTGTCGTTCGTCGTCGCGCAGGCGCGCGCGGCGAAGGAGGCGAACGAGGACGATGGCGAGGGCATCGCCCTCGACGACGATACCGTCGGCAACGAAGGTATCGACAATGAAATCAGCGAGGAGGCGCAAGCCGATGTTTGAGTTCCGCAGCCTCGAAGTCGTGCACTGGGATTACTGGCAGCGTTACCAGTTGCCGCTGGACGCGTCCGTCATCACCGTGGTCGGCCCCAACGGTTCCGGCAAGACCACGCTACTCGACGCGCTGCGCACGCTGCTGGCGATCGACGAGCACGACACCGCGCGCGACTACAAGACCTACCTGCGCCATAACGGCAAGGGTTACGCCTGGCTGCGTGCGATCGTCAGCAACCGCCCCGACCGTCGCGGCGGCCGGCCGTTCTTCCCGATCAAGGACGAGGCCGTCACGCTGGCCTGCCGCATCCGCAAGCGCGGCGGCGACTGGTCGCGCGACTACCAGATCGTCGCCGGCGATGTGCCGGTGGAAGTGCTGGAACAAGGCGGTGAATGGCTGGGCGTGCGCGACTACCGCGTGCGCCTGGCCGGTGCCGGCCTCACGCGCGCCATCTGCCGCGTGCTGACGCTGGAGCAGGGCGCCACCGACAAGCTGTGCCAGCTGTCGCCGCGCGAGCTGCTGCAGCTGGTGTTCGACGTGTTCGAAGATAAAGCGGTGCTGGACGATTACCAGCGCGCGCGCGCCGAACAGTTCGACGTCGACAAGGAGATCCAGCAGCTCGGCCAGGATTTGGCCGGCCTGCACCTGCGGCTGGAATCGGCCAGGGCCGACGTGCGCTCGTTCGAGGAAGGCATGACGCTGCGCAACCAGCGCCAGCGCCTGCAGGCCGAGGTGATGCCCAAGGTCGAACTGGCCGAACAGCGCGCTGCGATCGACGGCGCGCGTCCGCGCCTGACCGGCCTGCGCCGCGCCCAGCGCGAACGCACGCGCACGCAGGCGGGGTTGCAACTGCGCGATGCCGAGGCGGTGACGCTGCGCGAGGCGCTGCAACACGAACTTGCCGCCGTCCGCGTGCGTGGCCGCGAATGCGAGGACGGCTTCACCCAGGCGCGTGACGTGGCCCGTGATGCCGAGCAACTGGTCAAGCGCCACGACAAGTTGCTGGAACTGCACGCACAGTCCGGCGCGGTCGACGTCGAGGCATTGAGCCGCGCGGTCGAGGACGGGCGTCGTCGCCAGGCCGAACTGAAACTGGAGGCCGAACACGACCGCCGCCGCAGCGATGAGATCGCCACGCAACTGGCTGCGCTGAGCAGCGGCGGCCGCATCGTCGAGCCGTTCGAGCGCGACTTCCGTGCCGCACTCGAACGCGACGGCATCGAACACCGCGTGCTGACCGAACTGGTCGAGATCGCCGACCCGCAGTGGGCGGTCGCGGTCGAAGCGGTGCTGGCGCCGTACCGCCACCTGATCGTGCTGGAACATCCGAAGCACGCGCGCACCGCGTGGCAGCTGGGCGAATCGATGCGCTACCGCCACTTCGTCGTCGCCGATCGCGCGCCGGTGGAAAAAGCGAGCAAGGGTTCGCTGCTGGAAGTGGTGCGGTTCTCGGCCGATCCGCCGGCGTGGCTGCCGCGCCAGCTCGACCGCATCGCGCGCGTCGCCGATATCGACGCCGGCAGCCTTCTGCCCAAGGGTCAGGACTGGATCACGGCGAAAGGTTATCTGCGCGAACATCGCGGCGGCCGCCACATCGGCGGCGCGCAGCAGCACTTCGGCACCGGTGCGCGTCAGTCACGCCTGACCGACCTGCGCGTCGAACAGGCGACGATCAGCGAACGCAGCCGCGCCCGCGAGGCCGAACTGCAGCAGCTGCGTCAGCGCGTCGATGCCGACCAGTCGCGCCTGCTCGGCCTGGACGCTGCGCAGGAACTGGTCACGCGCGCGGGCGAATTCGCCGACGCGCGCACGCGCCTGCCGGAACTGGCCGAATCCGCCGCACAAGCCGCCGCGGCACTGACGCAGGCACGCGACGAGGTCGAGCAGATCGGCGAGCGCGACAAGCTCGAAGGCATCGAGGCGGCGCGCCGGCAGGGCCAGATCGAGGCGCTGGCGCGCGAACTGCGCGAGCACGGCCAGCAGATCAATGGCGAACGTGCCGCGCTGGCGCAGCGCGTGCTCGACTACCGAAAGAAGCGCGCGCTGATGCCGCCGGCCTGGCGCAGCAGCGACGTGCTGCAGGCGGCGCGCCGCGATTACCCCAGCGTCGTCGTCGTCCGTCACGAGCTGCAGGGCATCGACGAGCGTGTTGCCCGCGGCGGTTTCGTCGAGAACGAGGCCTGCGTGCCGCTGCGCGACAAGATCGCTGCCGACCACGGCGAACTGGAGTCCACCATCGGCAAGCGCCAGGCCCATCTCGAACGCGCCAGGCGCATCACCGAGGAAGCGCGCGGCGCCTACATCAACGTGTTGCGCGCGACGGTGCGTCGCTACAGGAAAAACCTGGTCGCGCTCGGCGAGCTGGCCGGCATAGGCGTGGACGCCGAGATGCCGGAACTGGCCAACGACGATATCGCGTTGGCGCAGGCCGGGCTGACCGTGCGATTCGACTTCGACCGCAAGGGCTGGATCGGCCTCGACGACGGCGAGGCTTCCGGCGGCCAGCAGGTGATGAAGTCGCTGCTGTTGTTGGTCGCGCTGCTGCGCGACGAGGACCAGCCGGGCGGCTTCGTCTTCATCGACGAGCCTTTTGCGCACCTGGACGTGTTCAACATCGAGAAGGTCGGCCGCTTCCTGCGCTCGACCGACGCGCAGTACATCCTGACCACGCCGATCACCCACAACCTCAACGTGTTCGAGCCGTCCGACCTGGTGCTGGCGACCAGCAAGCGCCGCGCCGACAACACCTGGGCGGAGCCGGTGGCGGTGCTCAAGCGCGATCGCAGCGTGGACGTGCAGGCAGCGTAGTTAGCGTCGCTGGGAAATGCGTGCGCCCCCTCTCCCTTGCGGGGGGGCACGTCGTCACTCCCAGCCACTGACCACCAGCTTGCCGATCGTCGTGCCCGATTCAAGACGACGATGCGCCTCGCGCAGGTTGGCGGCGTTGATCGGACTCAATGTGTCGTGCTGCGTGCCGCGCAGTTCGCCGGCATCGATCAATTGCGCGATGCGGTCGAGAATGCGGCCCTGTTCGCCCATGTCGTCGGTTTTGAAACGCGCGCGGGCGAACATCATTTCCCAGTGGATGCCGATGCACTTGGCCTTGTATGGGTCGCCGATCTTCAGCGCGCCGGCCGGTTCGACGATCAGGCCGACGTGGCCTTGCGGTGCGATCAGCTCGCCCAGCGCGTCCCAGTAACGGTCGGTGTCGAACAGGTTGAGTGCGGCATCGATGCTTTCAAACCCGAGCTGCGCCAGCTGCGGCTTCAAGGCCTGGCGGTGATCGATGACATGGTGTGCGCCCATCGCCTTGCACCACTGGACGCTCTCGTCGCGCGAAGCCGTGGCGATGACGGTGAAGCCGGCGCGCCGTGCGAGCTGGATCGCGATCGATCCGACGCCACCGGCACCGGCAATGACCAGCAATGATTTTCCGGCGCCGCCGTATTCGCTGTCGCAGGGCATGCGCTGGAACAGCAGCTCCCACGCGGTCAGCGCCGTCAGTGGCAACGCCGCGGCCTGCGTCGCATCAAGCGACTTCGGCGCATGGCCGACGACACGCCCGTCGACCAGTTGCAGTTGCGCGTTGCTGCCGGGGCGGGTGATGTCGCCGGCGTAGTAGACGCGGTCGCCGGGTTTGAAACGCGTGACTGCATCGCCAATGGCCTCGACGACACCGGAGGCATCGAAGCCGAGCACCTTCGGCTGCGCTTCGACCTGCGGCTTGGGCGAGCGCACCTTGGTGTCGACCGGATTGACCGACACGGCCTCCACGCGCACGAGCAGGTCGTGGCCTTGCGGCGTGGCGGGGTCGGGCAGTTCTACATCGACCAGCGATTGCGGGTCGTCGATGGGGAGGTAGCGGGTGAGGGCGACGGCTTTCATGTGAACTCCAAAGGTGAATGGACCCTTTTTTCCTTCTCCCTCCGGGAGAAGGGGCCCGAAGGGCGGATGAGGGTTCGGCGAAGCGGTAACGTTTGAACGAGCGCCGCTCGACGAGCCCTCAACCCAACCTCTCTCCCGCAAGCGGGAGAGAGGCTTGCAACGGCATCACACCGGCGCCGGATTACGCTCCGTGAACCCGCGCTGGTGCCAGTACGGATACACCGGCGTCACCGCGCTGGCCTCGTCGAGCACCGCAACCTGCGCCGGCGTCAGGTTCCAGCCGACCGCGCCGAGGTTCTGCCTCAGCTGCTCCTCGTTGCGCGCGCCGATCACCACCGTCGATACGGTCGGCCGTTGCAGCAGCCAGTTCAACGCCACCTGCGGCACGGTCTTGCCGGTTTCCTCGGCAATCCGGTCGAGCGCATCGACGACGCGGTACAGGTACTCGTCGTCGACTGGTGGGCCGCTCTGCGTCGTGGTGGCGCTGTGCAGACGGCTCAGCTCCGGTCGCGGTTGGCCGCGACGGATCTTGCCGGTCAATCGGCCCCAGCCGAGCGGGCTCCACACAACCGCGCCGACGCCCTGGTCGAGGCCGAGCGGCATCAGCTCCCATTCGTAGTCGCGGCCGATCAGCGAGTAATAGGCCTGGTGGGCGACGTAGCGTGACCAGCCGTAGCGGTGGGCCACCGCCAGCGACTTCATCAGGTGCCAGCCGGAGAAGTTGGACACGCCGAGGTAGCGGATCTTGCCGGCGCGGACGAGGTCGTCGAGCGTCGACAGCGTTTCCTCGACCGGTGTCTTCGCGTCGAAGCCATGCAATTGGAACAGGTCGATGTAGTCGGTGCCCAGGCGCTTGAGTTGCGCGTCGACGGTGCGCAGCAGGTGGAAGCGCGAGGAGCCGACGTGGTTGGGGCCGTCGTCGAAGCGGAAGGTGGCCTTGGTCGAGATCAGCACCCGGTCGCGGCGGCCCTTGATCGCGGCACCGAGAATGCTTTCGGCCATGCCGCCGGAGTAGACATCGGCGCTGTCGAACAGGTTGAGTCCGGCGTCGAGGCAGATGTCGATCAGGCGTCGCGCCTCATCGACATCGGTACTGCCCCAGGCGCCGAACAGCTCACCCTTGCCGCCGAAGGTGCCGGTGCCGAAGCTCAAGGCCGGTACGCGCAAGCCGGAATGGCCGAGAAAGCGGTAGTCCATTGATGCGATTCCTGGTGTGGGGAAGGAAGGTGGAAGCGTGTTGCTCAAGGCGTGCCCAGCAGTGCGCGCAGATCGATCGACTCGGCCATCGCGCGATAACCGGCGTCGCCCGGATGCAGGTGGTCGCCGGAGTCGTAGGCCGGCAGCAAACGCGTCAACCGTGAAGGGTCGCGGGTGGCCGCGTCGAAGTCGATCACCGCGTCAAATTCGCCGCTGTTTCGGATCCATGCATTGACCGCCTGGCGCACGCGTTCCTTGTCGGCCGTGAAGTAACCGCGCATCGGCGTGTCCTGCAGTGCACCCTCGAAAGGCGTCAGCGTCGCACCGACGATGCGCACGCTGCGTGTATGCGCGCGGGCGATCAGCTGCCGGTAACCGACGATGAGGTCTTCAGCCTGCGTGGCGTCGCCATCGGGTGCGAGCGGCGTGCCGTGCCAGCTGATGTCGTTGATGCCCATCAGCACGATCACGGCGGTGATGCCGGGCTGCGCCAGCACGTCGCGGTCGAAGCGCGCCAGCGCGTTGACGCCCATCTTGTCGCTCAACACGCGTGCACCGGAAATGCCGGCGTTGAGCACGGCGATGTCGCGGCCGACCAGGCGTTGGTTCAGGACGTCCGGCCAGCGGGTGTTCGCGTCCATCGTCGCCATGTTGCCGTCGGTGATCGAATCGCCGATCGCGACGACGGTGCGTGTGGCAGGTGCAGCCTCGACTTCGATCGCGCTGAGGAACACGCGCGTGGTCAGCGTGGCATCGGCCTTCAGTGTCGCCGCGCCAGTCTGGTTGCCGGCGCCGATGTAGGCGGTCTGGCGTGCATCCCAGTGGAATGTCGCCGGCGGTGTCGGCGATGGCAGATACAGGCTCACCGAAACCTCGCCGAGTGCGGCCACGGCGAGTTCCACCGGATCGCTGAGCACCGGCGCACCCGGCGGGATCGTCACCGACGGTTGGCCGCCGAAAGTGAGCGTGCGATCCGACGCGGTGACGATGCCCGCGCCCTTGCCGGCCAGCGCGACGTGCGCGGCGCCGATCGTCAGCGGCGTGTCGCCGTATTCGTTGGACAACCGCACCCGCACACGCGCGCCGCCGAGGCTGACCCGCGCGGTCTGGCGCACGGTCTGGTTCCACAGGTGGTAGGGCACGTTGGTCGGCAGGGCGAAGTCGCCGTTCCACAACGGTTGCGGGGCGGCGGTCCAGGTGGTGATCCAGGTGCGGCGTTCGGGTGTGGCGGCGTGGGAGGGTGCGGCAGCGCCGGCGAGGATCACCAGCAAGGCGAGCAGGGCGAATGCCCGATTGGTCACGTTCACGTGTATCTCCAGTGGGTTGGAACGTCACCCCCGCGCGCGGGGATGACATGGTGTTGTCGGGTGGGGTCAGGCTTGGTCCGGTACGCAGTGGGCAGGCAGCGCCGCGTTGCGCTTGGCGCCGCTCTCCAGCCGCACGCTCCACAGCGCGACGGCGAGGCCGGACACCGTCACCAGCGCCGCCACCCAGGTCAGCGCCGGCAGGCCCGGACCACGGTCGATCACGACGCCGCCCAGCCAGGCACCGATCGCATTGCCGAGGTTGAAGGCGGCGATGTTGAAGCTCGACGCAAGGTTCTCGCCCGGCCCTTGCGCGAAGCGCAGCACACGCAGTTGCAGCGGCGAGACGGTGGCGAAGGCGGCGACGCCGAGCACGCCGAGGAAGGCGACGATGGCGACCGGGTGGCGCAGCACGAAGGTCATCACGCCGAGCACCAACGCCAGTGCGGCGAGCGTGGCGAGCAGGGCCGGTGTCGCGCGCGAATCGGCGAGACGCCCGCCGAGCAGGTTGCCGACCACCATGCCGCCGCCGAACACCAGCAGGATCGGTGAGACCGCGCTGTCGGCGAAGCCGGCGACCTGGGTCAGCAGCGGCTGGATGAAGGTGATGACGACGAACACGCCAGCGAAGCCGAGCATCGTCATCAGAAGCCCCAGCAGCACCTGCGGGCGCGCGATGGTCGCCAGTTCGGCGCGCAGCGGCACCGGCGCGCTGTCGTCGCGGCTGCTCGGCACCAGCGCGGCGATGATCGCCAATGCCACCACGCCGACCACGCTCATCGCCCAGAAGGTCGAACGCCAGCCCAGGTGCAGGCCGAGCCAGGCGCCGGCCGGCATGCCCAGCAGCGTCGCCAGGGTCAGGCCGGCGAACATGATCGAGATCGCCGAGGCCTTGCGGTCTTCCGCCACCAGGCCGGTGGCGACCACGGCGCCGACGCCGAAGAACGTGCCGTGGGTCAGCGAGGTCAGTACGCGCGCGATCATCAGCGTCGTGTAGTCCGGCGCCAGCGCACAGGCGGCGTTGCCGACGGTGTAGATCGCCATCAGCGCCAGCAGCACGGCCTTGCGCGGCATGTGCCGGGTGAGCAGGGTCAGCACCGGTGCGCCGGCGAACACCCCCAGCGCGTAGCCGGAGACCAGCATGCCGGCGGCGGCGATCGACACCTGCAGGTCGGCGGCGACCTGCAGCAGCAGGCCCATGATCACGAACTCGGCGCAGCCGATGCCGAAGGAGCCGGCCGTCAGCGCGTACAGCGCGACGGGCATCCGGGAGGGCGTTACGGAAAGGGTGGGGGCGGCCATGAACGCTTCCGTGAGGGGAAGGGCGCAGCCTAGGTCGTTGCATATTCTTCAAAAACCGGCAGGATGACTAATAAGTTTCAATGATGTGTTGATAATCGTGGACCACATCGGTGACCTCACCCTGTTCCTGCGCGTGCTCGACCTGGGCTCGATCAGCGCCGCCGCGCGCAGCCTCGACCTGTCCGTCGCCGTCGCCAGCCAGCGCCTGAAGCGGTTGGAGCGCGACCTCGGCGTGCGTTTGTTGCACCGGACCACGCGCCGCCTGCACGCCACGCCGGAGGGCGCCGCGCTGGCCGAGCAGGGGCGCGTGCTGATCGAGGACCTGGAGGCGCTGACCGGCGGCCTGCGCCAGGCCGGCGCCGACCCCGCCGGCACGCTGCGGGTGACCGCCTCGGCCTCGTTCGGCCGGCAATACCTGTCGCCGCTGCTGCCGGAGTTCCTCGCCCTGCATCCGCGCATCAAGCTCAGCATCAACCTGACTGACCAGATGCTGGACCTGGTCAGCTCCGGCTTCGACCTGGCGATCCGCATCGGCGCGCTCGACGACTCGTCGCTGGTCGCGCGCAAGCTGACCACCAATCGCCGCGTGCTGTGCGCCTCGCCCGACTACCTGCGTCGCCACGGCATGCCGCGCACGCCGCAGGAGCTGGCCGATCACGAATGCGTGCTGCTGGTCGGCAGCCAGGGGCGGCAGGACGTGTGGCGTTTCGGCGACGGCCATGGTGGCGAGATCGCGGTGCGCGTGCGTGGGCGCGTGGAAACCAACTACGGCGAGCTGGTGCGCGACAGTGCCGTCGGCGGGCTCGGCATCGCCATGCATTCGACCTGGCATGTCTGCGACGACCTGCGCGAGGGGCGCCTGCAGCAGGTGCTGACGGACTATCCGATCGCCGACAGCGGCATCTACGCGGTGATGCCGCAGCGCCGGCTGGTGCCGCCGCGGGTGCGAGCCTTCAGCGACTTTCTCGCCGAACGGTTTGCCGATCCGCCGTGGGAGCGGTGTTTGCGCGGCGGGTGATTGCTTGGTCGTGTCGAAGATCCAGGGACGTTGCGGTTGCCTTTGATCGTCATCCCCGCGCAGGCGGGGATCCAGGGACGTTGCGGTTGCTGCTGTTCGGGAGCAAGCAAAAGCCCGTAGCCCGAGTAAGCGCAGCACCCGGGGCTCTGCGGCTATTGGAGCAACCACCAATGCTTCCGTCCGCTGTCGCGGTAGGGTCACTTTTTGTTTGCTGGCCCAAAGATCCGAAGAGGACTCCCTTCGGTCGAAAGTAACCAAAAGAAACGGCCGTCCTCGACAAGGCAAGCCTAAGGTTTCACTGCTACGGGGATTTTCCGACTCGCCATCCATGGCTCGGTCGGAAAGCGACCGAAGGAAGTCCCCTTTTGCGGGACGGCGCACTTTGGCTGTTTACGCAGCCAAAGACCGGCCCACGCTAGACGCGTGGGCGTTCAGACGCGCGCGAGCCAGTGGCTCGCAAGCACGCGTCTTCACCCATGTGCGCCGTCCTTAGCAGGCTGCTGAAATACCTCCCACCCGCATAGACTTGTCCCATTACCGTTCTGCTTGCCCCGAGACCTTCGATGCGTGGTGCCGACGTACTGCA
>NZ_JBHRXK010000008.1:0-149266 GCF_042648505.1 Lysobacter cavernae
GAGATCGACCCGCTCGACGGCGTCACCGTCTTCGAGTACGACGAGGTCGGCCGCACGACGGCGGTGATCGACCCGCTGGGCCTGCGCACGCAGTTCGACTATGACGAACGCGGGAACCTGCTCGAGCTAACGCGGCCGGACGGCAGTTCGATGCAGAGCACGTATGACGATGACGACCGACCGATCTCGGTCGTCGATCCACTCGCCACCCAATGGAAGCAGCAATGGGACGAGCGCGGTCTACTGGTTGCGCAGTCCACGCCGCTGGGCGCAGCTTCGCGCTACGAGTACGACGTTGCCGGTCTCCTCGTAGCGCATACCGATCCGCTCGGCGCAGTCACGCGTCTGTACTTCGACCGCCACGGTCAGTTGCTGCGTCTCACCGATCCGCTCGGTTTCACCAGCACGTTTCGGCACGACGCGCTCGGCCGCCTGCTCGAACAATCCGACCCCACAGGGCAGCGCACCCGCTACAGCTACGACGCCAAGGGCCGCCTGCTCAACGCCGTGCAGCCCGGCGGAACCACCGTGCGCGCCGAGTACGATGCCGAGGACCAACTCCTCAAGTACACCGACGAGAGCGGCCACGTCACCCGGCTCGAGTACGTCGGCATCGGCCAGATCGCCCGGCGCATCCAGCCTGACGGCCATGCCGTGCGGTACCAGTACGACACCGAGGAACGGCTTGTTGCGGTCGTCAATCAGCGTGGCGAAACGTACAGGCTCAAGCGCGACCCACTCGGCCGCATCATCGAGGAGGTGGACTATTGGGGGCAGCCGCGCCATTACCGCTACGACGCCGCCAGCCGCCTGGCCGGAACGACCGATCCGCTCGGCCAGACCATCGCCTACGCCACCGACAAGCTCGGCCGCATCACGCAGAAGGTATTATTGCCCGATCCGGACCGGGCAGGGCAGGCGTTCAAGGAAGCCTTCAAGTACGACCCGTCCGGTCAGCTTGTCGAGCTGCGCAACCCTCATTGCCATGTGCAACGCAAGTTCGATGCCGAAGGCCGCTTGCTGGAAGAGACGCAGAACGGTTTCCGCATCGCCAGCCATTACGACGCCGTGGGCCAACGCATCCTGCGCGAGACCAGCGCCGGCAACCGCGTCGCCTGCGACTTCGACCTGCGCGGCCAACTCGCCAGCTCCACCATCAACGACGAGGCGCCGATCGCCATCGAGCGCGATGCTCTCGGTCGCGCCGTCACAGAGCGACTCAGCCCACAGGTGCAACGCCAGTTGCGCTACGACGACCGCGGCCTGCTCACCGCCCAGGCGGTGCTGAAGGACGAGGCACCGCTGTTCGACACCGGCTACGCCTACGACCGCAGCGGCAATCTGACCGAGCGCCACGACAGTAGGCAGGGCAGCGACGCCTACAGCTACGACCCGATGGGCCGGATCCTGTCGCACACCGACCCGCGCGGGAAACTCACCCAGTTCCTCAACGACCCGGCCGGCGACCGCCTGCGCACCCGTGTGCACGAAGCGCGCATGCAGCAGGCCGTCGGCGGCGAGATGTTCCCCGGCCAGTGGACGCGCGAAGGCAGCTTCGAGGGCCTGCACTACGTCTTCGACCGCGCCGGCAACCTGATCCGCCGTGGCGACGAGCGCATGTATGCGCGCCCGGAAGACGAAGCCAGTGACCTGCACCTGCGCTGGGACGCCAACCACCGCCTGATCGAAAGTACCAAGAACGGCCAGGCCACCCACTACGGCTACGACCCGTTGGGCCGTCGTGTGTTCAAGCGCAATCCTACCCATACCACCTGGTTCTTCTGGGATGGTGACGCCCTGCTGGGCGAGGTGACCCACGCCAACGACGCCACCAACGCGCCGTCGCTGCAAGGCGAGGGCAACGTAATTGACTTCCTTGCCGCCCGGCAGCGCAAGGCTGTGTTCGAGGCCTTGCACAAGGAAGCACGCGAGTACGTCTATTACCCTGGCAGCTTCGTGCCGTTGGCGCTGATCGACCAGCAAGCGGCGAACGGAGATCGGCCCGCGGCGGAACGGGCCGTGGCGCCAGTCGCCAAGCCTTTGCCGTCGTTACCGGCACCGCGCCGAGAACCGCAGCCCGACTCCCTCCCCCTCCGCGGGGGAGGGGCGGGATGGGGGGCGAACGCAGCGACGAGCCGCGACCCATCCGCCCATGTGACGGGCTTCGGCGGTCTGGGCGCGGTCGCACTCGGCCAGCCATCTGCCACCCTCACGGAACAGGTGTCGTCATCCGAGCCTGCGCCCGCCGTGCCCGGCGGCGTGGGTGGAATGACGCTGGGCTGCGTGAAAGGCGGGCCCGCGGCGCCGATACCACCGTCTACACCTGCGACGCCTGTTGCACCGGAGACCAAAACCGCTTCCGGCATCGACGAAGTTGCCCAAACCATCACTGGCGCCGCATCGCTGCAGCAACCCATTGAGCCGGCCCCGCGCACCAGCCACGTCTTCCACTACCACGTCGACCCCAATGGCTGCCCCACGCGCATCACCAACCCAGAAGGCCGCATCGTCTGGTCCGCCAGCTACGCCGCTTGGGGCGCCGTCACCCAGCAACACGCAAGCGCCATCACCAATCCAATCCGCTTCCAGGGCCAGTACTTCGATGCAGAGACAGGGCTGCATTACAACCGGTACCGATACTACGATCCAATCGCTGCTGCCTATATCCATCAGGATCCAATCCGCCTGCTTGCAGGCGCAAACCTCTACTCGTTCGTCCGCTCGCCTGCCAACTGGTCTGATCCCCTGGGCTTGGACAGTAGAAAACTTGATCGGAATCTAGGTGGGCGCGCGCGCGATGCCCATCAAGCGCATCACCTCATTCCAGAGGAGGTGATGAAGAAGCCGCAGTACAAACGAATGTTCGACCGTCTCAAGACGATGGGATTCGAGCCAGACGGCGCAAACAATGGTATCCACTTGCCAGACAATGAAGCGCTGGCGAGGGTGAAAAACCTTCCTGGGCACTGGTCGAGCCACCCTACGTACAATTCAGCGGTCGATGCAATGGTGGACAATCTCAACCACGCATACAGGACGGGTCGCCTTTCCGACACCCAGCTTGCGTTGGGGATAAGGGATATTCAGCGACAAACACGAAACGCCATCGAGAGTTGCCAAGTTCAGATGAACACGTCCTGCAGGATGACCTGACGACATGTACTACCAGATCAGTTATCGCCCCGGTCAGCCCGGTTGCCCGGACTATTTCGACGGAGATTTGAACGAGGCTTGGGAGTGGGACGAGTATGATCCCGGCGTCCATGAGTTGGAGATCAAGCACCAATACGTTTATCGTGCTAATCATGAGTTCGTGGATTTTGATTATTGCGACGAGTATCTGGTATCAACGCACTTTGCTCGCCTGTGTGATCAGTTCGGGATGCGGGAACGCCTCGTGCCAGTGACCATCGTCGAGTCCGACGGGGAACGAACTAAGAAAGATTATGTTTTCCTGCTGTCATCAGAGCACATATCAATTCTTGATGTTGCCCGTTCGGAGTACGTGGTTGCGAGGCAACTCGAGACGGGCGAAATCGTGCGCGACAGGTATTGTCCGGATGTAGTCCACTATGACTCGATCGTGAAGTTTGTCGTCGATCCGGATCGCGTGGCGGGAAGGCACATTTTCCGATGCATCGACCTAGCGCGTAGATACGTGTGTTCGCAGCCTTTCAAGGATGCTTGCGAGCAGTCGGGAATGTTGGGCCTCGCATTCACGCCGATTGACGACAACTTCAAGGTCGCTGCTTTCTGGTGACCCAATCGTGAAGACAATCCCATGGGCGAGCCTAAACAAGGGGTTCGATGTCGAGGTTCTATGCATTTCATTGGCTTACGGGCCCTTCTCGCAGCACAACGACCTGCCCCAAATTTACGCGTCGGTACAGTCGCAATCGAAATCCCTGATGGAGGGGCGAATTCAATTCTGATTCGCAGCACCCTAGGTGTTGAAGTGGTTCCAGGCGGCTTAACCTGAGTGACTTCACCGCCAAGTGGAATTGCCCAAGGCCCATTTCATTCGCGGCCTGACGGACCCCGCAGTCTGTGGTTAGTCCGGGCGTTGTCCCGGCGCCGTAGGCTCTTCCGTCGCGTTGGACACCTGCTTCGCCACCACGCTGGTTGCGGTCAGGTCGCCGGTCACGTTGCCCAACGTGGCGAACACGTCGGGGATGGTGTCCAGTGCCAGCAGCAGGCCGAGCGGTTCCACCGGCAAGCCCATTGCCTGGGTGACCGGCATGTTGGTGGCCATGAAGCTGACCTGCCCGGGCAGGCCGACCGAGCCCATGCTGATGACCACGGCCAGCGCTGCGCCCGCCGCGAGTTGTGCGACGCTCAGGTCCACGCCGTAGGCCCAGGCGATGAACGCGGCCACGCCGATGTACTGGATGGGGCTGGTGATGCGGAACAGCGACACGGCCATCGGCAACACCAGAGAGGTGACGCTGAGCGGGTGGCCAAGCCGCTCGCGCGAGCTTTCGATCATCGCCGGCAGCGAGGCGAGCGAGGACTGGGTGCTTGCCGCCACCACCTGCGCAGGGGCAATCGCCGCAGCGAACCGGCGCAGGCGTTCGCGGCCGGCGATCACCGCGATGGGGTACATCAGCACGGTCGCGCACAGGTACATCGTGGACAGGATCGCGATGTACCAACCGAAGGCGCCGATCATGCCGTGACCGACGCGAGCGCATACCGCCAGCACCAGCGCGAACACGCCCAGCGGTGCCACCCAGAGCACCCAGTGGACGATCACGATCATCACGTCGGCAATGCTCTGCACCAGTTCGAGCAGGCGCGCGCGTCGGTCCGTCTCGATCCGGGTCAAGGCGAAGCCGAAGAACAGCGAGAACACCACCAACGGCAGCATGGCGCTCTGCGCGGCTGCGGCTATGGCGTTGCTGGGGATGATTCCGGAAAACCATTCAGCCAGCGAATTGGGCAGCGACAGTTGTGCCGTGCCGGCCGTGGCCGCGCGCAGTGATTCGGCCAGGCCCTCCTGGCGCGGCACCAGCGAGAACAGAATCGGCGCCAGGATCGCGGCGAACGCGGCGCAGACGCTCAGGATCACCGCGAACGTCACGATCGCGTTGCGTGCGGTGCGTCCGGAAGCCGCCGCGTCGGTGGCGTTGTTCACGCCGATCACCACCAGCGCCGCGACCAGGGGCACGACGGTCATCTGCAGTGCGTTGAGCCACAGCCGTCCGATCGGCTGGACGATGTCCGCCACCTTGCCGGCCAACACGGGATCGCCCCAGGCCAGGAGCAGGCCGATCAAGGCACCGAGGAAAAGTCCGAGCAGTACACGGGCAGTGGTCGACACGGTGGGTCCTGTGGAAGATGGTGTTGCTGTGGGTCAACACATCCAGCTGCGTATCCCCGTTCCCCCTGAGCGTAGCGCAGCGAAGTCGAAGGGAGAACGGGGCGGAAGCGTTCGAGCCGCTCATCCTTCGACTTCGGCCTACGCTCTGGACAAACGGTGACAGTGTGGAATCAGTTCGCGGGAACGTGAGGCAGCTCCCACGGTCGCCGCAAGCGTTCTAACTCGGCCACCGGCATCAGCACGAACACCGGCTTGCGCTCGGGATCAAGCCAACCCAGCAACTGCTGCATCGCCGGTTCGGCCATGGCGGTGCAGCCGGCGGTGGCTTCGCCGGGTGCCTTCCACAGGTTGGCGAAGATGCAGCTTCCGGCGCCAGCACGATGGATCGGATTGTGCTCGATTACGAAGCCGAGCTTGTAACGCGAGTCGCCATCGGCGTGCAGATCGCGCCGCATCGGCTCGGTCGAGCCGGCCACGGCGGCCTGGCCGACCTGGCGCGCATCGACGATGCGATCGTACAGCGGCGAGTCGCTGACATCGATGCAGTAGTCGGAAGCCGTCATCGCCCGATAGGGCAGCGCAGTCGATGCGGCATCGCCATAACCGAAGGCGGTGCCAATGCCGAACACGCCTGCCGGTGCGCGGCCGTCGCCTTCGCGTTTCTGTGGCCCGGTAGGTTGCGGCGCGTGCAGGCCCTGGCCCCAGGCCGAGCCGGCGCGCCCGACCGTGACCGGCGTGGTGTCGCCGACTGGCTGCCAGCCATGGGCGCCGCGTTCGTAACGGCGCAGTACGCCGTCGGTCGCGTCCCAATCTGCAGTCGTGACCAGCACCAGCTGGCGTGACTCGGACCAGTCCCGGGTTTGCAGCGTCGAGCTGGCGCAGCCGCTGACGACCAGGCCGGAAAGCATCAGCAGGACAATGTGGAAACGCGAACGCATCGTCACTCCTCGGACCTTGGTCGTTGTCGCATGCATGCATGCAGGCTGGTCAGGTGTCGAGCAGGTCGCGCATGCGCTCGAAATTGACGTCGAGCTGGCTGCGCCGACTCTCGCTGGCCTCGCACGACAGCACGAAGATCAGGTCGAGCAGGTGCTGCAGCGCGGACTGGTACAACAGCGGTTCGATGTAGCGACGCTCGTCATGCGCCGAGACCAGCAGCGAGGCATCGGCGTGTGCGCGTAGCGGGTTTGGCGTGTGCCGGGTTACCGAGATCACCTTGCCGACGCGCTCGCGGAACAAACGGCTGATCTGGCACAGCGCGGCCTGACGGCCGTGTTCGGAAAACACCAGCAGCACGTCGCCTGGCGCCGCGGCCGATACGCCGGCCTGCATCAGGATCGCATCGACATAGTGCACGGTCAGGATGCCGAGCATCGACAACCGGGTCGCGAAGGCGCGTGCGGGGATGCCGTCCTCGCCGAGACCGATGATGAACACCTTGCCGGCCTGGGTGATCGCCGCGGCAATCGCATCGATCGCCTCGGGTGGATTGATCAGGCGTGTCTCGGCCTCAGCCTGGGCCTTGAGATGCCACAGGTTCTCGGCCAGCACCGTGTGCGGATTGTCATGGCTGGCGGCGACGGTCTCGCCATCGTCGTTGTTACCGCCGCGTGCGACGGCCTCGCCGATCGAATACTTGAGGTCGGGATAACCCTTGAACCCGAGCTTCTGGCTGAACTTGACAACGCTTGACTGGCTGATGCCCAGCGCGTTGGCCAACTGCTGGGAAGAGTAGTCGCGCAGCAGGTGGGCGTTGTCGAGAAGGAAGTCGGCGATACGGCGCTCGATGGCCGACATCTGGTCGCGTTCGGCGCGGATTTTCAGCAGAGGCGACATCGTGGTCGGGCGCTCAGGCGGGCAGGGCTTCGAGGCCGCGGATCTCGCGGATGCCAAGGCCCGGGGCGTCGGTGATCGAGATCTCCGACTCGTTGAAGATCACGCCGCCGTCGACCGGATTGAACGCACACAGCGACGGGCCGTCCAGGTCGATCTTGGTGATCACGTTGGCCTTGGCCACGGCGACGTGCACAGCCGCGGCGACACTGATGCTGGTTTCGAGCATGCAGCCGATCATGCACTCGACGCCGTAGAGCGCGGCGATGTCGGCGATACGGATCGCATTGGAGATGCCCCCGGTCTTCATCAGCTTGATGTTGATGATGTCGGCGGCGCGCATGCGGATCAAGTCGATGACTTCGGTGGGGCCGAACACGCTTTCGTCGGCCATGATCGGCGTGTGCACGCGCTCGGTGACGTACTTCATGCCGTCCAGGTCCTGCGCCTTGACCGGTTGCTCGACCAGTTCCAGACGCACGCCGGCGTCCTCGAGCATGCAGATCGCGTATACGGCCTGCTTGGCGGTCCAGCCCTGGTTGGCGTCCAGGCGCAGCAAGGCGCGGCCTTCGACCGCGGCGTAGATCGCCTTGACCCGCTCGATGTCGACGCCGATGTCCTTGCCGACCTTGATCTTCAGCGACTCGAAGCCACGGTCCACCGCGCTGAGCGAGTCGGCGACCATCTTGTCGATGTAGTCGACGCTGATGGTGATGTCGGTGGTGATGACCGGGTCGCCGCCGCCGAGCATCTTGTACAGCGGCGCGCCATAGAGCTGGCCGAACAGGTCATAGATCGCGATCTCGACCGCGGCCTTGGCGCTGGTGTTTTTCTCCAATGAACTCTGGATGAGCTGGGTGATGTGGTTGAGGTTGGCGATTTCCTGGCCGATCAGGCGCGGGGCGATGAACTTGCGGATCGCTTCAACTATCGAGCCGTGGGTGTCGCCGGTGATCACCGCCGTGGCCGGCGCCTCGCCGTAGCCAACATGGCCGGTATCGGTGTGCACGGTGACCACGATGTCCTCGACCGCCTCGACCGTGCGCAGCGCGGTCTTGAACGGCGTCTTCAAGGGAACGCGCAGCATGCCGAACCGGATGTCGGTGATTTTCATGAAGGTCCGATAATGAGGTGGTGGTGTGGGGTGGCGTGCCGCTCAGGGGCGGATGCGCTGGATGTTGGTGATGCGGTCGACGTAGGTCTGCTTGCCGTTGAACAGCAACGGCAGCAGCGGTGAGACCGTGACGCCATTGGTCTTGGCGCGCGCGACCTGGCCGTCGGGGCCGAGGTAGCTCAGGCCGGTGGTGTCATGGATCACGTACGGCCCGCCGTCGATCTGGCCGATCACCATCATCACGTGGCCGGGAATGTAGACGAGATCGCCGACCTGCAGGTCACGCACGACTGCCATGCGCTTGGCGTGGTTGTCCTTGTCGCTGAAGGCGATGCGGTTGAGTGCCGGGCTGACTGCCTGGTCGCTGGTGTTGCGCGGCAGCTGCACGCCCATGCTGCGGTAGACCTCGGAGACGAAACCGCTGCAGTCACGGCCGTTGTAGGAATGGCCCCAGCCGTAGCGTTCGCCGAGAAACTTGAAGCCCTGCGTGATGATGTTTCGCTTGCTCAGCGGCAGGGCATGGCCGGCGGTGTCCTCGCGCTTGGGCAGCAGCGCCGGCGCGAAACGCAGCGAGCCATCGGCGCCGCGCACCGGCAGTTCGATCACGTGCGAGGTGTAGGGGTGCTGGCCGTTGACCGGCTGGTTGGCTGGCCAGTCGGCCAGCACCGGCACGCGCGTGCCCATGTCTAGCTGCAATTCGGAGACGGCCGGCTCCTCGCGTGTAAACACGGTGCGGGCGGTGGCACCGGTGACGATGCGGTAAGGCGTCTTGCGCGCGTAGCCCAGCACCTGCTCGGCGCTGCCTTGCGCGATGCGGCGCTTCTCGACCCAGGCCATGTAGCGCGGGCTGGCCACGAACCACCACTGGCCGTCGCGGCTCTCGTGCACGATCGCGACCGGGTCGCCCGGGAACAGGGCACTTTCCTGGAAGCGGTCGATGTCGGTGTCACCGCGCGAGCTGAATACGCGCAGATGCGTGGGGAAGGCGCGCAGGTCGGCGCGCTGGGTGGTCAGGCCGTAACGCGGCGGCTGCTCGGCGGGGACCGCGTCGAGGTTGGCGTTGTCCACCACCGCGTCGATCGTGGTTTTGGCCACTGCCTGGCCCTGCTCGTTGAACAGGGGCTTGCTCGGGCGTTTGGACAGCGCCCCGATCCAGGCCGCGACCTGTTGGCGGTCGAGCATGGCGGGCAGGGTGGCCAGGTCCCGCACCGAGCGGTCGAGATGGAGCAGACGCGCGTTCTGTGCCGCGATCGCCGTGTCGTCGAGCACGACGTGGTCGGCATCGGGCTGACGCGCCACCCAGAAGTCCGGGTTGAGGTGGGCCTCTTCGATGCCGATCACGCCGTGCGTAGGCACAGGCGCGGGTTGCTCGCGCGCGGCGAGCGGCTGCGCGGCGGCGAGGAGCAGGGCGAAGGGGATCAGCAGTTGCATCGACACTCGCATGGATTCAAACCCCCGTGGGTTACAGACCGGACAGCACGCCGGCCATGAGCAGGCCGATGCCGGTGCCGAGCACCAGCCCCAGCATCGCCAGCAACACCGCCGCCGGCACCAGCGCCCGTGAATAGGTCGCGGCCAGCACTGGTGCGGTGGCGACGCCGCCGATCTGCGCGAGCGAGGCGATGCCGCACAGGTACAGGTCGAAGCGGAACACGCGCGCGGCCAGCAGGAACAGCGCGATATGCAGGATCAGCACGGTGAAGCCGACCAGCACGAACAACGGTGCCGTCGCCAGGCCGGCGAAGTTGCTCTGTGACGCCAGCACCGCGACCAGGCAGGCGAGCAGGGCGCCGGCCAGTGGCGCCGGCACCGGTGATCGGGCCAACGGCGTGCGTGCGAGGATCAGGCCGGCGGCGGTCGCGGTCAGCACGGTCCAGGCCGTCGTGGTCAACAGCCCGTTGGTCGGCAGCCGCGTGGCGAGCAGGGCAGCGCCGTTGCCGACCAGCAGGGCGATGCCCAGCCACAGCAGCACGCTACCCGGCCCGGCTTCGCCCATGGCATGCGGCTCCACCGCGGGCAGCGGTGGCCGCGTATCGGCGCGGGTCCAGCGATCAAACGCCGGCGCAAAGCGCGCCGCCGAGAACAGCACCACCACCCACACCGAGTAGCACAGCGCATCGGCCAGCAGCACCGACGGCAGCAGGTTGTCCGGCAGACCGATCGATTGCTTGACCGCGACCAGGTTGGCCGAGCCACCGGTCCAGGTGGCACTGAGTGCGGCCAGCATCTTCCAGCCGTCCGCAGGCAAGGCATGGCGGAAGATCAGGTAGCCGAGCACGATGGCCAGCAGGATGCTCAGCATCGCGCATGCGAACACCGCCAACATGCGCGGACCGAGCGCGAGGATCGCGCGTAGATCGCAGCCGACCATCAGCAGAAACAACAGCGCTGGCAGCAATTGCGCGATCAGCGTGCGTTGCGCGGTCTCGATCTCGGACGTGGCCCGCCACAGCCCGGCGACGGCCAGCGCGGTGACGAACAGGTAGGTCAGCACGATCGGCGGCAGCAACGAGAACACGCGCCATTGGAAGCGTTTCTCCAGCGACGGGAACAGGCCGGCCGACAACAGCAGCACCGCCAGGTAGGGCCAGACCGCCTCGATCATCGCTTCCCCTCAAGAACGCCAGACGATGCCTGCCGCCACTGCTGCAGAATACAAACTTCATTAGGAGTAATTGTCAAGAATAAATTATTGACCGGCCCATCCAGCCATGTTACACAGCGTTGACAGGGCTCCCAGGTGGTCGTCTGCATGGACAGTTTCGTGCTTGCGCTCGAATCGGCAACACCCCGGACACGACGCCGTCGCATCGGCGCGGGGGCATGGCTGTCCGCGCTGCTGCTCATGGCGCCAGCGTTTGCTGCCGGACCGGCGCCTGTCGCCGAGGTGGTGACGATGGTCGATGCCGGGCGGTTCCAGGCCGCGCAGGGTCAGATCACCGCGGCGCTGGCACGCCCTGATCTCGACGCCGACACGCGCCAGGCCCTGGAGTTCGAGCGCGAGCGCATGCGTCGCATCCGTCTGGATTTCCCGCTGACCGAAGACCAGGCCAAACAGCGCCTGCGCGAACGTATTCCGGATATGCGCGACGACGAATTCGCCGAGTGGAAGGCGAGCAATCAGCTCGAGCACCTGGTCATCGACGGCCAACCGTTCTATTTCAACCGATCCGTCTCCAACCTGTTCCTGCTCAATCCGCAGGCCGCCGCGCGGCGCTCGCCGCAGCCGGCACCATCGAGCCAGGGGCAGATGGAGGGCGCCAACGCCTATCACGTGCAGGCGTTGCGCGAGGCCCGCGCCAGCGGCAAGACCAGCGTGGCACCGCGTCGGGTGCGCGTAACCCAGTCGATCGTGGTCAACGCCGATGCGGTGCCGGCCGGCGAGACGGTGCGGGCGTGGATCCCGTACCCGCGCGCCTTGCCCGGTCAGCAGGAAGGCCTTCGTTTGATCGGCAGCGTGCCGGCCAAGCCGGTGGTCGCGCCGGAGTCGACACTGCAGCGCACGGTGTATCTCGAACAGCCGGCAGCCGCGGGCCGGCCGACCACGTTCTCGATCACTTACGAACTCACGATCTTCGGCCAGGTCCATACCATCGACCCTGCCAAGGTCGTGCCGGTCGGCGAGCGCCCCGACCTGGCCGAGTATCTGGGCGAGCGCCCGCCGCACATCGTCTTCAGCGACGACATCAGACGGTTCTCGCAACAGGTCGTCGGCGACGAGAAGAACCCGTATTGGATCGCGCGCAAGTTGTTCGAGGCGGTCGACAAGACCCCTTGGGGCGGCGCGCGTGAATACTCGACCCTGTCCAACATCAGCGACTACGCGCTGCACGCCGGCCATGCCGACTGCGGCCAACAGACCTTGCTGCTGATGACGCTGCTGCGCCTCAACGGCATACCGGCGCGCTGGCAGTCGGGCATGGTCTATTCCGACGGCGACTACGACAACCTGCACGACTGGGGACAGCTGTACCTGGCCCCGCATGGCTGGGTGCCGATGGATGTCAGCACCGGGCAGTTCAAGGACGCCAAGGACCCGGGTATCGAGTGGTTCTATCTCGGCGGGCTCGATGCCTATCGCATTGCCTTCAATGACGATTACGGAACGGATTTCTTTCCGCCGAAACAGCATTTCCGATCGGAAACCGTGGACTCGCAACGCGGCGAAGTGGAGTGGGCAGGGGGCAACCTCTACTTCGACCAGTGGGACTACACCTTTGAGGCACAGGTACTACCGGGAATGCGGACAAGAGACTGACCGCGGCCACGGCCATCACATCAGCAACTGGAGGGGACATGAACAGCAAGGGGTTGCGCAGGACCGCATTGTGTATCGCGATGGGTGTGTGTTTGTCGTCTGCGCTGTCGTTGCAGAGCGCGCATGCGGCCAACGATGACGGCTCGCTGGTGGGACGCGCCACGGCCGGCGCGGAGGTCACGGTACGCAATCCCGATACCGGCTTCACCCGCACGGTCAGAGCCGACGCCAACGGCAACTACCGTTTCCCGTTCCTGCCGGTCGGCAACTACACGTTGCAGGCCAACAAGGATGGTGCACCGCTCGGCCAGCCGATTGAGGTCACGGTCAGCCTCGGCAACGCCGCCAACGTCAACGTCGGTGGCGACGCCACCAACCTGGCGACGGTGCAGGTGGTCGGGTCGCGGGTGGTCACTCCAGTCGACGTCACCTCGACCGAATCGGCCACCAATGTCACCCGCGAGGAGCTGGGCCGCCTGCCGGTTGAGCGCGACGTGCTCTCGGTGGCGACCCTGGCGCCGGGCGTGAACAAGGGCGAGTTCGGCGGCGTTTCGTTTGGTGGCTCGTCGGTGGCCGAAAACACGGTCTACATCAACGGCCTGAATGTCACCGATTTCTACAACCGGGTCGGCTTCTCGTCGCTGCCGTTCTCGTTCTTCCAGGAATTCCAGGTCAAGACGGGTGGCTATTCGGTGGAGTTCGGCCGCACCACCGGTGGTGTCATCAATGCCGTGACGCGTTCGGGCACCAACGAGTTCCAGGCCGGTGCGGATATGGTTTTCGACAACTTGCTGCAGGCCCACTCCAGCAACAAGCCCGGCATCATTTCCCGCTACGACGAGACCAACAAGAACAACAATTACAGCGTGTGGGGCTCCGGTGCCCTGATCAAGGACCGGTTGTTCTTCTTCGGCATCTACGAGAAGCGCGATCTCGATACCACCAATACCAACGACACCGGTGAGACCCAGTTTGTCGACAGTTCCGACAACGACTTCTGGGGCGCCAAGCTGGACTGGCAGATCAACGACAGTCACCTGCTCGGACTCTTCGCCTTCTCGGACAAAAACGAGAATGTCGAGGACAGCTACCCCTTCGACTGGACCACCGGCAATCGCCTCGACTCGCGTGAGAACCGCACGTTCAGCCAGAGCGGTGGCGACAACTGGGCCCTGACTTACACCGGCTACCTCACCGACACTTTCTCGATGAAGGCGCTGTATGGCAAGAACGAGCGCAATTCCTCGGTCAACAGTCTCAATGACGATGCCTGCAATCTAGTGCAGGACCGTCGTGAGAGCAGTGACTTCATCGGTTGCACCAGCAACACCGCCGTCATCGATCGTACCGACGAACGAGAGGCGGCCCGCCTCGACTTCGAGTGGTCCTTGGGCTATCACCTGCTGCGTTTCGGCGCGGACCGTGAGACCAACACTTCCGATTACCTCAGCCGCTACCCAGGCGATGGCCTGCGCTACGAGATCAACCGCGTGCCGGGAAGCCGAAGGGTGAACGGGACGCCGGTGCGTGACGGCGTGACCGCCTACGTGCGCACGCGCGAAGTGGCCAACGAGGGCGAGTTCGAGACGCTGAACACCGCGTACTACGTCGAGGACAACTGGTCGGTCACCCCGAACGTCGTGCTGAATCTCGGCCTGCGACTGGAAGCGTTCGATAACAAGGACGCAGCCGGCAACAGCTACATCAAGATGGACGACATGCTGGCGCCGCGCTTTGGCTTTTCCTGGGACGTCAACGGCGACGCCCGCACCAAGGTGTTCGGCAACCTCGGTCGTTATTTCCTGCCGGTTGCCAACGTCATCAACATCAAGCAGGCCGGTCCGTTCCTCGATGCCCGCAGGTTCTTCGAGTTCGATGGTTTCACCACTTTCACCAACCCCTCTACAGGCCGGGCCTATCCAGCACCGATCCTCGGCGCCGAGATCGGAACAGTGGATGACACGCAAGGCAACGGCATGGTCGGCGACCTGCGCAGCGAGGTCGATGCCGACATGGACCCGGTCTACCAGGACGAGCTGATCCTCGGCTTCCAGTCGATGCTGGCCGACAACTGGTCGTGGGGGGTGCGCGGCATCTACCGTCGCCTGAACAACGCCATCGACGACATGGAGATCTCCGACACCGGCTATTGCCAGGGCAACGTCGACAAGGCCGATGGCGATGGTTACTCCGATGCGGGCAGCTACCTGGGCTTCGTCATGGGCAACCCCGGCAAACCCACCAGTGTCTACGTCGATACCGACTGCGACGGCACCCCGGACAGCTACACCACCATCGACACTTCGCAAGCCGGCTGGGCGCTGTACGACGACGCCGGTAACTACCTCGGCCAGCGCGGCTGGGACAAGCCCAAGCGCACCTACAAGGCGCTGGAGTTCGTCATCGACCGCGCCTGGGACGACCAGTGGTCTTTCAATGCCTCCTACACGCTGTCCTACAGCGAGGGCAATGCCGAGGGACCGGTCAACTCCGACACCGACTTCGCCGACTCCGGTCGCACCGAGGCCTTTGACAATCCGTTTGTCGACTTCAACGGTGTCGGTTACCTGCCCAACGACCACCGTCACCAGTTCAAGTTCCGTGGCACCTATGCGTTCAACGAAAACTGGCAGGTCGGCGCCACCCTGGACGCGCAGTCCGGCCGCCCAGTCAGCGAGTACGGTGCCGGTAACCCGGTCGACGACACCGAGTTCCTGAGCCACTACATCTGTGCGCAGAACTGTACGGAAGATTTTGCGCCGTCCGAGCGCATCTATCGACTGTCCCGACGTGGTCACTATGACCGGTTGCCGTGGACCTTCGATCTCGGTGCGAGTATCTCCTACCACACCACGATCGGCCGTTCGAACCTGAATGCCAAGCTGGCCTTCTACAACCTGCTCGACCAGGAGCGCGTGCTCGAAGTGGACGAAACGCTGGAAGACCAGAATGGCATCGGCACGCTGCGACCGGAGTTTGGTCGCGGTACGGTCTACCAGTCGCCACGTTACGCCCAGTTGATGGTTTCGATCGACTTCTGACCCTCGGAGCGGCCCGCTGTCGAAGCGGGCCGCTCATCTTTTTCGCTTGTGCGCGGCGCACGAGCGGCCTCCTGAGTCCAGACCCTTCCGATGCTTCAAGCCCTGCGTGCGAACAGCCTGTTCGACGGGGTCGACCTGCAGGCGCTGGCCAGGCAGGTCGACACGCCGTTCTACGCCTATTCGGCCAGCGCGATCCGCCAGCGCATCGGCGCCCTGCAGTCGGCCATGCAGGGGCTGGACACGCGCCTCTGCTTTGCGGTCAAGGCCAACTCCAACCTCGCGGTGCTGCAGTTGATGGCGCAATGCGGCACCGGTGCGGACATCGTGTCAATCGGTGAATTCCGGCGCGCCCTGCGGGCCGGCATCCCGGCAGATCGGATGGTGTTTTCCGGTGTCGGCAAGACGCATGACGAGATTGCCGAAACCCTGATGGCCGGTGTCTGGAAGTTCAACGTCGAATCCTACGATGAGTTGCAGTTGCTGCAGCGCATTGCCAGTGAACAGTCCATCACGGCCCACGCCGCCGTGCGGATCAATCCGGACGTCGATGCCGGCACTCACGAAAAGATCTCCACCGGCAAGTCGGAGAACAAATTCGGCGTCAGCATCGACGAGGCGCGTACCTGGTTTGCCGGCCACGCCGATTTTCCAAACGTCCGATTGGACGGCCTGCATGCGCACATCGGCTCGCAGATCCTGAGCGTGGCGCCGTTCCGTCTGGCCTTGCAGCGTGTCGCCGCGTTCTGGCGGGAACTGGTCGCCGCCGGTCACAACCTCGCCAGCATCGATGTCGGCGGTGGCCTCGGGGTGTGCTACCGGTCGGGAGTCGACCAACCGGTGCCGACCGAGGATTACGCGGCCGTGATCCGCGCCGCCTTCGCCGATTTCGATGGCGTGCTGGTGCTGGAACCGGGGCGCTGGCTGGTGGCCGAGGCCGGGGTGCTGATGACCCGGGTGATCCGGGTCAAGCCCGGTGCCGGTCGCCAGTTCCTGGTCGTGGACGCGGCGATGAATGACCTGCAGCGTCCAGCGTTGTACGACGCCTGGCATGAAATCGTCCCGCTGCACGACGAAGTGCGTCCGACGACCTGCTACGACGTCGTCGGCCCGGTCTGCGAAACCGGCGATACCTTCGCCGTCGATCGCGCGATGCCGGCGTGTGTGTCCGGTGATCTGTTGATGATCGCCGGCGTTGGCGCTTACGGTGCCTCGATGGCTTCGACTTACAACTCGCGGCCGTTGACCGCGGAGGTGCTGCTCGACAACGGTCGTTATGCCGTCGTGCGCCGCCGCCAGAGTTTTGAGGAAATGGTGGCCGGCGAGCAGCTCCCGCACGCGTGGCACACCGCATGAGGGCCTGTCGCGGTCTGTTGCTGATTCTCATCCTGGCTGCCGCGGGCGCGCAGGCCTCGCCCGCAGTAGATGCGGCCTTCGATGAGGTGATGACGCGCTACCGCCTGCCGGGACTGGCCGTCGGCATCGTCGAGAACGGGCAGGTCGTTTACGCTCGCACTGCGGGCGAACTCGTCGAAGGCGAGGGTGCGAAGATCGATTCGCGCACGCTGTTCAAGATCGCCTCCAACAGCAAGTCGATGACCACCGCCACGCTGGCGCGGCTGGTCGACGCTGGCAAGCTGCGCTGGGACGATCCGGTGGTGAAGCATCTGCCGCAGTTCCGCATGCACGATGCGTGGGCGGGGCGCGAGATGCAGGTGCGCGACCTGTTGATCCACAACAGCGGCCTGCGCGCCGGCGCTGGCGACCTGATGCTGTGGCCCGAGCCCAACTCGTTCACCCGCGCCGACATCCTCCGTGGCCTGGCCTACCTGAAGCCACAGCACAGCTTCCGTTCCCGCTACGACTACGACAACCTGCTCTACATCGTCGCCGGCGAGGTGGCAGCGGCCGCAGGCGGTGCTCCGTACGAGGCATTGGTGCGGCGCGAGGTTTTCCAGCCCCTGCGCATGGCCCGCTGCCAGGTGGGTGAATGGAACCGCGAGTCGGTTGGCAACGTCGCCCAGCCGCACCGGCGCGACGGCGATCGCAACGTGCCGGTGCGCAGCGACGGTGCCGTCATTGCGGCCACGACGATGGACGCTGCTGGCGGCATCCGGTGCAGTCTCGACGACATGCTGACCTGGGTCCGCGCCTGGCTGCGACCAGAAGCGGAAGACACGCCATGGCTGTCGCGCACGCAACGCGAGGCGCTGTGGGCACCGCAGATGCCGATGCCGCTGTCGCGACGCATGCGCGAGTGGGATCACAGTCATTTCTCCGCCTATGGCTATGGCTGGCGCCTGGCCGATGTCGACGGCGTGTTCAAGGTGGCGCACACCGGAACGCTGATGGGCATGTATTCGGCGGTGACCCTGCTGCCGGACAAGGGCGTCGGCTTCGTGATCCTGATCAATGGTGAAGGCGAGGAAGCACGTACGGTGCTGACCCAGGTGCTGGTGAAGCACTATGCCGCGCCCGCCGAGAAGCCCACGGTTGCGCACTACGCCGGCTTGATCGCGCAGGAACGCGACACCAAGCCGGCGGCGCAGAGAGCGCCCGACACCTCGTCGCGCCAAGGTGTGCGGCCGGCCGAGCTGACCGCACAACTGGGTGTCTACCGCGACCCATGGTTCGGCGAGGTCTCGATCTGCCGGCAGGGCGAGGCAGTGAGCTTCCGTGCGCACAAATCGCCGTTGCTGACCGGCACGGTCATGCGCGTGGGACGGCGCCTGCTGGTCGACTGGCGCGACGACAGCGTCGACGCCGAGGCCTGGTTGGACTTTGCCGGCGCAGACGGCAAGGGCCCGATCACGCTCGCCATGGCAAAGGTCGATCCGGAGGCGGACTTCAGCTATGACTACGAGGACCTAGCGTTTGCCCGTGAGCGCGCCTGCGACTGAGCGGCGGTGGCCGTTGTCGACACGGCGATGCGGGGCCGTGGTGACCTTCGTGGCGATCCTGGCCTGCGTCGGCTGCGCCACCCGCAGCGAGGCGCCGACAGTCTCGGCAGCGCCGACGGCCGAAGCGGCCGGCATGGTCGATATCCGCTCGCTGGTGCCCGACATCGACACCGACATCCGCTACGCCGGCAGCGACAACTTCGTTGGTGCGCCGGTGACCGGTTACGAAGCCCCGCGCTGCTATCTGTTGCATCCGGTGGCGCAGGCGCTGCAGCGCGTCGAGCAGGCCCTGCGCGAAGACGGTTATCGGCTGCGGATCTACGATTGCTACCGCCCGGTGCGGGCCGTGCGGCATTTCGTCGCCTGGGCTGGCGACCTCGACGACCAGCACACCAAGCCGCGCTACTACCCGCATATCGACAAGTCGGCGTTGCTCGGTGACTACATCGCCGCGAGTTCCGGGCACAGCCGCGGGGCCACGGTCGACCTGACGCTATTGCAGTGTGAAACCGGGACCACAAGCTGCCGGCCGCTCGACATGGGCACCGATTTCGATTTCTTCGACGCGACCGCGCATACCGATACGCCGCAGGTTACGCCACCGCAGCGTGAGAATCGACAACGCCTGCGGGCGGCGATGCAGGCGCAGGGCCTGCGCAATTATCCGTTGGAGTGGTGGCACTACACCTTGCGGCCCGAGCCGGCACCGACCGTCGCCTACGATTTCCCGGTGCGCTGAGTCCGCCGGTCCTGACAGTCCCGGGCACAACGAGGGATCTGTTGTCAGGCGATCGATCAGCAAGGCCTGAAAGGTTTACGGGAACCTCTAGAAGCAGGTCCCTCGCTGTGCTCGGGACGATAACGAGGCCACGGCTTCGAGACTTCAGCGAAGAAAAAATCCGGCGATCTGCTTCGCCACCGCATAGGGCTCGGGATCGTTGCGATTGGTCAGCACGACCACGCTCAGGCAGCGCTGCGGATAACGCACGATCACGTTGCGGAACCCGATGGTCTCGCCGGAGTGCCACAGCGTCTCGTCGGTGATGCGCCAGCCAAAGCCGTACTCAACCTCGGAGTCGTCGGTGGCCGTGGCCGGCGTGAACGCCTGGCGCAGCCATTCCGGTTGCAGCAGGTGGCTGTCGTACAACGCCGCGTCCCAGCGGGCGAGGTCGTCGATTGACGAATAGATGCCGCCATCGCCGAGCACGGCGCTTGTCGGGCTCTGGTCGGTGCGCGCCCAGTGGCCGTTCTCGTTGCTGTGGCCGTAGGCGCGGTGCGCGACCTGGGAAACGCCCTGCTCGTAGGCGACGCTGCCGGTCATGCCCAGCGGTACGAAAATGCGTTCGTGCAGAAAGCTGGCGTAGCGGCGCCCGGAGGACCGCTCGACGATCAGCGCCAGCAGCGCATAGCCGCTGTTGCTGTAGCGGTAGTCACTGCCGGGGGCGAAGTAGGTGCGGTCCTGCGCTTCCAGCAGCTTCAACACGTCGGCATCGTGCACCTGCACGGTGCTCGCCGGGTCCATCACGTCTTCGTAGTCGACCAGGCCGGAGGTGTGCGTGAGCAGCTGGCGGATCGTGATCGCCTTGGCCGCATCGGGCAGCGACGGCAGCCACTTCCGGGCGGAATCGTCGAGTTGCAGACGCCCGTCCTGGGCCAGCAGCAGGATCGAGGCCGCAGTGAACTGCTTGCTTACCGAGGCGAGCCGGTAATTCGTCGCTGGGGTGACCGCGATGCCTGCCTCGACGTCGGCCAGACCGTAGCTGCGCCGGACGATAGGCGCGCCGTCGCGGACCACCAGCACCGAAGCGCCCGGAACATTGCCCTGGTATTCGCGCATCAGCGCGTCGATCCGCGATTCCACTGCAGCACCCCCAGTCGCGCAGCCGCTCAGCAGAAGAAGTGGTCCGAGGATCCAGGCCGGGATGCGCATGGCTGCATGGTAACGGCAGGTGCCGCTGCCGTCAGCGTGGCGGGCGACGAGATTTTGGATGTCGGTATCGTGCCGACTCACCGGTATTGCATCACGCTTCCGGCGTGCAGCGTGATGGGTGGCCATCGCGCGTGTTAGGTTCGCGACGAATCAGCACGATCCAATTTACGGTCGGGCAGCGATGCCAAGCAGTGTGGCCGCCATGGGGGAGCGAATGAGCGAACGGCATGTGCAGAAGCAATCGCGGCAGCAGAGGTGGTGGTGGCTGTGCGCCTGGGCCGCGAGTGTGGCCGTAGCTGCGGCCCCGTTGCCCAAGCCCATCGATGAAGCCGGCAAACAGGCTTATGCCTCGGTCGATCCGTTCATTGGCACTGGCGGCGAAGGCCATGCCTTCCCCGGTGCGGTGGTGCCGTTCGGCATGATCCAGCTCAGTCCCGATACCCAGATCAAGCCGCGCAACGAGGCTTATGGCTGGGCCGCCGGTTACCGCTACGACGACCGCACCATCACCGGGTTCTCGCACACGCATTTCTCCGGCACCGGCCACTCCGATCTGGGCGATGTGCTGCTGATGCCGGTCACCGGCGAGGTGAAGCTCGAGCGCGGTGATTCCGCCAGGCCAGGCAGTGGCTACGCGTCGCGCTTCCGGCATGACGACGAAGTGGCGCAGCCCGGTTACTACGCCGTTACGCTAGACGATTACCAGGTTCGGGCCGAACTCACCGCGAGCGAGCGCGTCGGCGTCCACCGCTACACCTTCCCGAAAGACAAGTCCGCGCACGTGCTGATCGACCTGCGCACCAGCATGTACGACTACCCGGGCAAGGTGCTGTGGTCGCGACTGCGGTTACGCGACGACGGCACCGTCACCGGTTTCCGCGAGACCCGCGGCTGGGCGCCGGGTCGGCAGCTGTACTTCGCGCTGCGCTTCTCGCGTGCGCCCAATGGCCACCAGTTCCATGACACCGAGCAGGACGTGCTCTACAAGGGCTTCCCGCCGCCGGGTGAGAAGGCGCCGGGCCAGCGTGCGCAGATCGAAGGGCGGCAACTGGTCGGTGCCTTCGACTTTGCCGGAGCGGCTGGACAGCCGCTGCTGGCGAAGGTCTCGATCTCGTCGGTCAGCGAGGACAATGCCATCGCCAACCTCGATGCCGAAATGCCCGGCTGGGATTTCGATGGCGTGCGCAATGCCGCCCTTGCCAGCTGGACGCAGGCCTTGTCGGCGATCGAGGTCGACGCGCCCGAACCGATGCGCAAGAGCTTCTACACCGCGCTCTACCACACGCTGATGGCGCCGAGTCTGTTCATGGACAGCGATGGCCGTTACCGCGGCCCCGACAATGCCGTGCACCAGGCCAAGGGGTTCCGCCACCATTCCACATTCTCGCTTTGGGACACCTACCGCGCGTTGCATCCGCTGCTGACGCTGGTGCAGCCCGAGCAACGCAACAACGACTTCATCAACTCGCTGCTGGCCTCGCGCCGCGAGAGCCCCTACGGCATCCTCCCGGTCTGGTCGTTCCACGGTCTGGAGACGTGGTGCATGATCGGCTACCACGCAGTGCCGGTCATCGCCGATGCCTACATGAAAGGCATCCGCGGCTTTGACACCGACGAGGCCTTGCAGGCCATGGTCGCCAGTGCCGACTACGGCCCCTACGACGGCATCGCCCAGTACAAGGAGCTGGGCTATGTGCCGATCGACGAGGAGGGCGAGGCCGCCTCGAAGACGCTCGAATACGCGTTCGACGACTGGACCATCGCGCGCATGGCCGAAGCGATGGGTCGCAAGGACATCGCTACCCGATTCAATCAGCGCGCCGGTAACTGGCGGCATGCATTCGATGCCAAGACCGGTTTCATGCGGGCACGCAAGCGCGACGGCCAGTTCCGCGAACCGTTCGACCCCACGGTCAGTGGCTACGGCAGCGACTACACCGAGGGCAATGCCTGGCAGTACTCGTGGTACGTGCCACAGGACATCGCCGGACTGACCCAGGCGCTGGGTGGTGATGCCGCGCTGGTCGCCAGGCTCGACCAGGTGTTCGATGCCAAGGTCGATCCGAAGGTGTTCGCGCACATGGAAGACATCACCGGCCTGATCGGCTGGTACGCGCACGGCAACGAGCCCAGCCACCACGTTGCCTACCTGTACGGCTACGCGGGGCAGCCATGGCGCACGCAGGAGCGGCTTGCGCAGATCATGGCGAGCCAGTACGCGCCGCGCCCCGACGGCCTCGCTGGCAACGACGACCTCGGCCAGATGTCGGCCTGGTTCGTGTTCACGGCACTGGGCTTCTATCCGGTCGCGCCGGCGAGCAACGAGTACGTGATCGGCCGGCCGTTCCTGCCGCGGGCGACGCTCAACCTGCCCAACGGCAAGCGCTTCAGCGTGATCGCCGAGGGCCTTGATGAAGCCCGTCCCTATATCGGCAGCGTGATGCTGAACGGCAAACCGCTGGACCGCAGTTTCCTGCGTCATGAAGACATCATGGCCGGCGGTGAACTGCGCTTCGTGATGCAGGCCGAGCCGAACAGGCAGTGGGCCACGGTATCAACGCAGCGGCCGTATTCGATGTCGATCAGTCCAGGCGGCGACCATTGATTGCTCAACCAGGCCTTGGGCGACGTGCACGTGTGATTCGCGCAACGCGGCCGGGTTTCTAACGACTGCCCAGTGTCGCCATCACGGTGCGATAACGAGGCGTGACCGACGCTTCCGCCGCTTTGCCGCGTCGCAGGCAAGGACGCGCGGCCCCATGGCCGGGTGCCCGGACGGGCGCCGTTGGAGAACCTGAGCGGTTTCACCTGTTGTGAGACGCAGCGCGCTGGGAGAACGGCGTGGCACAGCCCGACAAGGTCGTCCGCAAGTCCTACGCATGGTTCCGCGAGGGCGTGGACCGTGCATTGAGTGAGTCCAACGTGCCGGCCGCGCAACGCGAGCAGGCCGCGGCGCTGTTGTTCAAACTGGTCGGGTTGAACGCCGGCGGTGCGTTGCCAGCCAATCCGCAACTCGAGGATTTCGGCAACACCGGCGCGGTCGCCGAGTCGATCGCCTATGCCGGCTTGGTCGTGGCCGAATCGATCGCCGCGGTCGACACGGTCGGCCGGGTCGTGCAGCTGCAGCAGAACGATCCCGGCGGCGGCCTCGGCGACGCGATGGCGCTGGTCGGCGATGTGGTCAAGCAGGTGCAGCGGGTGATCGAAACCGTGCCGCCGCAGACCCTGCCCAGCGCCTTTGGCCTGGCCAAGATCCTGTTGACGCTGTCGGGCGATGCCAATGCGCTGCCTGCGGTCAACGAGCCGCATGCGAAAAAACTGGCGGAGGTGATCGCCGGCGCCGGCAATGCGGCGCGCACGCAGAACGTTTCGTCCGCGCTGGCGCTGCTGAGCATGGTGGTCGGCGCGATCCTCGATCGCGCGTTCAAGGCGCCTTCGGCCGGCGATGTCGGCTGGATCGCCAATGCCGCGCTGCCGGCGCCGTTGTCGGACTTCCCGCAACTGCTGATGCCGCTGGCCGCTGCGTCGCCGGGACCGGGTGTGCCGAGCATCGGCCTGCAGATCGAGAAGGACGCGGGCAACCTGCCGGTCGGCGTTCGCCTGGCGCTGGCCAGCCAGATCGATTCCGGTGCGCCGCTCGGCGACAGTGGCTTCCAGGTGGGCTTCCGCTTCGCCGGTGCGATCGAGGCGTTCGTGCCGTTCGCCGGCGGCAAGCCGCAGCTGACGACCAATCCGCCCGAGCTCGGCATCCGCGTGTCGCGCAAGAAGCCCGATGGCGCGCTGGTGATCGGTCCACTCGGTGGCGCGTCGCTGAAGCTCGGTGAATTCGGCGCCGGCTTCGTGTTGAACAACGGCGATCCGCGGCTGGAGTTCTTCGCCCGCGAGGGCAAGGCCGAGCTTGCCATCGAAGACAGTTTCCTGGCCGAGGTGCTGAGCGGCAACGTCGTCGTCGATTTCGACCTTGAAGCCGAGGCCGACCGGCACGGCAAGCTGCGATTGAAGAACGGCAGCGGCATCCGCGTGACCCTGCCGGTGCCGAAGTTGCCGAGCGGTCCGTTCGAGATCCAGCTGATCACCTTCGCGATCGAGCCGATCGGCGGGCTCGATCACCTGCAGTGCGAGCTGTCAGCCTCGTTCAATGTCGAGGCCGGTCCGTTCGCGGCGTCGGTGGATCGCCTCGGCATCACCGTCGATCTGCAGCACCTGCTCGCCGGCACGCCCGAGATCGGCTTCGGCTTCAAGCCTCCGTCGGGCATGGGGCTGGCGCTCGACACCGGCGTGGTCAAAGGCGGCGGTTACCTCTACATCGACCCGGAGCGCGGCGAATACGCCGGCGTGCTGGAGCTGAAGCTGTTCGAGATCGGCGTCAAGGCGATCGCCATCCTCACCACCGAGAGCCCGGCCGGCTGGTCGCTGTTGTTGATGATCTACGGGCAGTTCCCGCCGATCCAGCTCAGCTGGGGTTTCACCCTGACCGGCGTCGGCGGGCTGATCGGCGTGCAGCACACGCTGGACACCGATGCGCTGTCGCAAGGAATGTCGTCGGGTGCGCTCGATGCAATTTTGTTCCCGGCCAATCCCGTGGCCGATGCACCGCAGATCATCAACACCCTGCGCACGCTGTTCCCGGTGCAGCGCGGCGGCTTCGTCATCGGGCCGATGTTCGAGGTCGGCTGGGGCACGCCCAACCTGGTGACGGTGCAGGTCGGCCTGCTGATCGAATCGAGCCAGATCGCGTTGGTCGGGCAGGCGGTGGTGCAGATCCCGCCGCTGCTCAGCGCCGACCTGGCGTTGCTGCGGTTGCAGGTCGATTTCCTCGGCGTGGTCAAGTACGACCCGTTCAAGATCAGCATCGATGCGATGCTGCGCGATTCGCGGGTGCTGTTCATCACCCTGACCGGACAGTTCGCGTTCCGCCTGGAGGGCGGCGACCACCCGACGTTCCTGATCAGCGCCGGCGGCTTCCATCCACGCTTCAAGGACGTGCCCGACGACCTGCCGCAACCGTTCCAGCGCATTGGCGCGGGTTTCGACATCGGCATCATTGGGGTCGACTACAAGGGCTATTTCGCGATCACCTCGGCGACGGTTCAGGGCGGTTCCGCGCTGCGCATCTGGGCCGACCTGGGCATCGCCGGCATCGAGGGCGGTTTCGAGTTCGATGCGATCTGCTACCTCGAACCGAAGTTCTATTTCGAGCTCGACCTGCGCGCCTACGTCACCGTTACCGTGTTCGGCGGCGACTTCGCCGGCGTGCGCGTGGAAGGGCTGCTGGCCGGCCCGGGGCGCTGGCGCATTGCCGGACGCGGTTATCTCGAGCTGCCGCTGGTGCCCGACATCAGCATCGACATCGACGAAAGCTGGGGCCAGGACCGCGACACGCCCAAGGTCAGCAAGAACATCGCGCAGCTGCTCGCCGACGAAATCGCCAAGGGCGAGAACTGGTCGGCGCAACTGCCCGCCGACGGCGAGAGTCTGGTGTCGCTGACGGCCATCGAGGGCGTCAGCGACGTGCTGGCGCATCCGCGCAGCGTGCTGTCGTTCCGCCAGAAGCTGGTGCCGTGGCAACAGGACCTCAAGCGCGTCGGCATCGCCAGGATCGACGGCGCCAACCGTTTCGGTTTCCAGGACCTCAAGTACGGTGCCACGTCCGCGGGCAGCGGCGCGCTGCAGGTGCTGCGCGATTACTTCGCGGCCGCGCAGTTCTTCGAGATCAAGGAAGAGGAGCGGCTGCAGGGGCCGTCGTTCAGCGAATACGATTCCGGCGTGTCTTTCGGCGGCGAGGATTTCGTTTTCGACGAAACCCTCAGCGAAACCCTCGACTACGAGGAAGCGAACCTGTCCGATCGCAACCTGCTCAAGCACGTGGTGGCGTTCCACCTCGGCCAACTGGCCAATGGCGCCTGGGTCGCGGAGCTGGGTGCGGCGGCGCGTTCGCCGATGCGCGACAAGGCCCGGCTGTTGCCTTTCGAATTGCCGAAGATCGCGGTCAACCCGGCGGCGCAGGCGGTGACCGATCGCCTCACCCAGAAGACCGCGGCCAATGCGGTGTTCGGCGATTACTGGCAGGCACGCGACCGCATCGCCAGTGATGCCGGGCTCGATCGCGTCCGCCACCAGGTCGCCGAACTGTACGAACTCGACTGAGGCAAGCCGATGGCACTGCAATACAGCTTCATGCCGGTGGTACGTCGCGGACTTGCGCGCAGTTACGCGACGCCGGACGCCGTCGCCGGGCTGGAAGCGCGCCCGCGCGTGCAGGTCGGGCTGACCCTGTCGGCGGCGCTGGATGGACAGCCGGCTGGCGTGGTCGAGAACAGCGTCGGCATGCGCCTGTACGGGCCGGCGGACGTGATCGGGATCGACATGCGCCTGATCGTGCGCACCGAACCCAAGCCGAACGTGTCGAATTTCGAGCCCAACTACCTGGCCGCGATCGATTTCGATCCGCCGGATTTTCCGTGGATGTTCACACCGGCGGCAGCCAATGCGCAGCGCCTGCGGCCGTGGCTGGTGCTGGTGGTGTTCGACCGCGATCACGCCGGTGTCGCGCCACCGGCGATGCGCGGTGGTCCGTTGCCGCGCGTCGCGCTGGACGCCGAGCAGGCGCGCAGCGAATTGCCGCGACTGTCGGAATCGTGGATGTGGGCGCACGCGCAGGTGGCTTCGGATTCGAGCGATGCCGGTGTGCTGGCGACCGCGATGCGGCAGGATCCGAACCGCAACATCTCGCGGCTGGTGGCGCCGCGGCGGCTGCGGCCTGCGACGCGCTACATCGCCTGCGTGGTGCCGGCGTTCGCGGCGGGGCGCGTGATCGGCCTGGGCCAGGACGTCGTGCCCGATCAGGACGGACGCATCCCGCTCGATCCGGCCTGGCCCGACGACCTGGCGGCGCGCACCGACATCGAGCTGCCGGTGTACTACCACTGGGAGTTTTCCACCGGCCCACTCGGCGATTTCGAAACCCTGGCGCGGCGATTGACCACGCCGGCGAAGTATCCGGAAGGCTCCGACCTCAACACCAAGCTGCTCAAGCTCGGCACCGCGCCGGTGCTGCTCGACGCCGACCGCCTGCTCACCGACGGCGGCGTCAAGAAGACCGTGCTGTACGAAGGCGCGCTGGTGTCGACGGCGCTGGGCACGCCGGATTTTCCGCAGGCCGCCGCACCCGACGCGGACGTGGCGACGCGCCTGTCGGCGATCGTCGACGACCCGGAGGCGCAGAACCTCGCGCAGGGCCCGAGCGAGCGCGTACCGACCATCGCACCGCCGGTCTACGGCGGCTGGCATGCGAAGAAACACGTGGTGCTGCCGGCGGAATTGAACGCCGGCTGGCTCGCCGACCTCAACCTCGACCCGCGTTACCGGTTGGCCGCCGGTTACGGCGCCGAAGTCGTGCGCCTGTACCAGGAAGAATTCATGCAGTCGTGCTGGGCGCAGGTCGGCGACGTGCTGCGCGCGCAGATGCTGCTCAACTTCGGCAAGCTGGCGGTCGAGACCGGCAAGCGCCTGATGGCGCGCCACATCACCCAGCTGCCGGCCGAGCGGGTGCTGTCGGTGCTCGGTCCGGCGCGTGGACGGCTGGGCATCGCCCCGCAGGAAACGCTGCAGGGTCGTGTCGCCCGCACCAGCCTGCCCGACGCGGTGATCGACCCGGCGTTGCGCCGATTGCTCAGCGCGCAACGTCCGGCGCTGAAGGCCGCGGTGCGACGCGCGCAACAGCCGCCGATCGCCACCCAGGTGAAGCAATTGTTCGCGTCGCTGTCGCTGGCCTCGAAGAACCAAAGCCTGGTCGATCCGACCCAATTCGTGCCCGACGGAATCCTCGGCACCAACGTCTACGACGGCCTGGATCTGCCCTCCAGCCCGGGCGCGCAGGTCGAACTGGAACCCTTGCTCGGTTGGTCGCGGACGCTGACCGCGGACCAGATCAAGTCGCATCGCAAGGCCAGCGCGCGCCTGCACCGCGTCGGCACGGTACCGCGCCCGCAGCCGAGCCTGGCCGCCACGCGCAAGAACGGGCTGATGACCGAAACGCACCGGCTGCAGTTCACCGCGCTGGCACAGCGCAGCGACACCACGCTCGACGAACGCGCATTGATGACGGCCGTCGCCACAGCCGACGTGCGTGGCACCGAAGGATTGCTGATGTCGGTCAAGCGCGGCGCGGCCGCGGTCGATGTCGCACCGCTGATGATCGACGGCCGCAGCGGCGCGTTGCAGTTCGTGCGCGGCGGCCGCCGCGGCCTGGCGAAGGTGCCGTCCGGCGCGCTGGCGGCGGTGAAGACCACCGCGCTCAAGCGCTACGGCACGGCCGCGGTGTTCGCCACCTTGCCGCCGAACACCTTGCCGACCGCGGCCGGTGCGGAACCGGTGCGGATCGTCAGCAGCGGCGCGGGTGGCTTCGTCGGCACCGGTGCGGCCGCCGCGACCGCCGACATGGTCACCGCCACCGTGCTGGCGCCGATCAAGGACCGCGCGACGATGACGCGGTTGTCGACCGCCTTCACCGACTTCAATGCGCGCTTCAAGGACACCGGTGCCAAGTTCGTCGCCACCGATTTTCCGCTGGCCGCGACCGCCGCGAGCACCCTGGCGAAAGTGGACCCGGCGAAGACGATCCCCGCGCGCGTCGCCTCGATGCTGAGCGTGGCCGACAGCCGGCTCAAGCTCGAAACCGGCGGCGACGTCGACAGCCTGTTCGTCGGCCGGCGCTACGCCGATCTCGTCGACGATCGCCTGCGCTACCTGATTCCGGCCACTTTCGATCGCGTCATGGCCTACCCGCAGCTGCCACTGCCGGCCTACGAGCCGTTGTCGAAGAAGCTGCGCGACGCCTTCCTGCCGGGCGCGCAGGACATTCCCAACGACTTCGTGCTGCTGCTCAAGACCAATCCGCGCTTCGTCGAGTCCTACATGGTCGGCCTCAACCACGAGATGGGGCGCGAGTTGCTGTGGCGCGGCTATCCCACCGACCAGCGCGGCACGCCGTTCCGCCAGTTCTGGAAACGGCTCGACGGCCAGCTCGACATCGAGCCGATCCACCGCTGGACCTACTGGACCCCGATCGGCGGCCAGGGCGCGGCCAGCGCCGAGCAGAAGGAATGGCTGGTGCTGCTGATCCGCGGCGAGCTGCTCAAGCGTTTCCCCAACACCGTGATCTATGCGCGCAGGAAATCGCCGGCTGGCGAGAAGCTCGGTGTGCCCGAGGAGTTCGCGGCCGGCACGACCCTGCAGGACCTGATCCGCAACCCGGTGTTCTTCGGCACGCTGCCACCGGATATCACCTTCGTCGGTTTCCCGATTCCGCCCGGCGAGCGCGAGGCCTGGTGCTTCGTGATCGAGGAACAGATGACCGAGCCGCGTTTCGGCTTCGACGAGGCCGGCAGTGGGCGCGCCGTGCCCGAGGTTGCGGTGGCCAAGGGCTGGAAGGACGTGCGCTGGAGCGACGTCGGCGTCGCCCAGGGCGCGCACTTCGTCCTGGCCGATCTGCGCAAGGCCAACGACCAGGTGCCCGATGCGGTCGAACTGCCGCTCACCGCGCATTCGGCGCAGACCGCACGCGCGCTGCTGCAGCGTCCGTTCCGCGGCTACTGGGTGGGCGCGGACCTGGTGGCGAAAACATGAAATCCGCACAGCACCATCGCGATCGCGATCGCGTCCGCATCGGCACGGCCGCAGCGCAAGGAGGCCCGTCATGCCGCGTCTGAATCTCGATCTGACCGCAATCACTACTGCGCGCGGCGAAGCGGGCGAACTCAGGCGCGCAGGCCACACCGGCGCGCGCCACGTCGCCGACCTGCAGGCGTCGATCACGCGGGCACGACAGAATGGCGCGGACGCGCAGACACTGGCGCGGCTGCACGAGGAACTGGAGCGGCACGAAGCCGAGTTGCGCGGCACCCGCGGGCGACAGCGCGAGGCGCTGGCGCGCGTCGACGCGCTGGCGGTGGACCTGCTCGCGCGACGCGATCCGGCAAACATGGTCGAAGCGCTCGACGGCAACGTGCCGATGGCGCTGTTGCCGGTGCGACTGGAGACGCGCTACCTGAAGGATCCGCTGCGGCTGGCGATTCGCATCTATCCCGACGCGCTGCACGTGCTGCGCCACGGCGCTGGCCTGACCGCGGCCGAACGCGCCCGCGGCGAGGCCTACTGGCAGGCGCGTTTCGCCCGCGACCCGGCCGACGGCGACGCCGCCGAAGCCGAGGCCGAAGGCCGCGCCGCCGCGTTGTGGCGCGAGATGGTCGCGTTGTATCGCGCGCCGCGTGCGGCGTGGATCGTGCGCACGTTGACGCCGACCAATCTCGATGCGCTGGGGCAGGCGGACACTGCGCCAGTGTTCCCGGACGACATCGACGACGTCACCAGCGGTGCCAAGCAGGCGTTCGCGACCGCGTTGCCGGACCGCTGGTGCGCGGTCGGCATCCGCCAGGGCCAGGAAGTGTTCCGGGTCTGGGGCCAGCATGTCGCCGACGTGCTGCCGATGGCGCCGGTGCTGGATCCGGCGCAGCCGCTGCCGGAAGGCGAGGGCCTGTTCGGCGGCGACCGCGCCTGGCTGGTCGATTTCGGCGCGGCACTGCAGGCCGGCATGGCGATCGAGGTGCGCGCGCAGGACCTCGCCGACGGCTTCGACTTCGATCAGGGCGTCGACCGCCTGGTCGTGCTGGGCGTGGACTGGACGCTCGATGCCGAGGCCTCGGCGGCGATGGTCGGTGGCCTGTTGCAGGCGCATCAGGCCGCTGCGGATTTCTCCTTCGCGCCATTGGGCACGCCGACCAACAACACCGGTCGCGCGGTGTCGGGTTTTTCTTCCGCGGCCGACACGCCAATGCCGCCGCTGCCCGCGCAGGTGCCGGAGCCGGGCCGCTACGCCGCGGCCGAACGCCTGCGCGACGCGCTGGGCCTGGACGACAGCGCGCTGGATGCGCCGAACATCGCCAACGCCGCGCTGGACGAGCCGGCCACCGCGATGCACATGATCAATGCGCTGTGGCGCGCGACTTTCGGGCGCTATCTGTCGTTGATGTGGAATCCGTGGTTCGCGGTCGGTGCCGACGACGACCAGCAACCGGATCGCTACGTGAAGAAGCAGGTGGTGGCGAAGCTCCGCGACTTCGCCATGCAGTACCTGCGTCCATCCGGACCCTTGCCGAACCTGCGCATCGACAAGCAGCCCTACGGCGTGCTGCCGGTGGTCGCGCCTTCCTATCAGCCGGATTCGAGCTTCGATGGCGGCGTGCGCAAGGTGCTGGCCGCGCTGCGTCCGCGCTGGAAGCTGTCCGCGCAGAAGGTGCCGCACCTGGTCGACGGCAACCTGCAATCGGTCACCGAGTTGCTGCAGACCGGGCCGTGGTCGCGCGTGGCCAAGGCGCGCGGGGTCGACAATCCGATGATGTCGCTGACCAGTCCGGTCGTCTTCAGCGATGACCAGGAACTGATGATCGGCAACCAGCAGTCGTTGAAGGCGGAATGGACCGACGAGCTGCTGGGGCTGTTCGGCATCAGCAAGGAATTGCCGCGCGACGCGATGATCGACATGCTGCTGTTGGCTGATCCGCCGCGCGCGCTGGCAGGCGTGCCCTGGGTCGAGGCCGATCCGGTCGATCCGAAACGCGAGCGCGCGCCGGAGCAGGCGCTCGGCGTCGACGCGCAGGGCAAGAACTACATCCACGCCATCCATGATGCGCTGGGCCTGGACAAGGGCCAGGCCAAGCAGCAGTTGAACGCACGCCAGGGCGGCAGCGCGCTGCTGGAGACGCTGCTGGCATTCTCGGCCGAGGAGGAGTTCGATCATGGCGGCATCGCGATAGTGGAGGCGACCGACCGCGTCACCGCCAGCAAGCCGTGGGGGCGCACCGTGGTCGCGCAGGCGGCCGCCGCCGAAATCAACATCGAGGCGCCGCTGCAGACCGAAAGCTGGCGCGAGCTTCGCAGCACGCGCGAGGTCGCCAAGCTGCGCGTCGCCAGCGTCACCGGCAGCGACACCATCGAGGACCACCTCGCGCGCGGCATGCGCGCGGTGGCGTCGCCTACGACCCAGGTCGCCGCGCGCGATGCCGCGCAACGCTTCATCGACGGACGCATCGCCCAGCCCTGGTACTTCAAGGACCTGTCGCTGTTCAAGCAGAGCTTGTCCTACCTGGCCGGGCGCCGCGTCGGCGAACTCGACATCGCCTTCAAGACCACCATGGACGCCTACGGCTACCGTCTTGACGCCTGGTACACGGCACTGGCGACGCGGCGGCTGGAGGCGGTGCGCAAGACGCGGCCGCAGGGCGTGCACCTGGGCGGCTACGGCTGGGTCGAGCGCCTGCCACGGCCGATGCGCGAGCCCGACAGTCTCGGCTTCGTGCACGCGCCGTCGCTGCCGCAGGCGGCGACCGCGGCGATCCTGCGCAGCGGGCACCTGGCCAACCACGAAAGCGCCAAGAGCAGTTTCAACATGGATCTGTCCTCGGAACGGGTGCGGCGCGCGCACGCGATGCTGGAGGGCGTGAGCCACGGCCAGTCGCTGGCCGAACTGCTCGGCTACCGCTTCGAGCGCGGATTGCGCGACGCGCTGCTCGGACACTGCACCTTGCCGTTCCGGCTGGCGTATCCGCTGAAGCCGGCCGGCGATGCGCTGGGCGACCAGCCGCAGGAATCGATCGCCGCGCGCGATGTGGTCGACGGCATCAAGCTGCTGGAGGCGTATGCCGGCGGCTTCGCGCCGGTGCGCGTCGCGGTGCTGGCCGCGGTCGACCAGTTGCAGCCGGTGCCGGACTGGAAACCGGCGTTCGTGTCGGCGATGACCACGGCGCAGGCGACGATCGATGGCCTGCTCAAGTCCGTGGCCGAGACCTGGGACGCGGTCAGCGACGTGCTGGTCGCCGAAGGCGTGTACCAGGTGGTGCAGGGCAACCTGGAACGCGCCGGCGCGGCGCTGGCCGTGCTCGACAAGCAGGATCGACCGGTCGAACCGCAGGTCACGCGCACGCCGCGCATCGGCGTGTCCTACGCACAGCGTGTGCTGGTCGCGTGCCAGTCGACCGCGATGGACGAACGCTGGCAGGCGGCAGGCGCCGACGATCCGCGCGCGGCCGCCGAACCGCTGTTGAACGCCTGGCTGGCGCGCATGCTCGGCGATCCCGCGCGCTTCGTGTTCGAGGCGCGCGTGGCGCGCGGCGATGTGATCGACGCCACGCCGCTGACCCTGTCGCCGCAGGCACTGGGCTGGTCGCCGCTGACCGTGGTGCTGGCCAGCCGCGCGGTGTCCGGCGCCGGCCAGGCGCAGCACAGCGCCTTGCGCGCGCGCATCGCGCAACAGCTGGCGGCGCAGGTCGCGAATCCGGATGAACATACCCAGCTGATGATCGAATCCGGCAGCAGCCAGCCCGGCAAGCTCGGCCTGGCCGCGTTCGAGGCGTTGGCCTCGACGCTGGGACGGCTGGTCGAATCGGCGCGCGCGCTGACGCGCAAGGATGTCGTCGTACCGCGTGACGAGATCGAAGCGGCCAATCCCGCGGATGCCGGCGAATACGCCGGCAGCGACCTCGCCGAGATCGAGGCGCGCGCCGCGGCGGCGGTGACGGCGCTCGAGGCTTACCTCGACAACGTGCGCAACGCCGCGGTCGGACCGGCGCTGGCCCAGCGCCTGCTCGACGGCTGGATGTTCGGCATCGTCGAAGCACAGCCGGGAACCGCGCCCGACGCCGCCGGCGAAGCGGTGACGGCGGACGCGACCGTCGAACTGTTCGAACGTCGTCGCAGCCGCGCACTCGCGCAAGGTCAGTCGCAGCTCGATGCAGCCAACGCATTGGCGCCCGGCGCGCCCGAGCAGGCCGGCGCCAGCCACAGCCGGCGCGTGCAGAACGCGATCGACCGGATCAAGGCGGTGTTCGGCAAGGCCTTCCCGGTGTTGCCGCGCTTCACCCTCGGTGCCTATGCCGGCAGCGTCGCCGGTAGCCTCGCCGCGCGCAGCAGCCTGCTCGCCGGCGACGACTGGGCGATCCCCGGCTGGCTGACCAAGCTGTCGCGCGTGCGCGAGGGCAGCGACCGCCTCAACGCGGCGCTCAGCGCGCACGAAGCGATGCACGCACCGCTGGCCGCGGCGCAATGGAAGCTGGTGCAGTTGCCGTACAAGCCGGACGATTGCTGGGGCGCGTTGCCGCAGCGCTGGGCCAACCCCGAACGCAAGCCCGACACGCCGCGTCGCGAGCCGCCGCGCCTGGCCTGGGTCGCGCATGCGCCCGATGCACTGCAGGACGTCACCGCGGACACGGCGATCGGCGGATTGCTGGTCGACGAGTGGCAGGAGTTCGTGCCCTCGGCCTGGCAGACCACCGCGATCAGTTTCCACTACGACGCCCCCGGCAGCCGCCCGCCGCAGGCTGTGCTGCTGGCGGTGCCGCCGCGGCTGGACATGGCCAACTGGACCTTCGGCGAAGTGCTGGCGACGGTCAACGAAGCCTTCGACCTCGCGCAACTGCGCGCGGTGCGCCCGCAGGACCTCACCGACGGCCTCGGCCTGATGCTGCCGGCCAACTACATGCCCGAGAACCCGAGCGAGGACGTGCCCGGCGTGCGCATCACCGACATGATCAGGGCCGGTGCGCTGAAGTACTCGGCCAGCATCGCGCTCGGCAAGGGATGAGGAGACCACGATGAAGATGCACGTCGCCAAATCGGTCGTCGACTTCTCGGCGCTGGACTACGTGGTGCTGGAACCGTCGATCAGCACCTACAACCGCATCGAGACGTTGCCCACCGGCCCCGACCTCGACGCCGGCCTGCAGGCCAGCCTGGCCGATCCACTGTGGCTGCTGGCGCGGCAGTGGCAGTTCAACGAGTTCCAGGGCGAGGACGCGGGCACGCCGATCGACAGCCGCTTCGCGGTGCGCGGGCGGCCGGTGTCGGCCTGCTTCCCCGGCGGCGATATCGCCACGGCGCCGCAGCTGCCGGTCGCGGTGTCGACCCCGATCGAGGCGCTGATCGAGCAGGAGCCGGCGCTGGCGCGGCATCCGCGCTTCAACGCCGAAGCCGGCCTGCACCTGCAGCGCATGATCGCGCACGATGGTCCCGCCAGCCTCGGTGAAGCCGTGCGCACGGCATTCGCGCTGACGCTGCCGGCGCCGCCCGATCCCGACAGCGATGCGCCGGGCCTGTTGTGGCACGTGGTCTGGGGCACGCGTGCGATCGACGCCGCGAAACTCGCCGCCGCGCTGCGGCTGTTGCGCGATGCCAGCGGCAATATCACCGCGTTGCCGCCGGCGTTGGCGTTGCCGGCGCCCGATCATGCCGCCGCGCTGGCGCGGCTCGGTGCCTGGCTGCGCTGGCTCGACGACCTGGTGATGGAAGCGCCGTGGCCCAACCCCAGCTGGCAACCCGATCGCATGGAGTACCGGTTCTCGCTGGGCGCCTTCAATGACGCCACGCCGTCGCTGCGCCTGGACGCCGGCGAATACGTCGACGGCCGCCTGGACTGGAGCAGTTTCGATGCCCGTACCCTGACGCGCGACCCGGAAACACCGCCACCGGCCACGACGCAGCACGCGGTGGAACGACGCCATCCGACACCGGTGCGTTACCCCGGCATGCCGGCCGACCGCTACTGGGAATTCGAGGACGCGCGCGTCAACTTCGCCGCGGTCGAAGCCGGGCCGGCCGACCTGACCCGGATGATGATCGCCGAGTTCGCGCTCGCCTTCGGCAACGACTGGTTCGTGGTGCCGCTGGAACTGGAGGTGGGGGCGCTGTACCAGGTCGAGGACTTCAAGGTCGTCGATTCCTTCGGTATCGAGGCCGCGGTGCATCCCTCGCGCAACAGCGACGGTACGCCGTGGCGCATGTACGAACTGAGCGCCGGCACCGATGCGCCCGGGCCGATGACCGACGTGTTGTTCCTGCCGCCAGTGGCCGACCGCGCGCTCGAGGGCGCGCCACTGGAACAGCTGCTGCTGGTGCGCGACGAGATGGCCAACTTGGCCTGGGGCATCGAGAAGAAAGTGCAGGGCGCCTCCGGCGAGCCGATCGAACGTGGCCTGGAAGCGGCGCGGCTGGCGATGCGCCAGCAGCTCACGCTGGAGACCGGTGATCCGCAACTGGTCTACCGCCTCGCCACGCACGTGCCGGCGCACTGGATTCCGCTGCTGCCGGTGCGCAAGGTGCGGCCGGGCGCCAGCGTCACCGAAATCTGGCTGCAGCGCGCTGGCCTCAAGCGTTTCTATGCCTTGCCCGATCCGCTGGCGATCCAGCCCGGCGACGACGCACGCCTACGCGCTTACAAGCAGTTCCTGGCGCTGCTGGACAGCAACGACGCCTTCATCCAGCAGACCGCGACCACCGAGGGCATCGGCGTCTACCTGTTCCACCCGCGCGGTCGCCTGCTGCTGGAAGACGAGGAACAGCCGGTTTCGGATACGGACAGCCTGATCCTGTGCGAGGAGGAGGTGCCGCGCGCCGGCGCCGTGGTGCGGCGCGCGTTCCAGTACGCGCGCACGCCCGATGGCCGCGCCTGCCTGTGGCTGGGCCGCGCCAAGCTGACTGGCCGCGGTGAGGCCTCGAGCGGGCTCAAATTCGACACGGCGGCCCATTGGCAGGCGTTCGCGAACTGACTCGGGCCCGGGCGTACCGCAGGTAGTCAAATTTGCCCAAAAAGGTAAAAAAGGGTATATCTCAGTCCAGTACGCACGCTGGAGTGGGAGCATGGCCCTGACGCTCAAGCTCGACGCAATTGAAGACCTGCCGCGCACACCGGCTTCCGATGTGAAGAAGCTCGGCTGGCGAGGCGTCATGAAGGCGATCGGTCGCAAGGGCATGGTCGTGGTGACCAATCACAACGAGCCCGAGGCGGTCATCCTCTCGGCCGAAGAGTACGGCGCCATCATGCGCGCCCTGGACGATGCCGGGTCGAAGAACGAATCGGCGCTGGATGTCCTGCGTCAGCGCTTCGATGAGCGCCTGGCGTCCCTGCAGGCGGCGGATGCGGGCGATCGCCTGCGCGGGCTGATGCGAGGCCCCGCCAAGCTCGGTGGCAAGGTCAAGGCCGGGGCCAGCCATTGAAGGCCCGTCCCGTTCTCTATGTCCTCGCTGGAGTCAATGGCGCGGGCAAGAGTTCGGTGGGTGGCTACTTGCTCGAACAGGTCGGGCTGACCTGGTTCAACCCCGACACGTTTGCGCGCGAGCTGATCGCCGAGACCGGTTGCGACCAGGTTTCGGCCAATGCGGTCGCGTGGCAGGAGGGCGTGCGACGTCTGGATGAGGCGATCACCCATGGCACGCACCATGCGTTCGAGACCACGCTGGGTGGTCGCACCGTTCCCGCCCGGATCAAGGCGGCGGCGAAGACGCATGACGTGCTGATGTGGTTCTGCGGCTTGTCCTCGCCGGAGTTGCACCTTGCCCGCGTCAAGGCCCGCGTGGCCGTCGGCGGGCACGACATTCCCGAGGCCAAGATCCGTGAACGTTACCCGGCGGCGCTGGAGAACCTGATCGCGCTCATGCCGTGCCTGGCGCACCTGCAGGTGTACGACAACAGCGCCGATGCCGGCATGGGCGACGCAATTCCCGATCCGCTGCTGGTCGCGGAAATGAAATCGGGCAAGCTCGTATGGCCTGACGATCTCGAGTCGCTCAGCAACACGCCGGACTGGGCCAAGCCGCTCGTGGAGGCAGCACTTTCGGTGGGTGGCTAGGGCGGATGTCCTGCCATCGAAAGCTGGGGCAATCAAGGCTGCAGAAGCAGGAAAGCCCCGGAAAGACAGGCTTTCCGAGGCTTTCAAGGCTGGATGATTTGGTGGAGCGGAGGGGGATCGAACCCCTGACCTTCGCGATGCGAACGCGACGCTCTCCCAGCTGAGCTACCGCCCCACGACGGCGAAATTCTAGCGGTCGATCCGTGCAGGCGCTAGTCCTGAGCGGCCAGCAGTGGTGCCAGGCCGGGTTCGAGCGCGGTGCGGCGCCAGCCGGACAGGGCTTCGGGCCAGTCGCCGTGGTCGAGCAGGGCCTCGAGCCAGCGCCGCGAGGCGAGCACGCCGTCGGGCAGGCCGAGTTCGGCGCTGCGTGCGGCAACGGCGTCCTGCAGCTTGCGCAGGCGCTGCTTGTCGCGGGTTTCGGCGAGGCTCGCGTCCGGTGCCTGCGCTTCGTCGGGCAATACGGTATCGAGCGCGCGCCAGATCGCTTCGCCGAGCTTGCGCGGGGCTTTCGGGTGGGCGTCGAGCTGGCGCTGCAGGGCGTCGCGGTCGGCGGGCGGGTGGCGCGCGATCGCGACCGCGAGTTCGTTGTCGAGAATCCAACTGCGCGGGCGATCGTTGTCGCGGGCGTAGGCATCGCGCCAGCGCAGCAACCGCAGCAGCCGCAGCTGTGCGTCGCGGTCGAGGAACTGCGCGGTGCGCAGCGACAGGTGCGGCCAGCGTTCGCAGGCTTCGTTCTCGGCGTTGAATATCGTGCGCGCGGCGTCCTCGGCCAGCCAGTCGCGACGTTCGAGCTGGCCCAGCAGGCCGTCGAGCGCGTCGTGCATGGCAAACAGGTGACGCACGTCGTCGGCGGCGTATTCCAATTGTGCGGCCGACAACGGCCGGCGCAGCCAGTCCGAGCGGGTCTCGCCCTTGGCCAGGGCGATGCCGGTGAGTTGTTCGACCAGCTTCTGGTAGCCCAGGCCGCTGCCGATGCCGGCCAGCGCTGCGGCCAGTTGGGTATCGAACAAGGGCTTGGGCACCACCCCGCAGGTGTGCTTGAACGCGACCAGGTCCTCGCTGGGACTGTGCATGATCTTCAGGATCGCCGTATCGGCCAGGATCGGCGCGAGCGCCTCGGCGATGCCAGGGGCGAGGGGATCGACCAGCAGGATGTCCTGATCTGCCGTCGCATCGCCGACCGCGATCTGCACCAGCGCCAGCTGCGGCCAGTAGGTGCGCTCGCGGATGAACTCGGTGTCCAGCCCGATCCGTTCGGGGCGGGTGGCAAAGCGCGCCTGCAGCGCGGCAGGGTCGGTGATCCAGACGACAGGCATGATTCGGAGTGGCGCGGGCGGGCGACGAGGTTGCCGGGGCGGGCGACAATAGCCTACTTTCGATAACCCCGAACGATCGGGGCCGCAGAACACGCCGGGGGTGCAGGCCCGGGATGCGGCCCGGCCGCCAGGCTAAGGAGGACGATTGCGCGCATTGGTGTTGGCAGGCATCGCCGTGGTGGGGCTGGCGGCAGGCTGCTCGCGCGAGCCATCCGGCGTCGACGCGGCACGCGATGCAGGCGCTGCGCGGGCGCCGATCGTGACGATCAGTGCCGACCAGGCGGTGTCGCCGGTGCCGCCCTGGCGTCCGCCGGCGGTCGAGGTCACCCAGGCCAATGCTGGCGAACTCAAGACCCGGGCCGAAACCGCGCTGGCGGCGGGCCGGTTGTTCGGCAGTGCCGACGATGCCATTCCGCTGTACCTGGCGCTGCGCCGTCATGCGCCCGACGACGCGGCCGTGCAGGCCGGCTTCGCGCGCGCGCTGGCGCAGTTGCTGGCCAAGGGTGACACCGCATTGGCCGCGCTCGATCGCGACCCGCTGTCGTTGCGCCGTGCCCACGAGATCGCCGCCGTGGTGCGGGCGATTGCTCCGGCTGATCCGGCTGCAGGTGAGTACCTGGCCAGGCTTGATCAGGCCGACCAGGCCCAGGAGGCCAATCGACTTGGCGAGGAGGCCCTGAACGCCGGCCGCATCGGCGAAGACGGTAGCCGCGACGGCGCGCTGGCCTATTTCCGCCAGGCCTTGCAACTGCGTCCGGACGACGTGCGGGCAGGCCAGGGCATGGCGGCGGCCGAGAGCGCGCTGATCCGCCGTGCCGAGGTCGCCGCCGACCGCGATGACTACGCCGGGGCCGCTCGCTGGCTCGATGTCGCCGCGCCATTGCGGCCGCAGTTGGGTACGGTCGAGGATGCGCGCGCGCAGATCACCATGCAGCGCCTGGCCCGGGTCGGTGCCCTGCGTGACCAGGGCCTGGCCGCGCTGAGCCGTGAGGACGGCATCGACGAAGCCCGTCGCCATCTCGCTACCCTGCTGCGGATCGCGCCGGCCGCCAACCCGGCCGCCGCCGAGCTGCGCGAGCGCATCGACCTAGCCACGCACTACGGACTGTTCCGGCCGCGCCAGGCGTTTACCGACGCCATGAAAAGCGGCGGCCGCGGCCCGCAGCTGGTGGTCATCCCGCACGGTGCCTTCCGCATGGGGGCAGGCGAGAGCGAGGCCGGTGCCAGCGATGCCGAGCGTCCGGCCCGCAACATCCGCTTCGATCGCGGCCTGGCGATGTCGCGCAACGAGATCACGGTCGGCGAGTTCCGCCGCTTCATGGCCGCGAGCAAGCACCGGGCGCGCTCCAGTCGGCGCGGCTATTCGACGGCGTATGACGAGCGCAGTGGCAACCTGGTGCGTCGCGGCAACGTCGATTGGCAATCCGACTATGCCGGCCATCCCGCGGCCGACGACCTGCCGGTGGTCCACGTCAGCGCCAAGGACGCGATGGCTTACGCCAATTGGTTGTCGGAGCAGACCGGCCAGCGTTATCGCCTGCCAAGCGAGGCCGAATTCGAGTACGCGCTGCGCGCCGGCAATGCCGGCCGCTTCCCATGGGGCGACGACGCTCCGCCGGCGCGCGCCGGCAACTTCACCGGCGGCCTCGATGCATCGCCCAGCGGGCGCCGCTGGCGCAACGCCTTCGTTGGCTACGGCGACGGCGCGTGGGGCCCGGCGCGCGTCGGCAGCTACGTGGCCAACGCTTACGGCCTGCACGATCTGGCTGGCAACGTCAGCGAATGGGTGGCCGACTGCTGGCACGACAACTACCGTCGTGCGCCGCGCGACGGCGCGGCCTGGCTCAACCCGGGATGCCGTTCGCGTGTGATACGGGGCGGTTCCTGGGCCAGTTCGCCGGCGCAGACGCGATCGTCCTGGCGACTGGGCAACGATGCCGATACCACCAGTGCGCGCGTCGGTTTTCGTGTGGTGCGAGAAATCTGAAACGAGGGCGTGCATTCCGACCGCACTGAGGCTTAGAGTTCTCCACATCGCATCGGATCACCGGCAAGGAGTGCACAGATGAGGACCGATCCTTTTGGCAGTGCACGGCAGCAAGGCCGGCCGCGTCGCGGCTTCGGCGGCATGCGCTGGTGGATCCTGATCCTGTTTGCCGGCTATGCCGCCTGGTCGTGGTTCGGCAGTGCCAAAACCGACCCGTACACCGGCGAGAAGGCGCACTACGGCGCCAGCGCCGAAGAGGAAGTGCAGCTCGGCGCGCAGGCGTTCCAGCAGGTGCTCGGCGACGCCAATTCACAGGGGGCGCTGATGCCGGCCGATGCGCAGGTCAGCCAGCAGGTCCGCGAGATCGCCCAACGCCTGATCGCACGCGTGCCGCAGGTCACCGCCGACCTGGCCGCGCAGCACCAGCAACAGGCGCCGAGCGACCACCAGAGCTTCCAGTGGGACGTGGCGGTGATCCAGTCCGACCAGGCCAATGCGTTCTGCCTGCCCGGCGGCAAGATGGCGGTGTACACGGGCCTGTTCCCGGTGGCGCAGACCCGCGATGCCTTGGCGGTGGTGATGGGGCACGAGATCGCGCATGCCCTGTTGCGCCACGGCAGCCAGCGCATGGCGCAGCAGAAGCTGGTGCAGATGGGGCAGATGGCCGCGGGCATGGCCATGGGGGGCATGGACCCGCAACAGCAGCAGGCGGTCATGGCCGCGCTCGGCGCCGGCGCGCAGTACGGTTTCGTGCTGCCGTACGGACGCAACCACGAGACCCAAGCCGACCAGGTCGGGCTGATGCTGGCCGCGGCGGCCTGCTACAACCCGCGCGAGGCGATCCCGTTGTGGCAGCGCATGGGCCAGCTCGGCGGCGGTGAGCGCCCGCCGGAATTCGCTTCCACCCACCCGGACCCGGCCAACCGCATCCAGACGTTGCAGTCCTTGATGCCACAGGCCGAGCAGTACTACGCGAAGTACTGTCAGGGGCAGCCGCCGCTGAAGTGAGCCTCGGCGGCGCGGCATCTTGGCGACAAAACAAAGGCCGGCATCGCCGGCCTTGTTCTTTGGTTTTTCCAGCGAAACGCCGGGAGCGGCGCGCTCAGCGCTCTCGCTTGTCGGTGCGGGGTTTTCCGGTGGCGGCGCTCTGGCCGACGCTGCCGGACAGGTTGCGCTGGAACTCGTTCCACATCGCCAGGTTGCGCTCGGTGAGCTGGTTCATCATCGTCCATGGCGTCTGCCCCAGCACCCCGCCCACCTGGTTGCGGAACTGCTGCTGCTGGTCGAGGAATAACTGCATCGAGCGTTCCAGGTAATTGCCCATGAAGCCCTGCAGCGAATCGCCGTAGAAACGGATGATCTGGCTGAGCAGTTGCGTCGACAGCACCGGTTCGCCGTCCTGCTCATGCTCGGCGATGATCTGCAGCAGGACCTGCCGGGTGAGGTCCTCGCCGGAACGTGCGTCGCGCACTTCGAATTCCTCGCCATCGACGATCAGCTGGCGCACGTCCTCGATGGTGATGTAGCTGGAAATCTCGGTGTCGTAGAGCCGGCGGTTCGGGTATTTCTTGATGACGCGGATCGCGGCCATGGAGCATTGGCTCTAAATCGTGGTGCTTCGCAGCATGGCGCAGGGCGGGGGGGCTTGCAACTGCCGTTTCCCAGGCGGCGCCTGGTAAACCCCAAAGTTTGCTGCGCAAAATCTTGGGCGCCGAGACGCGCTGCCATACCCCCATTCGCACCTGTGGCGCGAATCGCCCCCCTAACTAAGGGGGCTGTTGCTATTAAGTCGCTTCCTGGGCACAGAGTGGGCTGTTCTCTACCAACCCATGTGGTGGCCGCCGTTGATGTCCAGGTTGGAGCCGGTGATCCAGGCGGCTTCCTCGGCGACCAGGAAGGCCACCGCGTAGGCGATCTCGTCCGGCGTGCCGAGCCGGCCGGTGGGGATTTCGGCAACGATCTTGGCGCGCACGTCGTCCGGCACCGCCATCACCATGTCAGTGGCGACGTAGCCCGGCGAGACCGTGTTGACGGTGATGCCGAAACGCGCGTTTTCGCGCGCCAGCGAGATCGTGAAGCCGTGCATGCCGGCCTTGGCGGCGGCGTAGTTGGCTTGGCCGTACTGGCCCTTGAGGCCGTTGATCGAGCTGATCTGCACGATCCGCCCCCAGCGCCGCTCGCGCATGTCCTCGATCACCGGACGGGTCACGTTGAAGCAGGAATTGAGGTTGGTGCCGATCACCTCGTTCCACTGCAGCGGGGTCATGCGGTGGAAGGTCGAGTCACGGGTGATGCCGGCGTTGTTGACCAGGATCTCGATCGGGCCGAGATCGCGCTCGATCTCCTGCACCAGCGCCTGTGCCTGCTCGGGCAAGGACACGTCGCCCTGGGCGAGCGCGACGTCGATGCCATCGCCGCGCATCCGCGCCTGCCAGGCGCGGGCCCTGGCCTCGTCACGATAGTTGGTGGCGACCCGGTGGCCCATCTGCGCCAGGCGCCGGATGATGGCGGTGCCGATGCCACCGGTACCGCCGGTGACGAGTGCCACGCGTGACTGCATTGCTGTCCTCCCCCGACCGCCGGATGCGGCCACGACCCGATTCTAGTCAGCGATGGTGGAAACTGCTGCTGCATCGTGGCGGTCGCCGGCACCGGCGGGGATGGCCGCAACCACGAAGTCCGATTGCGCGCGGGCGAGCAGGGCCGCGACGCTGCCGGCACCGGCCAGTGCCGCCGGGTCCTGGCCGAGGCGCAGCCAGGCCGCGCGCAGGGCCGGCAGCGGGTCGTCGCGGTCGATCGGGAGCGCGGCCTCCGACTTGGACAGCTTGCGGCCGTCCGCTCCCAGCACCAGCGGCAGGTGGGCGTAGCGTGGCGTCGGCAGGCCGAGTGCGCGCTGCAGCAGGATCTGGCGCGGCGTCGAGTCGAGCAGGTCGGCGCCGCGGACGACATCGGTGATGCCCTGTGCGGCATCGTCGACCACGACCGCGAGTTGGTAGGCCCAGTAACCGTCGGCGCGCCTGAGCACGAAATCGCCGACCGCACGCGCCACGTCCTGGGCGTAGACGCCCTGCACGGCATCGTCGAACGCGACCACGCCGTGGTCGGCGACGCGCAGGCGCACCGCCGGGTCGGTACGGGCGCCTTGGGCCACGCAGCGGCGGTGGATGCCGCCGGCGGCGGCCAGTCCGGTACGGCTGCAATGGCAGTGGAAGGCGAGGCCTTGTGCCAGCAGCCGGTCGAGCGCGGCCTGGTACAGGGTGCCGCGCTCGCTCTGGCGCACGATCGCCTCGTCGCTGTGCAGGCCGAACGCAGCCAGTGCATCAAGCTGGCGCTGCACGGCCCCGGCGACCTCGCGTGGCGGGTCGAGGTCCTCGACCCGCACCAGCCAGGTGCCGCCGGCCTGGCGCGCCAGCAGCCAGCTGCCGAACGCGGCCAGCAGCGAACCGAAATGCAGGTCGCCGGTGGGCGAGGGCGCGAAGCGGCCGCGGTACGGGGCGGGCGGCGTTGTGGGGGGCGTGGGCACAGCGGGCTCGTCGGGCAAAGCGGTCACGACGCGATTTCACTTGAATTCAACGCCAGCGTGCCACATTTTCCTCGCATGTCGCGCATGGTGCGCGGAAGGTTCCTGTCATGTTCAAGCGTGTCGCACTGTTCCTTGCCACCAATCTGGCGGTACTGGCCCTGCTCAGCATCGTCATGGCGATGCTGCAGAATTTCTTCGGCATCCAACTGGGTGGCCAGGGCGGCCTGCTGGTCATGGCCACGGTATTCGGCTTCGGCGGCTCGTTCATTTCGTTGATGACCTCCAAGTGGATGGCCAAGCGCAGCACCGGCGCCCACGTCATCGAGCAGCCGCGCAACGAGGCCGAGCAGTGGCTGGTCACGACCGTGCACCGCCAGGCGCAGGCTGCCGGCATCAAGATGCCCGAGGTCGCGATCTACGACGCGCCCGAGATCAACGCCTTTGCCACCGGTCCCAGCCGCAACAACTCGCTGGTGGCGGTATCGACCGGCCTGCTGCGGGCGATGAACCGCGACGAGGCCGAAGCCGTGCTCGCGCACGAGGTCAGTCACGTTGCCAACGGCGACATGGTGACCATGGCGCTGATCCAGGGCGTGCTCAACACCTTCGTGATCGTGCTGGCGCGCGTGGTCGGCCGTGTCATCGACGGCTACATCAGCGGCAACCGCGAGGGCGGCCCGGGCATCGGCTACTACGTGATCGTGTTCGTGCTCGACATGGTGTTCGGCCTGTTTGCCAGCATGATCGCGATGTGGTTCTCGCGTTACCGCGAGTTCCGCGCCGACGCCGGCGGCGCGCGCCTGGCCGGCCGCGACAAGATGATCGCCGCGCTGCAGCGCCTGTCGCAGACCCATGGCGAAAGCACGTTGCCCAAGACCATCCAGGCCTTCGGCATCAGCGGCGCGGTCGGCCACGGCCTGCGCAAGCTGCTGATGAGCCACCCGCCGCTGGAAGAGCGCATCGAGACCCTGCGCAATGCCCCGGTCGAACAGGTGCGCGGCAGCGTGGTGGGCTGATCCAGCTCCGTATCACCCGTATAGAGGAAGCCCGCCGAAAGGCGGGCTTCCTAGTTGGAAAGACAGCGACCGATTCGTGGCTGTTATGGATCAACGACGGCGCCGGTCTATAGTCAGTGCGGTGCTGTCATGTCTGGCCCGACGCGGCCGCGTATCCGATCTGGCCGTACAGGAAGCTCTCTCCTTGCGCAGAGCATCGCCATCCCCTATTGAGCGAGAGGCAACCGCGTCGCATGGCCGAACGAAAGTACGGTGAACCTGCGCCAAAAACCGACGCCACGATTGCCGGTGCCGACTGGTATGGCCGGAAACTTCAGCGTGAGCTGTATCAGGGCACACTGTTTGCAGACCTTGATTTTACCGAAGGCGAAAATTTCGGAACGGTCTTCAACGAGTGCACATTTCGACGCGCTCGCTTCAATGCTTCCGTACACCACAGCGCGGCCTTTGTGAACTGCACTTTCCTATCGTGCAACTTCTTCGACAGTCGGTTCACGGAATGCAAGGTCGTGGGAAGCATGTTCGATGGCTGCCAGTTCGACCACATGCAGGTCATCGATGGTGATTGGGCTTTTGTCGGCCTGCCCGGCGCTGACTTGCGGCGTGCTTCGTTTCTCAGAACCCGATTGCGGGAGGCCGATTTGACCGGGGCGCAATGCCAGCGCAGTTCAATCCGTGACGTTGATCTGTCCGGCGCATGGCTCCACAGCGTCGATTTTTCCGGTTGCGACCTGCGTGGAAGCGACCTGAGCGCGCTGGAGCCAGAGAATGTCCGCCTCAAGGAGGCGATCATCACGATCGATCAAACCATCGTGATTGCCGAGGCCCTCGGACTCGATGTGCGGCTTGAGTGACGCAATTCCCCGGGCGCCGAGCTGATTCCGTGCGATTCGCGACCGACAGCAGACATTGGAGTGTCCGCTGCCAGCCGGCGAATCGGGTCGCTAGAACTCGTAATCCATCTCCGGCCCGGCCGGCGCCAGGAAGTGCCCCTGCGCGTAGTCGATGCCCGCACCAAACAGGATGGTCATGCTGGCCGCGTCCTGCACGAATTCGGCGATGGTCTGCTTGCCCAGCTCGCGCGCCTTGTCGGCGATCTCGCGGATGCGTTGCTGGTGGTCGGGGTTGCTCGGCAGTTCTTCCATGAAACTGCGGTCGATCTTGAGCAGCGCCGCGTCGAAGTGGCTGAGCAACTGGAACGAATTGAGCCCGACGCCGAACTGCTCCAGCCCCACGCGTACGCCGAACTGGGCGACCGCGGCCTGGAACTCCTGCGCCGCGCGCAGGTGGGTGAACACCTTCGACTCTGGCAGTTGCAGCACCAGCAGCTTGCCATCGGCGCCGTGTTTGGCCAGTTGCTCACCGATGAACTGCTGCAGGCTCTGGTCCTGCAGCGAGGCCTGGGTGATCTTGGCCAGCAGGGTGGTGCGCTTGCCGGCGCGCAGGCGCTCACCGATCACCGCGATGGCCTTGCCTACCACCCAGCGGTCGATCTCCCACAGCAGGCCGTGCTCCTCGGCGATCTGCAGGAACGCCAGCGGCGGCACCAGCTCACCGTGCTCGCCACGCAGGCGCAGGTAGGCCTCGTACATCTCGTCGGGTGCGCCGTGCAGGCCGATCAGTGGTTGGTAGTCCATGACGAAACGGTCGCCGTCGAGGCCATCGCGGATGCGCGCGACCCAAGCTTCGATGCGCTCTTCCTCGGCGCGGTCGACCGCGCCGGGGTCGAACAGCTCGATGCGGTTGCCGCCGACGCTGACGGTCGACTGCACGCACTGGCTGGCCTTGCCCAGCACCGCGGTGACGCTGGCGATCTTCTCGCCGATCTGCACGCCGCCGATGCTGACGGTGGCGTTGAGCGAGCGGCTGTCGGTCGCCAGTACGTGGTCGGCGAAGGCCGCGCGCAGCGTCTCGGCGAGGCCGGCGGTGTGGAGGTGATCGCTGTTGCGGGTCAGCACCGCAAACTGGTGCTCGGCGAAGCGTGCGGCGATGTCGTTCGGGCCGAGCACGCTGCGCAACCGCTGCGCGAAGGCGCCGATCAGGTCGTCGGCCGCGTCCAGTCCGATGTCCTGCAGCAGGCGCACATAATGGTCGGGCTCGATCAGCAGCAGGCCGTGGTGGGTCGCGTTCTGGGCGGCATCGGCGACGGTGTCCTCGAGTGCACGCAGGAAGGTGGCGCGGTTGAGGAGGCCGGTGGCCTGGTCGCGCTGGCGCAGCGCCTCGACTTCGCGGGCCAGGTCGGGGTCGAGCTCCTGCCGGCGCAGGATCACCTGCAGGCAGGTCTCGCCTTCGTAGCTGGCCGGGGTGAATTCCATGACCGCCGGAAAATGGCTGCCATCAAGCGCGCGCGCCTGGGTTTCGTGGCGTGGCGGCGCCTCGCCCTTGCCCAGTTGCTTGAGCAACTGCTTGAAGCCGTCGACCTGCTGCGGCGCGATCAGGTCGAGCAGCGACATGCCCTCGACGTCCTCGAACCCTTCGAAGCCGAAGATCTCCAGGTAGGCCGCGTTGGCACGGATGTGCATGCCTTCGTGGATGTAGGCGATCGGGTCGCGCGAGGACTCGATCAGCGCGTCGCAGCGGCGTTCGGTCTCGCGCACCTGGGCTTCGAGCTTGCGCTGCGAACGGCGCGCCTCCAGGTCCGCCCACTCCTTGCGCACCCGTGTCTGGACATGCTCCGGGTGGCCGCGCAGCAGCACGCCGCGCGCGCCCAGTCCCATGATTTCGAGCAGGCGCGCGTCGTCGATGTCGTCGAGCAGCACCAGCACCGGCAGATCCTTGCCGCTGGCGTCCACGCACTGCATGACCTTGGCGATCGGCACGTTGTGCGTCTCGCGCGCGGCCAGCACCAGGTCCGGCGGCTGCTGTGCGATCAGGGCCGTCAGCTCATCGACGTTTTCCGGTCGCGATGGACGTACCGCGATGCCACTGTTGCGCAGCCCGCTGACGATGGCCTCGGCTGCCTCGACGCTGTCGTCGACGATCAGCAGGCGCAGCGCCGTGTCTTTGCCGAATTGCATTGCGTCACCTCCCCAAGGCGGGTTTATGACATGAACACGCGCAATCGTCCACGCAAAATGCGTCAAAACGGGATGCGCGACGGATTGGAAATGGCGGATCGTGACCGCCTGCGGCCATTGCTAGAGCGGCCGTTTGCCGGGATCGCCTGCAACTTCGCGTACCAGCTTCGGCACCAGGTAGCCGGACAGGCGCGCGGCCAGCGCCGCGTGCAGCTGCCGCGCCTGCGCGTCGCTCACCTCGAAGTGGGCGGCCCCTTGGACGCGGTCGAGCTGGTGCAGGTAATACGGCAGCACGCCCGCGGCATGGCCGCGTTCGCTCAGTGCGGCCAGCGCATCGACCGAGTCGTTGACGCCGCGCAGCAGGACCGCCTGGTTGAGCAAGGTGGCGCCGGTGCCGCGCAGGCGCGTGAGGGCGGTGTCGACGGCGTCGTCGAACTCGTTGGCGTGGTTGGCGTGCAGGACGACGGTGACCGGCCAGGGCAGGGCACCCAGCCAGGCGAGCAGGGCGTCGTCGACGCGCTCGGGCAGCACCACCGGCAGGCGGGTGTGGATGCGCAGGCGCTTGAGGTGCGGCACCGTGGCCAGCGCGTCGGTGAGCTCGGCCAGCTTGGGCGTCGCCAGCGACCAGGGATCGCCGCCGGAGAGGATGACCTCGTCGATGGCGGTGTCGGCGCGGATCAGTTCGACCGCGTCGCGCCAGCCGGCCGCGGCCGCGGTTTCCTCGGCATAAGGGAAATGGCGGCGGAAGCAGTAACGGCAATGCACCGCGCAGCTGCCGGTCGCGACCAGCAGGGCGCGGCCGCGGTATTTGCGGATCACCCCGTGGCCGGCCTTGGCGGCGCCGTCACCGACGGCGTCCAGGGAGAAACCGGGCATCGGCTTCATCTCATCGTCCAGCGGCAACACCTGGCGCAGCAGCGGGTCGTGCGGGTCGCCACGGCGCATGCGCGCGACGAAGCCATGCGGCACCCGCAACGGGAAATGCGCGGCGGCCGCGTCCGAGATCGCCAGGCAGGCCGGCCCCATATCCATATGATCCAAGCCGAGCAGGGCCAGCAGCTCGCGCGGGTCGCGCACGGCGTCGCGCCAGAGCTGTTGCCAGCGCGGGGCGATGGGGGTGGCGGGCTGGGGGGCGGGCTGCATCGAGGCAGGGGCTGCAGGTATCATGGCGGACCGGTTTTCCTTGCGCCGCGGCCTTCGGCCCGACACAACAGCCCGACATTCTAGCCTCCGCGGCCATCAACGCGGGTCGGCGCCCCGACACTTATTCATACGCAGGAGTTTCACCATGGCCACCTTGGGCATGAACGACGTCAAGAACGGTCAGAAGATCCTGGTCAACAACGACCCGTGCATCATCACCGAGACCGAGTACGTCAAGCCGGGCAAGGGCCAGGCCTTCACCCGCGTGAAGTACCGCAGCATCAAGTCCGGCCGCGTCGTCGAAATGACCATGAAGGCCACCGACAACGTCGAGCAGGCCGATGTCGTCGACACCGACATGCAGTACCTGTACTCCGACGGCGAGTACTGGCACTTCATGAACCAGGAAAGCTTCGAGCAGGTCCAGTCCGACAAGGCCGGCATGGCCGGTGCCGAGAAGTGGCTCAAGGGCGAGGAAGAATGCGTGGTCACGCTGTGGAACGGTTCGCCGATCTCCGTGCAGCCGCCGAACTTCGTCGAGCTGAAGATCACCGAGACCGATCCGGGCGTGCGCGGCGACACCTCCGGCGGCGGCGGCAAGCCGGCCACGCTGGAAACCGGCGCCGTGGTGCGGGTGCCGTTATTCGTGGGTCAGGAAGAAACCATCAAGGTCGACACCCGCTCGGGCGAGTACGTCAGCCGGGTGAAGTGACGATTTGGCCCGTGGCCGCTTTTGCGGCCACGACTTTGCCAAATCGTCATCCCGAGCGCAGCGAGGGATCTGCTTTCGCTTTCGCTTTGTCGCCGGATCGCAACCCGACAGCAGCAGATTCCTCTACTTCGTTCGGAATGACAGGATGAGTGCATGACCAGCGACCACCACCCCCAGCGCTGCGACCTCTTGATCGAAGCCGGCTGGGTGGTCCCGGTCGAACCGCACGGCGTGGTGCTCGAAGACCACGCCGTTGCCATTACCGACGGCGCGATCGTGGCGCTGCTGCCGACCCGCGAGGCGCGCGCGCGCTTCGTCGCCAAGGAGACCGTGTCGCGGCCGGAGGCGGCGCTGATCCCAGGCCTGGTCAACGCCCACACCCACAACCCGATGACGCTGCTGCGCGGCATCGCCGACGACCTGCCACTGATGGAGTGGCTGCAGGGCCACATCTGGCCGGTCGAGGGCGCGGTGATCGGGCCAGAGTTCGTCGCCGACGGCATTACGCTCGCCATCGCCGAGATGCTGCGTGGCGGCACCACCTGCGCCAACGAGAACTACTTCTTCCCAGACGTGCAGGCTGCGGTCTACAAGCGCCACGGCTTCCGCGCCCGCGTCGGCCTGCCGGTGATCGACTTCCCGACCGCCTGGGCCAGCTCGTCGGACGAGTACTTCGACCGCGCCGGTGAAGTCCACGACCAGTGGCGCGACGACCCGCTGATCAGTACCGCCTTCGCCCCGCACGCGCCGTACACCGTGTCGGACGCGAACTTCGAGCGCATCCGCATGCTCGCCGACCAGCTCGACGTGCCGGTGCACCTGCACACGCACGAGACCGCGCATGAGGTCGTCGAGTCGCACGACAAGCACGGCCAGCGTCCGATCGCGCGGCTGGACCGGCTCGGTCTGGTCAACGACCGCCTGATCGCGGTGCACATGACCCAGCTCACCGACGCCGAGATCGAGCTGTGCGCGCAGCGCGGCGTCAGCGTCGTGCATTGCCCCGAATCCAACCTCAAGCTGGCCTCGGGCTTCTGCCCGATCGGCAAGCTGCAGCAGGCCGGCGTCAACCTCGCCATCGGCACCGACGGCTGCGCCAGCAACAACGACCTCGACATGTTCGGCGAGACCCGCACCGCGGCGCTGCTGGCCAAGGCGGTGGCTCAGGACGCGTCGGCATTCGATGCGGCCAGCGCGTTGCATGCGGCCACGCTCGGCGGCGCGCGCGCGCTTGGCTTCGAGACGAAGATCGGCTCGATCGAGCCGGGCAAGCAGGCCGACCTGGTCTGCGTCGACCTCGACCAGTTGGAAACGCAACCGCTGCACCACGTGATCTCGCAGCTGATCTATGCCGTCGGGCGCCAACAGGTCAGCGACGTATGGATCGCCGGTCAGGCCAAGCTGCGCGGCCGCGTGCTGGTCAACATCGACACCGACGCACTGATCGCCAACGCCAAGCAGTGGCGCTCGCGGATCGCGGCGATCCGGCTGACTTGAGCAGTATGTTTTTGTTGTTGCATTTGCTCGTCATTCCCGCGTAGGCGGGAATCCAGGGACTTTTGTTTTTCCTAGAAATGTCCATGGATTCCCGCCTGCGCGGGGATGACGGCCCCGGAGATCGAGCATGACGACGCAAGCTTCAAACGACACCAACTTCAGCCAGGCCGAGCTCGACAAGTTCGGCGCCCTGGCCCAGCGCTGGTGGGATCCGGACGGCCCGCAGAAGGCCCTGCATGCGCTCAATCCGGCGCGGCTGGGCTATGTCGCCGCGCGCACGCCGCTGGCCGGCGCGCGCGTACTCGACGTCGGCTGCGGCGCCGGCCTGCTCAGTGAGGCGCTGGCGGGCGAGGGCGCACAGGTGACCGCGCTCGACCTGGCCCCGGAGCTGGTCAAGGTCGCCAAGCTGCACGGTCTGGAGACCGGCGTGCGCGTCGACTACCGGCTGCAGTCGGTGGAATCGCTGGCGACGGAGTTGCCCGGCCAGTTCGATGCGGTCACCTGTATGGAAATGCTCGAGCACGTGCCCGACCCGGCGTCGATCATCCGCGCCTGCGCGGGCCTGCTGAAGCCCGGCGGGCGGTTGTTCGTGTCGACGCTCAACCGCACCCCGGCTGCGTTCGCGCTGGCGATTGTCGGTGCCGAGTACGTCGCGCGGCTGTTGCCCAAGGGCACGCACCAGTACCGCGACTTCATCAAGCCGTCCGAGTTGGGAGCGTGGTTGCGCGAGGCCGACCTGCAGCTCGAGGACGTCAGCGGCCTGATGTACGAACCCTGGCGCAACGCTGCACGCGTGATCGGCCGCACCGACGTCAATTACCTGGCCTGCGCGGTCAAGCCGACCGAGACCGTCGCGTGACGGTGGCGCTTGCGACGGTGGCCTTCCCCAAGGCGGTGCTGTTCGATCTGGACGGCACCCTGCTCGACAGCGCGCCGGACATGCTCGCTGCGGTCAACGCGATGCGCGCCGCGCGCGGTCGGTCGGCGATGGCGCTCGACGAGCTGCGCCCGCACGTGTCCAAGGGTGCGCGCGCGATGGTCGCGGCGGCGTTCCCGCAGGTCGAGGCGAGCGAGCGCGATACCTGGATCCCCGAATTCCTCGACTGCTACCAGCGCGAACTCGGCCGCTTTGGTGCGCCGTTCGACGGCATCGAGGCGATGCTGGCGCAGCTCGAGGCCGCCGGCAGTGTCTGGGGCATTGTCACCAACAAGCCCGAATACCTGGCCAAGCAGCTCATTCCCCTGCTCGGCTGGGAGCGACGCTGTGCGGTGCTGATCGGCGGCGACACGCTGCCGCAGCGCAAGCCGCACCCGTTGCCGTTGACGGTCGCTGCCGAGCGCATCGGGATCGCACCGGCACAGTGCGTGTATGTCGGCGACGACGAGCGCGACATCATCGCCGCCCGCGCCGCCGGCATGCCGGCGGTGGCGGCGCTGTGGGGCTACCGTCTGATCGAGGACGACCCGCTGGCGTGGCAGGCCAACACGATGATCGAGCAGCCGCTGGAATTGTCTGCCGCATCGGCATGGCCAGCGACGCGATGAACGCGTCCATGCCTGAACACATTGCGCCGGAGCAGGACGAGGGGCTCGACAGCTTCCTCGACAAATGGCGCGCGCGCTGGCCGGAATGGGCGGTGGCGCAGGTGTTCGTGCCACCGGTGCAACGCGAGACCGCAATGGCCTGGGCCGCATTGCAACAGGAACTGACCGATGCCGCCTGGGGTGGCAGCGACCCGCGTCCCGGCGAGGCCAAGCTGGGCTGGTGGAGCGAGGAGCTGCAGGGCTGGGCCAAGGGCGGGCGTCGGCATCCGCTCGGTGTCGCCCTGCAGCGCCTGCCGGCCCCGTGGACGACGCTGGCTGCGTCGCTGCCGGCCCTGCGCGAAAGCCGCGAACGCCCGCGCGACCGTGCCGAGGCGTTGCGGCGGTTGCAGCCCTTCGCCAGTGCGATCGCACAGGTCGAGGCGGGCTTGTTCGCCGATGGCAGGGTTGAGGACGGCGCAGCACTGCCGGCGATCGCTGCCAGCCTGCTGCACGCTCGCCTGGCCCAGGTCGGTGAGTCGGCGGTGCCGCTGAGCGTGCTGGCGCGAGCCGGCGAGGACGCCACCGTGCGCGCCTGGGCGGCCGAGCTGCTGGCCGACTGGCCCGCGGCCACCGCCGCCACCCGGCCGCGGCGGCTGTGGGCGGCCTTGGCACGCAAGCGTCTGGTGCGCGGCGACGCCGCCCTGCCGCTGCCGCCCTGGGCGGCACTGCTGGCCGCCTGGCGCGCCGCCCGCAACGGCCGCTGAACTGACCGTTTCAGGCCTGAGCCCGGCCGCTGCGGGGCCGGCGGCTACAATGGCGGCCGTTGCGTCCCCCCGCGCCGTCCCCATCTCAGCTGCCGTGACCACGACTCCCAATACCCCGCGCCGCCTGCCCGATGTCGCCTTCGATGCCGCCGCCGCGGCGCGACCGCTCGACTGGGTCGGCATGTCCAACATCGCCTTGCCGCTGCGGGTCGGGGCCGGTGACGGCGAGGCCATGACGGTGGCCGCGTCGGTCGATGTCTCGGTCGACCTCAAGGATGCCAATACCCGCGGCATCCACATGTCGCGCATGTACCTGCAACTGCAGCACGCCTTTGCCAGCGAGACGGTGACCCCGGCCGGCCTGCGCCGCGTGCTGCAGACCCTGGTCGACAGCCAGGGCGGCATCTCCAGCGCGGCGCGGCTGGTGCTGCGCTATGAGCAGCTGCTGCTGCGGCCGGCCTTGGCCAGCGACAACGCCGGCTGGAAGCGCTACCCGGTCGAGATCGACGCCAGCCTGCGCGACGGTCACCTGCACCTGGGCCTGCGTTTCGCGGTCGAGTATTCCAGCACCTGCCCGGCCTCGGCGGCGCTGTCGCGCCAGCTCAACGCCGAGCGCTTTGCCGAGGATTTCGCGGTCGCACGACCGCTGTCGACCGCCGTGGTCGCCGAATGGCTGGCCTCCGAGCGCGGCCTGGCCGGGACCCCGCACGCCCAGCGCAGCCGTGCCGACATCCACGTCGAGCTGCGCCCGGCGTTCGACGAACTGCCGCTGGTGGCCATGATCGACGCCATCGAGCAGGCCCTAGCCACCCCGGTGCAGACCGCGGTCAAGCGCGAGGACGAACAGGCGTTTGCCCGTCTCAACGCCGAGAACCTGATGTTCTGCGAGGACGCCGCGCGCCGCGTCGCCGCCGCACTGGCGGTCGACACCCGCATCGAGCGTTTCGATGCGCAGGTTTCGCACTTCGAGAGCCTGCACGCCCACGACGCAGTGGCACGGGTCAGCGGCCGCGGGGCCCACGACTGAGGCCAGGTCCGGCCGCTTTATGCGACCGGGTTCACATATGGGCTATCCTGCCGATCTCGCTCGGGGCCGGGACGGGTATGGGGAAACCCTCGCGTCGGTGGTGGCAAACGCTTGGTTTGCTTGTCGGGATGCTCGTGGCGGCGACCGTGCCGGCGCAGGTCTTCGACGTCGCCCGGCTCGACGGTGATCCGCTGCCGGTGCAGGTGCTGGCCGGTGAACACGACGGCGAGTTCGCCCGCGTTTCCGGCCAGGCCATCTTCGAGACCACCAAACGCCCGCGCTGGTGGCGGCTGACCGCCCGCCAGGCGGTGCCGGCGGACGATGCACCGCAGCTGGTACTGCGCACCCCTTACCTCAACCACGTCGAGATCTGGCGGCCCGGTGAGGTCATGCCGGTGCGCCGCGGCCTGATCGGTGACGACGCCGATCCCGCCTTCTCCACACGCGCACTGGTCGTGCCGCTGCCGCAGGGGCTGGCCGCGAGCGAGTCGATCTACCTGCGCATGCACATGTTGAGCCCGACGCCGATGGCGGTGACGGTCGAGCCACTGGTGGACGTGCACCGCCGCGACCTGCGCCATGTCGCGTTGCGTACGCTGGTGCTCGGCACCCTGGCCGTGCTGGCGATACTCGCCTTCGGTTTCTGGATCGGCATCGGCGAGCGCAGCTACGCGTTCCTGCTGCTGACGCTGGTCGCGCAGGCCATGTACCTGGCCAGCATCGGCGGTGAGGTGCGGATGGTGCCGTGGCTGGCGCAGGCGTTCGGCTCCGACCCGCGGATCGGCCGCATGTTCGGCCTGCTCGCGGTACTCGCCAGCAACAGCTTCCTGATGTTCTATCTGAACCTGCCACGGCGGCAGCCACGGCTGATGCGGGTGCTGTACGGCTGCAACCTGGTGTTGCTGGCCCTGATGCTGGCAACCATCGGCACGGCCGCGAGCGCGATCGCGTTGATCGGTAATGTGGTGCTGCTGGTATCAGCGGTGACGATGTTCGTGGCGAGCGTGGTCGGTACCTGGAAGCGCCAGCGCGAGGCTTATTTCATGCTGCTGTCGTGGACGCCGATGGTGGTGCTGGTGATCCTGCGCGTCGGTGAGCTGCTCGGCGCATGGCGCAACCCGGAGTGGATGGAGTACGCCTTTCCGATCGGCTTCGCGTTGGGCGGGCTGGTGCTGACGATCGGCCTGACCGATCACGTGCACCAGCTGCGCCGCGATCGCGACCATGCCAGCCACCTGGCGACCTACGATGTCCTGACCGGCGCGTTGACCCGCCCGGCCATCGAGGAGCGGCTGGGGGCTCTGGTCGAAGCCGCGCACCAGGGGCGGCGCCCGCTGTCGGTGGTGTTCTTCGACGTCGACCACTTCAAGCAGATCAACGACGAGCACGGCCACCGCATCGGCGACCAGGCCTTGCGCATCATTGCCCTGCGTACGCGCAACCGCCTGCGCACCTATGACCTGTTCGGGCGCTACGGCGGCGACGAGATCCTGGTGGTGTTGCCTGACACCCAATTGCGCGAGGCAATGGGTGTGGCCGAGAACCTGCGCGTGTCGGTTAACTGCCGGCCGCTGTCGATCGAAGGCCGTCTGTTGCCCGCCAGCCTCAGCCTTGGTGTCGCCGAGCTGCACCAGGGCGAGACGGCCGGGCGTTTGCTCGAACGCGCCGATACCGCGCTCTACGGCAGCAAGGCGGCCGGCCGCGACTGCGTCACTGGGCATACCGCCGCACGGTTGCAAGAAGCGGTGTCATGAACCGCTGCCCGCGCTCACCAACGACGACATGCTCGTCTCGTCGCTAGGCTGCGACGAACAGGGGAGGGACACCCATGCACCGATGGTGGCAGGTCTGGCTCTGGTGTTGGCTGTGGCTGGCAACGCCGTGGGCATGGGCGCAGGGCGTGCAATTGTCGCGGCTCGATGCCGACCCGCCGCCCGCGCAAGTGCTGTCGGGCGGTTTCGACCGGCAGTTCATCGTGCTTGCGCAACCTGTGCTGCTGCAGCCGGACAAGCAGCGGTACTGGTGGCGCCTGACTGCAGTGCGGCCAATACCGCCACAGGCCCAGCCGCACCTGGTGCTGCGCTCACCGTATCTGCATCGCATCGAAGTCTGGCCAACGGCGCGGGCGTCTGCACCGCTGCGCCACAGCCTGACCGGCATGGATCGGGACACCGGGTTTTCGACGCGTGCCGTGGTCGTGCCGCTGGTACAGGGACTGGCGGCCGGTCAGTCGCTTTATCTGCGGGTGGAAGCGCTGGCGTCGACGCCGGTCCCGGTGAGTATCGAACCGCTGGCGGAAGTGCATCGTCAGGACCTGGCCCACGTCGGCTGGCGCATGTTCGTGCTCAGCATGATGGTGATGCTGTCCTTGCTCGCGGTGGGGTTGTGGATCGGCATCGGCGATCGCAGCTACCTGTTCCTGTTCCTCACGTTGGCGGCGCAGATGCTGTATCTGGTCTGCATCGGCGGCGAGGTGCGTGCGCTGCCGTGGCTGGCGCACTGGTTCAGTGCGGACCTGCGCATGATCCGGCTGGTGACCATGGTGGCGGTCATCGCCAGCAGCGGTTTTGTCGCGTATTACCTGAACCTGTCGGTGCGGCAACCGGGACTGATGCGGATCCTGGCAACCGCCAACCTGGTCATGCTGGCCTTGATGGTGGTCTCGCTGTTCAGTGCGGCAGGCTGGATCGCTCGTTTCGGCAACGTGGTGTTGCTGGTGATCCTGGTCGGCATGCTGGTGGCGGCCGTGGTCGGCGCATGGCGGCGGCAGCGCGAGGCTTATTTCGTGCTGCTGTCGTGGACGCCGATGGTGATGCTGGCAGTGCTGCGCGTTGGCGAGATCGAAGGCCTGTGGGCGCATTGGGCGTGGACGGAGTACGCGGTGCCGGTCTGCTGCGTGCTGTCCGGACTGGTGCTGATGACGGGCGTGACCTACAAGATCCAGCAATTGCGCCAGGACCGTGACCGCGCCAGCGAACTGGCCACCTTCGATACCCTAACCGGTGCGTTGACGAGGACGGCATTCGAGGAACGGCTGCGTGCGGCAGTCGAGCGTGCACGGCAGGCTCACTCGTCACTGTCGCTGGTGTTCTTCGACATCGACCACTTCAAACGCATCAACGACGCCCACGGCCACCGCATGGGTGACCAGACCCTGCGCATCGTCGTTCTGCGTGCCCGCAACCGGTTGCGCACCGGTGACCTGCTTGGCCGTTACGGCGGCGACGAAATGGTCGTGCTGCTTCCCGATACCTATCTGGAGCAGGCAACGGTCGTCGCCGAGCACCTGCGCGATGCACTCAACTGCCGACCGTTGTCGATCGACGGCGTGCTGCTGCGGGTCAGCATGAGCCTGGGGGTTGCCGAGCTGGCCGACGGCGAGAGCGCCGAGCAATTGCTTGAGCGGGCCGACACCGCGCTGTACGCCAGCAAATCGGCTGGGCGCGACCGCGTCACCAGTCATCGAGTCACAACTACCACCGCTAGAGCACAGGGAGCCCTGACATGAGTCTTGAACAGCCAGTCGTGCCAAAGACCGCCGCCTTCGACCGTTCCGGGCTGATGCCCGGCGACATCCTGCTGATGCGCAGTCAGGGCCAGTTGTCTTCGCTGATTGCCTGGTTCGGCGACAGCATCTACAGCCATGCCGGCATGGTCGGCAACGACGGCACCGTGCTCGATGCAACCACCCACGGGGTGCAGAAAAATCCGCTGAGTGCGCGTTTCGACAACGACCAGGTCCTGTTCATCGATGCCTGCCGGCCGCTTCGTTACGACCTGCTGCCGCTGACCAATGAGGACCGGCAACTCGTAGTCGAACACGGTGAGGGGCTGGTCGGTACACCGTACGCGATGGATGATCTGTTCATGGTCGGCGTGCTGGTGGCGGTGCGCGACAAGAGCCTGCCGGTCGATGACGTGCGCCTGCGCTGGCTGTTGCACGAGGCGCTGGACCATGTCATCAACGACAATGCCTCAAAAATGATCTGCAGCGAATTTGTCTTCCGCTGTTTTTCCGAGAATGCCGCGATTCCGACCGGCATGCTGGCGCCGCAGATCGTGCTGTCGCCGCCGAATGACGCGCCGTTTCCGAAGGTCGACTGGTTGGCCTTGCTCAAGGAGCTGTGGCCGTTGCTGCGCCCCGGGCGCCAGGCGGCGTTGGCCGCAGCCGGCGTACAGCCAGAAGCCGCGTTCCCACCGGGCCTGTTGCAGGCGCAGGCACTGACGGACGACGATTTCGCCACGCAGAAAGCTACCGCACGCGCGACGTTGGGGCTGCCCGAACCGGTCGCGACGGCGCAAGGCGGCAGCGTGCTCGCGTGGGTGCCTTTCCCCAACCCGAACCCGAAGATGGTCACGCCGCACGACCTGGAAATGACCCCGAGCCACTTCGTGCTGGGGCGGGTCAAACCGCAGGCGTCGTTGGCGCCCTAAGGTGAGGTGGCGGGTGTGGGTACTGCGCTCCAGCACCGCGCTGTATGGAAATACAGCTATCGGATGACGAACGCGCCGCCGCGCGTGGTACGGGTGAACGGCTGCGGAAACGTTACTGCCCGCGTTCGAGCACCGCGCCGTATGGAAATACAGCTATCGGATGACGAACGCGCCGCCGCGCGTGGCACGGGTGAACGGCTGCGGAAACGTTACTGCCCGCGTTCGAGCACCAGCAGCGGATCAATGCGCACGTCGAACCAGTTCATGCCCCAATGCAGGTGCGGGCCGGTGGCGCGGCCGGTGGCCCCGACCGCTCCGACCACCTGGCCCTGGGCGATGCGCTCGCCGACTTTCACGTCGATCCGCGACAGGTGCAGGAAGTTGGAACTGACGCCGTGGCCGTGGTCGATCAGCAAGGTGCCGCCGGTCAGGTAGAGGTCGGGGCCGGCAAAAGTGACCACGCCCGCCGCCGGCGCCTTGACTGGGGTGCCGTTCGGCGCGGCGATGTCCATGCCCGAGTGCGGCGACTTCGGCGTGCCGTTGTAGATGCGCTGGTTGCCGAAGCGTCCGCTGATGCGGCCTTGCAGCGGCCAGATGAAGGCCTGCGCGAAATCAGCGCGGTCGTCGTCGCGGGCACGTGCGGCGACGACTTGCGCCTGCTCGCGACGGATGCGCTCGGCGATGGCCGGCGGCGGATTGACGGTCTTGGGCGGCACGCCCTGGATGTTCTCGACTGGCCAGTCGCGCGGGGTGACGGCGATGCTGATCGTCTGGCTGCGGCCGTCGGGGCCTTGCACGTCGACGCGGACCGGGCCACGCTCGTCACGGCCGATGCCAAACACCACCGAGCCGTACGGTGTCGGGCGCAGCACGCGCTCGCCGTAGCGTGCGGTGCTGCCGGCGGGTACCTTGCCGATCACCAGCGCGCCCTGCGGCACCGCGGCCGGGAAGACGACCCGCGCATCGGCCATCGCCGCAGGTGCCGGGTCGGGCGCCGCCGCCATCGTCACGCCCATCCCCACGATCAACAGCAGCAACACCCACGTTGCCGGTGCCCTCATCGCGTGAACGCCAGGCGCTGCCCCTGCGGTGTGCCGATCAGTTGACGGCCGTCCCAGGCCAGCGTGCCGTTGACCCAGGTCGAGGCGATGCGCGAATGGAACGTGGTGCCTTCGAATGGCGACCAGCCGCACTTGGACAGCACGTCCTCGCGTTGCACGGTGAAAGGCGTGTCGTCGATCAGCACCAGGTCGGCCGCGTAGCCCTCGCGCAGGAAACCGCGGCCCTCGACATCGAACAGCTGCGCCGGCGCGTGCGCGAACTTCTGCACGACCTGGGCGGTGGTGAGGCGGCCTTCATGGACCAGCTCCAGGGCGGCGTTGAGCGCGTACTGCACCAGTGGTAGCCCGCTCGGCGCCGAGGTATAGGGCCGCGCCTTTTCTTCCAGCGTGTGCGGGGCGTGGTCGGTGGCGAGCACGTCGATCACGTCGGTGGCGACGGCGCGGATCAACGCCTCGCGGTCGGCCGGGTCCTTGATCGCCGGGTTGCACTTGATCAGGTGGCCCAGGCGCGCGTAGTCGGCGCGGTCGAAGCGCAGGAAGTGGATGCAGGTCTCGGCGGTGATCTGCTTGCGGCTGCCGTCGGCGCGGACCAGTGGGCCGGCCTCGAACAGGGCCAACTCGTCGGCGGTGCTGATATGCAGCACGTGCAGGCGCGTGCCGTGCCGGCGCGCCAGCGAGATCGCCAGCTCGGTCGACTTCTTGCAGGCCTCGCGCGAGCGGATGTCGGGGTGGCACGCGGCCGGGATGTCGTCGCCGTACTTGGCCTTGTAGCGGGCCAGTTCGGCGTCGATCATCGGGGTGTCTTCGCAGTGGGTGATGATCGGCGTCGGCACGTCGCGGAAGATCGCATCGAGCACGGCCGGGTCGTCGACCAGCATGTTGCCGGTGGAAGCGCCCATGAACACCTTCACCCCGGGCGCCGTGCGCGGGTCCAGGGTCTGGATCGCGGCGATATTGTCGTTGCTGGCGCCCAGGTAAAAACCGTAATTGCCCCAGGCTCGACCGGCGGCGCGGCGGTACTTGTCCTCCAGCGCGGCGGCGTCGAGCGTCGGCGGGGTGGTGTTGGGCATGTCCATGAACGTGGTCAAGCCACCGGCCACGGCAGCGGCCGACTCGGTCGCCATGTCGGCCTTGTACTCCAGGCCGGGCTCGCGGAAGTGGACCTGGTCGTCGATCATGCCCGGCAGCAGGCGCCGACCGGCGGCGTCGACCACGGTTTCGCCGCTGCGCGCGCTCAGGCCGCTGCCGATCTGGGAGATGCGGCCGGCGTCGATGCGCAGGTCGCCGTCGAACTCGCGACCTTCGTTGACCAGGCGGGCGTTGACGATCAATGTCGATGACATGAGGAGTTTCCGTGGGGCGGTTCGGGCACGGGATCGTGCCCGCCGGGGTGCAGGGGATGGCAGCGCAGTACCCGCCGCACGGCGAGCCAACTGCCCTTGATCGTGCCGAATCGGGCAATCGCCTGCATCGCGTATTCCGAGCAGGTCGGGTGGAAGCGACAGCGCGGCCCGAGCAGCGGACTGAGCCACCGCTTGTAGCCGCGCAGCAGGGCAATGAACAGACGGTCGATCACGATTCCTTAATGCGGTCAAACACTTGAGGTGCGGTTGCCGCAGGTGCCGGGGCAGGGTATAACAGCGCGCTTTCCCGTCACAAGATGTATGGTTCGACCGGTGCAGCATGGGCTGGGTCGGACACCGCGAGACCGGTCTGCAGGTTCGGCCCCGCAGTGGCGATCCGGCACTTGCATGCAAGCTCACCGAGTGGGGCATGCTTGGCCCACGCAACCTTTGAACCCCGTTCAAAGGTCCTCAGGGAACACAAGGACAAGTCGCTCGTGGCAGTGAAAAAAACCGCGAAGAAGGCCGCCAAGGCCGCCAAGAAGACCGTCAAGCCGGCCGCCAAGAAGGCCGTGTCCAGCAAACCCGCAGCGAAGACATCCACGGCCAAGAAGCCGGTCGCCAAGAAGGTGGCGGTGAAAAAGCCCGTGGCCAAGAAGGCCGCCCCGGCCAGAAAGGCCATGACCAAGAAGGTCGTCGCCAAGAAGCCCGCAGTAAAGAAGCCGGCCAAGCCGGCCGCCAAGAAGGTGATTGCGGCCAAGAAGCCGGTCGCCAAGAAAGCCGCTCCCAAGAAAGCAGTCCCCGCCAAGAAGGCCGTGCCCGCGAAACCCGTCGCGAGCCCAGCCAAAGGAAAGCCTGTTGCCGCCAAGCCGGCCAGCAAGCCGACCATCGTCAAGAAACCCGCAGCCCGCCCGGCCACCAAGACCGCACCGGTGGCGCAGGCCGTCAGCAAGCCAGAAGTTGCCAAGAGTCCAGTGACCCAAACCGCATCCAACAAGGCGCCAGCGCAGAAAGCCGCGGCCGTCAGCACCCCCGTGTCCAAACCTGCCCAGCGGCCGACCGGCAAAGTTGCCGTCGCCGTCACCGCCAAGCCCCAGGCGCCCGCGCCGAAAGGCAAGGCCAAAGTCGTGCCGTACAAAACCGATGATGCCAGCGGGCGTCCGATCGTCCCGAACGGCTACAAGCCGTCCGCCGACGAGGAGTACATGAGCCCGCTTCAGCTCGAATACTTCCGCCAGCGCCTGCTGCATTGGCGCACGGATCTGGTCGAGGAATCCAAGCAGACCATCGAGAACCTCAAGGACGAAGTCCGTGACGTCGGCGACGAGGCCGAGCGCGCCACCCGCGAGACCGAAAACTCGCTGGAGCTGCGCACCCGTGACCGCTACCGCAAGCTGATCAGCAAGATCGACAGCACGCTCAAGCGCGTCGACTCGGGTGATTACGGCTTCTGCGTCGATACCGGCGAGGAAATCGGCCTGGAGCGCCTGGAGGCGCGCCTCACCGCCGAGCGCACGATCGATGCGCAGGAGCGCTGGGAGCATCTGCAGAAGCAGATGGGCGACTGAGCCCCGGCCACCGGTTCCGCCGGTCGTGCGCTCCGCGTACGGCAACGCTCGCAAAGCCCGGCTCCGGCCGGGCTTTTGCGTTGTGTGGTGTGCGCAGCGCGCCAGTGCCGCGGTCACCTTGTTTGTCTGGCCAGCGGCCAAGGTCGGTCCACGCCGATTTGACGTGGATTGGGCATGCTGGGCATCCCGCCCTTGTTGCCGCCAGACCGATGAATTCCGACCCGACCGCCACGACCGCACACACCGGCTTCATGCGCGAGGCCATCGCCCTGGCCCGAGCCAACATCGCCGCCGGCGGCCGTCCGTTCGGCGCCGTGCTGGTGCGTGACGGGGAGATCATCGCGCGCGCCAGCAACCGCATCCACGACAGCTTCGACCCGACCGCGCACGCCGAACTGCTGGCGATCCGCGAGGCTGGACAGAGGCTGCGCAGCCCACGCCTGGACGGCTGCGTGATCTACGCCAGCGGCTACCCGTGCCCGATGTGCCTGGCGGCGATGCACCTGTGCGGCATCAGCGCGGTGCACTACGCCTATTCCAACGAAGACGGCGCGCCGTACGGGCTGTCGACCGCACCGGTGTACGCGCAGATGGCCTTGCCGCCGGGCGAGCAATCGTTACCGGTGCAGCAGGAGTGTCCGCAGGGCGAGGCCGACCTGTATGCGCAGTGGGCCCGGCAACGCGGCTGAACGAATCAGTGCAGCTCGCGCAGGTCGAGCCGGCGCAGTTTCGGCGCCAGCTTCGCGGTCGCGCCGACCACCGCCAGTGTCATGCAGCCGCCGAAGATCACCGACGGCACCAGCCCCAGCAGGCGGGCGGCCAGGCCGGACTCGAACGCCCCCAGCTCGTTCGACGAGCCGATGAAGATGCCGTTGATCGATGACACCCGCCCGCGCATGTGGTCGGGCGTGGCCAGTTGCAGGATGGTCGAGCGCAGCACCACCGACACGCCGTCGCACATGCCCGACAGCATCAGCATCAGCGCCGACAGCCACAGCTGCCGCGACAGCGCGAAGCCGATGATGCACAGCCCGAAGCCTGCCACCGCGATCAGCAGCACCCGTCCGGCGTGGCGTTGCAGCGGTTTGCGTGCCAGGTACAGCCCGACCAGCACCGCGCCGGCCGCCGGCGAGGCGCGCAGCAGGCCCAGTGCCTCCGGGCCGTAGTGCAGGATGTCGCTGATGAAAGCCGGCAGCAGCGCGACCGCGCCGCCGAACAACACCGAGAACATGTCCAATGCCTGCGCACCGAGCACGACCTGGGTGTTGAAGACGAAGCGCAGGCCCTCGCCGATGCTCTTGAACACCGGCGCGCGCTCGGCCGGCATCGGCGGCTCGGTCACGCGCAGGCTGATCACAGCGATCGCAGCGGCGGCGGCGAAGGCCGCAGCGACCAGGTAGGCCGAGGTCTTGCCACCCCAGGCCACCAATATGCCGCCCAGCGCCGGGCCGAGCACCAGGCCGCTCTGCATGACCACGCTGCTGACGCCAGCGCCGCGCGCGTACTGCTCGCGCTTGAGCACGCGCGCGAACAGCGACATGTACACCGGCGCGAGGAACGCACGAACCACACCGTTGACCGCGATCGCGGCGTAGATGGTCAACGTGCCGAAGCCGGACACGCCGGCCGGAAGGCGGCCGCTGGCGACGCCAGCCAGCACCAGCGTGGTCAGCAGCAGGCCCACGCAGGCGAACATGCCGAGCTTGCGCCGCGGCAGGTGGTCGACCGCATAGCCGGCGAACAGCGCGAAACAGAAATATGGAATCACCTCGGCCAGGCCGATCAGGCCCAGCGCGAGGGTGTCGCGGGTGAGTTCGTAGACGTGCCAGCCGACCGTGACCGCGACGATCTGGTAGGACAGCATCGCCAGCAGGCGATAGGTCAGCAGCCCGGTGAAGCCGCGGTTGCGCAGCAGGATGGCGACGCCCGCCGGAGGCCCGGCCGCGGCTTCGGCACTCACCGGTGCACGCTCATGCGGGCCGGCTCATGCTGGCGCGCTCACAGGTGTTCGCGGGCGCGGTCGCGGATGAAGCCCAGCAGCGCGGCCAGGCCGTTGCTGCGGGTCGGCGAGAGGTGCTTGGCCAGGCCGATGTCGGCGATGTAATCGGCCTGCGTGCCGGCGATCTCGGCGGCGCTGCGGCCGGAGTACACGCGCAACGCCAGGTAGATCAGCCCGGAAACGATCGCCGAGTCGCTGATGGCGTGGAAGTCGAGCCGGTCGGCGTCTCCCTCTGCGACGATCCAGACCATCGACTGGCAGCCGTGCAGGCGGTGCGTCTCGGTCTTCCACTCCGCGGGCAGGTCCGGCAGCTTGCGGCCGAGGTCGATCAGGTACTGGTAACGCTCGGACCAGTCGCCGAAGAAGGCGAACTCGTCCTTGATCGCGGCCTGCGCCTGCGCGGTGCTGGGCTCGATCGGGAAGGGGCTGACAGGGGCGGCGATGGCGTTCATTGCAATGGGATTTTACGCCGTGCCGGCAGTTGGCGTGGGGTCATCTGCTCGTCATTCCCGCCTGCGCGGGGATGACGATCCAGGAGGTCGGCGGATTGACTGACCCTCAGGCCCTTTTCCAGCGCACGCCCTGCGGCGTGTCCTCCAGCAGGATGCCTTCACCGGCAAGCTGGTCGCGGATGGCGTCGGCGCGAGTGAAATCGCGCGCCTGCTTGGCGGTGATGCGCTCGTCGATCAACGCCTGGATGCGGCCGTCGTCGTCGTTGGAGGCGCCGCGGCCGAACCACGCCGTCGGTGTCTGCTGCAGCAGACCCAGCGCCAGGCCGGCACCGAGCAGGTCGCGCTTGAGCCGGGTCCTGTCGGCGCGGGCCTCGGCCTTGCGTGCCTCGCCGGCGATACGGGCGATCTCGGCCAGCACCTGCGGTGTGTTGAGGTCGTCGTCGAGTGCGGCCTCGATCGAGGCCGGGATCACCGCCGCGGCGTCGACATCGGCCAGGTCGCGCAGCGTTCCGTACAGCCGGTCCAGCGTGCGCACGCTCTGCTCGATCAGCCCATCGGACCAGTCCAGCGGCTGCCGGTAGTGGGCCGAGAGCAGGGCGTAGCGCAAGGCCTCGGGCGAGTGCGTGCGCACCAGGTCGTGTACGCGCTGGATGTTGCCCACCGACTTGGCCATCTTGGCGCCGCCGAAGTTGAGCATGCCGTTGTGCAGCCAGTAGCGGGCGAAGACCTTGCCGCCGTGGGCGCATTCGCTCTGTGCGATTTCGTTCTCGTGGTGCGGGAACTGCAGGTCGACGCCGCCGGCGTGGATGTCGATGGTTTCGCCCAGGTGGGCAGCGGCCATCGCCGAGCATTCGATGTGCCAGCCCGGACGGCCGCGGCCCCAGGGCGAGTCCCAGCCGGGGAGGTCGTCGCTGGAGGGCTTCCACAGCACGAAATCGCCCGGGTCGCGCTTGTACGGCGCCACGTCGACGCGGGCGCCGGCCAGCAGGTCCTCGGTGTCGCGGCGCGAGAGCTTGCCGTAGTCAGCAAAGCTGGCCACCGAGAACAGGGCGTGGCCCTGCGCCGCGTAGGCGTGACCGGACGCGATCAGGCGCTCGATCATGGCGATGATCTCGCCGATGTGGGCGGTGGCCGCCGGCTCGATGTCCGGTGCCCGCACGCCGAGCGCCGCCATGTCCTCGCGGTAGGCGGCGGCGAAGCGGTCGGTGATCGTCGAGATCGGCACGCCCTGGCCGCGGGCGGCGTCGTTGATCTTGTCGTCGACGTCGGTGATGTTGCGGGCGTAGGCGAGGCCGCCGAAGCGCCGCCGCAGCAGGTCGGCCAGGACCCCGAACACCACCGGGCCACGGGCGTTGCCGATATGGACGTAGTTGTAGACCGTGGGCCCGCACACGTACATGGTCGGGCGGGCGGGATCGAGCGGCACGAACGGTTCGACCCGCCGCGTCAGGCTGTTGAAAAGGTGCAGGCTCATGGGGTTACCGCTGGGATTGCGGCCATTCTAGCGGCCGACCGTGGCCGCTGGCACGTCGGCGGCCTTGCCTGCGGCAGTCGTCTGGGCATGGCGCGGGCCAGCCTAAGGCGGGATTCAGGCCATCGGCACCGGCAGCACTTACAATTTGTGAACAAATCTGACTGCGCGAGCGTGATGAACCGTTCTGTCCTGTTGCTGCCAACCCTGATATTCGCCCTGTGGGCAGGAACGGCGTTGGCGCAGAACACAGTGATCCAGGCCGAGAACGTCCGTTTCGACTACGCCCAGGTGTTGCGGGTCACGCCGGTCTACCAGACGCTGAAGGCCAGTGCCGTCGAACAGCAGTGCGAAGAGACGCCGCGCCCCGAGGATTCCCGCCTGTCGCGGGTGGTCGGGGCGGTCAAGGAGGCGTTGACCCGCCAGGAAAAGGAAGGCGGGGAGGCGGCCGATTGCCGCCCGGTCACCATCGAGCGCGAGTTCCGCCGGCCGATCGCCTACGACGTCGACTACGTCTACAAGGGCGCCAAATACCGCTCGCGCCTGCCCGAGGACCCCGGCAACCGCCTGCGCATCAAGGTCGCGGTGACCCCGGTGGTGCCGACACCGCGCAGCCGTTGATCCCGCCATGCTTGCACCCGCCGCGGGTGCATGCGAGCATTCGCACCCTCATGAACCCCAACCGCGCCGACGCCGACGTGCTGACCTCTGCCTACATGGCGGCGGGCATGACCTCGCGCGCGCGCCGACCGTTTCCCTGCCATCCCGCTGGGTAACGGTCGCATACGCTTTCGCAACACGCGAAGTGACATACGAAAAGCCCAGCCTACGCGCTGGGCTTTTTTGCTTTTCGGCCCGCGCAGCCCCCGACCCACCCACCAGACTTGACCACCGGACCGCACTCGATGACTGCAACTGCGAACACCAGGCACTTCCTCAACACCCAGGACTGGTCGCGCGCCGACCTCGATGCGCTGCTGGCGCAGGCGGCGGCGTTCAAGCGCAGCAAGCTCGGCGACCAGCTGAAGGGCAAGTCGATCGCGCTGGTGTTCTTCAATCCGTCGATGCGCACCCGCACCAGCTTCGAGCTGGGCGCGTTCCAGTTGGGTGGTCATGCCGTGGTGCTGCAGCCAGGCAAGGACGCGTGGCCGATCGAGTTCAACCTCGGCACGGTCATGGATGGCGACACCGAGGAGCACATCGCCGAAGTCGCCCAGGTGCTGGGCCGCTACGTCGACCTGATCGGCGTGCGTGCGTTCCCGAAGTTCATCGACTGGGCCTACGACCGCGAGGACATCGTCCTCAAGAGCTTCGCCAAGTACTCGCCGGTGCCCGTCATCAACATGGAGACGATCACCCATCCGTGCCAGGAGCTGGCGCACATCCTGGCGCTGCATGAGCACTTCGGCACCACCGACCTGCGCGGCAAGAAGTACGTGCTGACCTGGACCTACCACCCCAAGCCGCTCAACACCGCCGTGGCCAATTCGGCATTGACCATCGCCACGCGCATGGGCATGGACGTGACCCTGCTGTGCCCGACGCCGCAGTACATCCTAGATGAGCGCTACATGGGCTGGGCCGCGCAGAACGTCGCCGAAAGCGGCGGCTCGCTGACCGTCAGTCACGACATCGACAGCGCCTACGCCGGCGCCGACGTCGTCTACGCCAAGAGCTGGGGCGCGCTGCCGTTCTTCGGCAACTGGGGGCCGGAAAAGCCCATCCGCGACCAGTACCAGCACTTCATCGTCGACGAGGCCAAGATGGCGCTGACCAATCATGGTGTGTTCAGTCACTGCCTGCCGCTGCGCCGCAATGTGAAAGCCACCGATGCGGTGATGGACTCGCCGCAGTGCATCGCCATCAACGAGGCCGAAAACCGCCTGCACGTGCAGAAGGCCATCATGGCGCAGCTTGCTTCGCAATCCGTGATTCGTGATTAGGGATTCGTGATTCGTAAAAGCACGTTCCCATACCCCATATCCAAAGGGAAAACCCCCATGTCGCAGCACTCCGCCTCCACGAATCACGAATCACGAATCACGAATCACCGCTCACAAGACATCGTCCTCGCCTTCTCCGGCGGCCTCGACACCAGCTTCTGTGTGCCCTACCTGCAGGAGCGCGGCTGGAACGTGCACACCGTGTTCGCCGACACCGGCGGCGTCGACGCCGAGGAGCGCGCCTTCATCGAGCAGCGCGCCGCCGAACTGGGCGTCAGCAGCCACGTCACCGTCGACGGCGGTCCGGCTATCTGGGACGGTTTCGTCAAGCCGTTCGTCTGGGCCGGCGAGGGCTACCAGGGCCAGTATCCATTGCTGGTGTCCGACCGGTACCTGATCGTCGATGCCGCACTGCAGCGTTGTGCCGAGCTCGGCACCAGGGCGATCGCGCACGGCTGCACCGGCATGGGCAACGACCAGGTGCGTTTTGACCTGGCGGTGAAGGCGTCGGGCGATTACGAGATCGTGGCGCCGATCCGCGAGATCCAGAAGGAACACACCCAGACCCGCGCCTACGAGCAGAAGTACCTGGAGGAACGCGGCTTCGGCGTGCGCGCCAAGCAGCAGGCCTACACCATCAACGAGAACCTGCTGGGCCTGACCATGTCGGGTGGTGAGATCGACAAGTGGCAGGCGCCGGGCGAGGGCGCGGCGGGCTGGTGCAAGCCGCGTAGCGAATGGCCGACGCAGCCGCTGCGCGTGAAGATCACTTTCGCCAACGGCGAAGCGGTTGCGCTCGACGGCGAGAAGATGGACGGCCACAGGATACTGGCCAAGCTCAACGGCCTGTTCGCGCAGTACGGCGTGGGGCGTGGCCTGTACACCGGCGACACCACGATCGGCCTCAAGGGCCGCATCATCTTCGAGGCGCCGGGCCTGGCCGCGCTGTTGACGGCGCACCGCGCGCTGGAGGAGGCGGTGCTGAGCAAGCAGCAGAACCGCTTCAAGCCGGAGGTCGCGCGCAAGTGGGTGGAACTGGTGTACGAGGGTTTCTTCCACGATCCACTCAAGACCGATCTGGAGGCGTTCCTGGCATCCAGCCAGTCCACGGTGAACGGCGACGTGGTGCTGGAAACCCACGGCGGCAGCGTGGGCGCGGTGGCGGTGGAATCGCCACACATCCTCAATGCCAAGGGCGCGACCTACGCGCAGTCAGCGGATTGGGGCGTGGCCGAGGCCGAGGGCTTCATCAAGCTGTTCGGCATGAGCAGCACGCTATGGGCTGAAGTGAACCGCAAATGATGCAGAGCCCCTCTCCCGCAAGCGGGAGAGGGGGACTTCCCTTCAAGAATGGCAAGACATGCTCGCAAAAACCCTCAAGCATCTGGAAACGCTGGTGTCGTTCGATACCCGCAATCCGCCGCGTGCGATCGGCACCGGCGGCATCTTCGACTACCTTCGTTCGCAGCTCGACGGTTTCCGCATCGAAGTGACCGACCACGGCGACGGCGCGGTGTCGATGCTGGCCGTGCGCGGCCATCCGCGCCGGCTGTTCAACGTGCATCTGGACACGGTGCCGTCGTCGGAGGCCTGGAGCGCCAATCCGCACACGCTGCGCGTGACCGGCGACCGCGCGATCGGCCTGGGCGCCTGCGACATCAAGGGCGCTGCCGCCGGCCTGCTGACCGCCGCGTCAGTGACGCAGGGCGATGCCGCGTTCCTGTTCTCCACCGACGAGGAGGCCAACGATCCGCGCTGCATCGCGGGTTTTCTCACCAGCGGACATGGTTTCGAGGAGGTGATTGTCGCCGAGCCGACTCAATGCGAGGCCGTGCTCGCACACCGTGGCATCAGCTCGGTGCTGTTGCGCTTCCGAGGCGTTGCCGGCCACGCGTCTGGTGCCAATGCGATGCAGGCCAGCGCCTTGCACCAGGCCATCCGCTGGGGCGGTGGCGCGCTCGATTTCGTCGAGAGCCAGGCGCATCAGCGTTTTGGTGGACTCACTGGGCTGCGCTTCAATATCGGCAAGATCGAAGGTGGGATCAAGGCCAACATGATCGCGCCGAGCGCGGAGCTTCGCTTCGGCTTCCGGCCGCTGCCGTCGATGTCGATCGACGCGCTGCACGAACACTTCGGCACGCTGGTCGAGGCCGGCGCGATCGAACGCTACGAGGAGACCTTCCGCGGCCCGTCGCTGCCGTCGGGCGACATCGCCGATGCCGAGCAGCGCCGTTTGGAAGCACGCGACTTGGCCGACGGGCTGCACCTGCCGATCGGCAACGCGGTCGATTTCTGGACCGAGGCCTCGCTGTTCTCCGCCGCTGGCCTCACCGCGATCGTCTACGGACCCGGCGATATCGCCCAGGCCCACACGGCCGATGAATGGGTGTCGCTGGAGCAACTGCAGCGTTACACCGACTCCATCGTCCGCATCCTCGAACCGACGTGAGCTTTTGAAGCCCGCCGATCCGAAGCCGATACAACAAAAACACCGATTACGTTTAAACATGAACGATCAACGCGACATCCAGACCCGCCAGACTATCGTGCGCCTGCTCTCGAGCATGGCCAGCGCGAAGGAAATCTCGCAGTACCTCAAGCGTTTCTCCCAGCTCGACGCCAAGCGCTTCGCCGTGGTCAAGGTCGGCGGCGCGGTGCTGCGCGACGACCTGGATGCGCTGACCTCCTCGCTCGCCTTCCTGCAGGACGTCGGCCTGACCCCGATCGTGATCCACGGCGCCGGCCCGCAGCTTGACGAGGAACTGTCCGCCGCCGGCATCCAGAAGCAGACCGTCAACGGCCTGCGCGTGACCTCGCCGGAAGCGCTGGCGATCGTGCGGCGTGTGTTCCAGTCGCAGAACCTCAAGCTGGTCGAAGCGTTGCAGGCATTCGACGCACGTGCGACCTCGATCGTGTCGGGTGTGTTCGAGTCGGAATACCTCGACCGTGACACCTACGGCCTGGTGGGCGAGGTCAAGCGCGTCAACCTGGCGCCGATCGAGGCCAGCCTGCGCGCCGGCTCGATCCCGGTGATTGCCAGCCTGGGCGAAACCGCCAGCGGGCAGATCCTCAACGTCAATGCCGACTTCGCCGCCAACGAGCTGGTGCAGGTGCTGCAGCCGTACAAGATCGTGTTCCTGACAGGCACCGGAGGTCTGCTCGATGACGCCGGCAAGGTGATCGATTCGATCAACCTGTCGACCGAGTACGAGCACCTGATGGCACAACCGTGGATCAATGGCGGCATGCGGGTGAAGATCGAGCAGATCAAGGATCTGCTCGACAAGCTGCCGTTGACCTCGTCGGTATCGATCACCAAGCCAGCGGAACTTGCCAAGGAGCTGTTCACCCACAAGGGTTCGGGCACGCTGGTGCGGCGCGGCGAGCGCGTGCTGCAGGTGACTCGATGGGACGAGCTCGACCTGGAGCGCCTGCGTGGTCTCATCGAGTCCGCCTTCGGTCGCAGGCTGATGCCGGATTACTTCGAGCGCACCACGCTGCACCGTGCTTATGTCAGCGAGAACTACCGCGCGGCGGTGATCCTGACAGCCGAGGATCCCGGCATCTACCTCGACAAGTTCGCCGTGCTCGACGAAGCGCAGGGCGAGGGCCTGGGGCGCGCCGTGTGGCAGGTGATGCGCGAGCAGAACCCGCGCCTGTTCTGGCGTTCGCGCCACGGCAACGCGGTCAACCCGTTCTACTACGCAGAGTCCGACGGCTGCCTCAAGCAGGAGAAGTGGAAGGTGTTCTGGTACGGCCTGGACGGCTTTGGCGACATCGCCCGCTGCGTCGAGCATTGCTCGGAGCGGACGGCGACGTTGAAGGACTAATCGTCATCCCCGCCTGCGCGGGAATGACGGAACCCAGACCCCGGTAATTGCTGATGACGAACGACGCTTCCAACTGGACCGCCACGCCGACCCTGAGCGGCGACCACGTTGCGCTGGAGCCGCTGCAGCCCGCGCACGCCGACGGCCTGCGCGCGGCGCTGGACGACGGCGAGCTGTCGCGCCTGTGGTACACCAACGTGCCGGCGCCGACGCAGGTCGATGACTACATCGCCGCCGCGCTCGACATGCAGGCGCAGGGCACGGCGCAGTCGTTCGTCGTGCGAGACGGCGACGGCACGATCGTCGGCAGCACCCGCTTTTACGACCTCGACGCCACGGTGCCGCGGGTGCAGATCGGCTACACCTGGTACGCGCCGCGCGTGCAGCGCAGCGGCCTCAACACCGAGGCCAAGCTGTTGTTGCTCACGCATGCCTTCGAGGCGCTGGGCTGTATCTGCGTGGGATTCGAGACCAGCTGGTTCAACCACGCCTCGCGCACCGCCATCGCGCGGCTCGGGGCGAAGCAGGATGGCGTGCTGCGCAGCCACCGCCGGCATGCCGATGGCAGTGTGCGCGACACCGTGGTGTTCTCGATCATCGGATCCGAATGGCCGGCGGTGAAGCGCAACCTCATGCACAAATTGCAGTCAAACAAGGGAGAACGCGGGCGTGACTAAGTCCGTAGGCATCGTCGGTGCGCGCGGTCATGTCGGCGCGGAGCTGATCCGGCTGATCGCCGGGCATCCGGATTTCACACTCGCGTTCGTGTCCTCGCGCGAACTGATGGGCCAGCGCGTGGCCGATTACTTTCCTGATCATGCCGATCGCATCGGCAACGAGCTGCGCTACAGCTCGCCCGCGCATGAGGAGCTGCCGTCGCTTGGCGCTGATGCCGTCGTGCTGGCGCTGCCCAACGGCAAGGCCGCGGCCTGCGTGGCGGCGTTCGATGCGGCCGGTGTCGACCCCGTCATCGTCGACCTGTCAGCCGACTATCGTTTCGATGACGGCTGGTACTACGGCCTGCCGGAACTGACGCGGGCGAAGTACACCGGGCAGCGTCGCATCAGCAACCCTGGCTGCTACGCCACGGCGATGCAGCTGGCAGTGGTGCCGATGCTCGATGCGCTGGCTGGGCCGGTACAATGCTTCGGCGTGTCCGGCTACTCCGGTGCCGGTACTTCGCCGTCGGACAAGAACGACCCCGACAAGCTGCGCGACAACCTGATGCCGTACGCGTTGACCAATCATGTGCACGAGCGCGAGGTCACGCGCCAGCTCGGCCACGAGGTGCAGTTTCTTCCGCACGTGGCGCCGCATTTCCGCGGCCTGACCATTACTGCCAACCTGCCGCTGTCGCGCGCCTTCGCACGCGATGAGGCCGTGGCGCGCTATGTTGATCGCTACGCGGACGAGCCGCTGGTCGAGGTTGGCGATGAAGCGCCCTGGGTCAGCCGAATCGCCGGGCGCCATCACGTCGAGCTCGGTGGCTTCACGTTGTCGCCAGAGGGCCGGCGCCTGGTCGTGGTCGCCACCGAGGACAACCTGCTCAAGGGCGCAGCTACGCAGGCGCTGCAGAATCTCAACCTGGCGTTCGGTCTGGACGAGATGGCCGGGATTCCGAAGTAGACGAGCAGGTTATGTTCAACCGTCCTTCCCGCCTACGCGGGAGTGACATTCAGTTTCCGAGGTCAGAGGTCGTCATGTCCGATCTGTTGTGGCAAAAACCCGGTGTCAAGGTCGACGCCCGCATCCAGCAGTTCCTCGCCGGCGAGGACGTGATCCTCGATCGCGAGTTCTTCCTGTTCGACATCGAGGCCAGCCGCGCGCATGCGCAGGGCCTGCAGCAGATCGGCATCCTCGATACCGACGAACTGGCCGGACTCGAAACCGAACTGAGCACGCTCGCCGAGGACTTCAGCACAGGCCGTTTCGTGCTCGACGAGCAGTACGAGGACTGCCATTCGGCGATCGAGTCGCGCCTGGTCGAACGCCTCGGCGACGCTGGCAAGAAGATCCACACTGGGCGCAGCCGCAACGACCAGATCCTGGTCGCCACGCGCCTGTGGCTGAAGGACCGCCTGGCGCGCGTGGCGGCGACCTGCCGCGAAACTGCGCAGGTCGCTCTGGCCCGCGCCGTAGCCGAGCAGGGCGTGCCGCTCCCGGGCTACACCCATCTGCAACGTGCGATGGTGTCTTCGCTCGGCATGTGGTGGGCGGCCTGGGCCGAGGGCTTCATCGACAACGCGCAACGTGCATTGCAGACGCTGCAATGGGTCGACGCCAATCCGCTGGGCAGTGCGGCCGGTTATGGCGTCAACCTACCCTTGGCGCGCGATCACACCACCACGGCACTCGGTTTTGGCCGCATGCAGGTCGCGGCGACCTACGCGCAGATCTCGCGTGGCAAATTCGAGATGGCGGCGATCGAGGCGCTGTCGTCGGCGCTGCTCGATCTGCGCCGCCTGGCCTGGGACCTGAGCCTGTTCACCAGCGCCGAGTTCGGTTTCGTCGCGCTGCCGGCGCAATACACCACCGGCAGCTCGATCATGCCGAACAAGCGCAACCCCGATGTCATTGAATTGATGCGCGCGAGCTATTCGGCCGCCGCCGCTGCGCGCACCGAGATCGAGCAGCTGCTGTCGCTGCCGTCGGGCTACCACCGTGACCTGCAGTTCTCCAAGGGGGCGATCTTCCATGCCTTCGGCCGTGGCCTGGGGGCGCTGGAGCTGCTGCCAGATCTGCTGCGCAATCTGGAATGGAAGACAGATCGCATGCGCGAAGCGCTCGACCCGTCGATGTACGCCACCGATCTGGCCGTGGACCTGGCCCGCGCGGGGCTTCCGTTCCGCGAGGCCTACAAGCAGGCTGCCGATCCTGCGCGATGGGCGCAGGGCGATCCCGAAGCCAGTCTGGTCGCGCGCGTGTCGCCGGGCGCCGCTGCCGACCTACGTTTGGGCGAGCTGCGGCAGCGGCTCGATGCGCTCGCTGCGGCATGAGGGCATGAGGTTTCCTCATCGCCGGGCGTGGTCACGCCATCCACAATGAGTAGCCCGGGTAAGCGCAGCGCACCCGGACAAGTTACCGCCGACCCGGATGCGGCCTAGGGCCTTACCCGGGCTACCGATCCGAGCCCATGAGCGTTTCCGACTTCTCCCCGCAATCGCTGCCGAACTGGCGCCGTGCCGTGCTCAAGGTCGGCAGCAGCCTGCTGGCCGGCTTTGGCGATCAGCCTGATGCAGCGGGACTGGATCCACGCTACGCCGCGGGGCTTGCCCGTTTCATCGAAGAAGCCCGCGCGCAGCAGCGCGAAGTGGTGCTGGTGTCGTCGGGCGCCGTGGCCGCCGGGCGTGGCCGCATCGGCGCCGGTGGCGACAGTCTGGTGCTGCGGCAAGCCCTGGCCTCGCTCGGGCAGGCATCGCTGATGGGGTTCTGGCAGCAGCTCTCCGACCGCCCGGTCGCGCAGGTGCTGCTGACCCACGACGACCTGCGCAATCGCCGACGTTATCTCAATGCCCGCGCCACGCTGCGCGAGCTTCTGCGCCTGGGCACGTTGCCGATCATCAACGAGAACGATGCCGTCGCCGTCGATGAGCTGAAGCTCGGCGACAACGACAATCTTGCCGCGGCGGTCGCATCGCTGGTCGATGCCGACCTGCTGCTGATCGCCACCGACATCGGCGGACTCTACAGCGCCCACCCGCAGCGCGATCCCGATGCTCGCCCGATCGCCCGCGTCGAGCGCATCACGCCCGAGCTTCTGCTGGCCGCCAGCGGCGGCGCCGGCAAGCTGGGCACCGGCGGCATGCGTACCAAGCTGGAAGCGGCAGCGAAAGCGACCGCGGCCGGCATCCCGACCGCGTTGTTCTGCGGTCGCGATCCTGCCGTCGTGCAGGCGCTGGGCGACGGCCGCTTGCACGGCACGCTGGTGCTTCCCCAGGGCGACCGCCTGCGCGCGCGCAAGCAGTGGTTGCGGCATGCCCCCTCGTCGGGACGACTGCAGGTCGACGACGGCGCCGCCGCGGCGCTGCATCGGCAGGGGGCCTCGCTGCTGCCGGGGGGCGTGGTGGCGGTCGAAGGCGACTTCCGTCGCGGTGATGTGATCGAAGTGGTGTCGACCGGGGCCGACGCCGCACCATTCGCTCGCGGACTGGCCCAGTACAGCGCCATGGAGATCGGTCGGATCGCGCGCAGGCACAGCAACGACATCGAATCCGTGCTCGGCTTCCGTTACGGCGAGTCGGTGATCCATCGCGACGACCTGGTATTGCTGGTCGTCGATCCAGAGGTGAAGGCATGAGCGGTTACGTCCGAAGTCTTGCCGAGCGTGCGCGCGACGCATCGCTGGTGATGGCGGCACTCGATGGCGATTCCCGCCGGCGGCTGATCGAACGCATGGCACAACTGCTGGAACACCACGCCGCTGCATTGATCGCGGCGAACAGCGAAGACTTGGAGCGCGGCCGCGCCGCTGGCCTGGGTGCTGCCATGCTCGACCGGCTCAAGCTCGACGAGGCGCGTATCGCGGCAATGGCCACGGGCCTGCGCGAAGTCGCCGCACAGACCGATCCGCTGGGACAGGTGACCCGCCGCGAAGTACGCCCGAACGGCGTCGTGATCGAACGCCAGCGCGTGCCGCTCGGCCTGATCGCGATGATCTACGAGGCCCGCCCCAACGTCACCGCCGATGCCGCGGCCCTGTGCCTGAAGGCCGGCAACGCAGTGCTGCTGCGCGGCGGCTCCGAGGCGCGCGCCAGCAATGCCGCCATCGCTGCATGCCTGCATCAGGCCTTGCGCGAGCAGGGGTTGCCAGATGCGGCCGTGTCACTCGTGGCCGACCCGGCACGCGAGCACGTGCTGGAACTGTTGCAACTGTCCGACCTGATCGACCTGGCGATCCCGCGCGGCGGCGAGAGCCTGATCCGCTTCGTCGCCGAACACGCGCGCGTGCCGGTGATCAAGCACTACAAGGGTGTGTGCCACCTTTACGTCGACCGCGCCGCCGATCCAGCCAAGGCGCTGGATCTGCTGATCGACGGCAAGGCTTCGCGCCCGGGTGTGTGCAACGCATTGGAGACGCTGCTGGTGCACCGCGATATCGCCGCAACCTTCCTGCCGATGGCGCTGGCGCGACTGGCGCAGCGTGGCGTCGAGGTGCGCGGCTGCGAACGCACCCGCGTCCTCTCCGCTGACGTCAAGCCGGTCACCGACGCCGATTACGCTGCCGAATACCTCGACCTGATCCTGGCCGCACGCGTGGTCGACAGCCTCGATGAGGCGTTGGCGCACATCGCGCGCTACGGTTCCGACCACACCGAAGTGATCGCCAGCGAGGACGCGGCGGCGGCCGAAGCCTTCGTGCGCGGCACCCGCAGCTCGGCGGTGATGGTCAACGCCTCCTCGCGCTTCAACGATGGCGGGCAGCTGGGGCTGGGGGCGGAGATCGGCATCTCGACCACGCGATTGCACGCCTATGGGCCGATGGGCGTGGAATCGCTGACCATCGAGCGGTTTGTGGTGCGTGGCGAAGGGCAGGTGCGTCACGCCGAGTCGCACATGCGCGATTGAGGCAGGAGCTCAGTCGCTTTCGTCGACCAGTTGTTGCCAGCCCAACCAGGATTCGCCGGAGGCCAGTGTCACCGGCTCGATCACCGTGGCCGCTTCCACGCAGACAAAGTGTTCGTGCTCGCCAGGGCCCAGATCCGCCATCGAGGCGGCCAGGGACGCGCCGGGATTCCAGACGACGGTGTCTTTGAAGCCACTCATGCGTACGCGTACGCGACCGTTGCGGCCATGCAGCACCGTTTCGTGCGGGCTGTCGGGGTAGATGCGATCGGTCTCCGTGTTGAACCGGATGCCTTCGCCCTGCGCCGGCATGGGTGTGTCACCACGGGTGCTGTCGAGATAGGGCGCGCGCTCCAGCCCTTCCAGCACCGTGCCCTCCAGTGAGTCCACGCGCAGGTACGTGTGCAAGGCTGTGGTGAACGTGGCGGCAGCGGTGTCCTCGTTGCGCACTTCCAGGCCCACGCGCAACGCCGAGGCCGACAGTGCAACGTGCAGTCTGGCGCGGAAACGGGTTGGCCAATGGCGTCGGGTATCGGCGCTGTCGCTCAATTCAAGCACGGCAGCGGGCTGGCCCAGTGCGGTGGCATCGATGCCGAGGAAGCGCCAATCGCTCAGGCGTGCGAACCCGTGTTTGGCAAGTGGCCCGCGTCCGCCGAATTGCGGAAACACCACCGGGATGCCGCCACGAATCGCGGTGCCCGTCGTCCACGTGGCGTTTGGACTGAGGTACAGGCGCTCGCGCCCCGGTACTGGCTGCCACGACGTGACCTGCGCGCCGTAGAGGCCGACCTGAGCGCGGGCGCCGTCGGAGGTGAGCAGGAGCAGGCTGTCGCGGCCGTGGTGCGGGAGGGGCTGGGCGGTCAATGGCATGCGGATTGGGTCGATGGTGCGTGCGACTGGGGTACGGCACAGTGCCGCATCATGCCTCGAGCGGCACGGACTGGCATCCGTGTCTCGCGCAGTTGGCATGAAGTGATGGCGGTCGGCGTGCTTATGTACTTCGCCAATGGTGGCCTGACCTGGTGGCTCGGCTGAAAGCAGCGCGGGAAGGCAAACCATAGGCCAGGCCAACGAAAAAGGCCCTGAAAGCACGCGTCGCGCTTTCAAGGCCTTATCGGTTCCAGCAAATGGTCGGGGAGACAGGATTCGAACCTGCGACCTCTACGTCCCGAACGTAGCGCTCTACCAGACTGAGCTACACCCCGACTGCTGGGCCGCAAATTCTAGCCAGTCGCCCGGGTCCGAGCAAGGGGTGCAATGCAATTTCTTCATGCCGCTGGGGTCGCGACGGCCGCAACCGCTAAACTGGGACGGTTTTCCACCTGTTGCGGGCCGCCTCGCGCCCCGCCGTCATTGGAGTCCCGCTTGATCAAGCCGCGCACCCCACCCGGGGTCATGGAGCTGCTGCCCCCTGACCAGATCGCCTTCCAGCGCATGCTGGACACGATCCGCCGCAATTTCGAACGTTTCGGCTTCCTGCCGGTGGAAACGCCGGTGATGGAGCTGTCGGAGGTGCTGCTGACCAAGTCCGGCGGCGAGACCGAGCGCCAGGTCTATTTCGTCCAGTCCACCGGCGCCCTGGAAAAAGCGTCGCAAGGCGGCGACAGCACGCCGGAACTGGCCCTGCGCTTCGACCTGACCGTGCCGCTGGCGCGCTACGTCGCCGAGCACGAACACGAGCTGGCGTTTCCGTTCCGTCGCTACCAGATGCAGCGTGTCTACCGCGGCGAGCGCGCCCAGCGCGGCCGCTTCCGCGAGTTTTACCAGTGCGACATCGACGTGATCGGCAAGGATGCGCTGAGTGTGCGCTTCGATGCCGAACTGCCGGCGGTGATCCACGCGGTGTTCTCCGAGTTGGACATCGGTGCCTTCACCATCCAGCTCAACAACCGCAAGCTGATGCGCGGCTTCTTCGAGGCCCAGGGCGTGGCCGAAGGCGAGCTGCAGGCGTTGGTGCTGCGCGAGGTCGACAAGCTCGACAAGCGCGGCGAGGAGCACGTGCGCGAGACGCTGACCGGCGAGGGCTTCAACCTGTCCGCCGAGGCGGTTGCGACCATCCTCGACTTCGTCAAGATTCGCTCGACCTCGCATGACGATGCGTTGGCCAAACTCGATGCGCTTGGTGGCGGCAACGACGCCCTGCGCGAAGGCGTGGCCGAGTTGCGCGAGGTGCTGGAGCTGGTGCGCGCGCTGGGCGTGCCGGAGAGCGCCTACGCCTTGAATTTCTCGATCGCGCGCGGCCTGGACTACTACACCGGCACCGTCTACGAGACCACGCTGAACGACTTCCCGCAGATCGGCTCGATCTGCTCGGGCGGGCGCTACGAGAACCTGGCCAGCCACTACACCAAGTCCAGGCTGCCTGGCGTCGGCATCTCGATCGGCCTGACCCGGCTGTTCTGGCAGTTGCGCGAGGCCGGATTGCTCGGCGGTGCGGTGGGCAGCACGGTGCAGGCCATGGTTGCGTTGATGGACGAGCAGTCGCTGCCCGATGCGCTGGAAATCGCACGACGGCTGCGCGCTGCCGGTATCAATACCGAAGTGCAGATGGAGGCACGCAAGATCGGGAAGCAGTTCCAGTACGCCTCGCGTGCCGGCATCCGCTTCGTGTTGCTGGCCGGCGACGACGAGAAGGCGCGCGGCGTGGTCGCGGTCAAGGACCTGGCCCGCGAGGAGCAGTTCGACGTGCCGCGCGAAGAGCTGGCCAGCACGTTGCGGGTCGAGCTGGAGCAGTCGCGCGCCTTGGCAGGGCGCTGACGCGCCGCCGTCGTGATCAGACCGTCAGGGGAGTGCCTGCGCGCCGCCGCGTTGCAGGCCCAGGTGGTATGCAGTTATGAGGAATCGAAAGCAATGAAACCGATCCAACTCGATGGCCGCTCGCTGACGCGGGCGCAGTTGGTGGACGTGGCCTACGGCGCGCAGGTCGGGCTCTCCACCGCGCAATTGCCGGCAGTTGCGCGCGCGGCCGATTTCCTGGCTGAGCAGGTCCGCCGCGAGGAGCCCATCTACGGCGTCTCCACCGGCTTCGGCAGCAACGCCGATCGCCTGCTCGGCGCGCATCACCTGCGCGATCAGCTGCCCGGCGCCCGGCCGTCGTCGGAAACCCTGCACGAAGAGCTGCAGCGCAACCTGATCGTCACCCACGCCGTGTGCGTCGGCGAGCCGTTCGCACCGGAGATCGTGCGCGCGATGCTGTGCATCCGTATCAACACGCTGATGCGTGGCCATTCCGGCATCCGTGTCGAGACCCTGCAGGCGCTGACGGCGATGCTCAACGCCGGCATCGTGCCGGTGGTGCCGCAGTTGGGTTCGGTCGGAGCCTCCGGCGACCTGGCGCCGTTGTCGCACCTGGCGATCGTTCTGCTGGGCGGCGGTGAAGCGTTCTATGGCGGTGAGCGCATCGCCGGTGGCGAGGCGTTGCAGCGCGCCGGCCTGGCGCCGGTGACGTTGTCCTACAAGGAAGGCCTGGCGCTGAACAACGGCACCGCGCAGATGCTGGCGTGCGGCGTGTTGGCACTGGCGCGGCTGGAGGAACTGCTCGATACCGCCGACCTCGCCGCGGCGATGACCATCGACGCCTTCGCCGGCCGTCTCGGTGCCTTTGCCGAGGAGGTGCACGCGCTGCGTCCGCACCCGGGCCAGGTGCAGACGGCCACCAACCTGCGCCGCCTGCTCGACGGCTCGACGCTGGCCGACATTCCCTACCACCTGGTGCCGAAGTTCCGCGCTTGGCAGCCGCAGAGCTGGGACACCCCGCAATCGCAGGCACTGCGCTTCGACATCGGCTGGGACTGGGTGCCGCTCAGCCAGCGCCACGGCCGCGAGAAGTTCTATACGCGCTTCCGTCCGTTCCGCGGCGGCAAGAAGCACCAGCCGCAGGACAGCTACTCGCTGCGTTGCATCCCACAGGTGCACGGTGCGGTGCGCGATGCCGTGGCACAGGCCGCGCGCGTGCTCGAGATCGAGCTCAACGCGCTGACCGACAACCCGATCGTGTTCCCCGATGCCAAGGCCGATTTCGTCGAGCAGCAGGTGATCTCGGCCGGCCACTTCCACGGCATGCCGCTGGCGCTGGCGATGAGCTATGTCAAGGCGGCGATCCCGGTGCTGGCCAGCATCTCCGAGCGCCGCCTCAACAAGCTGGTCGACCCGGCCACCAACGACGGTTTGCCCGGCTTCCTGATCGGTAACGAGGACGCGACCGAGTCCGGCCACATGATCGTGCAGTACACCGCCGCCGCCATCGTCAATGATCTGGCCAGCCGCGCGCATCCGGCCTCGGTGTACTCGATACCGACCAGCGCCAACGCCGAGGATCATGTCTCGATGGGCGCCAACGAGGCGCGCCACGTGCTGGCGATGGCTGATGACCTCGGCAAGGTGTTGGCGCTGGAGCTGTACACCGCCGCGCAGGCACTGGACCTGCGTCGCGACATGATCAATGCCGCGCGCGACCTGGCCGACCGCGCCGATGCGCGCGCGCTGGCGACGAAGGTGCAGGGCGGGCCGGTTGCCGATGCCGACTACGAGACCTTCATCGCCGAGGTGGAGGGCCTGCGCGCCGAGTTGTCGGCGGCCGAGGAGTTCCATCCCGGCCGCGCGGTCGCCGCCGCGCATGCGGCGATTCGTGCCGAGATTCCGTTTCTCGACCGTGATCGCGCGCTCGATGGCGAAGTCGCCACCGCAGTGCGACTGGTCCGCGACGGCGTGGTGCTGGCAGCGGCGCGCAGTTGAGCTGAGCCGGGCTGGCGTCAGGCCGGCTCCGCCTCGGAGGTGCGCACGCAGTCGCGGCCGTCGGCCTTGGCGCGGTACAGCGCCTGGTCGGCGAGCTGCAGCAGCGGGTCGATGCCGCTGCGGGTGACGGTGGTGATGGCGTGCACGCCGATGCTGGCGGTGATCACGATGCTGAGTTCGCCGCTGCGGCAGGGCAGGTCGCGCAGGTGCTGGCGCAGGTCCTCGGCCACCCGCGTCGCTGCTTTCATGTCCAGGCCAGGCAGTGCGACCACGAATTCCTCACCGCCGAAGCGCGCCAGCAGCGCTTCGTGCGCACGCAGCGCCTGGCCGAGCGTGCGCGCGGTCCAGCGCAGGCAGTCGTCACCGATCAGGTGGCCATGGCGGTCGTTGATCTGCTTGAAGTTGTCGAGGTCGATCATCAGCAGCGACAGCGGCCGCCCGTGCTCGCGCGCTTGTCGCAGCAGGGTCTCGAAGCCGTCGCGGAAGTAACTGCGGTTGTGCAGGCCGGTCAGGCCGTCACGCTGGCTGGATTCGCGCAGGCGCGCGTGCGCGTCCTCGAGTTGGCCGAGCGCGCTGCGCAGCTCGGCGGTGCGCTGCTCCACCTTGTGCTCCAGCAGGTCCCGGGACTCGCGCACGATCCGGTCGTTTTCGCTGCGCAGCGCCGCATAGCGCTGTCCCAGCGCGACCGACAGCAGCAGCATCTCCAGCGCCGAGCCGATCTGCACGCCGTACTCGGTGAAGAAGTTTTTCGGCAGCACGCCGAACGCAATCGCGGCGAACATCGCAGTGCCGAGCAGGAACATCGCCCAAGCCAGCAGGAACAGCCGCGCCGGCGCGTAGCCGCGGCGCAGCACGACGATCGAGACCGCCACGATCCAGGCGACGCTGAGCAGCACCGAGGTCGTCGTCACCGGCGAGATGACGCGGTAGGGCAATGCGGCCGAGGCCAATGCAAGCAGGATGAAGAAGACGATCAGTGCCAGGCTGGTGCGGTCGCCCATGGGCCAGCGTTCGCGCAGTCCGAGGAACACCCGGGTGAACTGCTGCACGCCGATCTGCGACAGGCAGATCGACAGCGGCACCGACTTGTCGGCCAGCCATGGCAGGTCCGGCCACAGGTACTGGAAGCCCAGGCCGTTGAGCGTGAACAGCACCAGCCCGAATGCCGACAGGTGGAACAGGTACCAGGCGTAGCTGGCGTCGCGCAGGATCAGCCACAGCGCCAGGTTGTAGAAAAACAGTGCCACCAGGATGCCGTAATACAGGCCGATGCCGAGCTGTGCGTCGCGCAGCATTTCGGCGAATGCGATCGGGGTGTACAGCGTCAGCGGCACCTGCATCGAATTCTGGCTGTGCACGCGCATGAACACATCGACCGGGTGCGCGGCCGGCAGGTCGAGCCAGAAGTTCGGATGCCGGTAGGGCACGCTGCGGGTGCGGAACGGCAGGCTGTCGCCGCCGGTCTGGTGCACGACGTGGCCGTCGGGATAGCGGATGTAGAGGTCAATACGATCGCTGAGGGCGAAGTTCTGCACCAGCAGCCAGCGCGGCTCGGCGTCGTTGTGGTTGATGATCCGCGTGTGGAACCAGAACGCGCCGGGCTGGAAGCCGAATTCGTTACGGCCGGCGGGCAGAGGGGCGAAGCGATCATGCTTTTGCCACTGGAGCGCCGTGTCGAGATCGGCCGTGGCGGACACGTCGTGGTAGTAACGGGTGTACTGCGCCAGCGACTGCTGTGTGGCGTCGCGGTCGAGTTGCAACGTCGACTGTGCCTGTGCCGGCCCGGTGACGAGCAGCCACAGGCTCAATGCACAGCACAGACAGAACCCGCCAACTCCCCGCTCCATGCCTTCCCCTTCCGGTCGCCGGCCGACTCGGCCCTGTCGCCAGGGCGTCAGGCCGTGAGTGCTCCACGCCTGCGGCACATGTTTGCCACGGATTGCGTGAGTGGCGCGTCGCCGGAGGGCGACCGGTCGGTCTGCTTTCCTTAACGGCAGGGATGGGTGGATGAGGCCGCCGTTGTACCGGGTTGACGCCCTGTCTGCGTTTCGAATAATGTATTAACGCATTAATACATTGGATATATGAAATGAAGCGCCGTTCCGTAGACAGCGATGGCCAGGAGGGGGCGATCGTGGGCCTGGCCGAGGCCCTGCTGGGCCTGCGCGGGGTTGACGAGGTCTGTGCCTTCCTCGAGGACCTGTGCACCCCGGCCGAGCTGGAGGCCATGACCGACCGCTGGCGCGTCGTGCCGCTGCTGGTCGAGGGCGTGCCGTACCGTGAGATCCATGACCGTACCCAGGTCAGCGTCACCACCATCGGCCGCGTCGCGCGCACGCTCGAACGCGGCGCCGGCGGATATGCCGCCGCCATCAGCAGTCGGCACGTGCCGGCTCGCACCGAGTAACCAGAGATCCCCGCCATGAGTCCTCCCGCCAGCACGCCGGTCCGCGACCGCCTGCGTATCGCCATCCAGAAATCCGGCCGTCTGGCCGAGCCGGCGCGCGCGCTGCTGGCCTCGTGCGGTCTGAGCTGGCGCGAGAGCCGCGACCGCCTGTTCTGCTATGGCGAGAGCCTGCCGGTCGACCTGCTGCTGGTGCGCGACGACGACATTCCCGGCCTGATCGCCGACGGCGTCTGCGACCTCGGCGTGGTCGGCCGCAACGTGCTTCTGGAGCAGGGCGGCGGGCGCGTCGGCAACGGCGCCGCGCCGGCATTCCGCGAATGGCGGGCGTTGGGTTTCGGCGGTTGCCGACTGGCCCTGGCGGTGCCCGATGCCTGGGACTGGCAAGGGCCGGAACAACTGACCGGCAAGCGCATCGCCACCAGCTACCCGGCGTTGCTGTCGCAGTGGTTGGCCGGGCAGGGCATCGCCGCCGAGGTCGTGCTGTTGTCGGGTTCGGTCGAGATCGCGCCGCGGCTGGGCCAGGCCGAAGCGATCTGCGACCTGGTGTCGAGCGGCGCCACGTTGACCGCCAACCAGCTCAAGCCGGTGATGACCCTGCTCGAAAGCGAGGCGGTGCTGGCCGGCCCGGTCGAGACCCTCGACGCCGCGCGCGGCGAGCTCGCCGAGTTGCTGCTGCGTCGCCTCGATGGCGCCCTGCGCATCCGTCACAGCAAGCTGCTGTTGTTCCAGGCCTCGCGGCGGGTGCTGCCGGACCTGCTGCCGTTGCTGCCCGACGCCGAGGCGCCGACGGTGATGCAACTGGACGGTGCCGACGATCTTGCACTGCAGGCCCTGTGCCACGGCGCGGTGACTTGGCAGCGGCTGGAAGACCTCAAGCGCGCCGGTGCACGCGGGCTGATGGTGCTGCCGGTGGAGGGCATGCTGGCATGACGACGGTTGCAATACTCCAGCGTGAAGACTGGAGCCTGCTCGATGCGCAGCAGCGCGAGCAGTTGCTGCGACGCCCTGCACAGCAGACGCTGGCGACTACGTCGACAGCGGTGCGGGCGATCCTGGATGACGTGCGCAGCGACGGCGATGCCGCAGTGCGTGCGCTCGGCGCACGCTTCGACGGTGTCGCGCTGGACGACTTCGCCGTGGCTGCCGACGAATTCTGCGCGGCGGTCACCGGTTTGCCCGAGGCCCTGCGCAACGCCATCGACGAGGCGGCTGACCGTATCGCCGGTTTCCACCAGGCCGGCATGACCGCGCCGTACGGCATCGACACCGCGCCGGGCGTGTACTGCGAGCGCGTGCTGCGGCCGATCCGGCGCGTCGGCCTGTATGTGCCGGCCGGCTCGGCGCCGCTGCCGTCGACGGCATTGATGCTTGGTGTGCCGGCGCAACTGGCCGGCTGCCCGGACGTGGTGCTGTGCACGCCGCCGCGTCGCGACGGCAGTGCCGATCCCTCGGTTTTGTACGCGGCGCAGCGTTGCGGCATCACCCGGGTCTTCAAGATCGGTGGCGCCCAGGCGATCGCGGCGATGGCCTTCGGCACGCAACGCGTGCCCCGGTGTGACAAGCTGTTCGGCCCGGGCAATGCCTACGTCACCGAGGCCAAACGCCAGGTCGCACTGGCCGACGACGGCGCCGCGATCGACATGCCGGCCGGCCCGTCGGAGGTGCTGGTGATTGCCGACACCGGCGCCAACCCGGCCTTCGTCGCCGCCGACCTGCTGTCGCAGGCCGAGCACGGCCCGGATTCGCAGGCGATCCTGCTCAGCAACGACGACACACTGATCGCCGCCGTCAGCGAACACCTGGCCGAGCAACTCGCGGCCTTGCCGCGTGCGGCGATCGCTCGGCAGGCACTGCAGTCCTCGCGCGCGATCCGCGTCGCCACGATCGCGCAGGCGCTGGAGATCAGCAACCGTTACGCCCCCGAACACCTGATCCTGGCCGTGCGCGACGCACGCGCGTGGCTGCCGCAGGTGCAGGCCGCTGGCTCGGTGTTCCTCGGCGATTGGGCGCCGGAGGCACTCGGCGACTACTGCAGCGGCACCAACCACGTGCTGCCGACCAGCGGCGCGGCGCGTTACAGCGGCGGCCTCAACGTTGCCAGCTTCCAGGTCGCGATCACCGTGCAGGAGGTGCAGCCGCAAGGCATCGCCGCCATCGGGCCGTGCGCGGTCGAGCTGGCAACGGCCGAAGGACTCGACGCGCACCGCCTGGCGGTGGCGCTGCGCCTGCAGGCGGTGGCGGCATGAGCACGGTCATCGCGACCCGCACGAGCGCAGCTGCGCCGCTTTCTCCCAGCCCACTGGCGTTGGTGCGCGAGGATCTGCGTGATTTCGCCGGTTACCGCTCCGCGCGCAGCGACAAGCTCGATGGCCGCATCTGGCTCAATGCCAACGAGTCGGCGTGGCTCAATCCGGCCGACCGCGATGGCGACCTGCGCCGTTATCCCGATCCGCAGCCGCCGCGCCTGCGTGCGGCATTGGCCGATCTTTACGGCTGCGCCCCGGAGCAGTTGCTGGCCGGACGCGGCAGCGACGAGGGCATCGACCTGCTGGTGCGTGCCGTGTGTCGTCCGGGCGCCGATGCGGTGCTGGTGACGTCGCCGACGTTCGGCATGTACGCGGTCAGCGCGCGCCTGCACGGTAGTCGCGTGGTCGACGTGCCATTGCGCGATGAAGCTTGGGGCTGGTACTGCGACTTCGCTGCGATTGCTGCAACGGTGGCAACGCAGGACGTGAAGATCGTGTTCCTGTGCTCGCCCGGCAATCCAACTGGCGAGCCGTTGCCGAGAGAGGCCATCGCCGCATTGGCGCGGCAGGTTGAAGGCCGCGCGCTGGTGGTGGTGGACGAGGCCTACCTCGACTATGCCGATGCCGAATCGGTGGTCGGCCTGATTGCGCAGCAGCGCAACATCGTCGTGCTGCACACATTGTCGAAGGCGCATGCGCTGGCCGCTGCGCGACTTGGCAGCGTGATCGCCGACGCGGAATTGATCGCCCTGCTGCGACGTTGCCAGGCGCCGTATCCGCTGCCGGCACCGTGCGTCGAGCTTGCCGTGCAGGCATTGTCGGTGCCGGCGCGCGCGGCAACGGCCGCGCACGTCGCCGACGCGTGCCAACAGCGCGATACGTTGTACCGTCGATTACAAGGCCTGTCGGGCGTGCGCACGGTCTATCCCTCGCAGGCAAACTTCCTGCTGGTGCGTTTTGACGATGCCCAGTGCGTGTTCGACCGCCTGCTTGCGGCCGGCGTGGTGGTGAGGGATCTGCGCGCAGCCGCGCGGCTTGACGATGCCTTGCGTATCAGCATCGGCACGCCGGAGCAGAACGCGGCGGTGATCGACGTGTTGGCCAGCGGACAGGGCGCGGCATGAGCACGATGCCCATCCTGTTTGTCGATCGCGACGGCACCCTGATCGAGGAGCCGGCCGGCTTCCAGATCGACCGCTTCGACAAGCTGCGCTTCGTGCCGGGGGTGATCCCGGCGTTGCTGCAGTTGCGCGATGCCGGCTACCAGTTCGTGATGATCACCAACCAGGACGGGTTGGGTACCAGCGTGTTCCCCCAGGCCGACTTCGACGGACCGCACCAGTTGATGCTGCAGGTGTTCGCCAGCCAGGGCATCGTCTTTCGCGACGTGCTGATCGACACCAGCCTGCCGGCCGACAACGCGCCGACACGCAAGCCGGGCATCGGCCTGGCCTTGCCGTATCTCAAGGACCGCGGTGTCGACTGGGCGCGCTCGGCGATGGTCGGCGACCGCGAGACCGACAACGGCTTTGCCCGCAACCTCGGTGTTCGTGCTTTTCAACTGCGCACCGAGCAGTTCGGCGGCGACTGGGACTGGCCGGGCATTGCCCATGCCCTGGTCGATGCACCGCGCACCGCCAGCGTGCGCCGCGACACCCGCGAGACCCGCATCAGCGTGCGCGTCGATCTTGATCGCACCGCCGAACCGCGGATCACAACCGGGCTGGGTTTCTTCGATCACATGCTCGAACAGATCGGCAAGCACGGCGGCTTCGCCCTGGAACTGCGTTGCGACGGCGACCTGCACATCGACGAGCATCACACCGTCGAGGACAGTGCCCTGGCACTGGGCCAGGCGCTGCGCGAGGCGCTGGGCGACAAGCGCGGCATCGGTCGTTACGGGTTCACCCTGCCGATGGACGAGAGCCTGGCCAGTGCTGCGCTGGATTTCTCGGGGCGACCGTATTTCGTGTTCTCCGGCGGTTTCACCCGCGAGCGCGTCGGCGACCTGCCGACCGAGCTGGTGCCGCATTTCTTCCGTTCGCTGTGCGAAAGCGCCGGGCTCAACCTCAACCTGCAGGTGCAAGGCGACAACGACCACCATCAGGTCGAGGCCTGCTTCAAGGCCGTCGCGCGTGCGCTGCGCCAGGCGATCCGCCGCGACGGCCGCGATTTGCCCAGCACCAAGGGGCAGTTGTAGGTGGCGGCCGTGAGCGACGTCGTGCTGATCGACTGGGGTGGGGGAAACATCGGCTCGGTGCGTTACGCACTCGAGAGGTTGGGCGCGCGCGCTGTGCTGAGTGCCGATCCGGACATGATCGCGGCCGCCAAGCGCGTGATCCTGCCCGGGGTCGGCGCGGCGGCACCGGCGATGGCGCGGTTGCGCTCGCTCGGGCTGGTCGAGCCGATCCGTCGGCTGCAACAGCCGCTGCTCGGGATCTGCCTGGGCATGCAGTTGCTGTACGAGTCCTCGGCGGAGGGCGACGTCGAATGCCTGGGCCTGCTACCCGGCCGCATCGCCAGACTTCAGCCAGCACCGGAGATACGTGTGCCACACATGGGATGGAACCGACTGCAGCATCGTGGAGCAGCCGACTTGCTGGACGGCATCGATGACGGTGCCCATGCCTACTTCGTGCACGGCTATGCCGCGCCGGTGAGCGCGGACACGCTGGCCACCGCGACCCACGGTGACACGTTCGCTGCCGTGGTCGGGCGCGGCAGCTGCTTTGGCGCGCAGTTCCACCCGGAGCGTTCGGCCGCGGCCGGCAGCCGCCTGCTCGCCAATTTCCTGGCGATGGAGGCGGCATGAGCATTGCGCCGCCGATTCTTCCGCAATCGTCCGTGTCGCCATGCACGGATTTCCAGGTCTATCCCGCGATCGATGTGCGCGATGGCCACGTGGTGCGCCTGCGTCAGGGCGATTACGCGCAGGAGACACGCTACGACGACGAACCGATCGCATTGGCGCGCCGCTACTCCGAGACGGGCGTGCGCTGGCTGCACCTGGTAGATCTCGATGCGGCACGCTACGGCGGCTACACGTTGGCGCCGCTGCTGCATGCGATCACCACATCGACCTGGTTACGCGTGCAGACCGGCGGCGGCGTGCGCAGCGAGGCCGACGTCGAGGCAATCCTCGATGCCGGCGCCGATCGCGTCGTGATCGGTTCGCTTGCAGTGCGTGATCCCGAAAGCGTGATCGGCTGGGTCCGGCGCTTCGGTGCCGAGCACATCACGATCGCACTCGACGCGCGTCAGTCCGGGGACGGGCAATGGTGTCTGCCGGTCGCCGGTTGGACCCAGGACAGCGGTATGCAGATCGAGCCATTGGTAAGGCGATTTGCCGATATCGGCGTGCGCCACCTGCTGTGCACGGACATCACCCGCGACGGAATGCTCAGCGGTCCCAACCTCGACCTGTACCGGTATCTGCGCACGCTGGCGCCGCAGCTTAGCGTGCAAGCCTCCGGGGGCATCCGTGACACCGATGACATCGTGGCCGCGCATGCGGCCGGTTGCGGCGGCGTCGTACTTGGCAAGGCCCTGCTCGAAGGGCGCTTCGCCCTGGGCGATGCCTTGAACAAGGTACGACGATGCTGAGCCGGCGCATCGTCCCCTGCCTGGATGTGCGCGATGGACGCGTGGTCAAGGGCGTACGCTTTCGCGATCATGTCGACATGGGCGACATCGTCGAGCTTGCGCTGCGTTATCGCGACGACGGCGCCGACGAACTGGTGTTCTACGACATCACCGCCAGCCCACAGGGCCGCAGTGTCGACCGTGCCTGGGTCGAACGGGTGGCGCGGATGATCGACATCCCGTTCTGCGTCGCCGGCGGCATCCGTGACGTCGACGACGCCCGCGCGGTGCTGCATGCCGGTGCCGACAAGATATCGGTCAACACGCCGGCACTGGAGCGACCGGCGTTGATCGGTGAGCTGGCCGATGCATTCGGCGTGCAGTGCGTGGTGGTCGGCATCGACAGTTTGCGCGACGACGACGGGCAGTGGCGCGTGCGCCAGTACACCGGCGATCCAACGCGCACCATAGCCCTGGCCCGGCGCACGCTGGACTGGGTGGACGAGGCACAACAGCGCGGCGCCGGCGAAATCGTGCTCAATTGCATGGGCAGCGATGGCGTGCGCGACGGCTACGACATCGAGCAACTGCAATCGGTGCGCGCGCGCTGCGGAGTGCCGCTGGTGGCTTCTGGCGGTGCGGGAACGGCCGCGCACTTCGCCACGGTGTTCCGCGAAGCCGACGTCGACGCCGCACTTGCCGCCAGCGTGTTCCATTCCGGCAGCGTGCGCATTCCCGAACTCAAGCGGCACCTGCACGGACAGGGCATCGAGGTGCGCAATGGGCAGTGAGGCCGGCATCCAACCTGCGGAGTTTTCGTTCGACCACCTGGCCTGGGACAAGCAGGGCGGGCTGCTGCCAGCCGTGGTGCAGGACGCCGATTCGCTGCGCGTGCTGATGCTTGGCTACATGGACCGCGCTGCATTGCAGGCCACCTTGGACAGTGGCCGGGTGACCTTCTACAGCCGCAGCAAGCAGCGCTTGTGGACCAAGGGCGAAAGCTCCGGCCACACTCTCGACCTGGTCAGCATCGAGGCGGATTGCGACAGCGACACCCTGCTGGTGCAGGCGCGTCCGCAGGGGCCGACCTGTCATCTTGATCGTGTCAGTTGTTTCGAGCATGCACCGGGGTGGGAGGCGGCATCGGTGCGAACCGGGGTGGCCCCGGCATTCCTGCCCCAGCTGGACGCGCTGATCGCTACGCGCGAACACGCGCGCCCGGCCGGAAGCTACACCACGCGGCTGTTTGAAGGCGGCGTGCGTGGCATCGCGCAGAAGGTCGGCGAGGAGGGCGTGGAGACGGCACTGGCGGCGGTGGCACAGGATGACGCCGCACTGCTCGGTGAAGCAGGCGACCTGCTCTACCACTTGCTGGTGCTGCTGCGCGCGCGCGGACTGGGGCTGGGCGATGTGGATGCCTTGCTGCGCCAACGTCACGGCGACGCAGGCTCACAGTAAGGGCATCAATTGTCTAGCCACACCCGGGCACCGTCCCGGGTGTTTTGCATTGCGCGCCTGCTTTCCAGTGGTCACGAATCGGGCTGATAATCGGCGCATCCCATGTCTGTGCGGACCTCGATGTCACGACTGCTGCCTCTAGTCTTTTCATGCGTCCTCCTGGTCTTCCCGTTTGCTGCGTATGCGCAGCTTCCAGCCCAGGTCACGGGCACGGTTTACCAGGACAGTAACGGCAACGCCCGACGCGACGGCAGTGAGCGCGGCATCGCCGGCATCAAGGTGTCCAATGGGCGCGACATCGTCCGCACCGATGCACAGGGCCGCTACGCATTGCCGTCGATCGAAGGAAGCACGCTGTTCGTGATCAAGCCACCGGATTACGCCACGGCCACCGGTGACAACGGCCTGCCGCATTTCTGGTATCACCTGTACCGGCAAGATCCGCCGCGGTTGCGCTACGACGGTATCAGCGCCCGGGCCATACCAGCGACCGGCTTCGATTTCGCCCTGCAGCGGGCGCCACGCGCGCAACGCGACCTGGAACTGCTGGTATTCGGCGACCCGCAACCCAAGAGCCTGGCTGATGTCGGCTATTACGAGCGCGACATCGTCGCACCGTTGCTCGGCCAGCACTCGGCGCGGCTCGGCGTGAGCCTGGGCGACATCGTCAACGACGATCTGACGTTGTACCCGGCGATGAACCGAGTCACCGCGCAGTTGGGAGTCCCGTGGCTGCACGTGCCCGGCAATCACGATCTCGATTTTGATGCCGGCCGCGACGAGGACTCGCTGCTGAGCTTCCGCAATGTCTACGGACCGGACACCTATGCCTGGGAGGAAGCGCAGGCCAGCTTCATCGTGCTCGACGACGTGGTCTACCGGCCGGGACAGAAGCCGTCCTACATCGGCGGCCTGCGCGATGACCAGATCGCCTTTATCGAGGCCTATCTGGCCACGCTGCCCAAGGATCGGCGCGTGGTGATTTCCGTGCACATTCCGTTGTTCGAGCCGCTGCCGGGCGTGGAGACGTTCCGTCGTGGCGACCGCGAGCGCCTGTTCGCCCTGCTCAAGGACCACCGCCGTGTGCTGCTGCTCAGCGCGCACACCCACAACCAGCGCCACTACCGCCATGACGCGCAGACCGGCTGGCACGGCGCGCAGCCGTTGCACGAGTACAACGTCGGTGCTTCCTGTGGCGCGTTCTGGTCGGGCGTCAAGGACGCACAGGGCATCCCCGACACGATGATGAGCGACGGTACGCCCAACGGCTACGCTTGGCTGACGCTCAAGCACGACGGCGACTATGCGCTGCGTTACCAGGTCGCGCGTGCGCCAGCGGAGCAGACCATCGCGCTGCACGCGCCGAAGGTGCTGCGCCGGGGTGCGTACCCGGCCTGGGGTGTCTACGCCAACGTGTACATGGGCGAGGCGGGCAGCCGCGTCGAATACCGAGTCGACGGCGGCGAGTGGAAGCCGATGCGTCGCGTCGCGCAACCCGATCCGCGCTTGCTGGCCGAAAACCTCGCCGACGACAACGCCGCTCGCCTGCGCGGTTACGACCGTTCGCCCGAAGCCGACCCGTCCACGCACCTGTGGCGCGGCGCCTTGCCGACCGATCTCGCCCTCGGAGAGCACCGCATCGAGGTCCGCGCCTTCGACCCGTGGCAGGGCGAGCAGCGTGCGCAGACCCGATACCGGCTCGACCAGGCCCAGGAGTAGTGCCATGACCAGCACGTTGCCGACCGACTTGCCGATCCAGCTGTTTCACGACGCCGCGGCCTGGGAAAAATGGCTGGCCAGGCACGGCGTCGCAGCGGGGGTGTGGCTGAAGATCGCCAAGAAGGGCGCGTCCGAGAACGGCAGGGACATCGTCTCGGTCACTTACGCCGAAGCGCTGGACGTGGCGTTGTGTCACGGCTGGATCGACGGCCTCAAGCGTGCCTGCGACGAGCGCTATTTCCTGCAACGTTTCACGCCGCGGCGGCCGAAGAGCCTGTGGTCGAAGATCAATGTCGGCAAGATCGAGCAATTGCTCGCGGCCGGACGCATGCAGCCGGCGGGCCTGCGCGAGGTCGAGGCGGCCCGAACCGATGGTCGCTGGCAGGCCGCCTACCACGCCGCCAGCAGCATGGACGTGCCGGTCGAACTGGCCGATGCCCTGGCCGGCAACCCCACGGCGCGCGCGTTCTTCGAGCAACTCGACAGGACCAACCGTTACGCATTCTGCTGGCGCGTGCACACGGCCAAGAAACCGGAAACGCGACTGGCGCGCGCGGCCAAGTTCGTCGAGATGCTGGCCAAAGGCGAGAAGATCCACTGAGCGCGGCTTCTCGTTGAGGTGATCCGTCGTCTTTACGTCAAAGTTACGTCCGTCGATGCCTGCGGCAATGGAGTGTTTACGCGAGCCGCGCCTACAGTGCGCAGCATCCGCGCCCTCCCACGCGGAGCGAGAAACACCGTGTCGATCGTCATCATCCGTGGCCCCGAGCACAGCGCCCACGGCAATGCGCTGCCGCTGGTTCCCGATGTCGTGCGTCGGTCGCTGACCGAGCGTGCCGCAGCAGCGGGCAAGACCGTGGAGTTGCGCATCTGCCGTTCCGAAGCGGAACTGGTCGAATGCCTGCGCCGCACGCGCGGCGATCAGGCCGAATTCGTGCTGCTCGACCCGGGTACCTGCGTGCGCGCCAGCGCTGCCGTGCGCGATGTGCTTGACGATCTCGCCGTGCCGTATATCGAAGTACATGACGACGCACCGGACGTGCCGGAGCGCCTGATCAGCCCGGTGTGTGGGCCGCGGCTGACCTGGGTCAGCGGCTATGGCGCGCAGAGTTACACGCTGGCGCTGTCGATCGCGCTCGAACACCTGGGTTGTTCCGCCTGCGAAAGCGAGTTTCACGTCGGTACCTGAGTGCAGGTACGCAGGCGATGAGTCACATCTTCTATTTTGCCGACTACGAGATCCTGCTCGGTGGCAAGTTCAAGGTCTGGGGGCAGGCGACGCTGGCCTATGCCGTGGACGACCCGCAGACCTTCGATCCGGCCGACCTGCTGCAGAAGATCCGCGAGCAGGCGGCCGACAGCCACGGCGTCGCCAGCGACGAGGTGCGGATCCGCAGCCTCAATCGCCTGTAAGGCCGGCGGCGGATTACGGAGTCAGTTCGGAGAACGACTCGACGCGGGCATGCCCGCTGGTCGCATTGCCGTGGCGCGGCTGCGGGTAGTCCTGCAGGCGATCGATCAGGGCGGTGCCCATGCCGGCGGTGCGGGCGGCATCGAGTTCCTCGACCACGTCGGAGAGGAACACGATCTCCGAGGGCGCCAGGCCGATCGCCTCGGCGATGCGGCGGTAGCTGTCGGCGTCGCGCTTGCCGCCGATCTCGGTGTCGAACCATCCGGAGAACAGCGACGTCAGGTCGCCGTCGTCGCTGTGGCCGAAGAACAGCCGCTGCGCCGGCACGCTGCCGGACGAGTACACGTACAGCGGCAGGCCAGCGCCGTGCCAGGCCCGCAGCGCGGCGGCGGCGTCGGGGTAGATGTGCGCGCTGAAGTCGGCGCTCCTGTAGCCGTCGGCCCAGATCATGCCCTGCAGCGCTTTCAGCGCGGTGTGCTTGCGATCCTCGTCGATCCAGCCCTGCAGCACCTCCACGACCATGCGGTCGTCGCACATGCCGCCGTTCTCGGTGGCGACCGCGTCCAGCCACTTGCGCACCGCCGGCTCCTTGCCACGCGCGGCGACGAAGCGGGGCAGGGCGCGGCGCGCGTACGGGAACAGCACGTCCTTGACGAAGGAAATGCTGCTGGTGGTGCCCTCGATGTCGGTGAGGATGGCGCGGATGGTCATGGTCGAATCTGCGTTGTCGTTGCTGATTCGTCATCCCCGCGAGGGCGGGGATCCAGTGACTCTGCTCCATGCGCATTTGAAGCCGAAAGCCAAGTCGCTGGATTCCCGCCTTCGCGGGAATGACGGAAGTTGAGGGATGGACTGGGGCAGCCAGGCCTCAGCCCGCCTGGCCTTTCTCGTAGCGCGGAAACTTCTGCGCGATGTCGGTGCCGGTGAAGTGGCCGACCCAGCCGTCCGGCTCGGTGAAGAAGCGGATCGCGACGAAGCTCGGCTCCGGGCCCATGTCGAACCAGTGCCTGGTGCTGTCCGGCACGGCGATCAGGTCGCCCTGTTCGCATTTGATCTCGTAGACGCGGTCGTCCACATGCAGCGTGAACAGGCCGGAACCGGCGACGAAGAAGCGCACCTCGTCTTCCTTGTGGAAGTGCTCGTCGAGGAACTTGGTCCGCATCGCCTCGCGCTGCGGGTTGTCCGGGGCGATGCTGACCACGTCGACGGTCTTGAAGCCGCGCTCGGCGACCAGGCGGTCGATGTCGGCGCGGTAGGCGTCCATGATCTTCTCGGGCGCGTCACCCGGGGCGACCGGTGCGTTGGCCTGCCACTGCTCGAACGCAACGCCGATCCTGGCGAGCTCGCGGGCGATCTGCGCCTGGTCGGTGGTGCTCAGGTGTGGGGTGGTGGTGTCGTTCTCGGCAAAAATGCGCAAGCGGCTCATCGCTGCAACCTCCTCAATTCCAGTTCGCAGGCGAGCAGGAATTCGAATGCTTCCAGGTGGCGTCGTGCTTCGGCCATGTCGCGGCCCCAGGCGTACAGGCCGTGGCCGTCGATCAGGTAGCCCCACATGCATTGGCGGTCGAGCAGGGCATCGACCTGGGCGGCCAGCGTGTGCATGTCCTGGCTGTTGGGCAGCACCGGCAGCTCGACGCTCATCTCGTGGGTGGTGTTGTCGGCGAAGGCTTTCAAGAGTTCGTAGCCTTCCAGATGCACGTGGCCTTGGCCTGAGTACAGGCGCGAGGCCACGGTCTGGGTCTGCGAGTGGGTGTGCAGGACGCAGCCGATCTCGGGGAAGCGCTTGTACAGCTGGGTGTGCAGCAGGGTCTCGGCCGAGGATTTCTGGGCGGTGGCGACCGGGGCGCCGTCGAGGTCGACGACCATGATGTCGGACTCGACCAGCTTGCCCTTGTCGCGCCCGGACACGGTGATGGCGACGTGCTGCCCGTCCAGGCGCTGCGAGAAGTTGCTGCTGGTGGCGGGCGTCCAGCCCAGTGCCGACAGCTCGCGCACGTTGACGATGATCTCGCCGGCGCAATGCGCCAGGCGCTGGGGGTCGTAGGGCAGGGCGGTGTTCATGCCGCGAGTTTAAAACAATGGCGCAGACAAAGACGGCGCGGGTCGCCCGCGCCGTCTCCGGGGGCTGAACGCCTTAGCGTCGCAGCTTGCTGTGGCGGTAGCCGTACAGGAAGTAGATCGCGAATCCGACCGCGGTCCAGACCACCATCAGCAGCCAGTTGTGGGCGGTCATCGTCGACAGCAGCGCCAGGCAGCTGAAGATGCCGGCCAGGCAGACGCCCCAGGCGAACGGGATGCGGAACGGCCGCGGCAGGTCGGGCTGGGTGCGGCGCAGGATCAGCACACCGGCGCAGACCGCGGCGAAGGCGATCAGGGTGCCCATCGAGGTCAGCTCGCCGAGCACGTCCAGCGGGAACAGCGCCGCCAGCAGGGCGATGCCGATGCCGGTGATGACCGTGTTGATGTGCGGGGTGCGGTATTCGGGGTGGATCTTGGTGAACACCGGCGGCAGCAGGCCGTCGCGGGCCATGATCATGAAGATGCGCGGCTGGCCGATGATCATCACCAGCACCACCGACGACAGGCCGATCAACGCGCCGATCTCGACCACCACGCGCAGCCAGCCCAGTTCCGGGTGCGCGGCCACGGCCGTCACCACCGGCTCGTCGGTGCCGAGCTGGGTGTAGGGCACCAGGCCGGTCATGACCGCGGCCATGGCGATGTACAGCACGGTGCAGATCGCCAGCGACAGCAGCATGCCGATCGGCAGGTCGCGCTGCGGCTTGTGCGACTCCTGCGCCGCCACCGACACCGCCTCGAAACCGATGTAGGCGAAGAACACCAGCGCCGCGCCGCGCAGCACGCCTTCGAAGCCGTACTTGCCCGGGCCCTCGTTGGCCGGGATGAACGGCTGCCAGTTGGCCGGGTCGATGTATTTCCAGCCGGCGAAGATCACCAGCACGATCAGGCCGGTCTTGAGCACCACCATCGCCATGTTCATCGCCGACGACTTGCGGATGCCCACGTAGCAGACCCAGGTCAGCAACAGCACGATCGCGGCCGCCGGCAGGTTGGCGATCGACCCGGTCGGGCGCAGCTGCGCGTCCAGCGGCGCGCTGACCAGGGCCTTGGGCAGGTGGATGCCGAAGTGGTCGAGCAGGCTGAGGAAATAGCCGGTCCAGCTGACCGCCACCGCCGAGGCCGAGACGCCGTATTCGAGTACCAGCATCCAGCCGATGAACCACGCGGCGAGCTCGCCGAGGGTGGCGTAGGTGTAGGTGTAGGCGCTGCCGGAGACTGGCACCATCGCTGCGAATTCGGCGTAGGCCAGCGCGCAGAACGTGCAGCAGATCGCTGCCAGCACGAACGACAGCATGATCGCCGGGCCGGCGTGGTCAGCCGCGGCTTGGCCGGTGATGACGAAGATGCCGCCGCCGATCACCGCGCCGATGCCCAGCGCGGTCAGGCCCCACGGGCCGAGGGTGCGGTGCAGGCTCAGGCCTTCGGCATCGGCGTGGCTGGCGTGCGGGTGCTTGGTCGCCCAGAGTTGTCCGAACATCAATCGATTCCCGAAGCCGGCGCGCGGCCGGCGTTGAATGCGGCGACTTCAACAAACAAGGCCGGCGGGGATGCCGCCGGCCTTGCCGTGTGGATCAGCGATCAGCGCAATGCCTTGCGGACCTTGCTGTTGCGATAGCCGTACATGAAGTAGATCAGCATGCCGATCGCGGTCCAGCCGGTCATCAGGCGCCAGTGCTCGGAGAACGGCTGCCAGAACAGGTACAGGCAGGCGGCGGCGCCGAGCGGGCAGATGATCCACACCGCCGGCACGCGGAACGGACGCGCCAGATCCGGGCGGCTGCGACGCAGCACCAGCACGCCGATGCAGACGGTGGCGAAGGCCAGCAGCGTGCCCATCGACACCAGTTCGCCGAGCAGGCCGATCGGCAGGAAGCCGGCCAGCAGGCAGGCGAACACGCCGACGATGATGGTGCCGACGTACGGCGTCTGGAACTTCGGATGGACCTTGGCGAACAACTGCGGCAGCAGGCCGTCCTTCGCCATCGAGTAGAAGATGCGCGGCTGGCCCATCAGCATCACCAGGATCACCGAGCTCAGGCCGGCGATGGCGCCGATCTCGACCAGCATCTTCAGCCAGCCCAGCGCCGGATAGGCTTCCAGCGCGGTGGCGACCGGCTTGGGCGTGCTCAGCATGTGGTACGGCAGCAGGCCGGTCAGCACCAGTGCGACGATGATGTAGATGATCGTGCAGATCACCAGCGAGCCGAGGATGCCGATCGGCATGTCGCGCTGCGGGTTCTTGGCTTCGCCGGCGGCGGTGGAGACCGCATCGAAGCCGATGTAGGCGAAGAACACCACGGCGGCGGCGCGGACGATGCCGGAGGCGCCGTACTTGCCCGGGCCTTCGTTCTCGGGAATGAACGGCACCCAGTTGTCCGGGTTGATATAGCTCGTGGCGAAGGCGACGAACAGCACGATCACGACCACCTTGATGGCGACGATGATCGAGTTGACGATCGCCGACTGGGTGATGCCGACGTAGCACAGGCCGCTGAGCGCGGCGACGATGAACACCGCCGGCAGGTTGATCAGGCCGCCGGTGTAGACGAAGCTGCCGTCGACGACGTTCAGCGGCGCCGCTGCCAGCGAGGCCGGCAGGGCCATGCCGAAGTGTTCGAGGAAGCTGTTGAGGTAGCCCGACCAGCCGACCGCGACGGTCGAGGCGGCGAACATGTACTCGAGCACCAGATTCCAGCCGATGAACCAGGCGACGAACTCGCCCAGGGTCGCGTAGGAATAGGAGTAGGCGCTGCCCGAGACCGGCAGCATCGCCGCGAACTCGGCGTAGCACAGGCCTGCCAGGGCGCAGGCGAAGCCGGCGATGATGAAGCTCAGGACGATGGCCGGGCCGGCGTGTTCCGCGGCGGCGTGGCCGGAGAGGACGAAGATGCCGGCGCCGATGACCGCGCCGATGCCCAGCATCACCAATTGGGTCGCGGTCAGTGTGCGCTTGAGGGTGGCTTCACCCTGGAGGCTGCCCTCGACGGGCTCACCGGCATCGACGTGCCCGGCGGGCTCCACCGGCTTGGTGACGAACAGGTTTTTGAACATCGAATTCCCCTGGGGATGAAATGATCACCGCCCATTCAGGCGGCAGGTGAAGCGTATGGCCGTGGGGGGCGGGCCACCATAACCCACGCGGGAAAGCAGCGGCAAGCACGACAAAGTCACGGTTTGGACACGCATAATCGCCGTCCACCTGATTAGCCGCAGTGCGCCAACACCATGACAGCCGGCCCCTTGGACCCAATCAGTGAACTGCGTTCAAGCTTCGTCGCCTATGCGCGGCGCTGGGGCGACGAGGCCGAACAGGCGTCACCGTTCCTGGAATTGCTCGGCGACCGCGAGGACCCGTTCGTACGCGCGCGCCTGGCCGGCCATTTCACCGCCTCGGCCTGGCTGGTCGACCGCGACGGCACGCGTGTGCTGCTGACCCATCACCGCAAGCTCGATCGCTGGCTGCAGCTGGGCGGCCACGCCGACGGCGATCGCGACCTGGCCCGGGTCGCGTTGCGCGAGGCCGAAGAAGAGTCGGGCCTGGACGGATTGACGGTCGAACCGGAGATGTTCGACCTCGACCGGCACTGGATTCCCGCGCGCGGCGAGGTGCCCGGCCATTGGCATTACGATGTGCGCTACGTGGTCCGGGCCGGGGTGCGCGAGGACTACGTGGTCAGCGAGGAGTCACTTGATCTCGCGTGGCGGCCCATCGCGGACGTCCTGGCCGACCCCGCCAGCGACGCGTCGATGCAGCGCATGGCGCGCAAGTGGCTGCACTCGCGCGCCATCGGCTGAGCCGGGCGACGGCACTGCACCGCCCGGCGGGACGGTCAGGGAATCTCGATCCGCTTGACGTCGATTTCGACCGATTTCCAGTCGCGGTCGACTTCACCGTGCAGACGCACCCGGGTGGTGGCCCCGATTTTCTGCGGGAAGTCCTCCTCGTCGATCTCCGCCTTGACCGTGCCGGACGCGTCGCGGAACTCGTAGGTATCGGACGTCAGTTGCCGTTCCAGCGTGCCTTCCAGCACCACCGGCGTGTCATCGGCTGCCTTGGCCGCAGCGGCCGCCGTGGTCACCACCGGCTTTGCATTGGGCCCGGTGTATTGCGCATGGGCCATCGGGCCAAGCGACAGCAGCAGTGCAACGGACAGAATTCCCTGGACAGTCTTCGTGTTCACGGCGATCTCCTTATGGCGTGGACAGGGCGGCCTGCGGCCCTCATCGGGGCTGGCGGTGTGCCGAGCCTGCGGCCATCGCCCGGATGACGGCGTGAGGAGCCTTCCGGTCAATACAGGATGCGCGTGCGCAGAGTGCCCGGGATACGCGCGAGCTCATCGCGCACCTGCGTCGCCTGCTCGTGCGTCGCGGTGACGTCGATCACCACGTAACCAACCTTGGGATGCGTGCGCAGGAACTGGCCGTCGATGTTGACGCCCAGCCGCGAGAACACGTCGTTGACCTGCGACAGCACGCCCGGCATGTTGCGGTGGATGTGCAGCAGACGCAGGCTGCCGGTGTGCTCGGGCAGGGTCACTTCGGGGAAGTTCACCGCCGACAGGGTCGAGCCGTTGTCGCTGTAACGGATCAGCTTGGCCGCCACTTCCAGGCCGATGTTGTCCTGCGCCTCCAGCGTGCTGCCGCCGATGTGCGGGGTCAGGATCACGTTGTCGAGGCCGACCAGCGGCGACACGAACGGATCGGCATTGCCCTGCGGTTCGACCGGGAACACGTCGACCGCGGCGCCGCCGATTTGGCCGGATTTCAAGGCTGCCGCCAACGCGTCGATGTCGACCACGGTGCCGCGCGAGGCGTTGATCAGGTGCGCGCCGCGCTTCATGCGCGCGATCTGCGCCGCGCCGAACATGCCCTGCGTGGCGGTGGTTTCCGGCACGTGCAGGGTGACCACGTCGCTGCGTGCGAGCAGGTCGTCCAGCCCGCCGGCGGTGCGCGCGTTGCCGAGCGATAGCTTGGTTTCGATGTCGTGGAAGATCACCTGCATGCCCAGCGATTCGGCGATCACGCCGACCTGGGTGCCAATGTGGCCGTAGCCGACGATGCCGAGCGTCTTGCCGCGGACCTCGTGGCTGCCGGCGGCCGACTTCGACCAGCCGCCGCGGTGGCATTGCGCGTTTTTCTGCGGAATGCCGCGCATCAGCATGATCGCCTCGGCCACGACCAGCTCGGCGACGCTGCGGGTGTTGGAGTAGGGCGCGTTGAAGACCGGGATGCCGGCCAGCTCGGCGGCATCGAGGTCGACCTGGTTGGTGCCGATGCAGAAGCAGCCGACCGCGATCAGCCGGCGCGCGTGCGACAGCACGTCGGCGTCGAGCTGGGTGCGCGAGCGGATGCCGACGATGTGCGCAGCAGCGATCTCCTCGCGCAGCTTTTCCGGCGGCAATGACTTGTCGTACAACTGCACCTGCGAATACCCGGCGTTGCGGAAGCTCTCGACGGCGGTCGGGCTGACGCCCTCCAGCAGCAGGACGCGGATGTCGGGCTTCGGGTACGAGGTCTGCGCGCTCACGGGCAAGTCGGCTGGGAGAGGGCTTTGGACTATGTCAGAAATCGGGGCGATTTGCTGCGCTGCATCACTGGACGCTACGGGCACCGGACTGGCAGGCTAGGGCCTCACCAGTGGCCCTCCCGATGACCGACCCACGCCTCGATCGCCTGCTTGCCCGTGCGCCTGCGCTGCGCCTGACCATCGAACCGGCCGACCTGGAGCATTACGGCCGCGACTGGACCCGTCGCTGGACACCGACGCCATTGGCGATCGCATTGCCAGCCAGCGTCGAGGAGGTGCAGGCCATCGTGTGCTGGGCCAACGAGGAGGGTGTGGCGGTGGTTCCATCGGGAGGGCGCACCGGCCTGTCCGGCGGCGCAGTGGCGGCCAACGGCGAACTGGTGTTGAGCCTGGAGCGCATGAACCGCGTGCTGGCCTTCGATGAGGTCGACCGCACGCTGACCGTGCAGGCCGGTATCCCGTTGGAGGCCGTGCACAACGCCGCACGTGAGCACGGACTGGCGTACCCGGTCGACTTCGCCGCGCGCGGCTCCTGCTCGATCGGCGGCAACATCGCCACCAACGCCGGCGGCATCCGCGTGATCCGCTACGGCAACACCCGCGAATGGATCGCCGGGCTGACCGTGGTCACCGGCGCCGGCGAGGTGCTGCAGCTCAACCGCGGCCTGATCAAGAACTCCAGCGGCTACGACCTGCGCCAGCTGCTGATCGGCTCGGAAGGCACGCTCGGTATCGTCGTCGAGGCGACGCTGCGGCTGACCGACCCGCCGCCGCCGACCAACGTAATGCTGCTGGCGCTGCCGTCGTTCGAGACGCTGATGCAGGTGTTTGCCGCGTTCCGCGAGCGCTTGGTACTGGAGGCGTTCGAGTTCTTCACCGACCGCGCGCTGCACCACGTCCTCGCCCATGGCGCACAGAAGCCGTTTGACGAGCTGCATCCGTTCTACGTCGTCACCGAGTTCGCCATCGGCGACGAGAAGCAGGAGGCCGCGGCCATGGCCGCGTTCGAGCATTGTCTGGAGAACGGCCTGGTCAGCGACGGCGTGATCAGCCAGAGCGACGCCCAGGCGGCGCAACTGTGGCGTCTGCGCGAGGGCATCACCGAAAGCCTGGCCGGCTACAAGCCTTACAAGAATGATGTCTCGGTGCGGATCTCGGCGATGCCGGCGTTCCTCGCCGAAACCCAGGCGCTGCTGTCGCGCGAGTACCCGCAGTTCGACGTGGTCTGGTTCGGCCACATCGGCGACGGCAACCTGCACATCAACGTGCTCAAGCCCGAGGCCATGGCCGACGGCGAATTCGTCGGCCATTGCGAACAGGTCACCAAGCTGCTGGCCGACGCGTTAGCCCGGCACGACGGCAGCATCTCGGCCGAGCACGGCATCGGCCTGGTCAAGAAACCGTACCTGATCGGCACGCGCAGCGCCGAGGAGGTGGTGCTGATGCGCGGAATCAAGCACGTGCTCGACCCCAACGGCATCCTGAACCCCGGCAAGCTGTTCGACCCGTGAGGTGATCCATGCGCGGCTGGCTGCGGTATTTTCCGCGCCGTGCCGTGCGTCTTGTGGCCATGATCGCCGGACGCCGTCCTCCCACCAAGGAACCACGAATGAAGCGTTTCCGTCTGCCGCTCAGCCTTGTCTTGCTCCTCGCTGTCGCCCCGGCGGCATGGGCCTCCAGTTTCGGCGCCACCTCTGCCGGTGGCAGCTCTGCTTCCAGCGCCAGTTCCAACTCGACCTCCGGCAACGACAAAGTCGTGTTGGCCGCGCGTGACGACGCCGCCAGTTTCGTCGCCAGCAATGGCACGATCCGCGGTGCGCAACTGGAAGCAGCCCTGCGTCATCTGCGCGAGCGCGCGCCGCAGGCACGCCAGGCCAGCGATCTGGAGCTCGCGCAGGCCATCCTGGCGTTGTGAGCCTCGGCTGCGGCCGGCGTTGGCGCTGGGCCGTGTTCGGCCTGGTGCTGTGCGTCGGCCAGGCCCACGCCGCGCTGCGGTGGCGGCTCGACGAACGTGGCCTGACTCCGGCCGAGATCCAGGGCTCGCGTCAATTGCTCGATCAGGCGCAGGCCCGGTTGCCGCCTGCGTTCGCGGCCGCGTTGACCGGCGATATCGCGGTGCGCTGGAGCGACACCCTGACCGAGTCGGTGCACGGCCATGCCGGTCATGACGAACTGCTGCTCAACCGGCGCCTGCTGCCGGCACTGACGGACGATCGCCCTGTCGACCGCGATGATCCACGCAGTGCACGCGAGCAGTTGTTGGCCACGGTGCTGCACGAGTTGGCCCACTTCTACGACCGCGCCGCCCCCGAGGGGCCGTTGTCGCGTGACCCGCGCCTGCTCGACCTGGCCGGTTGGCAGGTGCGGGCGACGCGGCTGGCCACCAGCGTGGCGGGTCGCCAGCGCGACAACCGCTTCGTCGACCGCAGCCCGGACCGTTACGAGTTGACCGATCCGGAGGAGTTCGTCGCGGTCAACCTGGAGTATTTCCTGCTCGACCCGGAATACACCTGCCGCCGGCCCGCGCTGCAGCGTTATTTCGCCGCGCGCTTGGGCGGAGCGCCATTGCCGCCCGCTGCATGCACGGACGACCTGGTCTACGTCGATGCCGGGGGCGAGGGTGACGCGTTGACCGTGCTCGACCCGGCGCGTGTCTATCAGGTGGATTACCTGCTGGCCGAAGGCAACGAGCAGCCGATGAGCCGCTGGGGCCACAGCATGCTGCGGCTGGTGGTGTGCGCGCCGGGGCGGTCGCGCGGACCGGACTGCCGGCTCGATCTGGCGCATCATCGGGTGCTGTCGTTCCGCGCCTTTGTCGATGACGTGCAGCTGTCGAGCTGGCGCGGGCTGACCGGGCGCTACCCCTCGCGGCTGTTCGTGCTGCCGCTGATGCAGGTGGTGGAGGAATACACCAAGGTCGAGCTGCGCGGCTTGCAGTCGTTGCCGCTGCGCCTGAGCGAGGCGGAGATCGCCGGGTTGCTGCAGCGCGCCGCGCAGCTGCACTGGAGTTACGACGGCCGCTATTACTTCCTGAGCAACAACTGCGCGGTGGAGACGTTCAAGCTGCTGCACGATGGCGTGCCACGGCTGGCTGGCGCGTCATTGGGCAGCATCACCCCGACCGGGCTGCTGCGTCGGCTGGCGCAGGCCGATGTCGCCGACACCACGGTGCTGGACGATCCGGCCGAGGCGCTGCGGGTCGGTTACCGTTTCGACTCGCTGCGCGAGCGCTTCCAGGGGATGTTCGCGGTGGCGCGTGCGCGGCTCGATCTGCCGCAACAGCGGGTCGAGGACTGGATGGCGCTGCCGCCCGCCGCCCGTCGGCCCTGGCTGGAACGCGCCGACCTGCGCGCCAGCGCGGCCTTGCTGCTGCTGGAGCAGGCGGCACTGCGTCGGCAGCAGTTGCAGGTGCAGGACGCGCTGAAACGGCGCTATCTGGGGCGGTCCGCGCAGGAGTTGCCGGCGGACGCGCGCAAGACCGGCGAAGCCGTGCAACGGCTGCTGCGCGACAGCGGTTATCTCGGTCGGCCGGCGGAACTGCTCGATGGCCCCGGCTATGGCCTGCCGCAGCAGCAGGAGCGGCAGCAATTGGCGGTGCGCAGCCGGTTGCGTCAGGTGCAACTGCAGCAAGCGAAAACCGCGCTGTGGGACGAAGCGAAGCGTCTGCTCGATAGCGACCAGCGCGTCACCCTCGATGGCATCCAGGTTAATTCCGCACTGCTGGGGCAGCGCTTGCGCACACTGCATCAGGCCGAAGGCGGGTTGAGCCTGCCCTGAGCAGGGCGGCTTGGTCGAGAAATTCCCGCCGCCGTCCAGTAGCCCTCTCCCCTCAGGAGAGAGGGCCCGACAACGTACGCCGACTCAGTCTGCGCGGCCGGCGAATTCGCCGGTGGTGGTGTTGACCAGCACGCGCTCGCCATTGCCGATGTACTCCGGCACCATGATCTCGATGCCGGTCGACAGCTTGGCCGGCTTCGGACGCTTGGTGGCGGTGCCGCCCTTCAGTTCCGGCGGCGTCTCGATGACCTCGATCGCCACGCTTTGCGGCAACTGCAGCGCCACCGGCGCGTCGTCGATGATCTGCACGTAGCAGCCGCTCAGGTCCGGGACGATGTAACCGGCATCGTCGCCGACCACGTCGGCATCGAGCATGTACGGCGTGTAGTCCTCGTCGTCGAGGAACACGAACGCGTCGCCGTCCTTGTACGAGAACGTCGCCTGGCGACGGCTCAGCTCGACTTCCTTGAGCTCGTCATCACCGCCCAGGCTGAGGTCGAACTTGATGCCGCCGGGCACCGAATACATGGTGAAGCGGAACTTGACGTTGCCGCCGCGGCCCTGCGGCGAGCTGCGTTCGATGTCGCGCACCTGGTAGACGGTGTTGTTGTGCTCGATCACGTTACCTTTCTTGACGTCGTAGGCTTTCATACGGGTTCCAGTGCATGGTTATTCGTAGGAGCGGCTTCAGCCGCGAGCCTTTTCGATGTTGTCCAAGGCAGAGCTCGCGGCTGCAGCCGCTCCTACCGGGTTGTGGTTATTTCGGGGCGAGGCGCGTGGCGCCATCGAGGCGGATGGTTTCGCCGTTGAGGTAGGTGTTGCCCAGGATGTAGGCGACCAGGTCGGCGAACTCCTGCGGTTGGCCCAGGCGCGACGGGAACGGGATCGAGGCGCTCAGCGACTGCTGCACCGATTCGGGCATGCCGTCGACCATCGGCGTCCAGAAGATGCCCGGCGCCACTGTCATCACGCGGATGCCGAAGCGCGCCAGCTCGCGTGCCATCGGCAGGGTCATGCCGACCACGCCGCCCTTGCTGGCCGAGTACGCGGCTTGGCCGATCTGGCCCTCGTACGCGGCTACCGAGGCGGTGTTGACGATCACGCCGCGCTCGCCGTCGACGCCGGCCTCGTTGTGCTGCATCAACGCGGCGGCGGCCTTGGCGACGTTGAAGCTGCCGACCAGGTTGACCATCACCGTGGACTGGAACTGCGCCAGCGGCATCGCGCCGTCCTTGCCGAGCACGCGGCCGGCGCCGAGGATGCCGGCGCAGTTGATCGCGACGTTCAGCCCGCCGAGGAACTGCTGGGCGGCGGCGACGTTGGTGGCCACGCCGGCCTCGTCGGTGACGTCGGTCTTGAAGTAATGCGCATGGGCCGCGCCGAGTTCGGCGACCGCGGCGGCGCCCTTGTCGTCGTTGACGTCGAACAGGGCGACCTTGCCGCCCTGGGCGACCAGGTGCTGGGCGACCGCGAGGCCGAGGCCGGAGACGCCGCCGGTGACGATGGCGCGGACAGTATCGAGTTGCATGGGAGGTCCCGAACGCGGAAAGGACGCGATTTTACCGGAGCCGCGACGGCCTTGCCCCGGGGGCAGCTTCCGTGCAGCGGCTCAGCCGGTGGCGACCAGCGGCGAGCGGTAGTACTGCTGCAGCTCGTCGGGCAGCAGACCCGGCGCGAACAGGAAGCCTTGGCCGACGGTCACGCCGAGCTGCAGCAGGAACGCGCGTTGCTGCTCGGTCTCCACACCCTCGGCGACCAGGCCCAGGCCGAGGCTGCGGGCGATGCCGGTGACGGCCTGGCAGACGGCGACGTCGGACTGGTTGTCGGGCACGCCCTGCACGAACAACTGGCTCAGCTTGAGGCCGTGGATCGGCAGCCGGCGCAGGTAGTTGAGGGCGCTGTAGCCTTCGCCGAAATCGTCGATGGTCAGGATCACGCCCATGTCGCGCAGCGCGGCGAAGGTGCGCAGCGTGTCGGGCACGTCCTCGATCAGCACGCGCTCGGTGAATTCCAGTTCGAGCGCGCTGCCGGGCAGGCCGAACTCGCTCAGTGCCGCGTTGACGCTGCTGGCCAGGTCTTCGCCGAGGAACTGGCGGTAGGACACGTTGACTGCGACGCGCTGCACCTGCAGGCCACGCTCGCGCCAGCGGTGCAGCTGCCGGCAGGCCTCCTGCAGCACCCAGCCGCCGATGCCGACGATGTCGCCGGTGGTCTCGGCGTGGTCGATGAAACGGTCCGGACGCATCTCGCCGAGCGAGTGGTTGCGCCAGCGGATCAGCGCCTCGACCGCAACCACCGCGCCGGTCGCCATCTCGACCTGCGGCTGGTAGACCAGGTGGAACTCGTCGTTGTTGACCGCGCGGCGCAGGTGCGTCTCGAGCTGCAGGCGATGCAACTGCTGCTCGGCCAGTTCCGGCGTGAATGCCTGCCAGCCGTTGCGGCCGCGGCGTTTGCTGTCGTACATCGCCACGTCGGCGCTCTGGATCAGCTGCTGCGAGCGCACGCCGTCGAGCGGGGCCTGGGCGATGCCGATGCTGGCGGTGATGCTGAATTCCTCGCCGTCGAGGCGGAAGCTGTCGCCGAAGATCTCCAGGATCGCGTCGGCCAGCCGCTCCGGTCGCGACGGATCGCTGCCGGTGTCGCAGATCACCAGGAACTCGTCGCCGCCGAAGCGGGCGATCTGCGCCTCGCTGCCGACCGCGCGCTGGATGCGCCGTGCCGCCGAGGCCAGCAGGCGGTCGCCGGCGGCATGGCCGAGCACGTCATTGACCACCTTGAAACGGTCGAGATCGATGTACAGCACCGCCAGTGCGGCGCGCAGCGGGTCGTCGAGCCGGCTTTCCAGTTCCGCCAGCACCGCGTCGCGGTTGAGCAGGCCGGTGAGCGGGTCGCTGCGGGCTTGCACGCGCAGCATCTCCTCGTCGTGCTTGCGCTCGGTGATGTCCTGCAGGGCGCCGGTGATGCGCGAGTTGAGCGGGTCGCTGGCCTCGGCCTCGCCGATCACGCGCAGCCACAGGCTGCGACCGTCGGCGCGCTGTCCCTGCAGTTCCAGATCGAATCTGCGGCTGAACGAGACCGCCTGTTCGATCGCGGTGCGCAGGCGTTCGCGGTCACCGGCACGCAGGCAGGCGAGCAGGCCGTCGATGGTCTCCGGCGGCGGGCGATGGCCGAGGACGTGTTGCGCCTCGTGAGTCAGGTAAAGCCGGTCGGGGCCGACCTCCCATTCCCAGCCGCCGATGTGCGCGAGCGCCTGGGCGCGGTCGAACAGGCTGCTGTCGCGCTTGAGCGAAGTGATGTCGGAAAACAGCGACAGCACCTGGGTCGGCTTGTCGCCGCCGGGCGGAAACTGCGGCATCGCCGTCACCGACAGCCAGGTCAGCTGCTGGCGGGTGCGGTGGTACAGGCCGAGCACGGTGTTGCCGCACATGCGCCCGCTGCGCAGCGCGCGGTGCGACGGGTACTGCTCGGGCGGCAGCAGGCGGCCGTGCTCATCGACCACCATCCACTGTTCCGGGTTCAACGCCTCGGCGATCGATTGCCCCGGGCTGATGGCCAATATCTCCATCGCAGCGACATTGGCGTAGACCGTGCGCAGCTCGGCGTCCTGCACGATGACGCCGCGGTCGATGGCTTCCATCAGTTCGCGGTAGCGCAGCTCGGCGGCGTGGCGGCTGCTGAGGTCGCGGGCGACCGCGACCATGGCCTTGCGGCCCTCGTAATTGATCGGGGCGGTGTGCACTTCGACCGGGAAGCGCGTGCCGTCGCCGCGCATGTTGGTGACTTCGACCAGGTAGCTCTGGCCGCGGCCGAGGGTCTCGTGTACCGGGATCATGTGGTCCCGGGGCAGGTCCGGGTTCAGGATTTCGATCGACTGCCCGACGATCTCCTCGCGCGGACGCCGGTACGCGGTCGTACCGGCCTGGTTGAGGTCGAGCACCGTGCTGTCGTCCCAGGCGATGATGCTGACCGGATCGGGCAGGGCGTCGAACAGGGCGCGATAGCGCAGGCGATCGGACTCGGCGGCGTCGTGGCTGTGCCGCAGCAGGTCGTGTGCGCAGCGCAGCAGGTCACGTGTGGCTGCAGGCAGGGCGGTGTCGAGCGCGGCCTGTTCGAGCGCCGCCAGCGTCGCCGCCGCATCCACCGCAGCGGGTGGCGTGGACGGGGCGGAGGCCGGCGGCTTGCGCTTCATGGGAGCGTCCTCTTGGGGTGGCAGCTCATGACGCCGCCAGCGCCTTGCCGACCCGGCTGCCGGTCTCGCGACCGAGCAGGGCGGCGAGCCAGCGGCCGGTCTCGGCCAGGCGTGACAGGTCGACGCCGGTGTCGATGCCGAGCCCGTGCAGCATGTACACCACGTCCTCGGTGGCGACGTTGCCACTGGCGCCCTTCGCGTACGGGCAGCCGCCGGTGCCGGACACTGCCGCATCGACCACCGCCACGCCTTCTTCCAGGCAGGCGAGGATGTTGGCCAGCGCCTGGCCGTAGGTGTCGTGGAAGTGCACGGCCAGCGCGCCGATCGGTACTTCGTCGGCGACCGCGACCAGCATCGCCCGCGCCTTGCCGGGGGTGCCTATTCCTATCGTGTCGCCCAGCGAGACCTCGTAGCAGCCCATGTCGTGCAGCGCCTTGGCCACGCGCACCACGTCGGCCAGCGGCACCTCGCCCTGGTAGGGGCAGCCGAGCACGGTCGAGACATAGCCACGCACCGCCACGCCGTCGGCGCGGGCGCGCTCGAGCACCGGCGCGAAGCGCTGCAGCGATTCGTCGACCGAGGCGTTGATGTTCTTGCGGTTGAAGGCTTCCGAGGCGGCGGTGAACACTGCGATCTCCTCGACCCCGACCGCGCGCGCGCGCACGTAGCCCTGCTCGTTCGGCACCAGCACCGGGTAACGCACGCCCGGCTGCTTGTGGATACCGGTGAACACCTCGGCGGCGTCGGCCAGCTGCGGCACCCACTTCGGGCTGACGAAGCTGGTCGCCTCGATGCTGCGCAGGCCGGTTGCCGACAGTCGGTCGATCAGCGCGATCTTGTCGGCGGTGGCGATCGTCGCCTTTTCGTTCTGCAGCCCGTCGCGCGGGCCGACTTCGACGATGCGCACGGACGGCTTCATGGCGTGGCCCCGCTGCGTCGCAGGCGCATCGCCTTGTCGGTATCGGCCGTGTCGAACAGCGCCGGTTGCGCGCGCAGCAGGGCGGTCATTGCCGGCGCGTCACCTTCGATCACCAACAGGGTCTTGCTGGCCTCGCGCCCGCGGATGCGGCGGCTGGCGATCGCCTTCGCCACGAAGTCCGCATCGACCTGCAGCGCCTGCAGCCGGTCGCCGTCGATCCGGTAGCGCAGCACGAACACGCTGCCCGCCGGTGCGGTGGCGGCGAAGTCGCTGGTGGCCAGGCCGAGGATCTGTTCGACGTCGTGCGCGGTAAGCACCAGGTAGTCGTGGCCGTCCAGCGTGAAGCTGCGCACGGTGGTGTCGTAGGCGGGCAGGCGGCCGTTGTCGCGTGGCGGGAAGTGGGCGCGGCACTGTTGGTCCAGCTTGACTTCGACGCCGTTGTTCTCGCCCTCGGGCAGCCAGTGACCGGCCAGCTTCGTGTCGCAGCCGAGCTGCGCGCTCGGCGGCTGCTCGAACGCGACGCAGCCGGCCAGCGCCACTACGAGTGCGGCCGCGATCGAGATTGTGGCGGCGGGGCGCAGGCTCATGACGCCAGCGCCACCAGCACGGCATCGGCCTCGACGAAATCGCCGGTGACCGCGCGGACTTCGGCCACGGTGCCGGCGCGCGGCGCCTTCAGGCTCAATTCCATTTTCATGGCCTCGATCACCATCAGCTCCTGTCCTGCCTCGACCGCGTCCCCGGCGGTGGCCCGTACCAGCACCACGCGCCCGGGCATCGGCGCGACGACCTGGTGGCCGGCGCTGGCGGTCGAGCCTAGTTCGTGACGATACATCGGGACCGCCTGCAGGCGCAGCCGGCGCTCGCCATCGTGCACCACCACCCGCCGCTCATCTCCTGACAACGTAAAGCGGCGGCCACGTCCGTCAATGCGCAGGCTCAGGTCGGTACCGGCCAGCCGGGCGCCGGCGATCACATGGGGCTGGCCGAGGCCGTCGATGCGGTAGTCGCCGGCACTGCCCTGGGCGTGCAGTTCGTGGCGCTGCTCGCCCTGCACGAAAGCAAGACTGCGGCGGCTGCCGTGGCCGAGACGCCAGCCGTCGGCGATCGCCCAGGGCGAGGTCGGGTCGCTGGAGGCGGCGGCGCGTTCGCGGGCGTCGTGTTCCTGCGCGAGCAGTTGCGCCACGGTGGCGCCGAGCAGCAGGTCGAGGTCGTCCGCGTGCGGCTGCGACATGAACTCGTCGAGGTGGCGGTCCAGGTAGCCGGTGTCGATGGTGCCGGCGACCACGGCCGGATGACGGACCAGGCGTTCGAGGAAGTCGATGTTCGACTTCGGCCCGACGATGTCGCACGCGGCCAGCGCCGTGCGCAGGCATGCCAGTGCACACGGCCGGTCGGCAGCGTGCACGATGAGTTTTGCGATCATCGGGTCGTAGAAGATGGTGACGGTGTCGCCTTCGATCACGCCAGAATCGATGCGCACAACTTGCCCTGAGCCTGTCGAAGGGGGCGCGTCCGGCGTCGGCATGCGCAGGCGTTCGAGCCGGCCGGAGCCGGGCAGGAAGCCGGCTTCGGGGTCTTCCGCGTACAAACGCACCTCGATCGCGTGGCCCTGCTGGGCGATGTCGGCCTGCGCGAGCGGCAACGCCTCGCCGGCGGCGACGCGCAGTTGCCATTCGACCAGGTCCAGGCCGGTCACCAGTTCGGTCACCGGGTGTTCGACCTGCAGCCGTGTGTTGATCTCCATGAAGTAGAAACCGCCGCCCTGATCGACGATGAACTCGACCGTGCCGGCGTTGACGTAATCGATCGCGCGCGCGGCCAGTACCGCGGCCTCGCCCATGCGCGCACGCAGCTGCGGCGTCAGGAACGGCGACGGCGATTCCTCAAGCACCTTCTGGTAGCGGCGCTGCGCCGAGCATTCGCGCTCGTTGAGGTGGATCGTGTGGCCGTGGGCGTCACCGAACACCTGGATCTCGACGTGGCGTGGCCGCTCGACATAGCGCTCCAGCAGCACGCGGTCGCGGCCGAACGCATTTCTCGCCTCGCGCTGGCAGCTCTCCAGGTTCGCGAGGAACTCGTCACCGTCACGCACGATGCGCATGCCCTTGCCGCCGCCGCCGTGCGCGGCCTTGATCATCAGCGGGTAACCGATGCGGTCGGCTTCGCGCTGGAGCAGGGCGGGCGCCTGCTCCTCGCCGGTGTAGCCCGGCACCACCGGCACGCCGGCAGCCTGCATCAGTTCCTTGGCGCCGGCCTTGCTGCCCATCTTGCGCATCGAGGCCCCCGACGGGCCGATGAACACCAGTCCAGCGGCTGCGATCGCGTCGGCAAAGTCGGCGTTCTCGCTGAGGAAGCCGTAGCCGGGGTGGATGGCCTGCGCGCCAGATTTCAACGCGACCGCGATGATCGCGTCACCTCGCAAGTAGCTGTCGGTCGGACGCGGCCCGCCGATCGGGTACGCCTCATCGGCCTGGCGCACGTGCTGGGCGTCGGCATCGGCATCGGAATACACCGCGACGGTGCGGATGCCGAGGCGACGGCAGGTGCGGATCACGCGGCAGGCGATTTCGCCGCGGTTGGCGATGAGGATTTTCGAAAACATCAGTGCGTCTCGTCTCCCTCCCCTTCAAGGGGAGGGCTGGGGAGGGGATGGTGTTGCTTGCGACCTACGAGCGCTCGATAGATGGCATCTGCAACAGTCTGCGTATTTGCCAGCACTTCATTGTTCCAGAAGCGCAGTACCAGAAAGCCCCCTTCTCGAAGGAAGTCATCCCGAATCTCGTCCGCCGACGAGTCCGCATGCTGCCCACCGTCGACCTCGACGACGAGCCGCTGCTCCAGGTAGACGAAATCGAGGATGTAGTGGTAATAGGGGTGCTGCCGGCGGAACTTGTGACCATCCAGTTGTCGGCCACGCAGAATCGACCATAGTCGACGCTCGGCGTCGGTCATCCTGTTGCGCAGGTTTCGTTGCAGCTTTGCATCGAGAATGGCTTCGTTGGTTTGTCCGCGCATTCGGATTCCTGTGGCGTTGAACACCATCCCCACCCAACCCTCCCCTTGAAGGGGAGGGCTAAAAGCGCTGCCATCCATAGCGTTACTGGCTCCAGCGCGGCTTGCGTTTGTCGAGGAAGGCGCTCAGGCCCTCCTGGCCTTCGTTGGAGACGCGCAGCTGCGCGATCAGTGCGGCGTTGTCGGCGTCGAGCCGGTTGCGGTCGGTCTGCGCCGCGACGCGCCGGACCAGTGCCTTGGCCTGGGCGGCGGCATGCGGCCCCGCCTTGAGCAGCAGATCGATCTGCTGCTCAACCGCTGTGTCCAGCTCGGCCTCCGGCACCACCCGGTGCAGCAGGCCCATGTGCAGCGCGGTATCGGCCGCGAAAATTTCGGCACTGGCAAACCAGCGGCGTGCCTGACGCGGGCCGATCGCCTCGATCACGTACGGTGAGATCACCGCTGGCAGCAGACCGAGCTTGCTCTCGGTCAGACCGAACTTCGCCTGCGGCACGGCGATGGCGATGTCGCAGCAGGCGATCAGGCCGACCCCGCCGCCGAACGCGGCGCCGTGCACGCGCGCGATGGTCGGCTTGGGCAGCTCGTCGAGCGTGCGCATCAGGCGGGCGAGGGCGAGGGCGTCGTCGCGGTTCTCCGTCTCGCTGGCGGCAGCCATGCCGCGCATCCAGTGCAGGTCGGCGCCGGCCGAGAACGAGGCGCCTTCGCCCTCCAGCAGCACCACGCGTACGTTATCGTCCGCGGCGACGCTTTCCAGTGCGCCGGTCAGGGCCGCGATCAGCATCGCGTCGAAGGCGTTGTGCAGCTCCGGACGGTTCAGGCGTAGACGGGCGACGGGTCCTTCGCGCAGGCTCAGCAGCGGGTGGGTCATCGGCGCAGGCGGGTTGTTGGAGTCTGCCGAATGATAGCCGTTGCTCCTGTACGTCCGAGGCGACAGCGCAGGGCGGTGCTACAATTGAGAACAATTCCTATTTGGAGTGGTGCCGCCCGGCGTAATGCCAGGCGCGCCCGAGGTGAACCCTTGAAGCTGTCCGAACTGCCCCGCCGCACTGCCGCCACCGTGGAAACCGTCGAAGACCTGGCACCGAACGATGCGATCGCGCGCCGACTGCGCGAGCTCGGCTTCGTCCACGGCGAGCGCGTCGAGGTGATGGCGGCCGGCCCGATCGCGGCCGAGCCGCTGCTGGTGCAGGTCGGCTTCACCCGCTTCGCCTTGCGCCGCAGCGAGGCCGCACGCGTGCGGGTTCGGCCCGATGGCCTGCACGGCGCCGCCGAGGGTGTGGCATGAGCGCCGCCACGACGACGCGCATCGCTCTGGTCGGTAGCCCGAACTGCGGCAAGACCGCGCTGTTCAACCTGCTCACCGGCAGCCGGCAAAAAGTCGCCAACTACGCCGGCGTCACCGTCGAGCGCAAGGAGGGCCGTTTCCACGCGCCGTCCGGACGCAGCTACGCGGTGCTCGACCTGCCCGGCGCCTACAGCCTGCACGCGGCCAGCCTCGACGAGGCGGTCACGCGCGACCTGTGCCGCGGCTTCTACCCGGGCGAGCCGGCGCCGGATGTGCTGGTGTGCGTGGTCGACGCGACCAACCTGCGTCTGCACCTGCGCTTCGCCCTGGAGGTGCGCGAGCTCGGTCGGCCGATGGTGCTCGCGGTCAACATGATGGATGCGGCCAAGCGCCGCGGCATCGACGTCGACCTGGCCGTGCTCGAGCGTGAGCTCGGCGTGCCGGTGGTGCCGACCGTCGCCGTGCGCCGCGGTGGCGCAAGCGAACTGGTGGCGATGCTTGATCGCGTCGCCGGAAATCTGCACGAGCCGCGTGAGCACCTGCCGGCCGAGCTGGCCAGCAACGCCGACGCGCTGCACGCCGAAACCCGTCGCCTGCTGTCGCTGGCGGTGTCGATGCCGCGCCGCACTGCCGAGATCGACGACGCCCTCGACCGCTGGCTGCTGCACCCGGTGCTCGGCCTGCTGTCGCTGGCGGTGGTGATGTTCCTGATCTTCCAGGCGGTGTACGCCTGGGCGACGCCGCTGATGGACCTGATCGAAGCCGGCACCGGTGCCTTGGGCGGAGCGGTCGGCGCGGCATTGCCGGAAGGGCCGCTCAACAGCCTGCTGGTCGACGGCGTGATCGCCGGCCTCGGTGGCGTGATCGTGTTCCTGCCGCAGATCTTGATCCTGTTCGCCTTCATCCTCGCACTCGAGGAATCCGGCTACCTGCCGCGCGCGGCCTTCCTGCTCGACCGGATGATGGCGTCGGCCGGCCTGTCGGGGCGTTCGTTCATCCCGCTGCTGTCGAGTTTCGCCTGCGCGGTACCGGGCATCATGGCCACGCGTTCGATCCAGGACCCGCGCGATCGCCTCGCCACGATCCTGGTGTCGCCGCTGATGACGTGTTCGGCGCGCCTGCCGGTGTACGCGCTGCTGATCGGCGCCTTCATTCCGGCCCGGCAGGTTGCCGGTGGGTTGCTCAATCAGCAGGGGCTGGTGCTGTTCGGGCTGTACGCGGCCGGCATCCTCAGTGCACTGGCGGTGTCGTGGGTGATGAAGAAGTGGCGGCGCGACAAGAGCGAGCACCCGCTGCTGCTCGAACTGCCGTCCTACCGCGTGCCACACCCGCGTGACCTGCTGATCGGTTTGTGGGAGCGCGCCTGGATCTTCCTGCGCCGGGTCGGCGGCATCATCCTGGCGCTGACCATCCTGCTGTGGTTCCTGTTGTCGTTCCCGGGTGCGCCCGTCGGCGCGACCGGCCCGGCCATCGACTACAGCTTCGCCGGCCGCATCGGCCACGCCATGACCGCGGTGTTCGCGCCGCTCGGCTTCAACTGGCAGATCTGCATCGCGCTGATCCCCGGCATGGCCGCGCGAGAAGTGGTGGTGGTGTCGCTGGCCACGGTCTATGCGCTGTCGGCTGCCAATGACGATGCCGCCACCCAGGCGCTGACCCCGCTGATCAGCGATGGCTGGTCGCTGGCCACGGCGCTGTCGCTGCTGGTGTGGTTCATCTATGCGCCACAGTGCATCTCGACGCTGGCGACGATCAAGCGCGAGACCAATTCCTGGAAACAGGTCGCGATCAGCACCGGTTACCTGTTCGGCCTGGCCTACCTGGCCTCGTTCGTGACCTATCAGGTCGCGGTGGCGTTGGGCGCGGGGTGAGCATGGACGCCGGCCTGCTCGCGCAGTACGCGGTGATCGCGCTGGCAGTGCTGGTCAGCGCCGGCTTCGTCGCCAAGCGCCAGTTCCCGGGATTGGTGCGCCGGCTGCGCATCGCCATCGCCCTGCCGATGGTGCGAGAGGGCCGGCCGCCGTGGCTGCGCCGGCTCGGCCTGCGCATCGCGCCGCCGTCGCGCGTCATCGACGCGGCCTGCGGCGGCTGCAACAGCTGCGGGCCGTCGTCACCCCGACAGCATTGAGGTCATCGTGCCGCGGCCGTCAGTGACGGCCCCGGCCCCGGCCGGCGCGATAGCCCTTGATCTCGACGGCTTCGACCGCCAGCGTGAACGTGCGTTCCTCGTCGGCGTGGAGCGCGCCGACCCCAATGACCTGGCGGTCGATCTCCTCGCCGCGGTCGTTGCGGATCGTCAGCACCATCGAGTACTCCAGCGCGCTGTCGCCGGAGGGCGGCTTGATCGTGCCCTCCACGCGCAGCGGCACCGAGCGCTGCCTGGCCGATTCCACCGCATCCGGATCGAAGCGCAGGTGATGCTTGCACCCCGGACAGACGCTCGCGCTTTCGAGAATCGTCGTCTTGCAGTGCGGACAGGTGCGCGTCGCGCCGGGCACGCCCGGGCGCAGGGTGCTCATGAGGTGGCGCTCGCCTCCGCCTTGGCGTGATCATTCTTGGCGCTGTCGGCCTTGCCGTTGGGCTTGTGTACTTCTTTGTCTTCCCAGCCGAACTCGACTTGGCCGCGCATGCGCGAGCCGGCGGCGACGATCACGGTGCCGGCCTTGACGTCGCCGACGATGAGGCCGCCTTCGAGCAGCTCGACCCGGTTCGCCGATTCGATATTGCCCTCGAGCTCGCCGGCGATCACGACCTTGCGCGCCCGCACGCCGCCGTTGAGCTTGGCGCCGACCTCGACCGTGAGGTCGCCTTCGACGTGCACGTCGCCCTTGAAGCGGCCGGCGATGCGGATGTGGCCCGAGCCCTGGATCTTGCCTTCGATCGACAGGTCGGAGGCAATCAGCGATTCCTTGCCGTTGTCGCGCTCGACCGGCTTGGGTGCTGCCGCCACCGGCGTAGCTGCTGCAGGGGCCGGAGTCGCCGGCGTGCCGAACGAGATTTCGTTGTGGGTGTCGGGTTCTTTCTTCAGCGCGGTTTCCGGCTGCTGCGACGGAAAGGGTGTTTCACGCTTGGGCGTGGTGGGCTGGTTGAAAATCGCCATGGCGCGGATTCCTCGGTTGGGCAAGCAAAGAAGTGCGAAACCATTCGAGGCTACGCAGCACTTGCGGTCACGGGTGTGACACGCCTCACCATAACGAGTGCGTGGATCCGGGCGTTTATCCGCCGATCACGTGTCTGAATTGGGAAAGCCCGATCGACGCAGCACTACATCCTGAACACGCCGAAGCGCGTGTTGCTGTCGCCAGGCATGCTCTCGATCGGCGCATTGAGGCTGGCAGACAGTGCCAGGCCCAACACGCGGCGGGTATCGGCCGGATCGATGATGCCGTCGTCCCACAATCGCGCGGTGGCGTAATAGGGGTTGCCCTGTGATTCGTATTGTTCGCGGATCGGCGCCTTGAAGGCTTCCTCGTCCTCGCCGGTCCACACCTTGCCAGCGGCTTCGATGCCATCGCGCTTGACCGTCGCCAGCACACTGGCGGCCTGCTCGCCGCCCATCACGCTGATGCGTGCATTCGGCCACATCCACAGGAAACGTGCGCCGTAGGCGCGGCCACACATCGCATAGTTGCCGGCGCCGAAGCTACCGCCGATCACCACGGTGAACTTGGGCACGTGCGAACAGGCGACCGCAGTCACCATCTTCGCGCCGTCCTTGGCGATGCCGGCGTTCTCGTATTTCTTGCCGACCATGAAGCCGGTGATGTTCTGCAGGAACACCAGCGGGATGCCGCGTTGGTTGCACAGCTCGATGAAGTGGGCGCCCTTGAGCGCGCTCTCGGCGAACAGGATGCCGTTGTTGGCGACGATGCCGACCGGATAACCGTGCAGGTGGGCGAAGCCGGTCACCAAAGTCTTGCCGTAACGCGCCTTGAACTCCTGGAACTCGCTGCCGTCGACGACGCGGGCGATGACTTCGCGGATGTCGAACGGCCGCCGCGTGTCTTTTGGCACGATGCCGTACAGCTCCTCGGCGGTGTACAGCGGTTCGCGTGCGGGGCGCTCGGCCAGCGGCAGGGTTTTCCTGCGGTTGAGGCTGCCGACGATGTCGCGGGCAATCTGCAACGCGTGGCGATCGTCTTCGGCGAAGTGGTCGGCGACGCCGGACACGCTGGTGTGCACGTCGGCACCGCCGAGCGCTTCGGCATCGACGACTTCGCCGGTGGCGGCCTTCACCAGCGGCGGACCGCCGAGGAAGATCGTGCCCTGTTCCTTGACGATGACCGACTCGTCGCACATCGCCGGCACGTAGGCGCCGCCAGCAGTGCACGAACCCATTACCACCGCGATCTGCGGAATGTTCTGCGCACTCAATCGCGCCTGGTTGTAGAAGATGCGGCCGAAGTGCTCCTTGTCGGGGAACACCTCGTCCTGCAGCGGCAGGAAGGCGCCGCCGGAGTCGACCAGGTACACGCACGGCAGATGGTTCTCGCGCGCGATCTCCTGGGCGCGCAGGTGTTTTTTCACCGTCATCGGGAAGTAGGTGCCGCCCTTGACCGTGGCGTCATTGGCGACGATCACCACTTCCAGCCCCATCACCCGGCCGATGCCACAGACCATGCCGGCGGCAGGCGCGACGTCGTCGTACATGCCTTCGGCGGCGAGCGGCGCGATTTCCAGGAAAGGCGAGCCGGGATCGAGCAGGGCGGTGATGCGATCGCGCGCCAGCAGCTTGCCGCGCTCGGTGTGCCTGGTGCGCGCCTTGTCGCCGCCGCCGTTGGCGGCACGGGCGAGGCGATGGTCCAGTTCCTCGACCAGCGCGCGGTGGTAGGCGACGTTGTCCTGGAAATCCTGCGAGCGGGGATCAAGCTGGGAGGTGAGCGCGGGCATCGAGGCGGGGTGTGCGGAGAACGCGGCATCAAACCACAAAGCGCCGGGCGTGGCCAAATCGAGCGGGCGGGTTGGCGCATGGCCGCGTTGTCCCGCCACGTCGCCCTGCCACAAACAGAAAGGCCCGCTTTCGCGGGCCTTTCTGTAGTGCAAGCAAGCCTTGAATTACTTCTTGGCTTCTTCGGCAGCGGCGTCGGCCTTGTCGGCAACCTTCTGCGCAGCGTCGGCCGTGGCCTGGGCAGCATCAGCGGTGGCGGCAGCAGCGCCGGCAGCGGCGTCGCTGGCAGCAGCAGCGGTCGCGTCGGCGCCTTCGGCAACGGCGGCGCCGGCAGTGGCGGCGGCGTCAGCGGTGGCGGCGGCAGCGGCGTCGGCGCCTTCGGCGACAGCGGTGCCGGCAGCGTCGGCGGCCTGGGCAGCAGCGTCACCGGCCTGCTCGGCGGCGGTGGCGGCTTCGGCGGCTTCGCCCTGGGCGGTTTCGGTCTTGCTGCAAGCCGACAGGGCCAGGACGGCGGCGGCGAGGAGGACGTAGAGCTTGGTGTTCATGGTTGTCTCCGAAGGGGTTGTCTGAGAGATACGAAACAAATCGGTAAGTCAGGCAACGCCAGTGCTCGCAGCGGTCCGGCAGGGCCGGTTCTATCGTTCACTGACTGCTTTGCAGCCATGGAAAAAGCCGCCGGAAAACCGGCGGCTCTTCCATTGTAATCACCCGGGCATTGCTGCCCAAAGGTTATTACTTCTTCACTTCTTCCTTGGCAGCGTCGGTCGCCTGAGCGGCGGCGTCGGCGGCCTGGGTCGCAGCGTCAGCAGCCTGACCGGCAGCGTCGGCAGCGGCGTCAGCAGCCGGAGCGGTCGCAGCAGCGGCGGTTGCGTCGGCCGAAGCGGCAGCGGCGTCAGCAGCGGTGGCGGCGGTGTCGGCAGCGGCCTGGGCAGCGTCGGCAGCAGCAGCGTCGCCGGTGGCGGCGGCGGTGTCGGCAGCGGCCTGGGCTTCGGTCGAAGCGGCGGCAGCGTCGGTAGCAGCTTCTTCAGCCTGCTGCTGGTTCGAGCAAGCGGCCAGGGCGAAGCCCAGAGCCAGGGCGATGAGCGCCTTGTTGAAAGTCATGGTTCGTTTCCTCGTCGTTAGTTAGGCAACGCGCAGTTGCGCGCCTATAACATGATGACAAGCCGGTGACGCGTGTCAAGCGGCTTGGCCGGTTTTTTTCATGTAATACGTTTTTAACTTCTTATGCCAGCTCGACGGCGATTGCCGTGGCCTCGCCACCGCCGATGCACAGCGACGCCACGCCGCGCTTGCCGCCGCGGGCGTGCAGGGCATGCAACAGGGTGACCACCAGGCGAGCGCCACTGGCGCCGATCGGGTGGCCCAGTGCGCAGGCGCCACCGTTGACGTTCAGCTTGTCGTGGCTGATGCCGAGGTCCCTCATCGGTGCCATCGCGACGCAGGCAAATGCCTCGTTGACCTCGAACAGGTCGACGTCGGCCACGCTCCAGCCGGCCTTGTCCAACACGTTTGTAATCGCTTTCACCGGTGCGGTCGTGAACCATTCCGGTGCCTGTGCGTGGCCGGCGTGGGCGACGATGCGCGCCAGCGGCGACAGCCCGCGCTTGGCGGCCTCGTCGGCGCTCATCAGCACGGCGGCGGCGGCGCCGTCGGAAATCTTCGACGACGATGCGGCGGTCAGCACGCCGTCCTTGCCGAACGCGGCGCGCAGGGTCGGGATCTTGGCCAGATCGATCTTGCCCGGCTCTTCGTCGCTGTCGACCACGACCTCGCCCTTGCGGCCCTTGACCGTGACCGGGACGATCTCGTCCTTGAACGCGCCATTGGCGATCGCGGCCTGGGCGCGCTTGGCGCTTTCGGCCGAGAAGGCATCGAGTGCGGCGCGGTCGAAGCCGTACTTCTCGCAGGCCATGTCGCCGAACACGCCCATGGCCTTGCCGTCGTACGGGTTGGTCAGGCCGTCCCAGGCCATGTGGTCGAGCATCTCGGCGCTGCCGTAACGGATGCCGGTGCGCGAGTGGTTGAGCAGGTGCGGCGCGTTGGTCATCGACTCCATGCCGCCGGCGACGACGACATGGGCCGAGCCGGCCTTGATCAGATCGTGGGCCAGCATGATCGCCTTCATGCCCGACCCGCAGACCTTGTTGATGGTGGTGCAGCCAGCCGAAGCGGGCAGGCCGGCGCCGAGTGCGGCCTGGCGCGCCGGCGCCTGGCCGAGACCGGCCGGCAGCACGCAGCCCATGATGACCTCGTCGACCTGGTCGGCTGCGACGCCGGCATGCGCGAGCGCGCCGTTGATCGCGGCGGTGCCCAGCGTCGGCGTCGGCACGCCGGTGAATTGACCGAGGAAGGAACCGATGGCGGTGCGCTTGGCACCGACGATGACGACGTCGCTCATGAAGAACTCCAGCAAGTACAGGCCGGCGCGGGGACCGGAACCCACGGATTATGCGGCGGCGTGCTGCAGCGCCGCAAACCGGAGGCGATTCACCCAGGTGCAGCAGGTAGAGCCTGCAGGCGCCCCTAGGGATTGCCGGCCATCGGCACGGGCCAGCACATGCACCTGCCTCCGTCGCACGCGCCATTGTGACCGGGCAACACCACGATCAGCGGCCGGTCGTCAGCCGCAGTGCGCGCGTAGTGATCGAGCGCGCGATGATTCTGGGACCGGCATACGGGTTGCGTTCATGCAATGAACCATGCGCGGATTGTGGCGCGCGGCCGCTTGGATTAAAACGGAACTGCCGGTGCGCTGATTTGCTGGGGAGCGAAGGCGGTACCGATCGAGGACGAAATGCATTACCGCGAAAAAGGACTTGTGATTGCGATGCGCAGCGTGTTGCTGTGCACGGTGGTGCTCGGCTTGGGGGCCTGCGGCGGCGGAGGGGGCGGTAACGTGCGCTCCGATCCACCGCCGGCGGTGGTTCCGCCACCGCAGCCGTCAGCCCCGGTGGTGCTCGCCCCGAATCCCGGGTACGGCAAGCACCTGGCCGTCACCAATGCCTCCGCGGCACATCAGGCCGGCATCACCGGCAAGGGCGTGCGCATCGGCGTGCTCGACAGCGGCGTGATGCGCACGCACCCGGCGCTGTCGCCACGTGTCGTTGCCAATCTGAACTATGTCACCTCGCCGCCGAACAACCTGCAGATCGATGACGTTGCGCAGCACGGCACCGCGGTGTCGCAGATCATGGCCGGCAGTGCGTTCGGCGCGTGGCCGGGCGGTATCGCCCCGGGCGCGGAAATCGTGTCGGCGCGCATCCTCGACGACAAGGACCCGCCGGATGACGGCACGGGCCAGGGCAACGAGGTCAGTGGCGCGCTGGGTCTGAAACCGATCCACCAGGCACTGATCAATAACGGCGTGCGGGTCATGAACAATTCCTGGGGTGGCCTGTACTGGACCAACCCCGCGGCGACCGCGCCGATCGCCGATGAGTACCGGCCTTTCATCCAGAGCAACGGCGGCCTGGTGGTGTTCGCGACCGGTAACGAGTCGATGCCGAACCCGTCGAGCATGGCCGCCCTGCCGAGTCAGCCTGGCGTCGGCGGCAGCCTGCCGGCGGCGGACCTGGAGCGTGGCTGGATCGCGGTGACCGCGATCAATCCTGACAGCTTGCAGCTGGACAGCGATCGCAATGGTGCCGTCTATGCCAATGCCTGCGGCGTGGCGATGCACTACTGCCTCGCGGCGCCGGGCACCGTGACCGTGACCGGTACCAACGACGGCCCCACCAGTCCCAGCTACTGGAACTGGAAAGGCACCTCGTTGGCTGCACCGATCGTGTCGGGTGCGGCGGCGCTGGTGTGGGAGGCGTTTCCGTATTTCAACAATGACCTGGTGCGGCAGACGCTGCTGGGCACAGCCCAGGATCTGGGCGCTTTTGGTGTGGATGCGATATTCGGATATGGGTTGCTGGATGTCGGCAAGGCGGTGAAGGGGCCTGCGAGGCTCGATTGGGGTGATGTCACAGTCACCTTCGACGGCATCACTTCCACATGGGCGAACAGCATCAGGGGCACTGGCGGAATCACCAAGCGTGGCACGGGCACGCTGGTTCTGGGTCCGAGTTTCTACACGGGCACGACGCGCGTGGAGGGTGGCACGGTGCGCCCGATCTACCAACTCTACGGCGGGGCTAGCGTGGCACAGGGTGCGAGGCTTGAATTGGCCAATGTGTCAATCGATGGCAGCTTGGAGAACCTGGGCACGGCGGTCGTAACGGGCGGCGCGGGCCACCTGATCATGGGGAATTTCCACCAGGGCGCCGCCGGTCAACTACAGATGCAGGTGGGCTCTCGCATTACCGTCTCCGGATTGGCACAAATCGATGGTGGCGATCTGTCGATCATCGGTAAGGTCACGGGGTACACCCATGGCAGTACCGAGACTTTGATTAGCACGACAGGCGGAGTCACAGGAGCATTCAACAGCTTGAGTCGAGGTCCGGGAGTATTGTTGGAAGGTGCGCTGCGTTACTCCGCCAACCAGGTAATGCTCGATATCACCCGGTTGGAGGTTACGGCGGTAGCGCAGAGCTTCGGCCTAGCTCCCGCGTCGCTATCCAGCGCAGAACGCGTCGAAGGTGCATTCGATGCGATCGATGCCGGAATGATCAATGAGGGTCAAGGTTCGACTGAGTTCATTGCGGGTGCGGGTGCGATTCAGGGGGTTGCATCGGCCTCTGCCGTCGAGCAGACCCTGTCCAGCCTCTCCGGCGAACTCCACAACGCCGACGCCCAGTTCGCGCTGATGGCCATCGAGAGCAACCGCTACGCGCTGGAATCACGCGTGGACGCGCTGCAGTCGGCGCCGCTCGACGGTGCCTGGGCGCAGGGGCTCAAGTCACAGCGGGCGATGTCGCGTTTCGATGTCGATGCCAACGGCTGGATGCTCGGCCATGACCGTCGCTACGGCGCGCACCTGACCTTCGGCGCGGCGTTGTCCGAGACCGACGGTTACGCATGGCACGACCTGCGCGGCGACCGCGAACGCAACCGTCAGGTCGAAGGGCAGCTCTATGCGAGCTGGAACACCGGCGGCAGCTACCTGCTCGGCAGCCTGGCGGTGGGCCGGATGCAGCGCTGGATGCAGCGCGAAATCCTGCTCGGCGGCGAGGCGTTCCGCGTCGACAGCGATTACGCCCACCGCTACAGCACGCTCGGCCTGCAGGCTGGCCATCACTTCGATGTCAGCCGTGCGCAGGTCACGCCGTACCTGGGTGCGCAGGTGCTGCGACTGGATCGCGACGGCTTCAGCGAGCAGGGTGCCGCCGGCTTCGGCCTGAGCGCCACGGATTCCTCGCTGAGCGCGACCCAGGCCTTGATGGGTGCGCGTTTCGCCCATGACTGGCGGCTGGGCCAGGCACTGTGGACATTGCAGGGGCGTGTCGAATGGCAGCATCTGTTGTCGCAGTCGGGCGGCGATATCGCCGCACGCTTCACCGCGCTGGACGTGTGGTCGCCGATCGTCGGTGGCGCGCTCGATCGCGATGTCGGCGTGTTCGGCTTGGGCCTGAGCACCCGGCTCGGTCGCGGCGGCCAGATCAGCTTCGACGTCGACGGTCGCCACGAGAGCGGTGAGACCTACACGCGCGCGATGGCGACCTGGTCGGTGGCGTACTGAGTCGCGTCGCAAACAAAAAGCCGCCGTAGGGTCACGGCGGCTTTTCCATGGGCGACCGATGTCGCCGAGTTGATGCCCGCTCAGTGCCTGTCGTCGAACAGCTCGCGTCCGATCAGCATGCGCCGGATCTCATTGGTGCCGGCGCCAATCGCGTAGAGCTTGGCGTCGCGCAGCAGGCGGCCGGTCGGGAACTCGTTGATGTAGCCGTTGCCGCCCAGTGCCTGGATCGCTTCCAGCGCGACCTGCACCGCGGCGTCGCTGGCGTGCAGCAGGCACGCGGCCGCGTCGATGCGCGAGCGGTGGCCGGCGTCGTAGTCGCGGCCGACCTGGTAGGCGAAGGCGCGGCTCGACTGCAGCGCGGTGTACATGTCGGCGACCTTGCCCTGCATCAGGCCGAAGGTGCCGATCGCGGCGTCGAACTGCTTGCGCTCGCGCACGTAGGGCAGGGTGATGTCGAGCGCGGCCTGCATCAGTCCGAGCGGGCCGCCCGTGAGCACCAGACGCTCGGTGTTGAGGCCGCTCATCAGCACCTTGACACCGCGATTGACCTCGCCGAGCACGTTCTGCGCCGGGATCTCGCAGTTCTCGAACACCAGTTCGCAGGTGTTGGAGCCGCGCATGCCGAGCTTGTCGAGCTTCTGCGCGGTCGTGAAACCCTTCATGCCCTTCTCGACAATGAAGGCGGTCATGCACTGGCTGCCTGCGCCCTTGCCGGCGGTGCGCATGTAGACGATCAGCACGTCGGCCTCAGGGCCGTTGGTGATCCACATCTTGTTACCGGTGGCGACCCACACGTCGCCTTTGAGTTCGGCGCGGCAGCTCATCGAACCGACCACGTCCGAGCCGGCACCGGGCTCGCTCATCGCCAGCGCGCCCTTCCATTCGCCGCTGCACAGCTTGGGCAGGTACTGCTGGCGTTGGGTTTCGTTGCCGTTGGCGTAGAGGTTGTTGACGCACAGGTTGGAGTGCGCGCCATACGACAGCCCGACCGAACCGGAGGCGCGCGAGATTTCCTCCATCGCCACCAGGTGGGCGAGGTAACCCATGTCGCTGCCGCCGTACTCGCCCGGCACGGTCAGGCCAAGCAGGCCCATCTCGCCGAGCTTGGGCCACAGGTCCTGCGGGAACACGTTGTCATGGTCGATCTGCGCGGCACGCGGCGCGATTTCGGCATCGGCGAAACGGCGCACGGCCTCGCGCAGCGCATCGATTTCTTCACCGAGGGGAAATGGGCGCATGAAGGTGTCCTGTCGAAAGTGAGGGGCTGCGGAAAGTCACGCGACCCAAGCAGCCATTGTCGGTCATCGCCGTGCCGCGGCCAATTTGCAGTGCAATAAAAACGCCCGGACGAGCCGGGCGTTTTTGTAGAACCTGCCAAAGCCCAATTCCCTGCTGGAGCCACAGCCCCTTTGGTAAAGGGGGCGCCGCGACAGCGGCGGGGATTCGGCAGCATGAGCTGGGGCCCAAAGTTTGCACCGCAAACTTTGGGGGTATTACCCGTTGCGGGTAATACCAGCCAGCCGCGACAGCGGCGGGGATTCGGCAGCATGGGCCGGGGCCCAAAGTTTGCGAACGCAAACTTTGGGATTGATCCCGTCGCAAGACGGATCAATGCCCGCCGCGGATACGCCCCTGGAAGCGCGGTGCGCTGCGGCCCATCGGCAGCTTGAGCTTGCCGATGATGTTGATGCGCTCCTCGGCCAGGCGATCGGCCGCCTTGTAGGTTGGGATGGCATCGCGCTCGGCGATCTCGAAGATACGGCCGAGGTTGTGGTAGATCGTGCGCATCATGCGCATCGCACGCTCGCGGTTGTAGCCGTCGAGTTCCAGCGCCACGTTCATCACGCCGCCGGCGTTCACTGCGTAATCCGGTGCGTACAGGATGCCGCGCTTGGCCACTTCGTCGCCGATAGCGTTGTTGGCCAGCTGGTTGTTGGCCGCACCGCAGATGATCTTGGCCTTCAGGCGCGGCAGGGTCTGCTCGTTGACGGTGCCGCCCAATGCGCACGGCGAATAGACATCGGCATTGACGTCGTAGATCTCGTCCAGGCCCACCGCCTCGGCGCCGTACTCGGACACAGCCTTGTCGACCAGGCCCTTGTTGATGTCGGTGACGAAGATCTTGGCGCCACGCTCCTTCAGCAGCTTGACGTACTCCATGCCGACGTGGCCCAGGCCCTGCACGGCGTAGCTGTACTTGCCGACTTCCTCATCGCCGAAGCGCTTGTTGAGCGTGGCCATCAGGCCCTGCAGCGCGCCGTAGGCGGTGAACGGCGACGGGTCGCCCGAACCGCCGTGGACCTGGTGCACGCCGGTGACGTACTCGGTCTCGCGGTACACGTATTCCATGTCGTTGACGTCGATGCCGACGTCCTCGGCGGTGATGTAACGACCGCCCAGTGATTCGACGAACTGACCAAACGCGCGGAACAGCGCCTCGGATTTGTCCACGGCCGGGTCACCGATGATCACGGCCTTGCCGCCGCCGATGTTGAGGCCGGCCACCGCGTTCTTGTAGGTCATGCCACGGCTCAGACGGAGCACGTCGTTGAGCGCATCCTGCTCGGTCTTGTACGGCCACATGCGGGTACCGCCCAGGGCCGGACCGAGCACGGTGTTGTGGATCGCGATGATGGCCTTCAGGCCCGCGTCCTTGTTGTGGCAAAACACGACCTGCTCGTGGCCGAAGGTGTCCAGGGTTTCGAAAATCATCGGGTGCTCCGCGTTGGCGTTGAGGATTTGCGCATCGCGCTTTACGCCAGCTGTGATTGGTAAGTCGTTGAATCGAAATGTATTTGACTCTACGGCAAGGCCGGGCCGGTCGCCGCAGGGGCGGTAGTCTAATGCAATCGAGGGATACGGATGCGTACGCCTCGGGGTGCGATGCCTGTTCAGAAATCACGACGTTGTACCGACCGCCATCGCTGCCTCGCCAAGTGCTTCGGGCGTGACGGTATTGGCCGGTCCGGCGGACAGTGGATTGGCGTCGATCAGGGCTTCACGGAGCAGACATCAAGGTGGACGAAGATCCGACTCCACGGGTTTCGGCATGCGCGATCCCGCGAGTTGGATCATCCCGTGAGTTGAATCGCGCAAGCCGAGCACGCGGCTTCGCTGCAGGCGGTGGACGTTGCGCTCAACGCAGGCGGGTCGGTTGCACTCCGTTTCGATCTGGCCAAGCTTGGCGGTTGTCCAGCGCGTTGCCGGGGCGTGCTGGCCCGCGCGCTACAATGCGAAATCGTTCGTTTCCGTATTGAGCGCGTCATGAGCACTCCCGCCAGCAACCTTCCCGAAACCGTCACCCCAGTGCCCGATGAGAATCGCAGCCCGCTGCGCTTCGTCACCGCCGCCAGCCTGTTCGACGGCCACGACGCCGCCATCAACATCATGCGCCGGCTGATCCAGGGGCAGGGCGCCGAGGTCATCCACCTCGGCCACAACCGCTCGGTCGAGGAGGTGGTCCGCGCCGCGCTGCAGGAAGACGCCGACGGCATCGCGCTGTCGTCCTACCAGGGCGGCCACGTCGAGTACTTCAAGTACATGGTCGACATGCTGCGCGAGCGCGGCGCCGGCCACATCCGCGTGTTCGGCGGCGGCGGCGGCACCATCACCCCGGAGGAAATCCGCGAGCTGCAGGGCTACGGCGTCGAGCGCATCTACCACCCCAACGACGGCATGCACATGGGCCTGGTGGCGATGATCGAGGACGTCGTCCGCCGCGCCAGCGTAGGGCGCATCGCCGACCAGACGCCGGACAAGCCGGCCGCCATCGACGACGAGATCACCATCGGCAAGACCCTCTCGGCGATCGAGGAAGGCCTGCTCGACGAAACCGAGCTGGCCCACCTGCGCAAGCAATGGCACCTGGCCGGTGGCAAGACCCCGGTGGTCGGCATCACCGGCACCGGCGGCGCCGGCAAGTCGTCCGTCACCGATGAGCTGCTCAACCGCTTCCTCGCCAGCTTCCCCGAGATGCGCATCGCGGTGATCTCGGTCGACCCAACCCGCCGTCGCACCGGTGGCGCGCTGCTCGGCGACCGCATCCGCATGAACTCGCTGCGCAGCCACCGCGTCTACATGCGCTCGATGGCGACGCGCCGCCAGCACGTGGCCACCAACGCCGTGCTCAAGGACTGCATCGGCTTCCTCAAGGGCCTGGGCTACGACCTGGTCATCGTCGAGACCGCCGGCATCGGCCAGAGCGACTCGGAGATCGTCGACCTGGTCGACTTCCCGATGTACGTCATGACCAGCGACTTCGGCGCGCCGAGCCAGCTCGAGAAGATCGACATGCTCGATTACGCCGAGCTGGTGGTGCTCAACAAGTTCGACAAGCGCGGCGCGGAAGATGCGCTGCGCGACGTGCGCAAGCAGTGGAAGCGCAACCGCGTCGCCTTCCAGACCCCGGACGAGGACGTGCCGGTCTACCCGACCATCGCCAGCCAGTTCAACGACCCCGGCATCAGCTGGATGTTCGCCAACCTGTGCCGCCTGCTGCGCGACAAGCTGGGCCTGCCGGAAGGCAAGTGGACCCCGCAGATCGACACCAGCCTCAAGGAGCCGCGCGCCACCGTGCTGATCCCCGGCGCGCGCGTGCGTTATCTGGCCGAGATCGCCGAGCAGGGCCGCGGCATCAACGCCAGGATCGAGACCCAGGCCGAGACCGCCGACCGCGCGCAGTCGTATTGGCAGTCGCTGCATGACCTGGGCGATGCGCAGCTGCCGAAGGCGCTGGACTTGTACGCTGCCGACGCGCTGCTGCCCCTCTCCCTGGCTGCTGCGCAGCCTGTCCCTCTCCCACAAGGGGAGAGGGCAAATGCTTCCACCTCTCCCGCCGCCGCTTCCACCTCTCCCCTCGTGGGAGAGGTCGCCGCGCACAGCGCGGCGGGAGAGGGGGCCCCCGACCGCACCCTCCTAACCCTGCGCCAGCGCTACAACGACGCCATCCACTCGCTCACCTCCGAAGCCCTCAAGCTGCTGCGCGACTGGCCGCAACGCCTCAAGTCGATCACCGACGAGGTCACCGAGTACGAAGTGCGCGGCAAGGGCATCAAGGTCGAGAACTACCGCGAGTCGCTCAGCCACCAGAAGATCCCCAAGATCGCCGCGCCCACCTACAAGTCCTGGGGCGAGCTGCTGACCTTCCTGCAGAAGGAAAACCTGCCGGGCTACTACCCGTACACCGGCGGCGTCTACCCATACCGCCGCACCGGCGAAGACCCCATCCGCATGTTCGCCGGCGAAGGCACGCCCGAGCGCACCAACCGCCGCTTCCATTACCTGTCCGTCGGCCAGCCGGCCGCGCGCCTGTCGACCGCGTTCGACTCGGTCACGCTGTACGGCGAAGACCCAGCCGTGCGCCCGGACATCTTTGGCAAGATCGGCAACTCCGGCGTCAACATCGCCTCGCTCGACGACATGAAGAAGCTGTATTCCGGCTTCGACCTGTGCGCGCCCAGTACCTCGGTGTCGATGACCATCAATGGCCCCGCGCCGATGATCCTGGCGATGTTCATGAACACCGCCATCGACCAGCAGGTCGAGAAGTACCTGCGCGCCGACCAGTCCCGCTGGGACGCCGCGCACGACCAGATCGAGAAGATGTTTGAAGGCAAGCAACGCCCGCAATACAGCGGCATGCTGCCCGAAACCAACGACGGTCTCGGCCTGGGCCTGCTCGGCGTCACCGGCGACCAGGTCGTCGACGCCGATACCTACGCCAAGATCAAGGCGCATACGCTGGCCACCGTGCGCGGCACCGTGCAGGCCGACATCCTGAAAGAGGACCAGGCCCAGAACACCTGCATCTTCAGCACCGAGTTCGCCCTGCGCATGATGGGCGACATCCAGCAGTACTTCGTCGACAAGAACGTCCGCAACTTCTACTCGGTGTCGATCTCCGGCTACCACATCGCCGAAGCCGGCGCGAACCCGATCAGCCAGCTCGCCTTCACCCTGAGCAACGGCTTCACCATCGTCGAGTACTACCTCGCGCGCGGCATGAAGATCGACGACTTCGCGCCCAACCTGTCGTTCTTCTTCAGCAACGGCATGGATCCCGAGTACACCGTCATCGGCCGCGTCGCCCGCCGCATCTGGGCCCGCGCCATGCGCGAGCGCTACGGCGCGTCCGCGCGCAGCCAGATGATGAAGTACCACATCCAGACCAGCGGCCGCTCCCTGCACGCGCAGGAGATCCAGTTCAACGACATCCGCACCACGCTGCAGGCGTTGTATGCGCTGTTCGACAACTGCAACAGCCTGCACACCAATGCCTACGACGAAGCCATCACCACGCCGACCGAAGAAAGCGTGCGCCGTGCCGTCGCCATCCAGATGATCATCAACAAGGAACTGGGCCTCAACTTCAACGAGAACCCCTGGCAGGGCAGCTTCATCGTCGACAAGCTCACCGACATCGTCGAAGAAGCCGTCTACAAGGAGTTCGAAGCCATCAGCGAACGCGGCGGCGTGCTCGGCGCCATGGACACCATGTACCAGCGCGGCAAGATCCAGGAAGAGAGCCTGTACTACGAGCACAAGAAGCACGACGGCAGCCTGCCGCTGGTCGGCGTCAACACCTTCCTGCCCAAGGACCACGGCGGCGATATCGTCACCGAGATCGAGTTGATCCGCAGCACGGAAGGGGAGAAGGGGCAGCAGATCGACAACGTCCGCAACTTCCAGCAGCTGCGCAACATCTTGGCCCTTCCACTCTCCCCTCGTGGGAGAGTCGGCGGCGAAGCCGCCGGAGAGGGGGCGCTTGAGTCAGCGCAAGCAGCAGGCCTCGCCTACCTGCAAAAAACCGCGCGCGACCGCCAGAACGTGTTCGCGGCGTTGATGGAAGCGGTCAAGACCCACAGCCTCGGCCAGATCAGCCATGCGTTGTATGACGTGGGTGGCGAGTACCGGCGGAACATGTAAGAAAACGGCGGACTCAAAATCCGCCGCCCTTAAAAGCGTGTGGGTTCGAGTCCCACCTTTGGCGCCAGTAAAAACAAAGGGTCAGGCGAAAGCCTAGCCCTTTTGTTTTTTGCTGTGTACATCGGCCTTCCGATTCATGGCCGATATGGGCGTCGCTGCCCATTGACGGCTCAGATCGAGATGAGAAGCTCGGTGGTCCTCTTTCGGCGCACCGATTCCGAAGCCATGACACTGTGGCGTTCTGCTGTCAGGCACTGCGCGTCCGCGTAAAGCTCGCGGATCGAAGGATGATCCGCATTGCTAACGACAACCTTGGCTCCTCGCTTCGCTGCTCTGATCAGCGCGTCCTTCAGTCGCTCTTGATCCGACCAAGAAAACAACCGCTCGTTGTATTTGATAAATCCGTTGTTGTTGTGCTTCACGGTGTACGGAGGATCGGCGTAGACAAAATCACCACTCCCACACGTGTCTATTACCTTCTCGAAGTCCCCTGACATCAGGCGCGCTCTCGAAAGCCGCGTCGCTATTTCTTCGAAGTTGTCGCTATCCATGACGACTGAATTCTTCGTCCCTCTCGGTACGTTGAATTCGCCCCGTCGATTTACGCGGTACAAGCCGTTGAAGCATGTCCTATTGAGATAAATGAATCGGGCTGCTCGCGCCATCAAAGTCGTCGGTGCATCCGCCCGGACTTGGTAGTAGTAGTCATCACTGTGTACCTTCTGGTGCTTCGCAAGAAGGCGCACCACGGCCTTCCAGTCAGATTTGATCGCTCGATACGTATCTATTAAATCTTCGTTCGCGTCATTGATTAACGCCTTTCGTGGCGAAAGACTGAAAAATACAGCGCCACTGCCGACAAACGGCTCAACGTATCTGTCGAAGCTCGAAAGATTGAAAGTGTCTCGATGCGAACGCATCAGCCAGCGCTTGCCTCCCGCCCATTTCAGGAAAGGCAGTGTCACTTCTGCATCGCTATTCGTCTTCGGCACCGCGCAGCCCCTCATAGTCGAACTGTTCAATACGCTTCTTGAGCGTATCCGTTATCGAATCTAGCAACACAAAATGCTCGGCTTTGTAGTGGCGGTCTACTGTTGCGTGCGAGGGTACCCGACGAATCTCATTATAACGGTCCATCCACTCCAGGTTCTTGGCCTTCCCCTTAGCACCATCAAGGGGGATGTCCATCACACTCTTGAACATGAGCCAGCGATCCTTGTGCTCAATAATCCTCTTGAACTCAATGAAATCGACATAAGTTTCGAGCGGTAGCCGCGCGTCGGCATCCTCGACGTCCAAAGATTTCGCGTACGCTTTGCTCTTTATTTCCTTGATCAAGACTCCCTTTTCCCAGTATGCGTTCTTTTCTTCACCATATAGCTGACGGAAGACCTTAAATATGTGCTGTTGAACCATCATGTTGACCTTCTGCACTTGCTGGTCGGCTTGGATCCGCAATTCCTGTGACTGTGTCTGCTCCCAGTTTTCATAACCATCGGGTTGAAAATTTGGGTAACTTTTGCGCATGACGCGCGCGAAGCGAAGCAAAAGCTCGCGAGGCCCGCCACTGCCGAACTGGACAGTCAGCAGTGTGTCTACCTCTTGGTCGCCGCTCTGAAGGAAATCCAAAATCGGCTCCACATGCTGGCTGACGAGTTCCATCACGTTTTGCTCGCTTAAGCTGCGCAAGGGTTTGCTCGTGCTTCGCTCGATGTATCTAACAATCTCGGCAAGAAGCAGAGTCAGGGCTTGAATCGCTTCGTTCGTGCACAATTTTCCGGGTCGGCCAGCTTCCCATCGTGAAATCCCAGATTCTGAGATCTGACGAAAAAAGCCGTTGAGAACCTTTTGCGCCCTAAGTAGCGACGCGTTGTCGGTTGAACCGCAAAGGGCGCCGGGCTCGTAATGAGTACGCAGGGCTACCTGCCCAAGCAAGCCTGAACGCCGCAAACCAAGCTTCACCTGAGGCACGGTCAGGCAGACCCTGGCTGTCCCTTTAATCCCCTCAGCCGAAAATCTTCCATAAAGCGGGCTTGAAAGGTCGCGATTCAAGTTATGAATCACACGCGCAGCCAAGGCTCCTATCCGTTCGCCAGGGTTCTCAGAGCCCCATTTGAGCTGTCCTTCGAGATCGTCCAGTAGATTCTTCGGAACTGATTTCTGTTCGTGATTAATCGTCACGAACATGTTTGCCTCTTCTTCCTTTGGAATGCCTTCGAATCCCACGACAACTAGTTTTTGATCTAGGTACTCCTCCGGAAGACCTGCATAGCCGTATAGGCGATGTTGCCCATCTATGATCCAGGCCGATTTATATGTGCTTGGAAGATATAAGTTTCCGAAATGTACATCGGTCACGGTGTCCTTCTGAATAATGTCGAATCTCGGCGGCTTTACGAAGTTGACCAACAGGTTGTTGGGAAAAAAACCTCCGGCTTCGATGAACTTACCGATCGATTTAAGTCGGGATTTCTGTATGAGCCGTTGGTAGGTGGGATGTCCTTCGGGATCATCCAACGTTCGATGATTTACGAACGCGATCTTAAGGAGGTGGCGGGGCGTGGTAACGAAGGAATAGAAATATTTCCCTCCTAATCTCCCTCGCGTTGCCGGCACCTTCGTGTTCGCCAACTCGGGAATCGGCTGGTCCTTGAGAAACTCTGCTAAGAACTGAAACCGCGCTGCTTTGCCAAGGTGATCCGCTAGCTGCGTGTAATAAGGGAGTTCTATTTCGGTTACGCGCTTGATCTTGTGAGCATCAGCTCGCGCGATATCTTCCGTAGTCCAAATCACATTCTCTGTTACGAAAAACCAGAGAATTTTGGGCTTATAGTCCTTGCCGTAGAAGGCTCTAACGGAAGCAGCGATGTCTCCCTTCAGCGCGCCGAATTCCTCGATGTCCTTTTGAAGACTTCGCTTCCGCAGTCTTTCGCAAGATTTACACTCCGAAATGATGACTGTCTCATCGTCGGAGGCGAACACGTCAATCTGTTTCTCGCCATCAACACCATTATGGCGTTTCAGCTTTATGCGAAACCTGCGTCCAGAATTGAGCTCCGCGTACCCCATTTTGTACAGAAGAACCCACCACAGGTTCTCCAAGCGCTCGTCGATCTTCTTCTCGCGACGTACGACAGCTATGCCTTTCTGCTTCTTGTGAATCTGCCAGCTGTCGGCTGTGTATTCTTCGATCTCGACAGACTTGATTCGCTTCTGATCAAATTTTGTATTGCGAAGTCTGTATTCCCTTCGCAAGTCGACTGTCTTGTCGAGTAATGGCCATAACAAGGCTTCCGACTTCGTCTCCCCTTTTGCCTTCGCCACGCCCCCTCCTAACCAGCCCGTGATTTCCAGAACCTTAACCAATGGGGGCGGCAGAGGGAAGGTTTTTATCCGAGACTTTGGCTAAGGGGCGAATATTTCTCTAAAAACAGGAGTCAGAGTGCACTTTCTCAGCCGCTCTCCGGGAAAAAGGGGGCAGGCTGATTTATCCCTAGAGCGCCACGCGCTCCACGCGCTCCACGCGCACCAGAAAGCTGTCGCACGACCCAAGACCCGCCATCCGGCGGGTCTTTCGTTTCCCGCACGCCCCTGACACACTCGCCCCCGCTCCGATCGCCCCGTAGCGATCAACCACACGCCACACGGAACGCGGCGGAGCAAGGACGCATCCGGCTCTGCCGGTGCACTCACACAGGGAAAACATTGGAGGTTGTCGTGTCAGTCAATCGCATCACGCTTGTCATTACCCCGGAACAGCGCCAGGCCGCCGCGGCGGGTCTGGCTCAGGTCAAGTCGGCGTTGCCGTCGCTGGTCGTGCTGCAGCCGGGCGAACTGCGCGAGCTGCACAACTTTGGCGCCAAGAACGAGGTCTTCGGCCGCGGCACCGTGCGCGCGCTGCAGGCGCATCCGGAGATCGTGCCGGCCACCCTGGACGTGCCCGGCGCGCAGGCCGACCTCGACGCACTGGACGCGCTGCGCCCGCTGCTGGAGGCGGTGCGGCTGCTGCACGCGCAGTTGGAGGACACCGCTGCGCTGCTCGGCCACGACGTCATGGACTTCGCCTACGACGGCTACCAGCTGCTCAAGCTGACCGGTGGTTCGGACAGCTCGCTGGACGAAATGCGCCGCGACCTGGGCTCGCAGTTCGCCCGCAAACGTCGCGCTGCAGCCCCGGTGCCGGCCCCGGTGGACTGAGGCCACCCGGTAGCACCCCCAAAGCCGCTTTCGGGCGGCTTTTTTTGGGTATCCGGATTTTAGTGTGGGGAGCTGGTTCTAGCTCCTCCTCGTCTGTTCGCTCTGGCTTGTAGGTTTCCCTCTCTTGCTGGCTTCTTCATCGACAGCCTTCCGTGTGGGATTTGGCTGTTGGACAAGATGAACAGCCTGCTCTTGGCGGGACTAGGATTCAGTCATTCGCACGAGACCGTCGGAGTCATCTTGCTCCAGTTGAGTTGACCATCAGTTCGGTCAGCACTGACCAGGGCGCTAGTGCTGACTGCATCCCCGCCTGGTCGAAATCCAATGCCTGCAGCGTGCCGAGCTTCACCGAGCCGACTGCGAAAAGAAGCGTGACCCACGCGGCAACGATTCCGACCAACGGACGAGCAAGACCTTGACATTACCGCCCGATTAAAGAAGCAGACGTTCAAGGCTTCCCATTGTTGGCTTGCGCGAGAGTGGATAGGGCGCGCCGTGCGCGATCGAACACGGCAGGATCTTTATTGAGCTGGAATGCGGCATTCACGCCGCCGGTGATCGCTACTATCTCGAAGACGCGTTGCTCGATATCCGTGTCGGTCGGCAGATGCCCGGCATCCACAGCTTCGCGCAGTGCGGCTTCGATGCGGCCGTCGCGGTCGGCGATCAGTTCGCGCAAACGCTCGCGCACCGGCCCCGCGCGATCGTCGAATTCCAGCGACGCGGCGCAGAGAAAGCATCCGCCATACGGGGCATAACGCTGGATGTAGGCGAAATAGTTTTCCAGTTGCTTGCCCAGGCGTGCGGCGCCGGGCGGCGCCTTTTGCGCCGGCTCGACCACTTCCCGCAGATACGCCTCATAGGCGGCTTCCATCGTCGCCAGCTGCAGTGCTTCCTTCGACCCAAAATGGGCGAATAGTCCGGCCTTGCTCATCCCCACGGCATTCGCAAGGCGGCCGATGCTGAGCGCCTCCATACCTTCCGCGGTCGCTACGCGCTGCGCCGTCGTCAGGATCTCGAGGCGTGTCTGGGCCCCATGCGCGCTCCGTCGATCGTCGGCCTTGCTGCTGCCTTTCACCAGTCGCGTTGCCATGTCCAAAAGCATATCAAACATTGATACGAACGATCGTTTGACAATAGTACGAACGTTCGATATTCTTGGTCCCGTTCGCGGCCCTAGTGCTCGACACCCGCGGCATCGACCATCGACTCCACCCACTTGGCGAAAAGGCGGTATCCCCTATGAGAATCGTGATCTTTGGATCGACCGGCATGGGCGGAAAAGCCGCTCTCACAAGCGCGATCGGACGTGGCCACGACGTGACCGTCCTGGCGCGTTCGGAAGCGGCCGCAGCCAAAGCGCCCAAAGGTACGCGTGTCGTCCTCGGAGATGCCTTGGACCCGGCCGCGGTCAGGGAGGCGCTGAAAGGTACCGATGCCGTTGTCCAGTATCTGGGGGTCGGTGGTCTGGGGGATGGTCGCCCCAATGATCTGGTTCCCGATGCCACGCGCCTCATCGTTGCCGAAATGGCAGCGCAGAACATCCGGCGCCTGGTCTGTGCCAGCAATGTGGGCGTGCCAGGATCGGCTCCCTTTTTCGTCCGCCGCATTCTCTTGCCCTTGGTGGCGCGCAAGCTGCTCCCGATTCTCGATGCGAAAGTCAAGATGGAGGCGATTTTGCGCGCCAGCAATCGGGAATGGACTGCGGTCCGACTGCCAGCGCTCAACGAAAAGCCGCGCAAGAAGACCCTCAAAGTTTCGGCCGAGGGACGGTCCACCGGATTCTCGATCACCACAGCCGATGCTGCCGACTTCATGCTGGACATTATCGAAAAACGGCAATTCGTAGACGTCACTGTCGCCATTTCGAACTAACGGGATCGCGTCATGACGACTGCACAGACCGCATCCATCCTCAACGCACCACTCCTGCTTCCCTGCGGGACAACATTGCCAAACCGTTTGGCCAAGGCCGCGATGACCGAAATGGTGGCGGACAGCCGCAACCGTGCGACGGACGCGCATGTGCAGATCTACCGCGCCTGGGCCAGGAGTGGGCCGGGCCTGATGCTGACCGGCAACGTGCAGGTGGACTACCACAATCTCGAGCATCCCGGCAATGTCGTCATTCAGGGCAAGCAGGATGCCGAGCAACTGGCCGCACTACGCAGATGGTCAGCGGCGGCGAAGGAGCATGGCAACCATATCTGGATGCAGATCGCCCATGCAGGGCGGCAGACGAACCGCTTCGTGAACCCGACACCGAAAGCGCCATCGGCGATTCCGCTCGCCATTCCCGGCGTCAGGTTCGGCACGCCCGTCGCATTGACCCATGATGAGATTGTGGAACTGATCGGCCGCTTCGCGGACGCGGCGGCAGTGGCGCGGGAGACCGGTTTCGACGGCGTGCAATTGCACGCTGCGCATGGTTATCTCTTCTCGCAATTTCTTTCGCCAAGATCCAACATCCGCGATGACGAATGGGGTGGCGATCTTGCCAGTCGTGCGCGTTTCCTGCTGGAATCGGTCAAGGCCATCCGGTCAAAGGTCGGGGCGGATTTTCCGATTGGCATCAAGCTCAACTCGGCGGATTTCCAGCGGGGAGGCTTCAGCTTCGAGGACAGCCAGATTGTCGCCACATGGTTGGACGAGGCTTGCGTCGACCTGATCGAAATTTCGGGCGGCACCTATGAGCAGCCAAGCATGACCAATGCTGCGGGTGGTGAACCCGGACATGATCCATACGCAAGCAAGGCCTCGCGTGACCGTGAATCCTATTTTGGCCGCTTCGGTCCCGAGATGCGTCGCCACCTCAAGCGCGCCAGGCTGATGGTGACAGGCGGCTTGCGGACTGCCAGAGGCATGGCCGATGCCATTGCCAACGATGGTTTCGATCTGATCGGTCTCGCGCGGCCACTGTGCCTGGAGCCTGATGCGTCGGCAGCATTGCTTCGCGGCGACCCGATCGATCTGGTTCAGCCCACGCTGCGCATCGGTTCGGGGTGGCTTGGGCCAAAATCTCCGATCAAATTGATACGAACAATCACCGGAGCGGGGTCTGCCACCTGGTACAACGAGCAAATCCTGCGATTGTCGGCAGGTCGACGGCCCGACCGGAATCTCAATTTCGCCGGGGCATTCATTCGCAGTCAATTGCGAGAAAGACGCATGGCAAAGGTTCTAGACACATAGGCCCCGATTACCGATGCTCCGGGTCGAAAGCAGACCCCGGGAAGTGGTCAGCGCCAGCGCGGCGATCATTGCTTACCTAACGGCCTGCACTCAAAAACAGCCGACCGCCGAAGAGACGATGGCCTCTGGTTCTGAGGCCTTTGACCTCACACTCACGCCAAGCCAGTTACACGATCTCATCGCGAAAGCGAGCCGTGGCGACGGCGCCGACGGCTACTTGCGCCGGCGTCGTGAGCATCTTCGCTGGAATGGCACGGAGTGCCAGTACTAGGTCGGTGCGAGTGAGCCGAACCGAGCTTAGTCAAAATACCCTTCTTCCAGCAGCCGCACCAACGTCGGAATGTAAGGCCCGTACTCGACCACGCGCCTGATCTGTTTTTTCCGTGTCGGCGCCATGGTCATCCGCTGGAACTCGAAGTTCGTCGATGCCTGATCGTCGTCAACTAGTACCGTTTCGACCACCGCACCATCCTTACGCGCCTTCTCGTTGTAGAGCATCCGCGCCCGGATTACCTCGAAGCTGTAGCCCCTGCCCATGCGGTTCATGTCTTTGGCCAGTCGGTTGACGGATTCAGTATAGGCATTGGTGATGGGCTGCTCGAAGTAAGCGAAGATTTCCTCGTGCCAGTTGTGCACAGCGGTGGTGAGGTCCTTGAACGCAGGTGCCAGCTCTGGGGTGATATTGCTGAGCCATTTGGTGCAGGCGGCCTCGGCATCAGTGCGAGTCTCGTGATCCCAGATCGACAAGAAGCCTTCCTTGAGGGCGTGCGCCTCCCCTAGCTGGGGGAATTGGCGGAACCATTCCAGGGCACGCTCCATGTCCGCGCCCTTCAGGTCGTGTTGCCGCTTGAGCAACAGGAAACGCTCATCCTTGAGCTTGAGCCGTTGCCGGGCCGGCAAGTCCTTGCGAATGCGCTTGCGCAGCTTCTCCAGGGCATCGTTGGCCATCCGCTGGATATGGAAGCGATCGACCACGATCCGCACCTGTGGCAGCGTGGCGCGCACCACCTGCTTGTAGACGTGGTACATGTCCATGGCCACCCATTCGATGGTGTCCTTGTCCCGCAGGTTCCGGAAATAGGGCAACAGGTCGGCCTTGGCTCGGCTCGGCCGAAGGTCAAACACTGTCTTGCGCTCGATGTTAGTGATCATGGCGCGGTACTGACCGATGATCTTGAGTTCGTCGATCCCGAGGATACGGGGTGTCCGGAACCTGACCCTGGTCTCGAATTCCTCAATGAAGTCATCGAAGACATGCCGGATCGTCTTCTCGTCCAAATCTACTTCGCGAGCCAAGGCCGCGAAGGTCTTGGTGAAGCTCTGCTCGCGGATATAACGCACCAGGCGGGCCGTGGCTTGGCGCTTGCTGTCGAGGTCGGCGACAGGCTCGAAGAGCGTCTTGTTGCATGAAATGCAACGAAAGCGCCGGCGTTGGATGAACACCACGACCGGCTTGCCGTGCGTTGGGGTGTCCTGGAATGACTGCTCCTGCGAGCCGTGACCGTGCAAGCGTCCGACCTTGCACAGCGGGCAGGTTGCCACCGGAGCGAGGCCTTCCGCCTTGACTACATATCGATCGTCATCGCCCACGACTTCAAGCGTTTTGAGGCTTCGCAGCTGGAGAAAGTCGGTCACTCAGCACCTTGGGCGAACCCACACTGAAATCCGGCTTTACTTTAGCACGCGCACTCTCGATTCCAACACTAGAATCCGTTTTATCAATTGAGAGCTACAACAGCCCTAGAGCACGAAACCCACACCAGATTCCGGATACCCCTTTTTTTTTGCCGGCGCGTGGCAGGACTGGGGCGGGGCATTCGGCCGGGAAGGGGATGGGTGGGGTCAACGACCCCGCGCATGAGGTCAATGACCGCAAGCCATGGAGTCCACGACCCCGCATTTGGGCTCAGCGACCCCATCGATGGGGTCCGGGAGGCCATTGCATGGGGTCCACGACCCCGCATTTGGGGTCAGCGACTGCATCGACGGGGTCAGTGACCCCACGCCGGGGGTCTGCGAGGCCATTGGATGGGGTCCGTGCCCCGTCGCGTGGGGTCCGCGACCCTGTCTCCCCAGCCAGCGTAGGGCGCAATAACCGAAGGGCATTGCGCCGCATGGGGTTCAGAGGCGGTCGTCATCCGGCGCATTACGACCAAAGGAAGTCCCCGTGGGACGCCTGCGGCTAATGCGCCCTACGTGAGCTACCGGTGGGGTCGGCGACCCCGTCTCCCTGCAGATGACGGCGTTACCGCTGATCCAGCTCGTGGTGGATCAACACGACGCATTGCGAAGCAAACAGCATTTTCGATCCCAGCGTGATTTTCTTCGCGCCCAGGCGTTCGAGGCTGGGGAAGATCTTTTTCGGCATCGGGATATGGTCGGTCAGCAGGAAGCAGGGATTGCCCTGGAACACCTGCTCACGAATCGATGCGCCTTTCGGGTCCATCACGAACAGCTGGTGATCTTCGGCCAGCTCCTGCACCAGCCGCTCGAAGGCCAACGTGCGCACCGTGACGCCCGATTCCACCGGTCGCGTCTCTTCCTTGCCCATCCCCCTGGAGGCATCCAGCGCGCTGGCGATCTTGCCCAGCAGCGCGCGCTCGTCGAAGCCACCGATGTCATGCATGGCGTCGGGTTCGAAGCGGATCGTGCGTGAGAAATCCTGGGTGCTTTCCAACACCAGGTAGACCGTGACATCCGCGCGATGCGACTGGGCCACGAAGATGGCGTTCATCAGCGTATGCGCCAGGATTTCGGTGTGGGCCTCCTGGCCAACGGAAGCCAACAGTTTCTGGCTGTCGGTGGGTGCCGCCCGCGCTCTCAGTACAAAGGTTCGCATCGGTGTCCCAAGGGGAAAAGGTAAAGGATGCCCGCTATGATGAGGCCATGTCCAAGTTACTGCTCAACCTGCGCAACGTGCCCGACGACGAGGCCGACGACGTGCGCGCGATGCTCGACGAACATCGGATTGCGTTCTACGAAACCACGCCGAGCCGGTGGGGCATTTCGTCAGGCGGCATCTGGGTAACGGACGATGCGGCCATCGTCGAGGCCAAGCGCCTGATGGCCATCTACCAGGCGCAGCGCCAAACCCGCGTGCGGGCCGAGTACGACGCGGCCCGGCGCGCCGGCACCGCCGAAACGTTCTGGACGGTGCTGCGCGCCGAACCCGCCCGCGTCGCGCTGACCGTGTTGGGCATCCTCTTCATGCTGGCTTTGGTCGCGCTGCCGATCATCCTGCTGCGCGGGTAACCGGGCGCTGGCGCTGACGCCCCGTCCGCGCAACGCGCTATCGTGGCGCCATGACGATCCCCTTCCAATGCAAGTGCGGCGCCGTGCGCGGCCAGGTCGAGCCGCGCACCGTGCATGCACGCGCCACCTGCTACTGCCGCGACTGCCAGGCCTTCGCCCGCGCGCTGAAGCGCGAGGACGCGCTGGATGCACACGGCGGCACCGACATCGTTGCGATGTTGCCTTCCGGCCTGCACTTCACCGCCGGCACCGCGCAGCTGGCCTGCCTCTCGCTCAGCCCGAAGGGCCTGCTGCGCTGGTATGCGCGCTGCTGCGACACGCCACTGGCGAACACGCCGCGCGACGCGAAGCTGCCGTACGTCGGGATCCTGGGGGATTGCTTCGTGCCCGATGCCCTGGACGCCGTGGTCGGACCGTCGCGCATCGCGCTGAACGTGAAGTCCGCGCGCGGCCCCGTGCAAGCCACGCCGGTGCGGACGGTGCTGGGTGTGGGGCGGATCATGCGCCGCGTGCTGTTCGCGCGCCTGCGCGGTCGCGGCGCGAATCCGTTCTTCGTCGCCGGGACCGACCAGCCGGTGGCGGAGCCGCGGGTGCTGAGCAAGGCCGAGCGCATGGCGGTGACTCCCGTCTAGTGGGATAACGGGCCCAGGGCCCTTGCGCCGCATGCGGTGTGGCGCTGGTGTGAACTGAACGCTGTGCCGGTTAGGACTGGACACCGCGCCGGTGCTGGTCATTTCGCGTCGAGCTTGAGCCGCGCGTTGGAAGGACAGCCTCCGATCAGAAGCGGACAGTCGCACTCTGTTGCCGCGCCATCGCGATGCGGTATCGGTCTTCGGCAGTCATCAATGGTTGTGGTCGCCGTTGCCGACATTGATCTGCACCCATTCGACGGCGCCGGTGAACGTGTTGCTGAATTCCTGCACGCGAAAGCGTCAGGCTGGCATCACGCATCCTATACGTCGCGTAACCGACCCTCGGCCAACCTGTACGCCCGCCTGTCTGCGACCGTGCCGACTGGCTCATCTGGAGTCGCCGCACATGCCTGTCAAGCCCAAGGCCAAGCCTGCCGTCACCACCGGTACGCCCGATCATCTGCCGCGTCCGGATTTCCACTTCACCGGCGAGATCGGCCGAACCTATGTCGATTCCGATCCGGCGCAGTTCCCGCAACCGGTACAGCCGCCCAAGGGTGCGCCGAACATCGTGCTGATCCTGCTCGACGATGTCGGCTTCGGCCAGTTCTCCACCTTCGGTGGCGGCGTACCGTCACCGACCATGGACCGGCTCGCCGCCGAGGGCCTGCGCTACAACCACTTCCACACCACCGCGCTGTGCAGCCCCACGCGCGCGGCGCTGATTACTGGGCGCAACCACCATTCGACCTCGTTCGCCGGTATCACCGAGGCGGCCACCGGTTTCGACGGCTACTGCTGCGTGCTGCCGCACAACTGCGGCACGGTCGCCGAGGTGCTGCGCCAGAACGGTTACATGACCGCCTGGATCGGCAAGAACCACAACACGCCGACCTGGGAGCTCAGTGCCGCCGGACCGTTCGACCGCTGGGCCAATGGGCTGGGCTTCGACTACTTCTATGGCTTCAACGCCGGCGACATGAACCACTGGAATCCGTTGCTGTTCGAGAACCGCGATCTGGTACCGGCATCCGATGACCCGGACTACCACCTCACCGAAGATCTCGCCGACAAGGCCGTCGCCTGGGTACGCAAGGTCAAGAGCATCGCACCCGACAAGCCCTACTTCCTGTACGTCGCACCGGGCGCCACGCATGCGCCGCACCAGGCGCCACAGGCGTGGATCGACAAGTTCAAGGGCCAGTTCGACATGGGCTGGGATGCTTACCGCGAGCAGACCCTGGAGCGACAGAAGAAACTGGGCGTCGTGCCCAAAGACACCAAGCTGACCGAGCGCTCGAAGGGACTCCCCGCGTGGGAAGGACTCGATCCCGACCAGAAGCGGCTGTACGCGCGGATGATGGAAGTATTCGCCGCCTACGGCGCGCAGGTCGATGCGGCGATGGGCCGGGTGGTGGACGCGGTCAAGGCGCTGCCGGATGCCGACAATACGATCATCATCTACATCGCCGGCGACAACGGCTCCAGCGCCGAAGGTGGTCTGGAGGGATCGCTCAACGAGAACCTGTTCTTCAACGGCTTCCCGGAAAAGTGGCAGGACAACCTCAAGGCCATCGACGAGCTGGGTGGACCGAAGCACTTCAACCACTTCCCGTCGTCCTGGGCGCATGCGATGAACACGCCGTTCCAGTGGACCAAGCAGGTGGCCAGCCACTTCGGCGGCACCCGCAACCCGATGATCATCAGCTGGCCCGACGGCATCGCCGACAAGGGCGCGCTGCGCGACCAGTTCCTGCACGTGATCGACATCGTGCCGACGATCTACGAGGCCTGCGGAGTCACCGCACCGCGCATGCTCAACGGCGTGCCGCAGAAGGACATCGAGGGCATCAGCTTCGCTTTCACCTTCGACGACGGCAAGGCGCCCAGCCGGCGCCGCACCCAGTATTTCGAGCTGGCCTGCAATCGTGGCCTGTACCACGACGGCTGGATGGCCTCGGCCCCCTCCTTTGTCCCCTGGATTCCCACCCGTCCGGACGACTGGAACCCCGACAAGCAGGTCTGGGAGCTGTACAGGCTCGATGGCGATTTCTCCCAGGCGAACGACATCGCGGCGCAGAACCCGGACAAGCTGCGCGAGCTGCAGGACCTGTGGTGGGCCGAGGCATCGAAGTACAGCGTGCTGCCACTGGACTGGCGCGGCACGATCCGCTTCAACGCCGAGGCGATGGGTCGGCCCAGTCTTGTCGGCGACCGTACGAAGGCGACCTACTACCCGGGCATGGTCGCGCTACCCGATGCAGCCTGCCTGCCGATGCTCAACAAGTCGTGGACGATCACCGCCGAAGTCGAGCTGCCCGACGACAAGGCGCAGGGCATGATCGTCACCCAGGGCGGTTCGGAAGGCGGCTACGGTCTGTATCTGCGCGACGGCAAACCCACCTTCGTCTACAACTTCCTGGGCAGGGAACGACCGACCATCGCCGCCGATGCACCGCTGCCCCAGGGCAAGACGACGATCGTGGTCGACTTCAAGTACGACGGCGGCGGCATCGGCAAGGGTGCGACCGTCACCGTCAGCGCCAACGGCAAGCAGATCGCGAACGGACGACTGGAGCGCACCGTGCCCATCCAGTTCTCCATCGGCGAAGGCCTGGATATCGGCATGGACAATGGCTCCGCTGTCGACTGGACGTACAAGCTGCCGTTCAAGTTCACCGGCAGTATTCACAACGTCACGGTAGAGGTATTCACGGAGAAGGCGAGGACCTCGGCGTCGGCTTGAATGGCTGCAATGGGTCCAGGCTGTGCGAAAACTCAAATCCAGGTCGTAATCGGCTGAATCCGTGTCCTACGGAGGAGCCAGCGGCGCTACAGCGAGGGGGTGGTCCACCGCCGCCCTCCCGGCCGGCGACTTCAGCTGGCGCTTTGTGAGCGCTGAGGATTGTCGCCGGAGGCGGCGTTTTTTGGCAAAAAGAACGCTCTT
>NZ_JBHRXK010000009.1:0-79302 GCF_042648505.1 Lysobacter cavernae
GATCAACGGTGCGCCGATCTGAATGAAAGTCCGCTCGTGCCATCGCAGCCGGGGCGGATCGTGTTCAAGACGGGCGGTATTTCAGCAGCCTGCTAGGCGGCTATGAACCTGACCTACATCGCAATCTGGATATTCCTCCCATTGATCGCCGCGTTTGTGGCGTACAAGAAACAGCGCTCCTGGGTTGGAGCCTTGCTGTTGACCTTCATTGCCCCGCCGCTTGGGCTTCTTGCCACATTTCTCACCAGCCCTCACCCAGACACCGGCGCCAAAAGCAGCACAAGGGCAAGGTACTTATTTGGCCTGTTTCCTCTTTGGCTCGCCTTAACGCTCATGCTCATTGGCGGCGCAACAACCAAGTCCGCTGAGTACTGGAATACCACACCTTGGCTGCTCTTAGCTGCGATACCTGCCTGCATCGTGACACTCGTGCTCGTTGAGCTATTCACACTGCTCAAGAAGCGCGCTTGACACTCAGCTATGCTCAGATCGCCGCCTAACAATTCGTTCAAGCCGAAACCGCTTCGTTCCAGCAAAATGTGGCACAAAAAAGCGTGCCACATTTTGCTTCCACTACGCGGTTCGGCTTAACTCAGGCGTTAGCCTTCACGGAGACAGGTCATGGGCACCCAACGCAACTCCGAGATTGCCACTGAGTTCCTCGCCATGATTACCTCAGGCAGCGTTCGCGAGGCGTATGAGCGCCATGTTGCAGACTCTTTCACGCATCACAACGCTTACTTCCCTGGAGACCGCGAGTCACTTCTCGTCGCAATGGAGCAAAGCGCCGCGAGTGAACCAAACAAATCCCTCACCGTAAAGCAGGTCGTTGATTCTGGTGATCGCGTAGCTGTCTTTTCACACTTGTATCAAACCAATCAGGAATATGCGGTCGTGCACATTCTCAGATTTGAGCGCTCTAAGATCGTCGAGATGTGGGACATCGGGCAGGAGATCCCAAAGGACTCGCCTAATGCTCTTGGCATGTTCTAGGTGTGAAGGCTAACAATTCATTCAAGCCGACGGCTTCGCGTCCCGGCTTGATTCAGGCGTTAGGGGGGGTAACGCTCAACACGTGTCGTCATCCCCGCGAAGGCGGGGACCCATGGACGTTAAGCCCTTGAACAACATTGCCCCTGGATTCCCGCCTTCGCGGGAATGACGAGCAGAAGCGACTTATTCAGCATTGCCTTAAGCGCCACTCACACATGCGAGTCTCGCAATGTCCGAACACGCAAAGACCCTGGCTGAACGACTGATCCGCAACGTCCACGAAGTGCCTTACACCGACTTTGTTCGGCCGCCGCTGTACGAGTCGCAACGCTCGAAGCTCTCCCTGGGCACCGCGGCCAGGAAGCTCGGCACATGCTTCGACATTCTTCCGCCGGGCAAGCGCGTCTGTCCGTATCACCTGCATCACGCGCAGGAAGAGCTCTTCGTCGTTCTTGAAGGCACGGGAACACTGCGCGTGGCCGGGGAGATGCTGCCGATCAAGGCCGGCGACGTCATCTTCATTCCAGCCGGGCCGGAGTACCCGCACCAGATCATCAACACCTCCCAGGCCCCCTTGAAGTACCTGTCGATCAGCACCCTGGAGGAGCCCGAGATCTACGAGTACCCCGACTCGGGCAAGTTCATGGCGGAGGGCAGCATGGACCGCGAGAACCCCTTCGAGGTGATCGCCAAAATCGGCAGGAATGCAGGCTACTGGGACGGTGAGCCATGAAGGTGGCGCCCAACCCTGCATTCCCGCGGAAGCCGCTCCGCGGCGTCGCTGGAGGGCTGCTTACCGTCAGCCTGCATGTAGCGCGTGATTGCGGCACAGCACCGGGCGCTGTGCGGGCGCCGCGATGACATCGCTCGCTGCAGCCCGGCAAGCACGACACCTTAAGCTGCATGCATGGACACGACCCAACTGCAGGCATTCTGCGCCGGCCTCGCCGGCGCCACCGCGCGCCTGCACCCGCCGCCGCGCAATGTGCTGGTCTATGCGGTCGGCGACAAGACCTTCGCCTATTTCAAGACCAGCGAGCCGGAGCAGTGGCGCTTCAGCATCAAAGTCACGCCAGAGCGTTTCGTCGAGCTGACCGATGTGCCCGGCATCAAGCCGGCGCGCTGGATGGGGCGCTATCGCTGGGTGACCATCGTCGACGTGCACCGCGTGCCGCAGGACTACCTGACCGAGCTGGTGGAGTGGTCCTACCGGCATGCGCTGGGCTCGCTCAGTCGCACGCGGCGGGCCGCCGTGCTGGGCGCGTAGACGCACCCTATTGATCCGAATTGATCCGACCCTCAAATAAATCGTTGTAGGAGCGGCTTCAGCCGCGAGTACTTCGCGTGTCCACGGGGCATCCGCCCAAAGCTCGCGGCTGAAGCCGCTCCTACGTGAAACACAATTCGGGCCGGATCAATCGTCATATCGCGCGCTATGCGGTGCCGGTTTGACGCTAGCATCGCGCTGTTTCCCGGGAACTCTTTCAATGCGCCCACTGCTGCTGCCGACCCTGCTCGCCGCCTGGCTGGCTTCACCACTGCAAGCCCAGGCGTCCGCTGCGCCCGAAGTCGCCGAAGCCGCGCGCGACGTGCAAGCGCAGGTCGTGGCCTGGCGCCGCGACATCCACCAGCATCCCGAACTGGGCGAGCAAGAGGTGCGCACCGCGCGCCTGGTCGCCGAGCAACTGCGCAAGCTCGGCCTGCAACCGCGCACCGGCGTGGCGCATACCGGCGTGGTCGCCGTGCTCAAGGGCGGCAAACCGGGCCCGCGCATCGCGCTGCGCGCCGACATGGACGCGCTGCCGGTGACCGAGCAGACCGGCCTGCCGTTCGCGTCCAAGGTCACCACGCAATATCGCGGGCAGAACGTCGGGGTGATGCACGCCTGCGGCCACGACGCGCACGTGGCGATCCTGCTCGGCGTCGCCACGGCGCTGGCGGCGCAGAAGGACACGCTGGCGGGCGAGGTGATGTTCGTGTTCCAGCCGGCCGAGGAAGGGCCGCCGCAACCGGGCCAGCCGTTCGGCGCCAAGCTGATGCTCGACCAGGGCGTGTTCCGTGAGTTCCAGCCCGAGGCGGTGTTCGGCCTGCACGTCTGGGCGGGATTGCCGATCGGCCAGGTCGGCGTGCGCAGCGGCCCGCTGCTGGCCGCCGCCGACGAATGGAGCCTGACCGTGCGCGGCCAGCAGACCCACGGCTCGCGGCCGTGGGACGGCGTCGACCCGATCACCGTCGCCGCGCAGATCCTGCTCGGCACGCAGAGCCTGATCGCGCGCCAGGTCAACATCGCCGCGACCCCGGTGGTGCTGACCGCCGGCCAGTTCAATGCCGGCGTGCGCTTCAACATCATCCCCGACGAGGCCCGGCTGGTCGGCACGCTGCGCACGTTCGATGCGAAAGTGCGCGAGGACGTGATCGCGCGCTTTACGCGCACCGCGCAGGATTTCGCCCATGCCAGCGGCGCCAGTGCCGAACTCAGCGTGGTCAGCAATGCGCCGACCACGGTCAACGACGCGGCACTGACCGCGCGCGTGCGGCCGTCGCTGCAACGCGCGGTGGGCGAGGGCAATGTGATCGAGATGCCGATGGTGACGGTGGCCGAGGACTTCGCCCAGTTCGCCAACACCGTGCCGGGCATGTATTTCTTCGTCGGTTCGACCGGCGCCGGCATCGATCCGGCCCAGGCACCGATCAACCACTCGCCGCAGTTCCTGCTCGACGAGCAGGCGCTCGACGTCGGCGTGCGCAGCCTGCTGCAGCTGACGCTCGACTACCTGCACGCGCCGTGATGCCGCAGCCCGGGTAAGGCTGCAGTCGCACCCGGCAACGCAAACCACCGCGACCAGGCCCCGGGTGCGCTGCGCTTGCCCGGGCTGCCGTCGCACGGGACCGCCTGCACGGCACGCCTGACCGGTGCACGGTCGACGCCGGCCGCTATCGGCTAGCATCGGCGAACACTTCCTGGAGTCTGCCGATGCGTTTGCTGCTTGCGGTGCTGACCGGCGCCCTGCTCGCCACCCCGTTGTTCGCCCAGGCGCAGGCCGCTGCCGCCACGCAGCGCCCCGAAGTCACCGCCGCAGCCCAGGCGGTGCGGCAGAAAGTCGTCGCCTGGCGCCGCGATTTCCACCAGCACCCGGAGCTGTCCAACCGCGAAACGCGCACCGCGGCCAAGGTCGCCGAGCACCTGCGCGCGCTCGGCCTGAAGCCGCGCACCGGCATCGCCCACCACGGCGTCGTCGCGATCATCGAGGGCGGCAAGCCCGGGCCGAAGATCGCGCTGCGTGCCGACATGGACGCGTTGCCGGTGACCGAGCAGGTCGACCTGCCGTTCGCGTCCAAGGTCACCACCACCTTCAACGGCCAGACCACCGGCGTCATGCACGCCTGCGGCCACGACGCCCACACCGGCATCCTGCTCGGCATCGCCGATGCGCTGGTGAAGATGAAGAAAGACCTGCCCGGCTCGGTGATGCTGGTGTTCCAGCCGGCCGAGGAAGGCGCGCCCGCCGGCGAGAACGGCGGCGCCTCGCAGATGCTGGCCGAAGGCCTGTTCAAGGACTTCAAGCCCGAGGCGATGTTCGGCCTGCACGTGTTCTCGACCCTGCAGGCCGGCCAGATCGGCGTGCGCCAGGGCCCGCTGATGGCGGCCTCGGACAAGTTCACCATCAAGGTGAAAGGCCGGCAGACGCACGGCTCGCGGCCGTGGGGCGGCATCGACCCGATCGTCGCCGCCGCCGACGTGATCGGCAGCGCGCAGACCATCGTCAGCCGCCGCACCGACATCGCCAAGCTGCCGGCGGTGGTCAGCTTCGGCGCGATCAAGGGCGGTATCCGCTACAACATCATCCCCGACGAGGTCGAGCTGGTCGGCACCATCCGCACCTTCGACGAGGGCATGCGCCAGCGCATCTTCGCCGATCTGAAAAACGTCGCCGAACACGTCAGCGCCGCGAACGGTGCCACCGCCGTGGCGCAGGTGCCCGACGAGGACGGCAATCCGGTCACGGTCAACGACCCGGCACTGACCGCGCGCATGCTGCCCAGCCTGCAGGCGGCGGCCGGTGCCGCCAACGTGGTCGAGCCGTCACTGCAGATGGGCGCGGAGGACTTCTCGTTCTACGCCAAGGAAGTGCCGGCGATGTTCTTCTTCGTCGGCGCGACCGCCAAGGGCATCGACCCGGTCACCGCGCCGAGCAACCACTCACCGCAGTTCGCGCTGGACGAGTCGGCGCTGGACCTGGGGCTGCGGGCGTTGTTGCAGGTAACGCTGGATTATCTGCACGGGCCGGGGAAAGTCTGAACAAGCCGGTTGGATCGCCATTCCCGCCTGCGCGGGGATGACGACAACTTTCACGTTCCAGGCCAGTATCCAGACCAGCGGTCGCGCGCCAGGCAGGTAAAATCGCCGCATGACCAGCCAAGAACTTCCCCTCGGCCGCCACGTCGACTACCCGCGCGCCTACGACGCGTTCCTGCTGTTCCCGATCGCGCGCACGCTCGGCCGCCACGAGATCGGCCTGAGCGAGGACACGCTGCCGTTCATCGGCGTCGACCGCTGGCATGCCTACGAGCTGAGCTGGCTCGATGCGCGCGGCAAGCCGTGCGTGGCGACCGCGACGATCACGGTGCCGGCGGACTCGCCGCAACTGGTCGAGTCCAAGTCGCTCAAGCTCTACCTCAACTCGTTCAACGCCGCGCGCTTCGACAGCGTCGAGGTGGTGCGCGCGCGCATCGCCGACGACCTGGCGCGTGCCGCCGGCGCGCCGGTGACGGTGGCGTTCGGCCTGCCGCCGATCGACGAGAGCGCCGCCGGCAACGCCGTGCTGGACTGCATCGACGGCCTCGACGTCGCCATCGACGACTACGGCCCGCCCAATGCGAACCACCTGTCCGCCGATGCCGCCCACGTCGTCGGCGAGACCCTGACCAGCGCGCTGCTGAAGTCGAACTGCCCGGTCACCGGCCAGCCCGACTGGGCGCGTGTGGTGATCGCCTACCGCGGGCCGCGACTCGACCGCGCCGGGCTGCTGCGCTACCTGGTGTCGTTCCGCGATCACGCCGAATTCCACGAGCAGTGCGTCGAGCGCATCTTCAGCGACCTGCTTGCGCGCGCGCGGCCGCAGCAGCTGTCGGTGGAGGCGCGTTACACCCGCCGCGGCGGTCTCGACATCAACCCCTGGCGCGCCACGCCGGGCACCCCGCGTCCGGCCGCGGGCCGCGACGAGCGCCAATGAACCGCCGGTCCGGCGCTCACCGGGTCGCCATATTTCCTTAACAAGTGCCGTGTCATGGTGCTTCCCGCCCATACGGCAGGAGCCTGCAACCCATGACCACCCCGGATAAAAAAGCCGACTTCTCCGGCGTCAGCGCCAATGTCGAGACGACCGAGCAGAAGGTGGAGAAGGCCGACTTCTCCGGCGTCAGCGCCACGGTCGACAGCACCGAGGAAAAAGTCGGTGAGCAAACCTACACCGTCGCCAAGGGCGACACGTTGTCGCACATTGCCAAGCAGTTCTACGGCAAGTCCAGCAAGTGGAACGCGATCTTCGACGCCAACCGCGACCAGCTCGACAACCCCGACAAGATCCAGCCGGGCCAGGTGCTGAAGATTCCCGCGATCGACGACTGAGCCCGCGACCGCTGCGCCGGTCGTACGCACGCTCTTACCCGACTTATCAGGAGATCCACCCATGATGATCCGCAATCGCATGCACCTGGCCGTGGCCGCCGCCCTGTTGGCTTCGTTGGCCCTGGTCGGCTGCAAGAAGAAGGAAGAGGCCGCGGTGGTGACCCCACCGGCGGCGACCGAACCGGCGCCGTTGCCGCCGGCCGAGCCCGTCCCGGCCCCCGCCGCGGTCAGCGTGACCGGCGTGACCCTCGGCACCGCCGCCGGCGCCGACAAGAAGATCGCCGCGCCGATGACCGCCTTCACGTCGAAGGACAAGATCATCGTCTCGGTCGCCACCAGCGGCACCGCCAGCAACGCCGAACTGGCCACCAAGCTGGTCTACCAGGACGGCCAGACCGCCGGCGAGCAGAAGCAGACGCTCAACACCACCGACATGGGCACGACCAACTTCGAGTTCACCAACACCAAGCCGTGGCCGGCCGGCAAGTACAAGGCCGAGGTCTGGCTCAATGGCGCGGCCGCGCAGACCAGCGAGTTCGAGATCAAGTAAGGCACCCTTCTCTCTCTCCGCCTTCGGGCGGGCAAGCCCGGGCGCGGCGATTCTGGCCGCGCCCTTTTTTTATCCGCTGCGCGCCGATGCGCGAATTCAGCGCGCCGGGAACGTGCCGTCGAGGTAGTACCAGCGGCCGTCCTCGCGCACGAAGCGGCTGATCTCGTGCAGACGCACCGCCGGCGCGCCACCGCTGCGGCAGCGCGCGACGAACTCCACCGTCGCCGCGTCCGGTCCGGTCAGCGCGTGCCGCTTGACCTCCAGCCCGAGCCAGCGCGTCGCGCCGACATCGCCCAGGTCCAGCTCGGCCGGGCGCGTACGCGGGTGCCAGGTCGCCAGCAGGTAGTCACGTTCGCCGCGCACATAGGCGCTGTAGCGCGAGCGCATCAGCGCTTCCGCGGTTTCGGCCGCGGCACCGGCGTGGAGGCGGCCGCAGCAGGCGGCGTAGGGGCGGTCGGGGTGGCAGGGGCAGGCGCTCATCGGTGAATTCTCGGACAGTCCACGCCATCGCGACTACCATGCGCGGTCTCCCGCTCCCGAAGCTGCCACCGAGTCCGCCCATGAAAGCCCCCACCACCCTCGACGACGACCAGATCGAACGCCTCGCCGAGCTGCTCGAGCAGCGCGCGGTGCCGTTCAAGGGCTTCAACCTGGAGGCGCTGGACGGTTACCTGTCGGCGCTGGCGGTGGGGCCGGAGACGGTGGCGTTCGAGCAGTGGCAGGCACCGGTGTGGGGCATGCCGCCGCGCTGGAAGGATGAAGACGAGCGCGTCCAGGTCGAGGCGCTGCTGCAGGGCCACTGGAACATGGTCAGCCAGCGCGTGCGCTTCGGCGACGACGACCTGCCCGACCACCTGGCGCCGCTGCTGTGGCTGCCGGAGGAACCCGAAGCCGAGAACGACGACGAACTCGACGTCGGCCGCGACTGGGCGTTCGGCTTCTTCCGCGGCGTCGAGCTCAACGAGATCGCCTGGGACCAGTGGCTCGACGAGCACGAATGGATGGACGAGATCTTCGCCCTGCTCGACCGCCTCGCCAGCGGCGAAGTCCTGGCCGAGGACCCGACCCAGCCGGCCACGCCGATCAGCTACCGCGAGCGCCTGGAGATCATCGCCGGCCTGCCCGGGATGCTCGCCGACCTGCACCATCACCGCATCGAGGCGCTGACCCCGCGTGAGCCGCTGCGCCGTGCCGACACCCCCGACCGCAACGCGCCGTGCCCCTGCGGCAGCGGCAAGAAATACAAGAAGTGCTGCGGCGCCTGAGCCCGCGCACGCAATGCCGATCCATCCCTGCTTGAGTTGCGGCGCCTGCTGCGCCGCATTTCGGGTTGCATTCCACTGGTCCGAAAGCGAGCCCGCGGTCGGCGGCATCACGCCGATGCCATTGACCGCGAAGCTCGATCCGCACCGCGTCGCGATGCAGGGGACACTGAGCGCGCCGATCCGCTGCACCGCCTTGTGCGGCCAGGTCGGCCGCGACGCGCACTGCGGCATCTATGCGCAACGGCCGTCGCCGTGCCGCGAACTGCAGCCGGCCTGGGAGCACGGCCAGGCGAGTCCGCAATGCGATCGCGCCCGCCTCGCCCACCGCCTGGCGCCGCTCACTCCGGACCATTGGAACGTCCCGGTCACGCCCTGACCGCACAGCGCGCAGCGACTCGGCTCACAGGCCCAGTTCGCTCAAGCCGGGATGATCGGCCGGACGCGGCCCGGCCGGCCATCGGAATGCACGCTCGCTGGCCGCGATCGACACGTCGTTGATCGAAGCCTCGCGGCGGCGCATCAGGCCCTGCGCGTCGAACTCCCATTGCTCGTTGCCGTGCGAGCGGAACCAGCGCCCGTCATCGTCGCACCACTCGTAGGCGAAGCGCACCGCGATGCGCTGCTCGTCGAACGCCCACAGTTCCTTGATCAGCCGGTACTCGTGCTCGCGCGCCCATTTGCGTTGCAGGAACGCCACGATCGCCTCGCGGCCGCTGAAGAATTCGGCGCGATTGCGCCAGCGGCTGTCGGGCGTATAGGCCAGCGCGACCCGTTGCGGGTCGCGGCTGTTCCAGGCGTCCTCGGCCAGGCGGGCCTTGTGCCGCGCGCTGTCGCGGGTAAACGGCGGCAGCGGCGGTCGCGCAGCGGCGAGGGCCTCGGCGGTCACGCTGCGCCGCCGATGCGATGGCGCTGCAGGAACTCGCGGATCAGCGCGGCGATCGGCGCGGCGTGGGTTTCCAGGGCGAAGTGGCCGGTGTCGAGCAGATGCACCTCGGCCTGCGGGTTGTCGCGGCGGTACGGCTCGGCGCCAGCAGCGAGGAAGATCTCGTCGTTCTCGCCCCACAGCACCAGTGTCGGCGGACGGTGGTTGCGGAAGTAGGCCTGCCACTGCGGGTACAACGGCGGGTTACTGCGGTAGTCGTGGAACAGGTCGAGCTGGATGTCCTGGTTGCCGGGGCGATCGAGCAGGGCCTGGTCGAACGTCCACGCGTCCGGCGACAGCCGCGTGCGATCGTCGACACCGTTGCTGTACTGCCATTGCGTGGCCGCGGCCGAGGTCAACCAGCGCAAGGCCTCGCGCTCGGTCTGCGCACCGCTGTGCCAGTACGCCTTGATCGGATCCCAGAACGCGCCGAGGCCTTCGTCGTAGGCGTTGCCGTTCTGCACGATCAGGGCGCTGACCCGCTCGGGGTGCTGGACGGCGAGGCGAAACCCGACCGGCGCACCGTAGTCCATCACGTACACGGCGTAATTCTCGATGTGCAATTGCTGCAGCAGCCCGTCCACCAATTGCGCGTAGCGGTCGAAGGTGTAGGCGAACGCCTCGCGCGCCGGCATGGCGCTGTGGCCGAAGCCCGGGTAGTCCGGCGCGATCACGTGGTAGCGGTCGGCCAGGCGCGGGATCAGGTCGCGGAACATGTGGCTGGAGGTGGGAAAGCCGTGCAGCAACAGCAGGGTCGGGGCATCGCGCGGTCCGGCCTCGCGGTAGAACAACTCGACACCATCGACGAGGACGGTGTGATGGCGGATGTCTGGCAGGAGCGGCGCAGCGTTGGCGCCTTGGGCTGAGGCCGGTTCGAGCGGGGCATCTGGAAGGACGTTGAGCATGGAGGGCATTCCTTATGGATGAGGCGGAGATTGGGTGCCAGGGCAGCGCCGTTTACTTCGCAGGGACCACCTGGGTTCGGCCATTTCCGTTAACTTGAACCGAACGATCAGTACAATATGGACGTCCATTGCGACTGTCAAGCGGGCCGGCCGCCTTGACCTAGCCGCCGCCGTCTGGGACTGTACCGATCGTTCTGTAGGAAACCGCCATGCCCGCCGCACTGATGCCCCGCGAAGAAGTCGTCGACCGCCTGATGGCCGTGTTCCGCACCTACGGCTACGACGGCGCCTCGCTGGCGGAGCTGTCGAAAGCCACCGGCCTGGGGCGATCGAGCCTGTACCACTACTTCCCCGGCGGTAAGGAGGACATGGCGCGCGGCGTGCTGGACCGCATCGACGCCTGGCTGGCGGACACCGCGCTGGCGCCGCTGCGCGGCAAGGGCACGCCGCGCAAACGGCTGGAGGCGATGCTCGCCGCGCTCGACGCGTTCTATGTCGGCGGCAGCGAGCGCTGCCTGCTTGGCAACCTGGTCCTGGGCGGATCACGCGAGCGTTTCCAGGCCCGCCTGCAGGGCACGTTCTCGACCTGGATCGACGCGCTGGCCGCGCTTGCGGTCGAGGCCGGCGTCAGTCGCAAGGCCGCGCGCGAGCGCGCCGAAGACGCGGTGCTGCAGGTCCAGGGCGCACTGATCCTGGCCGGCGGCCTCGACGACCCGGCACCGTTCCGGCGCGTGCTGCGGCGCATTCCCGACCTGCTGCTGGCCGCCTGAACCTTCGAGGGCGCGGTGCGGAACGCATGATCTCCGTACGCACACGTGCGGGCTGATAACCCCAAGCCACGACAACATCACCTTCGGTGCTTTGCCCGGACTCGCGTGAACCGCGACAATGGCGCGGTTGCGCGCCGTCCTGGCGCCCGTCGACCTTGGCACTCACGCAATCACGGTGGTGCCCGGCCCGCGAGGGCCTCCTCTTCCGCATCCGCAAGCGAGTCCCCGCCGACATGCCCAACACCCCCAAGATCATTTACACGCTGACCGACGAAGCCCCGTTCCTGGCCACGCAGTCGCTGCTGCCGATCGTCGAGGCCTTCACCGCCACCGCCGGCATCATCGTGGAGACTCGCGACATCTCGCTGGCCGGCCGCATCCTGTCGCAGTTCCCGGATTTCCTGCGCGACGACCAGAAAGTCGCCGACCACCTGGCCGAGCTCGGCCAGCTGGCGACCACGCCCGAAGCCAACATCATCAAGCTGCCCAACGTCAGCGCCTCGGTGCCGCAGCTCAAGGCCGCCATCGTCGAGCTGCAGCAGCAGGGCTACGCGCTGCCGGATTACCCGGAAGAGCCGCAGGGCGAGCGCGAGAACGAGATCAAGGCCCGCTACGACAAGATCAAGGGCAGCGCGGTCAATCCGGTGTTGCGCGAAGGCAACTCCGACCGCCGCGCCCCGTTGTCGGTGAAGAACTACGCGCGCAAGCATCCGCACAAGATGGGCGCATGGTCGGCCGACTCGAAGTCGCATGTCGCCCACATGAGTGATGGCGATTTCTACGGCAGCGAGCAGTCGGCGCTGATCACGCAGGCCGGCACCGTGTCGATCGAGCTGGTCGGCCAGGACGGCCGCCGCAACATGCTCAAGACCAACATCAAGGTGCAGGCCGGCGAACTGATCGACGCCGCGGTGATGAGCGCGCAGGCGCTGTCGACTTTCATCGACGCGCAGATCGACGACGCGCGCGCGCAGGGCGTGCTGTTCTCACTGCACCTGAAGGCGACCATGATGAAGGTCTCCGACCCGATCATGTTCGGCATCGCGGTACAGCGCTTCTACCGCGACGTGCTGGCCAAGCACGCCGACGCGCTGGCGCAGGCCGGCTTCGATGCCAACAACGGCATCGGCGACCTGTACGCGCGCCTGCCGTCGCTGCCGGCCGACGTGGTCGCGCAGATCGACACCGACATCGCCGTCGAGTATTCGCAGCGTCCCGGCCTGGCGATGGTCAACTCCGACAAGGGCATCACCAACCTGCACGTGCCCAGCGACGTCATCGTCGACGCCTCGATGCCGGCAATGATCCGCGACTCCGGGCGCATGTGGAACACCGACGGCGCGCTGCAGGACACCAAGGCGGTGATCCCGGACCGCTGCTACGCCGGCATCTACCAGGCGGTGATCGACGACTGCAAGGCGCATGGCGCATTCGACCCGGCGACCATGGGCTCGGTGCCCAACGTCGGACTGATGGCGCAGAAGGCCGAGGAATACGGCAGCCACGACAAGACCTTCCAGATCCCCGCCGACGGCAGCGTGCGCGTGCTCGACGGCGCCGGCAACGTGCTGATGGAGCACGCGGTGCAGGCCGGCGATATCTGGCGCATGTGCCAGACCAAGGACGCGCCGATCCAGGACTGGGTCAAGCTGGCGGTCAACCGCGCGCGCCTGTCCAACACGCCGGCGGTGTTCTGGCTCGATCCGCAGCGCGCGCACGACGCCAACGTCATCACCAAGGTCGAGAAGTATCTGAAGGACCACGACACCGCCGGTCTGGATATCCGCATCCTGGCGCCGGTCGCGGCGATGCAGCTGTCGCTCGATCGCATCCGCCAGGGCCAGGACACGATCTCGGTCACCGGCAACGTGCTGCGCGACTACCTGACCGACCTGTTCCCGATCATGGAGCTGGGCACCAGCGCCAAGATGCTGTCGATCGTGCCGTTGATGGCCGGCGGCGGCCTGTTCGAAACCGGTGCCGGCGGCAGCGCGCCCAAGCACGTGCAGCAGTTCGTGGAAGAAGATTACCTGCGTTGGGATTCGCTCGGCGAGTTCCTGGCACTGGCCGCTTCGCTCGAGCATCTGGCCGAGCGCTACGACCACGCGCGTGCACGCGTGCTGGCCGATGCGCTGGACGCCGCCAACGGCGCCTTCCTCGACAACGACAAGTCACCGTCGCGCAAGGTCGGCGGCATCGACAACCGTGGCAGTCACTTCTACCTGGCGATGTACTGGGCCCGGGCACTGGCCGACCAGGGCAGCGATGCCGAACTGAAGTCAAAATTCACGACGCTGGCCAACGCACTGGAAAGCAACGAAGCAAAGATCGTCGCGGAACTGGTCGCGGTGCAGGGCAAGCCGGTGCAGATCGGCGGCTACTACCACCCGAACCTGGCCGCGCTCGGCCCGGCGATGCGTCCGAGCCCGACCTTCAACAGCGCGCTGGCGGCGTTGACGGCGGATTGATCCGTCGAGCAATACCTGCGCCGTCGGCAACGGGCGCAGTGAGCAAAACAACCCGGCTTTTTGCCGGGTTTTTTTGCTGTGGTTCAGGCAACATGGAGGTGGGCCCGCCCAACTTGCGGTCATGGGCACAACACGAGCCGAATCTCACGCGGCCTTCACATTTTACGCCCCGAAGATGCGCGATCACCCGGAGGGAAGTCATGCAACCGATCATCCGTAGTCCGTTCACTGTCGCCTTGTTGTCGCTGGCCATCGCAGCGTGTTCACGCGAACAAGTCGCCGCGCCTACCGTCACGACCGATCCGGCCAAGACGGCGGTCACGGGCAGCACGACACCTGCACCCGCTATCTCCGAGCAGGAGGCCTACGCCATCGCCAAGGAGGCCTACGTCTACGCCTATCCGGCGATGCTGACGTACGCGACCGTGCGCAAGCTGAGCAACTTCGCCGAGCCCATTGCCGGCGATACCTTCGGCCCGCCCAACCAGTTCCACCACGCGCTTGCGTATCCCAATGCCGATGACAAGATCGTCATCCGCACCAACGTCGACACCCTGTACTCGGCGGCCGTGCTCGACCTGAAGGCCGAGCCGCAGGTGCTGTCGGTGCCGGCGACCGACCGTTACTTCCAGCTGCCGATGCTGAGCCTGTGGACCGACGTGTTCGCCGTGCCCGGCACGCGCACCACCGGCAGGAACACCGCGCGCGATTTCCTCGTGGTCGCGCCGCAGTGGCAGGGCGACGTGCCGGCGGATCTGGAGCTGATCCGCAGCCCCACCCGTTACGTGTGGATCATCGGCCGCACCCAGACCAATGGCCCGTCAGACTACGAGAACGTCCACAAGATCCAGGCCGGCTATCAGCTGCGGCCGCTGTCGGCCCGGGGCAAGAGCGATTACACGCCGCCCAAAGGCACGGTCGATCCCGCTATCGACATGAAGGCCGATCCGCCGAAGGTGGTCGACCAGATGGACGCGGCGACCTATTACAGCCAATTCGCCGAGCTGCTGAAGGACAACCCGCCGACCTCGATCGACTACCCGATCATCCACCGGCTCGAACGCGCCGGTTTCAAGGTCGGCGCGAGCTTCGACCTGGGCAAGGCGCCGGACAACATCCGCAGTGCGTTCGAGCGCGGCTACGCCGACGGCAAGGCGCTGGTGGTGGCCGAGGGCGACAAGGCCGCCGGCAAGGGCGGCAAGGGCTGGGTCTACACCACCCGCAGCGGCACCTACGGCACCGACTACCTGTATCGCGCCGCGATCGCGCAGTGCTGCGTCGGCGAGAACCTGCCGCAGGACGCGGTCTACCCGGCGCTGTCGAGCGACAGCGAGGGCCGTCCGCTCGATGGCAACCACAAGTACGTGCTGCACTTCGACAAGGGCCAGTCGCCGCCGGTGGACGCGTTCTGGTCGGTCACGGCGTACGACACCGACGGTTACTTCATCCCCAACGCGATCAAGCGCCAGGCCATCGGCGACCGCGACAAGCTCGTCGCCAACGCCGACGGTTCGCTCGACCTGTACATCCAGGCCGATTCGCCGGGCGCGGACAAGGAAGGCAACTGGCTGCCGGTCGCCAAGGCGCCGTTCACGCTGCTGCTGCGGTTGTACTCGCCGCGCGAGGAATTCCTCGAAGGCCACTGGGCGCCGCCGGCGGTGGTGCGCAAGTAGACATACGATCTGTCGATGACCAGAAGGCCCGCTGAAGCGGGCCTTCTGGCTTTCAGGAGCGTGATGTGATGAGGCTTCAAGCCTGCCTAGCCGCCCTGCGGCGCCGGCTGCAGCGCGGCTGTCGCCGGTCGCGGCCGGCTGGGGAAGGCGTGGCGCACGATGCGCCAGATCACCTGGCCGAACTGTCGCGGCAGCGAACCGGTGTTGTAGTGCTGGCCGTAGCGTGCGCAGATCGCGCGCACCTCGACCGCCATCGTGGCGTAGCGGTTGGCCGGCAGGTCCGGGTAGAAGTGGTGCTCGATCTGGTGGCTGAGGTTGCCCGACAGCACGTTGAGCAGCTTGCCACCGGCGAGGTTGGACGAGCCGCGCAGCTGGCGCAGGTACCAGTGCCCGCGCGACTCACCGCGGATCGACTCCTTGGCGAAGGTCTCGGCGTCGGCCGTGAAGTGGCCGCAGAAGATGATCACGTACGTCCACACGTTGCGCAGGCCGTTGGCGACCAGGTTGCCGAGCAGCACCGGCAGGAAGAACGGTCCAGCCAATAGCGGGAACAGCAGGTAGTCCTTCAACAGCTGACGCAGTATCTTGCGCCGCACTGGGCGGAACAGCGCGCGCATCTTGGCGTGGCTGGTCTTGCCGGCCAGCCAGCGTCCCAGCTTGAGGTCCTGGATCGCCACGCCCCACTGGAACAGCAGCGCGAACACCACCGCCACCAGCGGCTGCACCAGATAGAACGGCCGCCAGCGCTGCTCGGGAAAAATGCGCAGCAGGCCGTAGCCGATGTCGTCGTCCATGCCGCGCACATTGGTGTAGGTGTGGTGCTTGAAGTTGTGCGTCTTGCGCCAGTTGTCACTGGTGCCGGCGATGTCCCACTCGTAGGTCTTGCCGTTGAGTTGCGGGTCGCGCATCCAGTCGTACTGGCCGTGCATGACGTTGTGGCCCAGCTCCATGTTCTCCAGGATCTTGGACAGCGCCAGCAGCAACGCGCCGGCGATGCAGGCCGGCCACAGCAGCCACGGCCACAGCGTGCCGCCGCCGATGGCGCCGGCGAACAGCAACACGCGGCCGGCGAAGCCGCTGTAGCGCACCGCCTTGACGATGCCGCGGATGTAGTCGGCGTCGGCCTGGCCGAGCGTGGCGGCGGTGCGCGCACGCAGCGCGTCGAGCTCGTTGCCGAAGGCGTCAAGCTCGGATGCGGTCAGGGGACGGTTGCGGATTTTTGCGGTCATGACGGAAGGTCTTATCAAAGATCGATGACGAGATCGCTGGCGGCGCTGTTCACGCACAGCCTGAGCGCGGACACCGGCTCGCCGACCTCCTCGCCGGTGTGTAGGTGACGGGTGGTGCCGCTGCGCTTGGCGCAGGCGCAGGTGTTGCAGATGCCCATGCGGCAGCCGGCGGCCGGCTTCAACCCGGCGGCTTCGAGCGCGGCCAGCAGCGAGGCGCCACGCGGCAGCGTCAACGTACGGCCGCTGGCGGCGAGCGTGACCTGGGCGGTGCCGGTATCGCCGATGAGCCGCGGCGGCGGGGTGAAGGCTTCGGCGTGGAACGACCGCGCCTGCGGTGCCGCCAGCGCGCGGGCCTGGTCGACGAAGCCACCGGGGCCGCAGGCGAAGACCTGCCGCGTGTCCAGGTCCGGCACGCAGGCCGACAACCGCATCGCGTCGATGCGGCCTTCGCCCTCGTCGGCCAGCGTCGCCGGCTCGCGGGTCAGGACGAAATGGACGGTGAAATCGGCGTGCTTGGCCGCCAGCGCACGCAGCTCGTCGGCAAAGCAGCGCTCGGCGCGCGTACGCGTCCAGTACACCAGGGTCAGCGGCACCGGCATGCCCTGCGCGGCGAGCTGGCGCACCATCGCCATCAACGGCGTGATGCCGCTGCCGGCGGCGAGGAACAGCCAGCGCCCGTGCGGCGACGCGGGCAGCGTCATGTCGCCGAACGCCGCGTCCAGCTCGAGCACGTCGCCGACCTGCGCCCGTTGGCACAGGTGCTGGCTCAGCCGACCGCCGCTGATCGCCTTGACGGTGATCGCGACGCGGCCGTCGGCGCGCACCGCATCGGACAGGCTGTAGCTGCGGGTGACGCGCACACCGTCGACCTCGACTCCGAGGTTGAGGTGCTGGCCCGGGAGGGCGCCGGCCCAATGGCGGTTGGGCTGCAGCAGCAGGGTGACCGCGTCGGCGGACTCGGTCTGGCGCGCGACGATGCGCGCCAGCGGGCGCTGCCACGACCAGGTCGGGTGCAGCCGCGAGGCCCAGAAATCAAACAATGCCGGGGGCACGAGCGGCTGGACCAGGCGCCTGAGCCGGGCTGGGGTCGCGGGACGGGTTGCTTCGGGGGTAAGCATGGCCGCACTATACAGTTGGATACACAGTCGTGTATACAACTGTATATAAACGACACCGATATGATGTTGCCCCCGGCCCGATCCCTGCACCCCGTGACCCCACGCTCCGTCACTCCGGCCGCGCCCGTCGATCACGCCCCGGGCCGCAAGGCCTCGATCTCCCGCGACGACCTGATCGCCGCCGCGCTGCGCCTGATCGGCCCGCACCGCAGCGTGTCGAGCCTGAGCCTGCGCGAGGTGGCGCGCGAGGCCGGAATCGCGCCGAACAGCTTCTACCGGCAATTCCGCGACGTCGACGAGCTGGCCGTGGCCCTGATCGACCTGGCCGGGCGTTCGCTGCGCGAGATCGTCGGCAAGGCGCGCCACCGCATCGGCCGCGGCCAGAGCATCGTGCGCGGCTCGGTCGAGGCCTTCATCGAGCAGGTGCGCGCCGACGACCAGCTGCTGCACGTGCTGCTGCGCGAGGGCACGGTCGGCTCGGACGCGTTCAAGCAGGCGGTGGACCGCGAACTGAACTTCTTCGAGGAAGAACTGCGCGTCGACCTGATCCGCCTGGCGGCCCAGGACGGCGTCACCCTCTACGAGCCGGCGCTGGCTGCCCGCGCCATCACCCGGTTGGCCTTCGCCATGGGCGCGGCGGCGATGGACCTGCCACCGGAGAAGGATGCGGAACTCATCGAGCAGCTCACGCAGATGGTGCGGATGATCATCACCGGCACGCGCACCCTGGGCACGAGCCAGCCGTAACGCGCGCAGTACCGGCGGCCACGCTCAGGTCGCGTGACCCTCGCTCGCGGTCGGCTCCGGCTTGATCCGCACCGCCCACAGCACCCCGGCGATCAGCAACGCGATGCCGAGCAGCGTCAGCGGCTCCGGCATGCGCCCGCGCAGGACGAAGGCGTAGGCAAGCGCAGCCAGCGTTTCGAACACGATCAACTGCCCGGCCAGTGCGGTCGGCAGGCGCTGGCTGGCTTCGTTCCAGCACAACGTGCCCAGCCACGACGCGAACAGGCCGATTGCGACCATCAGGCCGACAAAGAACCCCGGCCGTGGCCCCAGCGGCATCGGAAAATCACTGCCGGTCAGCGCCATGCCGCCCCACAGCAGCGCGTAGCCAAGCAGCGCCAGCGGCAGTATCGCCACGCCCTGGGCGGTGGCCCAGGTGCGCGGACTGCGCTCGGGGTGTGCACGCAACCAGTCGGCGTTGCGCAGCGGGTACCAGGTCCAGCACGCCACCGCGATCACCGCGAGCAGCGCGCCCTGGGCGTAGCGCAGCGGTTCGGCGTCGGCATCGTTGCGCAGCGCGGTCAGCTCGACCTGGTTGACGCAGCCGATGCCGGCGGCGATCAGCAGCAGCGACGGCAGCAAGCGCAGCCACGGCAGGCGACCGTCGCGGCCGATGCTTGCATGATGCGCGCCGCGCAAATTGGCGCTGACCGCGATCACCACCGGCAAGGTGCCAATGATCATTGTCGGCACCGGCGCGCCGGCGCGTTGGATGGCACTGGCCAGGCACAGGTAATAGAGCAGGTTGCCGATCACGGCCAGCTTCAGCGCCTCGATCCAGTCGGCGCGAGTAAGCCGGCGCAAGGCGGCCCGGTCCAACCAGGCCAGCGGCAGCGCGATCAGGCCGAAGGCGAGGTAGCGGCCGACCGACTGCAGCGCCGCCGGGTACTCCGGCAACAGCAGCGGGCTGACAAACACCAGGCCCCACATCAGCCCGGCCGCCAGTGCGTAGAAGGTTCCGATCCACATGCGGCGATGCTGCACCGGTCGCGGCGCGCGGTCTTGCACCAGATTGCGGTGGCGCGGTGGTGCAGCGCGGATGCGCTGTGGGAATGCCGGCATCACGACTTCGCCAGACCCTCACCCCAACCCCTCTCCCGGTGGGAGAGGGGCTTATCCGTTGCGCATCTGCTGCCGATAGCGCGCCGGCGTCACCCCGTAGCGGCGCGCGAACGCGCGGGTGAGGTGGGCCTGGTCGCTCAGGCCGGTGGCCGCGGCCACCTGCGCCGGTGCCTCGCCGGCGGCGAGCCGGCGCTTGGCGTCGAACAGGCGCAGCGCCATCAGCATCTGCTGCGGGGTGGCGTGGTAGTGGGCGCGGAAACTGCGCAGGAAATGAAACGGGCTGAGCCCGGCCACGGCGGCGAGCTCGTCGAGCGTGAGGCGCTGCGCCAGGTGCGCGCGCAGGTAGTCGAGCACCGGCGCGAAACGCGGCGCGGCCTCGTCCGCCGCGGGTCGGGCGCGGCGGGCGTGATCGCGCAGCGGCGTGAGCAGGGACGCCAGCAGGCTGTCGAAGGCCAGCGGTTCGCGCTCGCGCCACAGCGCATCGAGCAGCGCGGTGACGCGCCGCGCACGCGCCGGATCGTGGCGCACGGCCGCGTCGAACCACCAGCCGCGCTCGCCGCTGACCTCTTCCACCACCGCCGGGTCGAGGTAGGCCATGCGGTAGCGCCAGCCGCCTGCGGTCTCGGCACGGCCGGTGTGCAGGGCATCGGGGTTCATCAGCACCAGCGAGTCGGGCGGCGCCAGGTGGTCGCTGCCACGGTAACGGAAACGCTCGACGCCGGATTCGATCGCGCCCAGGCCGTAGGCCTCGTGGGTGTGCGGCTCGAAGGCGTGGCGGACGATGTGGGCGCGGTACAGCTCGACCCCGGCGCGGTGCGACGGCCGACGGAACTCGGCGCGGTCCTGCGCATGCTCGAATTGAACGGGAACGCCCTGCATGCGCGGATTCTGCCATGGCCTCGCCGCATGCCGCGGCGAGGCCCCTGTGTGACGCGTCGATGCTTACATGTCAGGCGGCGGACGGCCGCGAGCGGTACGTGTCGTGCCACTCGACCGGGTGGGTGGCGACGTCGCTGGATTCGTCGTCGTGGAGGCCCGCGGTGGACAGGGCAAACGCGCGCCGGGCCTCGGCGCGGCGGCCGAAGCGCGGGCCGAACGCCGGCGTGCGGAACACCAGGTCGTGACCGGCGTAGCCGGTGTCACGCAGGCACTCGTTCTTGAACAGATGCATGGCGGAACTCCGTGGGGGAAGGGAGTGGTGATGCCGTGATCGCGCTCGTCCCTGAGCACGAGGCACGTTAGATGCGCGCCATGACCGCTGCTTGCCGTCGCGTTTGCAGATTTGTGTCGGCGCGGCGTTCATGCCGCCGCGCGCTTCGCGTCAACGCCGTCGATCAGGCGCAGCCAGCAACGGTCCCGTCGCAGTCGCGCGGCGCCGCAGCGGGCGTCGCCTTGTCCGACTGGGCATGCCCGAGCGGGGCGAAGAATTTCTCCGAGGCGACCCGGTTGCCGTAGCCCTGCGAATAGCGCGGCTGCGCTTCGTCGAACAGGTGCGGGTCGGTGATGTAGCCGTGCAGGGACAGCAGATTGGTGTAGATGTTCATGGTGGACTCCTGAGGCGGACTGGCCCGCGTGGCGTGGACAACTTCCTTGAGTGGGATGCAAGATAGACCCGCGCTTTACTGCAAAAAAGCGATGCTTTTGCAAGCCAATCTTGAATTTAATTCAAGTCTCGCGACCTCCGGAAGCCCGCCATGAGCCGTCCGCCGCTGCACTCCCTGCTCGGATTCGCCGCTGCCGCGCGCAGCGGCAACCTCACCCGCGCCGCCGAGACGATGCACCTGACCGTCAGCGCGCTGAGCCACCAGATCCGCGCCATCGAGGAGCGCCTGGGCGAGCGCCTGTTCGTGCGCGGCGCGCGCGGCGTCGAACTGACCGACGCCGGCCAGGCGCTGTTCGATCGCATCGCCCCGCACCTGGACGCGATCGAGCAGGCGTTGCAGCCGCGTCGGCGCCGCGGCGAGGCGCTGACGATCACGTTGATGCCGTCGTTCGCGTCGAGCTGGCTGGTGCCGCGACTGCCGCGCTTCCTCGCCGCGCACCCGCAACTGGAGCTCAGCCTGCAGTCCAACATCAACGTCGTCGATTTCGCCCGCGAGACCGGCCTCGACGCCGGCATCCGCTACGGCCCCGGGCATTGGCCGGGACTGGACGCGGTACACCTGTTCGACGACTGGGTGGCACCGATCGCGAGCCCGGCCCTGATCGAAAAGCTGGGCCGGCCGACGCTGGCCACGCTCGACCGCTTCCCGCTGCTCGGCGCGCCAGGCGGACGCTGGAGCGAGTGGTTCGCGCGCTACGGCGGCACGCCGCCTGCACGCTTCGTCGCGATCTTCGACGATTCGGAAAACCTGCACCGCGCCGCGGTCGAGGGCCTGGGGGTCGTGCTCGGGCGCATGACGCTGGCACGGCCGCTGATCGAGGCCGGCCACCTGGTCGCGCTGTTCGACGAGCGGCTCAAGGCCGAGTACGCGCATTACCTGGTGTTGCCGCCGCGCTCGCGCGAACACGCCGGCCTGGCCGCATTTCGCGACTGGCTGCTGGAAGAGGCGGGGCGGTACGAAGCCGGCAAAGCCGCGGCGCGCGAACGCGCCTCGCGCAGGCCGCCGCGCAAACACGCACCCACACCACACCGCCGCTCGTGAACCGTCGTCTTCGGTATCGCCCCCGGTGGCCGCCGCCGCCGCATTGGCGTTAGGCTGGCGCACCATCCGTGGAGGCCACCGCATGAAACGCTTGCTGCTTGTCGCTCTGGTTCCGGCCCTGTTGACCGCGTGCGCCAGCACGCGCACCGCGGAGGCGGTCACCGACACCGCGGCCACCGCGCCTGCACCGACCGTCACCGGCCCCAGCGAAGTGGGCCTGACCGCCGCCGTCGCCGGCGACTGGCGCGACGCGAAGTTCAGCGCGCGCGACCGCTACCGCCACCCGCGCGAGACGCTGATGTTCTTCGGCGTCGCCCCGAACCAGACCGTCATCGAGATCACCCCCGGTGCGGGCTGGTACAGCGAGATCCTCGCGCCCTACCTGAAGGACGACGGCCAGTACGTCGCCGCGGTCTGGGACGACGCCATCACCGGCCAGCCCAAGTACCGCTACGACCTCAACAAGCAGCTGCGCGCCAAGTTCGCCGGCAACGCCGCGGTGTACGGCGCGCCGCAGGTGCGCGTGTTCGACCCGAAGGCGCCGAGCTTCGGCGCGGCCGGCTCGGCCGACACCGTGCTGACCTTCCGCAACGTCCATAACTGGGTGTCCGACGGCAGTGCCGAAGCCTATTTCAAGGCGTTCTTCGACGTGCTCAAGCCCGGCGGCACGCTCGGTCTGGCCGAGCACCGCGCCAAGCCCGGCACCGACCTGGCGAAGATGAAGAAGTCCGGCTACCTGACCGAGGCGCTGGTGATCGAACTCGCCCAGGGCGCCGGCTTCGTGCTCGACGCCAAGAGCGAGGTCAACGCCAACCCCCAGGACAGCGCCGACCATCCCAACGGCGTGTGGACCCTGCCACCGGTGAACCGCCACGACGCCAAGGACGACGCCAAGTACCAGGCCATCGGCGAGAGCGACCGGATGACGTTGCGGTTCCGCAAGCCCGCCCGAGAATGAGTGGGTGCGCCCACATCGTCGATGCCGCGCGCGCAGCCGATAACGGCAAACTACCGCGCCACGCCGCTGCGCTTGGCGCAAACGATAAGGGTTGAGCTTTGAGCTTTTGACAGCCGATCACGTATCCAGACCCGAAGGGCGGCGTGCATGGATGCACACCGTTTTCCGACCGCGACAGCGGGCGGAAGCTCTTGGGCCGTCGCTGCGAAGCCCAGAAGCAGAGGCAACGTCCCTGGACCTGCGATCCCCGGCCATCGGGCATAGCCCGATGGCGCTCAGCGCCGCGCGAACCAGTGGCTCGCAAGCGCGGCCCTTCGCCCCCGCCTACGCGGGGATGACGACAAAGGTAGTCCGACCGTACCCGCGATAGGGCGCCCCGGTGCCTCACTGCTCCGCCCTGCCAACACCACCACACCACCGTGCTGATCGCCCTCAACAAACCCTACGGCGTGCTCTGCCAGTTCACCGACCGCAGCACGCCACCACGACGCACCCTGGCCGAGTTCGGCCTGCCGCCGGACGTGTACGCCGCCGGTCGCCTCGACCACGACAGCGAAGGCCTGCTGCTGCTCACCGACGACGGTGGCCTAGCGCATCGGCTGACCGACCCGCGCCACAAGCAGACCAAGACCTACTGGGTGCAGGTCGAAGGCGAACCGGACGACGCCCAGCTGGCCCTGCTGCGCAACGGCGTCGACCTCAACGACGGCCCGACGCGCCCGGCACAGGCGCGCCGCATCGACACGCCGACCCTGTGGCCGCGCGATCCACCGGTGCGCTTCCGCAAGACCGTGCCCGATGCCTGGCTGGAACTGACCCTCAGCGAAGGCCGCAACCGCCAGGTGCGGCGCATGACCGCCGCGGTCGGCCTGCCGACGCTGCGGCTGGTGCGCGTGGCGATCGGTGCGCACCGCCTCGACGAGCTCGCGCCGGGGCAATGGCGGGTGTGCCCCTGAGTCCGTAATGGCTCCCCACCACGAACCCAGGTTTCGGCACTGCGAGACCGCGCCTAGGAACCGCTCGGCGGTGTGAGCAGCCGCGGCCCGGTGCCAAGCGGGTAAACGCCTCCCGCCACCAGGGTATCGGCACTCGTCGACCGGTCCTCGGCCGGCAACCACGGAATCTCCTGCCTAGGTCCTGGGATATAGGCATACCACTGGCCGTACTTGGGCTCCGGCTGGTTGGGACGAACGAAATCGACCGGCACGCGCGCAGTCCAGTACGGCGCATCGACCAGGGATCCCTTCGTCGGTGGGTTGAATCGCCAACGTCGCGCAATCTCCGTGCTCGCCTCCGCCAACAGTGCTCGCCACTTCTCCATGTTGCGCTTGTTGTCGACGCTGGTCAGGTTGACCTGCTCGGCCACGATCTGCATCGGCTTGCCGTCACGGCCAATCTGCATCACCAGGTAAACCGTTCCACCAACGCCTTTCCACACCGCCTCGGCGGGATAGGGCGGCCGCGCCAACCTGCCCTTGGCGGTGACGAATTCCTCCGGCCGATCCGTGCCGAAATCCACTCCGCTGATGCGGACAGTGAACTCGTCACCGATCTCCTTGGCGACCACGCGCAGGCTCATCGGCGCACGTACTTTCACCGCCCGCCCTTCCACCTGCACCGGCTCGAACTTCCAGCCGGCGATGGCCTGATCCACCAGCTTGACCACGCCCGCAGGCAGTTTTTCCTTCTCATCGAGCCGGCTCGCGATTACCGAACCGTCGGCTTCGATTTCGACCGAGCCTTTCACCAGCAGGCTGATCTCGACCAGCTTGCTCACTTCATCGTCCGCTATCGCCCATGCGTGAAACGAGCACAACACCAGCGCCAACCCCAGCCACCGCCGCCTGTCCATAGAAGCCCCCTTGGTAATCCAAAAAATGCCGTCAGGCACCCCGCTGCTATTGGCACACAGGCAATAACGGTCTGACAAGTCCACTCGAGAACCGCCGGCGTCGGCCCCGTGGCCGCCCCCGCTCAGGGCGTGGTTTTGTCCGCCGTCGCCTGCACCGGCACCGAGTTCGCCCCCGGCCGGGTCAGCACCAGCACGCCGGCCAATACCACCGTCGTGCCGATCAGCTGCACCGGCGTGATTGCCTCGCCCAGCAGCCAGGCGCCGAGGAACACCAGCGACACCGGTCCGATCACCGACAACTGCGCGGCAGTGCCGGCCCCCAGGCGCGCGACCGCGCCCATGGTGAAGGTCACCGGCAGGAAGGTGCAGAAGATCGCGTTGAGCAACGCCAGCCAATACACCGGCGCCGGCAGCTGCAGCAGGTGCGACAGGTCGCGCAGCAGCAGGTAGTGCAGCAACGTGGCCGCGGTCGACACGCACATCGCGTACGCCACCAGCCGCAGCGAGCCGATGCGCTTGAGCAGCTGCCCCGACATCGCCAGGTACAGCGCGTAGCTCAGCGCCGCCAGCAACACCAGGCCGCTGCCGAACAGCACGTGCTCGCCCTCCACGCGCAGGTTCTCGACAAACACCAGGGCGACGCCGGCGTAGCTCACCGCCATGGCCAGCCATTCGCGGCGCGCGACCTTGCGCTTGAAAGCGAACATGCCGATCAGCAGCACGAAGGTCGGGTTGAGGAACAGGATCAGCCGCTCCAGCGAGACCGGCACGTACTCCAGGCCCCAGAAGTCGAACAGGCTCGACAGGTAGTAACCGAGCACGCCAAGCACCAGGATCAGGCCGAAGTCGCGCCGCGTCATCGGCGTGCGTCCCGGCCGCCGCGCCTCGTGCACGCCCAGCAGCACGAACAAGGGCAGCGACAGCAGCATGCGCAGCGCCAGCACGTCGAGCGCGTCGATGCCGTAGCGGTACTGGAACTTGGCCAGGATCGCCTTGGCCGAAAACAACACGGCGCCAACCGCGGCCAGGGTGAAGCCGAGCCGGCGCGCGGCGGGGTCGTTGGGTGTGGTCACGGCGGTGGGGGCAGAAGAAGTCGGGCGATCATACGGCGGTGTGGCGCCGCTCATTCCGCGCTGGCGCGGTCGAGCTGGGCGACCGCCTGCGCCGTCAACGACAGCCGCGCCGCGCCGATCAGTTCCTGCAGCTGGGCGGTGCTGGTGGCGCTGGCGATCGGTGCGGTGATCGACGGGCGTGCCATCAGCCAGGCCAGTGCAACCTGCGCTGGGGTGGCACGCAGGTCGGCGGCAACATCGTCCAGCGCCTGCACGATGCGCGCGCCGCGTGGGTTGAGGTAGCGGCCGATCGCCCCGGCACGCGCCGCGCTCTTGCCGACATCACCGGCGCTGCGGTATTTGCCGGACAAAAACCCGCTGGCCAGTGCGTAGTAATTGATCACGCCCAGTCCGCGCGCGCGCGCCAGCGGCTCCAACTCGGCCTCGTAACCGGCGCGGTCGTAGAGGTTGTACTCGGGCTGCAGGCTCTCGTAACGCGGCAGGTCCAGCCGCTCCGACGTGTCCAGCGCCTGCGCCAGGCGTGCGGCCGAGTAGTTGGACGCCCCGATCGCGCGCACCTTGCCTTGCTCGATCAAGCGCGCGAACGCAGCGAGGGTGTCGGCCAGCGGCGTCGCCGGGTCGTCCGCGTGCGCCTGGTACAGGTCGATCGTGTCGGTGCACAGGCGCTGCAGCGATTCCTCGACGGCCGCCTGGATATTGGCGGGCGCCAGCCCGGGGCGATGCGTCCATTTGCCGACCTTGGTCGCGATCGTGACCTTGTCGCGCTTGCCGCTGCGTTTGAGCCAACGGCCGAGGAGGGTTTCCGATTCACCGCCGCGGTTGCCCGGCACCCAGTACGAGTAGGCGTCGGCGGTGTCGACCAGGTCGAAGCCGGCATCGACGAAGGCGTCCAGCAAGGCGAACGTGGTCGCCTCGTCGGCGCTCCAGCCGAACACGTTGCCGCCGAAGGCGAGCGGTGCCACGGACAAGGACGAACGACCAAGCGGGCGGCGGGGCAGGCTCATCGCGAATCTCGATGCGAGTAGGGAGAACCATCATGCGTTGCGTTGTCATTGTTGTGCAGGACGTGCCGCGCAACGCGGCGTTGCGTGCGGAGAACCGCCGGGATGAACGATTCAGCCGACTGTCCGTGGACGCACGCAAAAGCGGACGATTCTGTTAACGTTTCCTACGTAAGCAACCGCGGCGCGACGAGGGGATCGGCGCTGCCCCGGGGACAGGGACGCATGGCTACCGCGGCTAGCAATTCGGGCAGGATTCTCGTCGTCGACGACCAGGCGGCCAACCTGCGCGTGGTCGGCGTGCTGCTGTCACGACAGGGTTACGAGGTCATCGCCGCCAGCAGCGGCGCCGAAGCGCTGCAACGCTACGCCGAAACCCCGCCCGACCTGATCCTGCTCGACATGATGATGCCGGGCATGGATGGGTTCGACGTGCTCGCCGCGCTGCGCGAGCAGGGGGCGCCGCGGGTGCCGGTGGTGTTCGTCACCGCCGCCCACGACCGCGACCTGCTGCTGCGTGCCTTCGACGCCGGCGTGGTCGACTACGTCACCAAACCATTCCTGCCGGAAGAATTGCTGGCGCGGGTCGCCGCGCACGTCGGCCTCAAGCTGACCCGCGACCGCCTGGAGCGGGTCGCGCGCGAACGCGAGGAACTGGTCAACCTGGTCGCGCACGACCTCAAGAACCCGCTCAGCAGCGTGCTGTTCGCCAGCGAGCTGCTGCACAGCGGCCTGTGCAAGCCCGAGCGCGTGCCGCGCTACCTGCAGATGATCCACGAGAGCGCCGACGACGCCCTCGGTTACATCCGCCACTACCTGGAAAGCCAGACCGGGCACCGCCCGCACGGCGCCAACAGCGACTGTGCCGGCCTGCGCGAGACCCTGGACTGGCTGCTGCAGCGCTACGAGATGCAACTGGAAGCGCGCGGCATCCGCGTCGCGCTGGCGACGCCGCCGGACGGGGCGATGGTGGCGATCGATGCGCGCGTGCTGCGCCAGGTCAGCGAGAACCTGGTCACCAACGCGATGAAGTACGCCCCCGGCTGCGAGCTGTTGCTGGCCGGTCGCGCCGGTGCGCCCGGCTATTGGCAGCTGGTCGTCGCCGACCGCGGCCCCGGCATTGCGCCGGAGCGCCAGCGCGAGTTGTTCCGCCCGTTCGTGCGTCTGCACGACCACGGCGACCCTGACGACCTGTCGAGCGGGCTCGGCCTGTCGCTGGCCAAGCAGATCATCGCCAAGGCCGGCGGCGAGCTGTGGTACGAGCCGCGCAAGCACGGCGGCTCGCGGTTCGTCATCGAGTTGCCGCAGGCCGCCGCCAGCGCTGACTGCTGAGCACCGCCGCGTGTTACTCGGCGCCGGTAGAGGTGCCGGTATCGCGCGCAGCCACCGTGCGTTGCCGTACCGGCGCGCGGCCGGTGCCACGGCGCGCATCGACGCGCTTCGCGCGGCCCTCGATCGCCTGGCCTTCCGCCGACCCGTTCTCGGCTTGGCGGGCGCGGCGCCGCGCCGCGTACCAGAGCAGGCCGGCCCCGGCGACCGCGGCGGCAACCAGCACCGGGTTGCGTCGCACGAACGTGCCGGCGACCCGCACGCCGCCTTTGAGGGCGCCAAGCTTGGCGCCGGTTTCCAGCCATTTGCCGGCGTGCTGGCCAACCGCCGGCACCGCGTTCTTGAGGTTGTCGCCGACCGCGCTGGCCAGTTCCAGTGCGCGCTCGGGCAGCGAAGTCAGCTTGCTCATCGTCGAAGGTCTCGGACCGCGGAAACGGCGGCCAGTGTCGCCATCTTGACGTTGAAACAGCGTGAGCGGGCCGTCACCTGATCGCAACGCGCCGCGATCACGGATACACCGCGCGGCTTGGCACACGCGTGGCTTGGCGCGATGGGTCACGGTCCCGTCCACGGATCGGCCGGCCGCGCCGCGGGCGACTTCCCGCCGCGACTTCACCCAGGCCGCCCCAGCGGCACTTGCGATTAAAGAGCCAAGAAACGCGCGCCTAGGTACCGCGCGGCTTGGCGCGGTGGGTGGCGATGGCCAACCACGGGTTGTCCGGCCACGGATGCCGCGGGTAGCGGCCCTTCATTTCCTTCTTCACTTCCGGGTAGGTGCGATCCCAGAACCCACGCAGGTCCTGGGTGATCTGCAGCGGCTTGCCGCCCGGCGACAGCAGGTGCAGGGTCAGTGGCACGCGGCCGTCGGCGATGCGCGGTGTGTCGGCCAGGCCGAACAGTTCCTGCAGCTTGACCGCCAGCACCGGCGCGACCGGCGCATCGGTCGCGTCGTCGTAGGCGTATTCGACGGACCGCTCCATGCCGGAAGGCACGGCGATGCGGGTCGGTGCCAGTGCGTCGATGCGCTGGCGCGTCGACCAGTCGACGTGCGACTTCAGTGCTTCGCCGAGTTCCTGCTCGCTCAATGCATCCAGCCGCGTCTTGCCGCTCAGCACCGGTTTGAGCCAGCCATCGAGCGATGCGAGCAGCGCTGCGTCGGAGAGTTCCGGCAGCGTGGCTGCGCCCTGCGCCAGTTCCGGCATCCACATGCGCAGGCAGCGCACGCGGGCGCGCCACTGCGTCAGCGCCGGCGTCCACGGCAATGATGCCAGGCCAAGCTGGCGCACCGCGTCGACCAGTGCATCGGCGTAGCGCGACGGGTCTGGCTTGGCCAGCGCCTTGCTCTCGATGACGATGCGATCGAAGCGGGTTTCACGGACGGCGGCGATGCCGCGCGTGTTCGCGTCCCAGAACACGCGATCCTCGGTGACGAAACGCTGCGGGAAATCCACGCGCAGGCGCTGTTCGTCCAGCGGTGCGGCGCGCAGCACCTGCGCGTCGCCGCGATCACCCTGCGTCTGCCGAAGCGCGCGCAGCTCGCTGATCACAATCCACGGTTCGCCGTACAGCGCACTGTCGTCGAACAGCTTGGCGCTGCGGCCGTTGGCGAGCTGGTAGCGGGTTGGGTCCGACGGGTGCTGGCGGGCTATGCGGTCGGGGAAGGCATGCAGCAGCAGGTCACCGAGTGCATGCGCGGGCACGGTGCTCGGCGCGGCGACCTCCAGGCGCAGGCGGCGACGCCATTGCTTGCTGGCCTGGTCGAGTGCGGCCAGTGCCGAGCGCGACGCGTCGGGCGCCACGCGACCGCTGCGGAAGGCGGCCAGCGCCTGCCAGCGTTCGGCCAGGGCGTCGCTGCGGCTGCGGTTGCCTCGCAACAGCAGGGGGTCGCGCGCCTCCAGCAGCGCGGCGAGGTCGCAGGCCAGCGCGCGTTCGGGCGCCGTGCTCGGCGCCAGCAGCATCGCCGCCAGGCGCGGATGGGTGCCGAGCGCGAGCATGCGCCGGCCGAGCGGGGTGATCGCCTGGCCATCGAGTGCACCCAGCCGCTGCAGCAGTTCGCGCGCCGCCGCCAGCGCCCCGGATGGCGGCGCATCGACGAAGCGCAGGTTGGCGTCGCCCCAGGCGGCCAGTTCCAGCGCCAGTCCGGCCAGTTCGACCTGGGCGATCTCGGGCCGGCGCTGCGGTTCCAGCCGTTGCGACTGCGGCCACAGTCGGTAGGCCCAGCCTTCGGCGACGCGGCCGGCGCGGCCGGCACGCTGGTCGGCCGAGGCCTGCGCGATCGTGATCACGTCGAGGCGGGCGAAGCCGCTGTTGGGGTCGTAGCGCGGCTCGCGTGCCAGGCCGGAGTCGATCACCACGCGCACGCCGGGCAGGGTCACGCTGGATTCGGCGACGTTGGTGGCGAGCACGACGCGGCGACGGCCGTCGGGATCGGCTTGCAATACGCGCGATTGCTGCTCGACTGGCAAGTCACCGTGCAGTTGCAGCACGTCAACGTGTTCGCTCCCTTCTCCCTCCGGGAGAAGGTGACGCGAAGCGCCGGATGAGGGTATGGCGAAGTCATTGGCGCTCGTACTCCCGTCGCTTCGCCATACCCTCTCCCCAATCCCTCTTCCGGTGGGAGAGGGGCTCAGAAGCGCATCGACGCGCGCGATCTCGCGCTGGCCGGGCAGGAACACCAGCACGTCGCCGGGGTGCTGCGCCAACGCGTGCTCGACCGCTCGCCGCGTCTGGTGCTCGAGCTTCTCCTCGCGGCGCGCCGGGTAGTGCGCGACCGACACCGGGTAGCTGCGCCCGGCGCTGCTCAAGCGCGGCGCATCGAGGAACTGCGCCAGGCGCTCGCCGTCGAGCGTGGCCGACATCACCACGATGCGCAGGTCGGGGCGCACCTGCGCCTGCACGTCGAGGGCCAGCGCGAGGCCGAGATCGGCGGCGAGGTGGCGCTCGTGAAATTCGTCGAACAGCAGCACGCCCACGCCGTCCAGCATCGGGTCGTCCTGCAGCATCCGCGTCAGGATGCCCTCGGTGACAACCTCTATCCGCGTGCTGGCGCCGACCTTGTTGTCGAAGCGGATGCGGTAGCCGATGGTGTCGCCGGCGACCTCGCCGCGCTGGCGCGCCATGAAGTGGGCCGCCGCGCGTGCGGCGACACGGCGCGGTTCCAGCATCACGATCTTCTGCCCGGCCAGCCACGGTTCGTCGAGCAGTGCCGGCGGCACCTGCGTGGTCTTGCCGGCACCGGGCGGCGCCTCCAGCACCAGGCGCGGGTGCTCGGCTAGGCTGGCGCGGATCTGCGGCAGCAGCGCGTCGATGGGGAAGGTCGGGCGATTCACGCGCGCAAGGATACGCGGCGAATGCGGGTGTCCGTAGGAGCGGCTTCAGCCGCGAGCTCTTGAACCTTCGCGGGCAATCGTAAAGCTCGCGGTTGAAGCCGCTCCGGGCACGTAGCGTGCAGGCGCGATTGCTAGACTGTGCCCATGCAACTGATCGACATCGGCGCCAACCTCACCCATGACTCCTTCGACCCCGACCGCGATGCGGTGATGGCCCGCGCGCGCGATGCCGGCGTGACGCGGATGGTGGTCACCGGCGCCAGTCGCGAGCACTCGCCGCTGGCGCTGAAGCTGGCCAAGCAGCATCCCGGCGAGCTGTTCGCCACCGCCGGCGTGCACCCGCACCACGCCAGCGAGTACACCGCCGAATGCGACGCGGAGCTGCGCGAGCTGCACGCGCACAGCGAGGTGGTCGCGGTCGGCGAATGCGGGCTGGATTACTTCCGCGATTTCTCGCCGCGCCCGGCGCAGCGGCGCGCGTTCGAGCTGCAGTTGCAGATCGCGGTGGACACGCGCAAACCGCTGTTCCTGCACCAGCGCGACGCGCACGCCGACTTCATGGCGATGATGCACAACTTCGATGGCCGTCTCGGCCCTGCGGTGGTGCACTGCTTTACCGGCACGCGCGCGGAGCTGTTCGACTACCTCGACCGCGACTGGTACATCGGCATCACCGGCTGGCTGTGCGACGAGCGCCGCGGCCAGCACCTGCGAGAGCTGGTCCGGCACATTCCCGCCGACCGGTTGCTGATCGAGACCGACGCGCCCTATCTGCTGCCACGCACGGTCAGGCCGGCACCGTCGCACCGGCGCAACGAGCCGATGTACCTGGCGCACATCGTCGCCGAGCTCGCCCGCGACCGCGGCGAGGACGTCGCCGTCACCGCCGCCAACAGCGCTGCGGCCGCGACCGCGTTCTTCCGCCTGCCGCCGCGCTGAGCCGGCTTCACAGACCGCTCACCCGCGGCTCCGGCCGGCCGACGTCGACCTGGCCCGTCGGGTTCCACAGCAGGCGCACCTGCGCCACGCCCTCGCGCTGGCACGCCCGCTGGCCCTGCGCCATCAGATCGGCGCGCGCCGCATAGGCCTGGCCGATGTTGTCGATGCCGGTCAGGCGCGCCACCGCCTGCTGGCTGGGCAGCGCCACGCGGTCGCAGTCGAGCACGAGCTTCTCCGGCTGCGGCTGCGAGCCGGCAACCGCGGCCGGCCACGCGACGGCCAGTGCGAGCAAGGCAATGGGGAGGTTCATGGCGAGTCTCCAGGACGCCGGAATACCCGGCACCGCCAGCCTCGCGCGGGCGCGCCGTCGGGTCCTGAGGTTTGCCCGAGGTTGCCACGAGGGTTTGCCGAGGCCGCCGCCGCCGCCGTATCGCGTAACGGTAAGAACTTCCTGCACGAACGCCGCGATGCCTTCCTCCGTTCCCGCCGTGTTGGCTTTCGACGACTACGTGCTTGACCTCGCCGGCCGGCGCCTGCTGCGCGCCGGCGAACCGCTGCCGCTGGAGCCCAAGGCATTCGCGGTGCTGAGTTTGCTGGCGAGTGCGCCAGGGCAGGTCTTCGCCCGCGACGAAATCGTCGATGCGGTCTGGGGCCACCGCCACGTCACCCCGGGCGTGCTCAACCGGATCATGACGCTGCTGCGCCACGCCTTCGGCGAGGACGCGCAATCCCCCCACTACCTGCACACGGTCCACGGCTACGGCTACCGCTTCGACCTGCCGCCGACCGCTACCGCGCCGTCCGGCGTGGCGCCACCGGGTGAAACCGGCGAATTGCCAACCGCCTCGTCGGCACCGTCGCGGCGGCGCAGCGATCGCACGCGGATACCGGGAACCAACCGTCGCTACGGCCCGCGTCTGGGGCTGCGCCGGCCAACGCACCGCGAGCACCGACGGCGGAGCCCTGCTCCGGCACGGCACCGCGATTGAACTGGACGGCGAGCGCGTCCGCTAAGGCGAGGAAACCGCGGCGGCCGCGACGCGCTTTGCTTCGTAGGCCTGCAGGTGGCACCAGGCCGCCGCGAGCAGCGGCGTGGACAAGCCGGCGGTGGCGCCGCGATGCAGCATGTCGCCGACGATCTGCTCCGCCTCGACCGGTTGCCCGGCCTGCAGGTCACGCAGCATCGACGCGGTCAGCGGCGAGTCGGCTTGCGTCAAGGTGGCGAGCGCGGCCTGTTGCGCGGCCTCGGCGACGGGCTCGCCGGCGGCGGTGGCCACCGCCAGGCACTCGCGGTACAGCGCGCGCATGAATGCATCGCCGCTTTCGCCGGCGATGATGCGGCCGACGCTGGCACGCATCAGGCAGGTGCCCGCGGCGAGCGCGGTGAGGAAGCTGTACTTGGCCCACTGCTCCTGGGCGATGCACGGCGAGCGCACGTGGTCGATGCCGGCCTGCGCGCAGGCGTGCGCGAACGCGGCCGTGCGGTCGCTGCCGCGATCACAGAAGCGTTCGCCAAAGGTGATCGACGCCGGCCGGCCCAGATGCAGCACTTCGCCGTCGGGGCCTTTCATGGCGCTGATGAAGCACAGGCCACCCAGCACGCGTTCCGTACCAAAGCGCGCATCGAGCGCGGCGTAATGGCGCAGTCCGTTGAGGATCGGCAGCACGCCGGTGTGTGCGGCGATCGCCGGGGCGATGTCGTCGAGGGCGATGTCGAGGTCGTAGGCCTTGCAGCTGAGCAGGACCAGATCGAACGGTCGCGCCTGCGCCAGTGCAGGCAATTCGGCGGCGCTGACCGCCGTCACCGCGATGCGCGCATCGCCGAGCGGGCTGCGCAGTTGCAATCCGCGTTCGCGCAGCGGCGCCACGCGCGCGGCGCGCACCAGAAACGTGACATCGCTGCCGGCCTGCGCCAAACGGCCACCGAAGTAGCCGCCGGTGCCGCCGGCACCCAGCACCAGCATGCGCATGTCAGCTGCGCAGGCCAATGCCGCGCTTGAGCAGCCACAGCCCCAGCGCGGCCAGCGCGGCGGCGAAGCCCAGCATCAGCGCGTAAGCCACCCACAGTGGCACGTCGGACACGCCGAGCAGGCCGTAGCGGAACGCGTTGACCATGTAGAAGATCGGGTTGGCGTGGGTCATCGCCTCGGCCCACGGCGGCAGCAGCTTGACCGAATAGAACACGCCGCCCAGGTAGGTCAGCGGGGTGAGGATGAAGGTCGGCACGATGGCGATGTCGTCGAACTTCTTGGCGTAGGCCGCGTTGACGAAGCCGGCCAGCGAGAAGATCGTCGCGCCCAGCAACACCGTGGTGAAGGTCACCAGCGGGTGCGGCACGCGCACCTTGGTGAACGCCATCGCGATCACCAGCACGATCGCGCCCACCATCAGGCCACGCAGCACCGCGCCGGCGACGTAGCCGGTCAGGATCACCCAGTTCGGCATCGGGCTGACCAGCAGCTCCTCGATGTGGCGGCCGAACTTGGCGCCGAAGAACGACGAACTGATATTGCCGTAGCTGTTCTGGATCACGCTCATCATCACCAGGCCGGGGACGATGAAATCCATGTACTTGATGCCGTCCATGGTGCCCACGCGCGAGCCGATCAGGCCGCCGAAGATCAGGAAGTACAAGGTCATGGTGATCGCCGGCGGCACCAGGGTCTGGCCCCAGATGCGCAGGATGCGGCTGACCTCGCGCCGCACGATGGTGCCCAGCGCGACGAGGTTGCGCTGGGCGACGGTGGGTTCATCGGCGGTGGTGACGACCTGGTTCATGCGACCTGCTCCGGCGGCGTCTGGGCGGTGCTGTCCTGCGCATTCTCGCCGGTCAGGCGCACGAACAGTTCTTCGAGGCGGTTGGACTTGGTGCGCATCGAACGCACGCGGATGCCGGCCTCGCCGAGCACGGCGAACACGCGGTTGAGATCCATCGCACGCGGCATCTCGATGTCGAGGGTGTGGTCATCGCTGGCCAGCAGCGTGGTGCCTTCGATCGCCGGCAGCTCCGCCGGCAGTTGCCCGTCGATGTCGAGCAGGAAGCCCTCGACGTCGAGCTTGGCCAGCAGCGCCTTCATCGGCCCCTGCTCGACGATGCGGCCGCGGTCGATGATGGCCAGGTTGCGGCACAGGCTCTCGGCTTCTTCCAGGTAATGCGTGGTCAGGATGATGGTGGTGCCGGCGGCATTGATATCCTTGAGCGTCTTCCACATGCCGCGGCGGATCTCGATGTCGACGCCGGCGGTGGGCTCGTCGAGGATCAGCAAGCGTGGTCGCGTCATCATGGCGCGGGCGATCATCAGCCGCCGCTTCATGCCGCCGGAGAGCGTGCGGCTCATCATCTGCGCCTTGTCCCACAGGTGGGCGCGCTTGAGCTCGACCTCGGCGCGCACCAGGGCTTCAGCGCGCGGAACGCCGTAGAAACCGGCGTAGTTGACCAGGATGTCGAGCGGCTTCTCGAACATGTTGAAGTTCAGCTCCTGCGGCACCAGGCCGATCAGGCGCATCGCCGCGTCGCGCTGGCGGGCCAGGTGGACGCCGAAGATCGACACCGAACCCGCGGACAGGTTGACCAGCGAGCTGACGATGCCGATCAGGGTGCTCTTGCCAGCGCCGTTGGGGCCGAGCAGGGCGAAGAAATCGCCCGGGGCGACGTCGAGCGAGACGCCCTTGAGCGCCTCGACGCGGTTGCCGTAGGTCTTGCGCAGATCGCGCACGGACAGCGCGGGAGCGGTGGAAACCGCGGTGGGACTATCGACTGCACGGGTCATGGACAACGCCTGCGCCGCGAGCCGCGCGGCGATAAACGGTAGTATAGGCGGCCCCGTGGCGGCACTGCGGCCACACACTGTTGCAGCTTTCGCTGCATCACGCCGCCGCAGATCCACGCCGCTCCAGATCATCGCCGCCCGATCACCGCCCACAGATCACCGCTTCCAAGAATCCGCCGTGGCCATCCAGCACTTCCCGCTCAAGCTCGTCTCGCGCCGCATGCTGGCCCCCACGGTCGGCCACTACACCTTCGTGCGCGACGACGGCCAGCCGCTGGACTTCATCCCCGGCCAGTTCATCCAGGTGCATTTCACCTACGCCGACGGCACCGCGACCAAGCGCAGCTACTCGCTGGCGACGATCCACGACCACGCGCTGGGCCCGGGCGAGGCGGTGGAGATCGCGGTCAGCTACGTGGCCGGCGGCGCGGCGACGGCGTTGTTCGAAGGGCTGGAGGCCGGCGGACAGGTCGATGCCAGCGGACCGTTCGGCCGTTTCTGCCTGATGCCCGCCGACAGCAACGCCCGTTACCTGCTGATCGGCACCGGCACCGGCGTGACCCCGTACCGGGCGATGCTGCCGCAGCTGGAGGCGATGATCCGCGAGCGCGGCATCCAGGTGGTGCTGCTGTTCGGCGCGCGCACGCCGGCCGAGTTGCTCTACGGCGACGAGTTCCGCGCCTTCGCCGACAAGCACCCGCAGAATTTCCGCTTCGTGCCGTGCTTGTCACGCGAGTTGCCCGCTGACCCGCATCCAGACGTGCGTCATGGCTACGTGCAGCAGTTTCTCGAGGAGTTCGGCCCCAACGCGGCCGGCGACATCGCCTACCTGTGCGGCAATCCGAACATGGTCGATACCTGCTTCGAGGCGCTGAAGGGCTACGGCCTGCCGGTGCCGCAGATCCGCCGCGAGAAGTACGTCAGCAGCAAATAAACGCCCGCGACGGATCCCCGGCCACGCGCAGCGCGCGTGGCGCTCGTTCGCCCGCGAGGCGGTGCCCCGCAAGCCCGGCCTCACTTGCCCGCCGCGAGAAGTACGTCAGCAGCAAATAAACACCTGCGGCGAATCCCCAGCCACGCACTCAAGCCGCAACCGCACCGCGCACAGTGCGACGATCACGGCGTTGGTCACATCCGATCGCAGGCTCGCGTCTGTCATGCTGAAGGCGCTCTGCCTGATGGATGAGAGGGGACCATGCGCACCACCCGAGTATCGACCGCCGCCCTCGCGGCGCTCCTGTTGCTGTCCGGCTGCGGCCAGGACACGGCCCGCAGCGACACCGCTGTCGCGGGCATCCGCCACTACGGCGCGCTCGCGTTCGAGCCGTGCACGCTGTCGAGTCCGTTGGCCGCGACGAGCATCGACGCGCAATGCACGACGTTCGACGTCGCCGAGAACCCGGCCGAGCCGGGCGGCCGCAAGATCGCCCTGAACATCGCCTGGTTGCCGGCCAAGGACCAGGGCGGCGGCACCGCCGACCCGGTGTTCTTCCTTGCCGGCGGTCCCGGCCAGGCCGCGACCGAGCACGCCGCCACGGTCGACATGGCCCTGCGCGAGGTACGCAAGCAACGCGATATCGTCCTGATCGACCAGCGCGGCACCGGCCGGCTCAGTCCGCTGACGTGCCGCGACGGCAACGGTCAACCGCTGAAGCCTGACGAGACCGACGCCAGCGCCGCGGCGATCGCTGCGTTCGCGCAGCGCTGCGCGCAAGCGCTGGCCGGCCGTGCCGATCCGCGTCTGTACACCACCACCGAGGCGGTGGCCGATCTGGACGCGGTGCGCCGCGCGCTCGGCGTCGACCGCATCAACCTGGTCGGCGTGTCCTACGGCACCCGCGTCGCCCAGCAGTACGCCGCGCGGCACCCGCAGCACACCCGTGCGCTGGTGCTCGACGGCGTCGCGCCCAACCCGCTGGTGGTCGGCGGTGAGTTCGCCCGCACCTTCGAGCGTTCGCTCGGGTTGCAGATCGCCCAGTGCCAGCAGCTGCCCAGCTGCAAGGCCCGCTTCGCCACCGATTTGCGCACCCAGCTGCGCGACCTGAAGACCCGCCTCGCTGACGCACCGGTGGTGGTCGAGTACCGCGACCCCACCAGCGGCGAGCACAAGCGCGACACGCTCGATGCCGAGACCGTGGTCGGCCTGACCCATCTGTTCTCGTACATGCCGCAGATGGCTTCGCTGCTGCCGGTGGTCATCGACGAGGCCGGGCACGGCCGCTACGCACCGCTGATAGCGCTGGCGCAGATGATGTCGCGCGAGGTCGGCGGGCAGATGACGCACGGCATGCAGTGGTCGGTGATCTGCGCCGAGGATGCCGACCGCTATCGCGCCGACCCGGGTGACGCCGGCACCGTGCTCGGCAGCGAGGTGGCCACGGCGTTCTTCGCCGCCTGCACGCACTGGCCACGCGGTCAGCGCCCGGCCGACTTCAACCAGCCGCTGCAGTCCGACGTGCCGGCCTTGCTGCTGTCGGGCGAGATCGATCCGGTCACGCCGCCGAGCTACGGCGAGCAGGTGCTCGCCGGCCTGCGCAACGGCCGCCACCTGGTGCTGCGCGGCCAGGGCCACAACGTCAGCGGCATCGGCTGCCTGCCCAAGCTGGTCGGTCAGTTCATCGAATCGACCGACGCCAAACAGCTCGATGCCCATTGCCTCGACACGATCGGCTACGTGCCGCCGTTCACCAGCTTCAATGGCTGGGAACCGTGAGCCGCGTGCTCGCGCACCGCGCGCCCAGCCAAGGACCGAACCCATGATCATCGCAAACGATTTGCACAAGGCCTTCAAGGCCAAGACCGGCACGGTGAAGGCCGTCGACGGCGTCCACTTCGAGGCGCGCGACGGTGAGATCACCGGCCTGCTCGGCCCCAACGGTGCCGGCAAGACCACCACCTTGCGCATGCTCTACACGCTGATGAAACCCGACGCCGGCCAGGTGCTGGTCGACGGCATCGATGCCGCGCGCGACCCCGCCGCGGTGCGGCGCGCGCTCGGCGTGCTGCCCGATGCGCGCGGCGTGTACAAGCGCCTGACCGCGCGCGAGAACATCGCCTACTTCGGGCAGCTGCACGGCCTGTCGAAGGACGTGATCGCGCAGCGCACGCGCACGTTGTCGACGGCGCTGCAGATGGACGACATCCTCGACCGCCAGACCGAAGGTTTCTCGCAGGGCCAGCGCACCAAGACCGCGATCGCGCGGGCGCTGGTGCACGACCCGAAGAACGTGATCCTCGACGAGCCAACCAATGGCCTGGACGTGATGACCACGCGCGCGATGCGCGGCTTCCTGCAGCAACTGCGCAGCGAGGGCCGCTGCGTGATCTTCTCCAGCCACATCATGCAGGAGGTCGCGGCGCTGTGTGACCGCATCGTCATCATCGCCAAGGGCCAGGTGGTCGCCGCCGGCAGCGCCGAGGAGCTGCGCGCGCAGACCGGCGAGGCCAACCTCGAGGATGCCTTCGTCAAGGCCATCGGCTCCGAGGAGGGCCTGCACGCATGACCGCCCACGCCAACAAGAGCAACGCCTTCGCCACGCTGTGGGCGGTGATGCGCAAGGAGCTGCGCGACATCTCGCGCGACCGCCGCACCCTGGCGCTGGCGCTGCTGCTCGGTCCGCTGCTGTACCCGCTGCTGATGATCGGCATCGGCTCCCTGGCCGAGAGCCGCACCAAGACCCAGCTCGACCAGGTGCTGGAGGTGCCAGTGGCCGATCAGGAGCGGGCGCCGAACCTGATCGCATTCCTGGCCACGCAAGGCATCAAGGCGACGCCGGCACCGCGCGACCTCGACGCCGCCATCGTCCGCCAGGACATCGACGTCGGCCTGCGCATCCACAGCCACTACGACCGCGATTGGCGTGACGGCCAGCCGGCCCTGGTCGAGATCGTGCAGGACAGCACCCGCCGCAATGCCGAGATCCCGATCGCGCGCCTGCGTGCGGCGCTGGCCGCCTACCGCGACCAGGTCGGTGCATTGCGCCTGCTCGCGCGCGGTATCGACCCCTCGGTCACGCGCGCACTCACCATCGGCAACCGCGACCTCGCCAGCGAGGACGCCAAGCGCGGCCTGATGCTGTCGTCGATCCTGCCGTACCTGCTGATCCTGATGTCGTTCCTCGGCGGCGCCTACCTGATCATGGACGCCACCGCCGGCGAGCGCGAACGCCAGTCGCTGGAACCGCTGCTGGCCACGCCGGCCGGACGCGGCGCGATCGTCAGCGGCAAGATCGCCGCGGCCTGCGTGCTTGGCCTGCTGTCGCTGCTGCTGACCCTGCTCGCGTTCAAGCTCAGCGCGCAGATGGCGACGGGCGTGGCCAAGATGCTCGACGTGCGCTTCGCCGCGATCGGCAAGATGCTGCTGATCCTGGTGCCGATGCTGTTCATCGGCACCACGCTGCTGACCTACCTGTCGGCCGCGGCCAAGAGCATGAAGGAGGCGCAGAGCCACATGACCTGGCTGATGCTGCTGCCGATGATCCCGACGATCGCGCTGGCGGTGAACCCGATCAAGACCCAGCTGTGGCAGTTCGCGGTGCCGTTCCTCGCGCAGAACCAGCTGCTGCTCAAGGTGATCCGCGGCGAGGTCATCGATGCCCAGGTCTGGGCGATCTACCTGGCCGCCGGCTTCGGCCTCGCCGCACTGCTATGGGTCGCCGCGGTGCGACGCTACCACCAGGAGCGGTTGGCGATCTCTGGTTGAGGCATCGCGCAAGCCATTGGCTTGCGCGATGGCGAACGCCGAAGCATGGAACGCACAGGACCGGTGACTGGGTACGCACAGGGATGTGCACACCGCCGCGATCAGGTCGCGATCCATCTGCAAGACCACAAAAAAGCCCGGCCTGCGCCGGGCTTTTTGCTACGCGGCGGCCGATCGCTCAACCGCCCTCGGGGTTGAACCCGATCGTGCGGCGCGTCGTCACCGGCGCCCCCACCGGCTGGAAGCGCCACTTGCGCACCGCATTGACCGCCTCGCGGTCAAACACACGCGCCGGGTTGGAGCGCACCACGCGCGCGGCGGTGACCGAGCCGTCGGTGCCGACGGTGAACTCGACCTGCACCTCGCCCGACTGGCCGGCGCGCAAGGCCTCCGGCGGATAACGCGGCGCCGGTGTCGATACCGCCCGCAGGTCGCTGGCGTTGGCGGTCGGCGATGCCGCCACCTGACGCTCGGCCGCGCGTTGCTCGGCCGCACGCTGTTCCGTGGCCCGCTGTTCGGCGGCGCGCTGCTCGGCGGCCTTCTCCGCCGCCTGCTTGCTGGCTGTTTCCTTCTCGTTGGCCTGTTGCGTGGCCAACTGCCTGGCGGCCTGATCCTGCTGCTTCTTCTGGTCCTCAAGGCGCTTCTTCTCGAGTTCGACCTGCCTCTTGGCCTCTTCCTCGGCGGTCAGCTGCTGCTGCGCCGCGCGCTTGCTCACCGCATCCTGCTGCGCGGTGATGCTGCTCTTCAGGCGCGCCAGCGCCGGATGCTGGGCATCGGCCTTCTCCAGCAGCGCGGCCAGGCGCTGGGCTTCGCTGAAGTCCTCGCGGTTGACGCTCTGCTCGGTGGCGATGACCGTCATCGGCAGCAGGTCGGTCAGCGCGCTCGACACCGCCGCATCCCCCGGCGCCTTGTCGCGCAGCGCCAGGTAGTACTCGACCGCGTTGTCCTCGGCCGGTGCGTACAGGCGGTTCTCGCTGTAGGCCTTGCGGGCGGCCTCGCGCAGCTGGTCGGCGGTCATCGCCGTGACCTTGGCCGACACGGCGGTGTCCGCCGTCACCGCCGGCGCAGCAGCGGTGGCGACCGGGGCCGCCGCGCCTTCCTGCGCGGGCGGTTCTTTCTGGCAGGCGGCCAGCGCGCAGCCCAAGGCCAGCGCGACGGACCACTGCGATACCACGGACAGCCGGCGCGGACGCCGGGCTTTCGGATTTACGATCATTGGCAAAGCTCCCCTGAAGTGCGCTGTCACGAGCGCACGACACTTAAATCACGCCAGCGCACCGCGTTTGTCAAGCGGTCGACTGCGGAGCCTACCATCGACGCGGCCCCGTGCCGAAACCCGCACGCGCGGCGCCCTGTTCCGTGCTGCCCCCGCGCGTCACTTGCCGATGCAGAAACTGGCGAAGATGTGCCCGAGCAGGTCATCGGCGCGGACCCGGCCGGTGATTTCGCCGAGGGCATCGTGGCCGGCGCGCAGCGCCTCGGCGGCGAGGTCGAGCACCTCGTGCTGCAGGTGCACGCGGGCGTCGTCGAGTTCGTCGCGGGCGCGCAGCAGGGCGTCGACGTGGCGCGTGCGGGCAGTGAACGCGCCGTCGGTCGCGTCACCGCCCGCGCCGAGGGCAAGCGTGCGCAGGCGGGCGTGCAGGGCCTCGAGCCCGGCGCCGGTGTGCACGGACACGCGCATCTCGTCCTCGCCCAGCACTACCTCGCCGGCGCCGCGGTCAGCGAGCAGGTCGGCCTTGTTGTGCAGCCACAACCGCTGCGGCACGTCGGCAATCGCCTCGGCCACGGCGGCGCGGCCGGCAGCCGGGTCGCGCGCGTCGAGCACGACGATCGCCAGGTCGGCGCGGGCGAGTTCGGCGTAGGCGCGGCGCATGCCCTCGCGCTCGATCGTGTCGCCGCCCTCGCGCAGGCCGGCGGTGTCGACCAGGGTCAGTTCGACGCCGTCGCTGCGGATGGTCTCGTGCAGCAGGTCGCGGGTGGTGCCGGCGATGTCGGTGACGATGGCGCGCTCGCTGCCGGCCAGGGCATTCAACAGCGAACTCTTGCCGGCGTTGGGCGGACCGACGATCACCGCGTGCAGGCCGTCGCGCAGGCGGCGGCCGCGTTCGGCCGCACTCAGCAGCGCGTCCAGGTCGTGGCCGAGCCGGTCGAAGCGCGCGCGCAGGGCGCCGCCGCCGAGCGTGTCGAGCGGCTCGTCGGCGAAGTCGATCGCGGCCTCGACGTGGACGCGGATCGCCAGCAGCTCGGCCGCGAGCGCCTCGACCCGGCGCGAGAATTCGCCGTCGAGCGCACGCCGCGCGGCGCGGGCGGCGCGGGCATCACCGGCCGCGATCAGGTCGGCCACCGCTTCGGCCTGGGCCAGGTCGAGGCGGCCTTCGAGGAAGGCGCGCTCGCTGAACTCGCCGGGACGGGCATGGCGCGCACCCAGCGCGACGCAACGGGTGACCAGTTCGTGCAGCACCGCCGGACTGCCGTGCGCCTGCAGCTCGACCACGTCCTCGCCGGTATAGCTGGCCGGCCCGGCGAAGTACAGCGCGATGCCGTCGTCGAGCACCGCGCCGGCGGCATCGTGGAAACGCACGTGGTGGGCGTGGCGCGGCGTCAGCGCGCGCGCGCAGACCACTTCGGCGATCTCTTTCGCGCGCGGCCCCGACAGGCGCACGATGCCGACGCCGCCGGCGCCGGGCGCGGTGGCGATCGCGGCGATGGTGTCGCGGGCGATGTCGGTCATGGCGCGATGTTCGCAGATACGCGGTGGTGAAAACATGCAGTGCTGTAAGCACGAAGCCCGCCGGAGGGCGGGCTTCGTCAAGTCGACACGGCCAAGGCTCAGGCCTTGGCCGGCGCCTCGCTGTAGCGCTTGACCATCCACCACTGCTGCAGCAGGCCCAGTGCGCCGTTGGTGATCCAGTACAGCACCAGGCCGGCCGGGAAGAACGCGAACATCACGCCGAACACCAGCGGCATGAACTGCATCATCTTGGCCTGCATCGGGTCCATGCCGGTGGTCGGGTTCAACTTCTGGGTGAACCACATCACCGCGATGTTGATCAGCGGCAGCACGAAGTACGGATCGCGCGCGGTCAGGTCCTGGATCCAGCCGATCCACGGCGTGTGGCGCAGCTCGACCGACTCCGACAGCATCCAGTACAGCGCCAGGAACACCGGCATCTGCAGCAGGATCGGGAAGCAACCACCGACCGGGTTGATCTTCTCTTTCTTGTACAGCTCCATCATCGCCATCTGGAACTTCTGCTTGTCGTCGCCGTAGCGCTCCTTGAGCTGGGCGATGCGCGGCTGGAACTTGCGCATCTTCGCCATCGACTTGTATTGCGCCGCCGACAGCGGATACATCACCAGCTTCAGCAGGACCACCAGGCCGACGATCGCCCAGCCCCAGTTGCCGACCAGGCCATAGATCTTCTCCAGCACCCAGAACAGCCAACCGGCCAGGGTCGCCATCAGGCTGTAGCTGCTGAAGTCGACCGCGCGGTCCAGGCCGGGCACGCGCTGCGCCTCGATCTGCTTGACCAGCTTCGGGCCAACCCACAGCCGCGCTTCGGTCGTCGCGGTCGCGCCGGGGGCGACGTTGACACCCGGGCCGACCTCACGGATCAGGTACTGGCTGCCGCCGCTGCCGCTGGGCGTGGCCAGCGAGAAGGTGCTGACGTCGTTCGCACCCGGGATCCAGGCGGCGAAGAAGTGGTGCTGCAGCATGCCGATCCAGCCGCCGGTGACCTGCTTGTCGAGCGTGCCGTCGTCGGCGAAGTCCTCGTACTTGCGCTTCTCGTACTTGTCGGCGCTGGAGTACCAGGCCGCGCCCTGGAAGCTGTAGCTTTCCGCGCTCATCGGGCCGGACTTGACCAGCGCGCGCGGCACGCGGCTGAGCTGGCGGTAGACGAAGCCCTGCCACGGCGCGGTACCGGCGTTGACCACGTCGTCGCGCACCTTCACCACGTAGTCGCCGCGGTGGAAGCGGTAGGTGCGGCGGATGGTGACGCCGTTGGCGCCGGTCCACACGAACGGCACTTCCAGCAGGTCGGTGCCCGGTGCCAGCGCGAAATCGTGCTGCGCGCCCTCTGGGCGGAAGCCCGACTCGTGGTTCGGCGCGGCACCGCCCTGGCTCACCCAGCCGCTCTGGGCGACGAAGTAGTTGCTCGGGTCCTGCGCGAACAGGCGCACCGGGGTAGTGCCGTCGGCCTCGTTCGGGTACTTGAGCAGGTCGGCCTGGCGCAGTTCGCCGCCGTCGAGCACGAGCTTGAGCACGTCGGTGGTGACGGTGACGGTCGGCGCGGTCGCGGCGGCGGCCGTCGCGGGCGCAGGCGCCGGTGCAGCCATCGCAGGAGCGCTCGGCACCGTCGGCAGGTTGCCGCCGGTCGTCGGGACCGTGCTGGCCGGTGTCGCGGCCGCCGCCGCACTGGTCGGCGCGGCTGCCGGCGCGGCCTGTTCCTTGCCCCACTCCATCCACAGCAGGGTCGCCACCATCAGCCAGGCGAAGATCAGGAAAACACGGGTCTGGTTCATGGGCGACAGGCAGGCTCAGCCAGGACGCGAGTCCGGCGTTGGGGCGGAAGGGGAAGCGGCCGGCATTGTGCCGGGCGCCGCAGTCGGGGGCAACGCAGTCGGGGGCAACGCAGGTGCGGGCAAGGCGCCGGCACGCTGGAGCAGACCACGCAGGGCCGCCGCGAGTTCCGCGCCGGTGCAGCGCGCAGCCGCAGGCCGGGCCACCACGACGTAGTCGCCCGGGGCCAGGTCATGGCGAAGATGGCGGAAGGTCTCGCGCAGCGCGCGCTTGATGCGGTTGCGGCCGACCGCATGCGGATCGACCTTGCGCGACACGGCCAAGCCAAGCCGCGGCGCGGCGTCGCCGGACTGCCAATGCAGTGCCAACACGGGCAACGCGACGCGTCGGCCTTGCTGGAAGATGCGATCGAAATCGGAACGCGCGCGCACCCGCGCGGTGCGCGGGAAGCGGGTCGATATCATGACGGGGTACCGGCGGATGCCGGTCGGCCGCACGGGGCGGCCGCAGCCAAGCTTAGGCGCAGAGACGCTTGCGGCCCTTGGCGCGACGACGGGCAAGAATCTTGCGGCCATCGGCGGTCGCCATGCGGGCACGGAAGCCGTGGTCGCGCTTGCGCTTGAGGTTGCTGGGCTGGTAGGTGCGCTTGGTGGCCATGGTCCGGCTCTGCGTAAACGTCGTAGAAGACCGGCGATTCTAGCGGGGCATTGCGGTTCGGGTCAACTGCGCGCCCGATCCACTCGACAGCCGCGCTTCTCAGCCCCTGAGTCAGGGGCGATTCGCGCGCAGCGCGAATGGGGTGTGGATGCACAGACACGGGGCCCGAGGTTTGCGGTGCAAACCTTGGGGGGCATGCCCGCGAATGCGGGCATGCCCTGTGGACTAACCTGTACATGCCCCTGTGGACAAGTCCTGTTCCACACCGGATCGCGGTGATAGTCTGACCGCCTCCCCCGCCCCGTTCGCCGCGATGTCCCACATCGCGCGGCCGGCCGCTTTTCGCCTGCCGCGCCGCTGCTCGGCGGCCGCACAAAGAAGACGCTCTGACCCGATGGATGCTTGGCCCCGCTGCCTCGAACGCCTTGAAGCCGAACTGCCGGCCGAAGATGTCCACACCTGGCTCAAGCCGCTGCAGGCCTCGCGCCGCGACGACACCACCGTGCTGTACGCGCCCAACGCCTTCGTGGTCGAGCACGTGCGCGAACGCTACCTCGCCCGCATCCGCGAGCTGCTGGTGCATTTCGCCGGCACCGGCGAGGTCAGCCTCGAAATCGGCTCGCTGCCGCGGGCGGCCGTGCCGGCCCCGATCAGCGACCTGCCGGCCCCGCGCATGGGCACGGCCGTGCCGTCCGAGCCGTTCCACGGCAACCTCGACAGCCACTACAGCTTCGACAACTTCGTCGAGGGTCGCAGCAACCAGCTCGGCCGCGCCGCCGCCTGGCAGGCCGCGCTCAAGCCCGGCGACCGCGCCCACAACCCGCTGCTGCTGTACGGCGGCACCGGCCTGGGCAAGACCCACCTGATGTTCGCCGCCGGCAACGCCATGCGCGCGGCCAACCCGGCGATGCGGGTGATGTACCTGCGCAGCGAGCAGTTCTTCAGCGCGATGATGAAGGCGCTGCAGGACAAGGCGATGGACCAGTTCAAGCGCCAGTTCCAGCAGGTCGACGCGCTGCTGATCGACGACATCCAGTTTTTCGCCGGCAAGGACCGCACCCAGGAGGAGTTTTTCCACACCTTCAACGCGCTGTTCGACGGCAAGCAGCAGATCATCCTGACCTGCGACCGCTACCCGCGCGAGGTCGAGGGCCTGGAGCCGCGCCTGAAATCGCGCCTGGCCTGGGGCCTGAGCGTGGCGATCGAGCCGCCCGACTTCGAGACCCGCGCCCAGATCGTGCTGTCCAAGGCGCGCGAGCGCGGCGCCAACATCCCCGAGGACGTGGCCTTCCTGCTCGCCAAGAAGATGCGCAGCAACGTGCGCGACCTCGAGGGCGCCCTCAACACCCTGGCCGCCCGCGCCAACTTCACCGGTCGCGCAATCACCCCCGAGTTCGCCCAGGAAACCCTGCGCGACCTGCTGCGCGCGCAGCAGCAGGCGATCGGCATCCCCAACATCCAGAAGATCGTGGCCGACTACTACGGCCTGCAGATCAAGGACCTGCTGTCCAAGCGCCGCACGCGTTCGCTGGCGCGGCCGCGGCAGATGGCGATGGCGCTGACCAAGGAACTGACCGAACACAGCCTGCCCGAGATCGGCGACGCCTTCGCCGGCCGCGACCACACCACCGTGCTGCACGCCTGCCGGCAGATCCGCACCTTGATGGAGACCGACGGCAAGCTGCGCGAGGACTGGGACAAGTTGATCCGCAAACTCAGCGAGTGAGCGGCCACCGACGGCGCCACGACTGGACGGCGGCGGCACTTATCCGCAAGCTCGGCCAACAAGCGGTGCACGGCCCGGGCACAAGCTGTGGACAGATCGGCGTCGGCACCAGTGCTGTAAAGTTGTCCACAGATTGTCCGTGGCTTGCAAGACCGGTTTTACCGAAGTTTTCACGGCAGTAAAATCCTTGATATTCAAAAGCTTGAGTTGGTTTTCCCGGATTTCGGGCGACACCATCACCACCATGCTTTTGATTTATTCCACACCTTAGTAATGGCAAGGGGACGGGGTTCCGCATGCGTTTCAGCCTCCAACGCGAAGTGTTTCTCAAGCCGCTCGCGCAAGTCGTCAATGTCGTCGAGCGCCGCCAGACCTTGCCGGTCCTGGCCAACCTGCTGGTCCAGGTCAAGGACGGGCAGCTGTCGCTGACCGGCACCGACCTCGAGGTCGAGATGGTCTCTCGCGTCATGGTCGATGACGCGCAGGACGGCGAAACCACGATCCCGGCGCGCAAGCTGTTCGAGATCGTTCGCGCCCTGCCCGACGGCAGCAAGGTCACGGTCTCGCAGACCGCCGACAAGATCAGCGTGCAGGCCGGGCGTTCGCGCTTCACCTTGGCCAGCCTGCCGGCCAACGACTTCCCGTCGATCGACGAGGTCGAGGCCACCGAGCGCGTGCGCGTGCCGGAAGCGGCGCTGAAGGAACTGATCGAACGCACTGCGTTCGCGATGGCCCAGCAGGACGTGCGCTACTACCTCAACGGCCTGCTGTTTGACCTGCGCGAAACCAGCCTGCGCTGCGTCGCCACCGACGGGCACCGACTGGCGCTGTGCGAGGCCGACTACGAGGGCAGCGCCCAGACCAAGCGCCAGATCATCGTGCCGCGCAAAGGCGTGCAGGAGCTGCAGCGCCTGCTCGAAGGCGGCGAACGCGAGCTCGAGCTGGAAATGGGCCGAGGCCACATCCGCGTCAAGCGCGACGACGTGACCTTCACCAGCAAGCTCATCGACGGCCGTTTCCCCGATTACGAGGCGGTGATCCCGATCGGCGCCGACCGCGAGGTGCGGATCGAGCGTGAAGCCCTGCGCGCCTCGCTGCAGCGCGCCGCGATCCTGTCGAACGAGAAGTACCGCGGCGTCCGCATCGAGGTGTCGCCGGGCCAGCTCAAGATCAGCGCGCACAACCCGGAGCAGGAAGAAGCGCAGGAGGAAGTCGAGGCCGACACCAAGGTCGATGACCTGGCGGTGGGCTTCAACGTCAACTACCTGCTCGACGCCCTCACCGCCCTCAAGGACGAGCACGTGGTGATCGCCCTGCGCGACGCCAACTCCTCGGCCCTGGTGCGCGAGGCCGCCAACGACCGCTGCCGCCACGTGGTGATGCCGCTGCGCCTGTGATGTTCCACGTGGAACCACGTTATCCACAAACGCCCGGCCCCGCCGGGCGTTTCGTTTGGGGCCTCCCGTAGACTTGAGCGCAATGCACGTTACCCGTCTTGAACTGCGCGGCCTGCGCCGCTTTGGCGAGGTCCGCCTCGACCCGGCCCCGGGCCTGAACCTCATCACCGGCGACAACGGCGCCGGCAAGACCAGCGTGCTCGAAGCCCTGCACCTGATGGCGTACGGCCGCAGTTTCCGTGGTCGCGTGCGCGACGGGCTGATCCGGGCCGGGGAGCCGGCCCTGGAGGTGTTCGTCGAATGGCTGGAAACGGTGGGTGCCGTGTCGTCGGCCACCGCTGTTGCCGAACCGCAGGCCGGTTATCGGCGTGCCCGCAAGGCCGGCCTGCGCCACAGTGGCCAGGACTGGACCGGCCGACTCGACGGCGCCCCGGTCGCGCACCTGGGCGAGCTCTGCGCGGCCCTGGCCGTGGTCAGCTTTGAGCCCGGCAGCCACGCCCTCGTCACCGGCGGCGGCGAAACCCGGCGGCGCTACCTCGATTGGGGTTTGTTCCACGTGGAACTTGGTTTCATGCCGCAATGGCGTCGTTACGCGCGCGCGCTCAAGCAGCGCAACGCCCTGCTCAAGGCGCGGGTACGCGACGGCCAGCTCGACGCCTGGGACCACGAGCTGGCCGACGCCGGCGAGCCGCTGAGCCGGCGCCGCGAGCAGTACCTGGAGGCCCTGCAGCCCCGGTTCGCCGCGCTGCTGGCCGAACTCGCACCCGCCCTCGGCGCCAGCCGGCTGGATTATCTGCCCGGCTGGCGCCGCGACGAGCTGCCGCTCGACGATGCCCTGCTGCTCGCCCGCGAACGCGACCTGGCCGCCGGTTACACCACGGTCGGGCCGCACCGCGCCGACTGGCGCATCGCCTTCGGCGCCCTGCCGGGACGCGAGGCCCTGTCGCGCGGCCAAGCCAAGTTGACCGCGCTGGCGGCGCTGCTGGCGCAGGCCGAGCACCATGCCCAACTGCGTGGCGAGTGGCCGGTGATCGCGCTCGACGACCTTGCCTCGGAACTGGATCGCCAGCACCAGGCCCGCGTGCTGGCGCGGCTGCTGGCCAGCGGCGCCCAGGTGTTCATTACCGGCACCGAAGCCCCACCGGCCTTGGCCGCGCTGGGGGCGGTCGTGCACAGGTTCCACGTGGAACATGGTGAGCTGGGCCGCCTCCCGGGCGGCTGACCTGCCGCTTGGCTGGGTTGTTCGATTCAGTGCGGCCCGATGGCGTTCCTGCCGGGACGGCAAGCTCACCGGCAGTCATGCAGGCAAGCCCGGATTGGCCGGTTTTTGCGGGCTTGCAGCGCTCGCCAGCGGCGGTGCCGTGGCCGGGGGTATCCCCGCCGCCTGCTATACTCCGTGCTCATATCGCTAAGCGTCTCGACGCGTCCCGGACCTCCGGTTACCGCGTCGTCGGAGCCTGTTGCCGCATGACCCAGACCGAGCACGACCCCTCGCAAGATTCCGCGCCTGCCGCGTCGTCCCCGTCCCAGACCTACGATTCCAGCAAGATCACCGTCCTGCGCGGGCTCGAAGCCGTGCGCAAGCGTCCGGGCATGTACATCGGCGACGTCCACGACGGCACCGGCCTGCACCACATGGTGTTCGAGGTGGTCGACAACGCGATCGACGAGGCCCTCGCCGGCCACGCCGACGACGTCGTGGTGACGCTGCACGAGGACGGTTCGGTCTCGTCCTGGGACAACGGCCGTGGCATCCCGGTCGACATCCACAAGGAAGAAGGCGTGTCGGCGGCCGAGGTGATCCTCACCGTGCTGCACGCCGGCGGCAAGTTCGACGACAACAGCTACAAGGTCTCCGGTGGCCTGCACGGCGTCGGCGTGTCGGTCGTGAACGCGCTGTCCGAGCACCTGTGGCTGGACATCTGGCGCGACGGCCACCACCACCAGCAGGAATACTCGCTCGGCGAGCCGCTGTACCCGCTCAAGACGCTGGAGGCCTCGACCAAGCGCGGCACCCTGCTGCGCTTCAAGCCGGCGGTCGAAATCTTCACCGACGTCGAGTTCCACTACGACATCCTCGCCAAGCGCCTGCGCGAGCTATCGTTCCTGAATTCCGGCGTCAAGATCACCCTGGTCGACGAGCGCGGCGAAGGCAAGCGCGACGTGTTCCAGTACGAGGGCGGCATCCGCTCGTTCGTCGAGCACCTGGCCCAGCTCAAGACCCCACTGCACCCGAATGTCATCTCAGTAACTGGTGAGATGAATGGCATCACGGTCGACGTCGCCCTGCAGTGGACCGACGCCTACCAGGAAACGATGTTCTGCTTCACCAACAACATCCCGCAGAAGGACGGCGGCACCCATCTGATCGGCTTCCGCGCCGCGCTGACGCGCACGCTGACCAATTACATCGAACAGAATGGCATCGCCAAGCAGGCCAAGGTCGCGCTGTCTGGCGACGACATGCGCGAAGGCATGATCGCGGTGCTGTCGGTCAAGGTGCCGGACCCGAGTTTCTCCAGCCAGACCAAGGAGAAACTGGTTAGTTCCGAGGTCCGACCGGTCGTTGAAAGCACGTTCGGTGCACGTTTGGAGGAGTTCCTGCAGGAACACCCCCACGAGGCCCGTGCGATCGCCGGCAAGATCGTCGACGCCGCGCGCGCGCGCGAGGCCGCGCGCAAGGCCCGCGACCTGACCCGGCGCAAGGGCGCGCTCGATATCGCCGGCCTGCCCGGCAAGCTCGCCGACTGCCAGGAGAAGGATCCGGCGTTGAGCGAACTGTTCATCGTCGAGGGTGACTCCGCCGGCGGCTCGGCCAAGCAGGGTCGCAACCGCAAGACCCAGGCGATCCTGCCGCTCAAGGGCAAGATCCTCAACGTCGAGCGCGCGCGCTTCGACCGCATGCTCGGCTCGGCCGAAGTCGGCACGCTGATCACCGCCCTGGGCACCGGCATCGGCAAGGACGAGTACAACCCGGACAAGCTGCGTTATCACCGCATCATCCTGATGACCGACGCCGACGTCGACGGCAGCCACATCCGCACCCTGCTGCTGACCTTCTTCTACCGCCAGATGCCGGAGCTGATCGAGCGCGGCCACGTCTACATCGGCCTGCCGCCGCTGTACAAGATCAAGCAGGGCAAGAACGAGATCTACCTCAAGGACGATGCCGCGCTCGACGCCTACCTGGCCAACAACGCGGTCGAAGGCGCGTCGCTGATCCCCGCCACTGGTGAGCCGGCGATCGAGGGTGCAGCCCTGGAGAAGTTGCTGCTCGTCTACGCCGGCGCGCGCGAGACCATCGCGCGCAATGCGCACCGTTACGACCCGAGCGTGCTCGAGGCGCTGATCGATTTCACGCCGCTCGACAGCAACCACCTGCTCGGCAGCGACGCCGCGCAGCAGGAGCTGCGCACGCTGGAGCAGCGCCTCAACCGCACCGGCCTGGGCCAGCCGCGCTACGTGCTGGAATGGCACGCCGCCAACGAAACGCGCCAGGCGGCACTGCTGGTCACGCGCCACCACATGGGCGAGCAGCTCACCCAGGTGCTGCCGCTGGCCGCCTTCGAAACCGGCGAGCTGCGCGCCTTGCGCGAAGCGGCGACGTTGCTGCACGGCCTGGTGCGCGAGGGCGGGCAGATCGTGCGCGGCAACCGCGCGCAGGAGGTCACCCGCTTCGCCCAGGCGCAGGCCTGGCTGCTCGAGGAGGCCAAGAAGGGCCGCAGCATCCAGCGCTTCAAGGGCCTGGGTGAAATGAACCCGGAGCAGTTGTGGGACACCACGGTCAATCCGGAGACGCGGCGTCTGCTGCAGGTGCGCATCGAGGACGCGGTCGCGGCCGACCAGATCTTCAGCACGCTGATGGGCGACGTCGTCGAACCGCGCCGCGAGTTCATCGAGGACAACGCGCTCAAGGTGTCCAACCTCGACGTCTGAGGCGCGCACGAACACCTGCGCCGGTCGTGTCCTGTGGGCGCGACCGCGACGCACGACAGACTTGGTATGGGGCGCCGGTCCCGGCTTGGGGCGGCATTGACGGCCTGTTAATACTTCCCGCCCTACAACATAGCCATCGGATCGATTCGGGGTACCTCATGAAGCCGTTGCTGCTCGGCCTGACTCTCGCGGCGGTCGTCACCGCCTGCGCCACCACCACCTCACCGACCGGGCGCCGGCAGGTCGTCGGCGCGGTGCCGCAGGCGCAGCTCGATCAGATGGGCGCGCAGGCGTTCACCGAGGCCAAGGCCAAGCAGAAGCTCAGCACCGATGCCCGCCAGAACGCCTACGTGCGCTGCGTGGTCAACGACATCACCCGCGAACTCCCGGCCGGCTGGCAGACCCAGTGGGAGGTCGCGGTGTTCGCCGACAGCTCGCCCAACGCGTTCGCGCTGCCCGGCGGCAAGATCGGCGTCAACACCGGCATTTTCACCGTCGCCAAGAACCAGGACCAGCTGGCCGCGGTGATCGCGCACGAGATCGGCCACGTCGTCTCGCGTCACCACGACGAGCGCATCACCAAACAGCAGAGCACCTCGACCCTGCTCGGCATCGGCAGCGCCATCCTCGGCTCGGCCTACGGCTCCGGTGCGGCCAACGCCGCCGGCCAGCTCGGCGGTGCTGCGGCGCAGACCTTCTACCTGCTGCCAAACTCGCGCACCCAGGAAAGCGAGGCCGACGTGGTCGGCCAGCAGCTCGCCGCCAAGGCCGGCTTCGACCCGCGCCAGGCGGTCAACCTGTGGCAGAACATGATCGCGGCCAGCAGCGCCCGGCCACCGCAGTGGTTGTCGACCCACCCTGACCCTCAGTCGCGCATCAACGAACTCGGCGCCCGCGCCGGCGCGTTGATGCCGACGTATGAACAGGCGCGCGCCGCCGGCCATACGCCGAAGTGCGGATAAACAAGTGGCGCGATGCATGGATAACCCCGTATCGCACGCCCCCGCGTTTCTGTTAGCGTGACGGCCCCCCGGCCCTGCGCCGATCGTCCCGCCGAACCCCATGCGGCTGCAGATTTGAGGTGTTTCATGAGCAAGCTTTCCATCCGCAAGCACAGTCTGCTGGCGGCGGCCATCGGCACCGTGCTGGTGTTCGGCGCGATCAGCCAGGTCAATGCACAGACCGCGCAGCAGCGGGCCGATGAACGCCGCGCGCAGAAGGGCGCGCAAAAAGGCCAGAGCGCCAAGGCGGAGGAGCAGTACCCGCAGGCCACGCGTCAGTCGCCGGAGACCAAAGCGACGTCCAAGGGTGGGGCCAAGTTGCAGAAGATGATGAAGCTCTACGACGACGAGAAGGGCGCCGATGCGCGCGCCGTCGCCGACGAGATCATCGCCAACCCCGCTTCCAACGCTTACGAGCACGCCTTCGCCGCGCAGATCGGCGCGCAGATCGCCTATGACGCCGACGACACCGCCACGGCGATGGCGTATCTCAACAAGGCGATCGAGTTCAACGGCCTCGACAACAACGGCCATTACGGCGCGATGTTCATGCTGGCCCAGCTGCAACTGCAGGAAGACCAGTACGCCGAGTCGCTGAAGACCTTCGACCGCTTCTTCGCCGAGACCAAGAGCCAGAAGCCGGAGCAGCTGGTGCTCAAGGGCAACGTCCTCTATCGCCTGGAGCGCTACCCGGAAGCGGCGGCGGTGCTCAAGCAGGCCATCGACGCCTCGCCCGAGCCCAAGGCCGAGTGGCAGCAGCTGTTGATGGCGACCTACGCCGAGAGCGGCCAGGCCGGTGAAGCGGTCAAGATCGCCGAGGGCCTCGCCGCCAAGAACCCGGCCGACAAGCGCGCCCAGCTCAACCTGGCCGCGGTCTACCAGCAGAACGACATGCTCGACAAGGCCGCCGTGGTGCTCGAGAAGCTGCGCGCATCGGGCCAGCTCACCGACGACAAGGAATACCGCCAGCTCTACGCCACCTACCTGAACATGGACGGCAAGGAGAAGGAAGCGGCCAAGGTCATCACCGAGGGCCTGGAGAAGGGCGTGCTCAAGCCCGACTACCAGGTCTACCTGGCGATGGCGCAGTCGTACTACTTCTCCGACCAGGTGGCGCCGGCGATCGACGCCTACAAGAAAGCCGCGCCGCTGGCGCCCGATGGCGAGGCCTACCTCAACCTCGCCCGTGTGTTGTGGCAGGAAGACCGCATCCCCGAGGCCAAGGAAGCCGCCAAGCAGGCGATCGCCAAGGGCGTGAAAAAGCCCGACGACGCCAAGAAGATCCTTGCCCTACCCGCAAAATAGGCGGAAAGAGCAAAGAAATAGCCAATTGCCCTTGGAACGCAGGGCGCAGTTTGCTATATGCTAGGAGGTTCCCGCGACTGTAACCGGTTGCGGGGATCGAACGACGGCCCGCGGCGCCCTGGCGCCCGGAAACACCTCCCGAGCTACGGCGCATGACGCAAGACCTCGAAATTCACGCAAAGAAAGACGACGATCGCAACGAGTTGAACTGGCCGCGTATTGCCGGTTTGACCATCGCGATCGCCTTCCACGTCGGAGCGTTGCTCCTGTTGCTTGCTCCCATGGTTCCGCCCGTGCAGCAGCAGCAGGAGGAAGACGTGACCTTCGTCAATATCATCAAGCCGCCACCGCCGCCGCCGCCACCGCCGCCACCGCCGCCGGAGCCGCCGAAGGAACTGACGCCGCCTAAGACGCTGACGCCGCCGCAGCCGACGCCGTTGCCGCCACCGCCGGAAGATCCGCCGGTGCTGGTCGACGACCCGACGCCGATCGACGTGCCGGCTCCGCCGCCGGCTCCGCCGTCGCCGCCGGCCCCGGCCACCAACATCGGCTCCAGCGTCGACCCCTCGTCGAAGCGACTGAACCCGCCGAAGTACCCGCCGACCGAAGCCCGCCAGGGCGTGGGCGGTACCGTGGTGCTGATCATCACCATCGACGGCCAGGGTAACGTCCTCGATGTGTCGGTCGAGAAGTCCAGCCGCAACCGCAACCTCGACCGCGCCGCAATGGATGCCGCGCGTAAATGGAAGTTCAATCCGGAGACGCAGAACGGTGTCGGCGTACAGAGCCGGGTCCGAGTTCCGGTCGATTTCGTCCCGCCGAACTGATCGGGTTCACGGGACTGCTGTAAGTAACGCGTAACCCCTACTTTTCCATTCCACGACATTCAAAGGTAAGCGTCATGTTGCAGGAAACCACTACCGCTGTTGCCGCTGGAGGCTCCAACGCCGATGCACTCCAGCAGATGGGCTTCGCCGAGCTGCTGAAGAACTTCGATGCCCTCGGCTGGATTGTTTTCGTCACCTTGGCCGTGATGTCGGTGATGTCGATCTACTGGATCGTCATGAACTTCATCCGCAACGCACGTCTGCGCTCCAGCTCGGACCGCGTTGTCAGCACGTTCTGGGAAACCCCGAACGCGCAGGACGCCATCCGTTACATGGAAGAGCAGGCGCGCTTCGAGCCGTTCTCGAAGATCGCGCTCGATGCCGCCCAGGCCGCCGCTCACCACCAGCGCCACGAAGGTTCGCGTCTGGTCGAGTCGCTGAATCGTTCCGAGTTCGTCGACCGCGCCCTGCGCCAGGGCGTGACCCGCGAGTCGATGAAGCTTGAGTCCGGCCTGACCGTGCTTGCCACCGTCGGTTCGACCGCGCCGTTCGTCGGCCTGCTCGGCACGGTGTGGGGCATTTACCACGCCCTGATCCGTCTCGGCGCCAGCGGCGAGTCCTCGATCCAGGCCGTGGCCGGCCCGGTCGGTGAAGCGCTGATCATGACCGCGATCGGTCTGTTCGTCGCGATTCCGGCGGTGCTGTCGTACAACTTCTTCACCCGCCTGAACCGTGTGACGAACAACAAGTTCGACACCTTCGCGCACGACCTGCACGACTTCTTCGCCACCGGCGCACGCGTCGGCGAGCTGTCTGGCAAGCGCTAATCCTCAACGCTGTAACGTCGACACCCTTTTGCAGTAGGTTGGAGTTCGGACATGGCCTTCAGTACAGGCAACGATAGCGGCGGCCCAATGGCCGAAATCAACGTCACGCCGCTCGTCGACGTGATGCTGGTGCTGCTGATCATCTTCATGATCACGGCCCCGCTGATGACGCAAAAAATCGAGGTAAAGCTGCCTGAGGCCAATCTCGACGAGAAGGCCAAAGAGACGAAGACCCCGCCGATCACGATTGCGGTGCAGGAGAACGGCTCGATGTACTGGAACGACGAGCCGGTCACCCGTGACCTGCTCGAGAGCCGTCTGTCGATCGAGGCCCAGAAGACGCCGCAGCCGCAGGTCAACATCCGCGGCGACCACACGACCAAGTACCGCATCGTCAGCGAAGTGGTGAAGGTCGCGCAGGCCCAGGGCATGCGCAAGGTCGGCTTCGTGGCCAAGAAAGAGCACTGACTGGAGATTTGACTCATGGCTTTCGCATCAAACTCCGGTGGCGGCGCGATGTCCGACATCAACGTCACGCCCCTCGTGGACGTGCTGTTGGTGTTGCTGATCATCTTCATGGTGACCGCGCCGACTCTGACCTACCCGATCGACGTCAATTTGCCGCAGAAGTCGATTAACCCACCACCGCAGACGAAGACGCCGCCGCCGCCGATCCGGCTGCGCATCGACGCTACGGGACAGGTGTTCTGGAATGACTCACCGCAGCCGATGTCGGTGGTCGAGAATCTGATGGAAGTCGAGGTCAACCGAGACCCGAGCAACCAGCCGATGCTCGAAATCGACACCAATGCGGATGCCAGCTATGGCGTGTTGGCCAAGGTGCTGGCTTACGCCAAGAATGCAAAAATGGAAAAGATCGGCTTCGTCCAGAACGAATGACCGATCGGCGCTTACCGTCGTGACAAACGCCGCCTCCGGGCGGCGTTTTTTTATGCGCGCCTCTCTGCGGCGCGATAGGCTGCTGTTTCCAGACATCGGGGGACGGGGCACATGGCGCATCCATTGATACTTCCGATGGCCGCTCATGTAGCGCTTGCTTCGCTGCTCTACGTTCTGCTCACCGTTACACGCGCTCCCAAAGTCTGGGGCATCGGCCGACGTTCCGACGGTTCGAATCCCTGGGCGGCTGTTGAGCCGCGGATCAGCGCCAACCTGTCCAATCAGTTCGAGTGGCCTGTCTTGTTCTACGCAGCGTGCCTGCTGCTCATGCAGAACCCATCGGAGAGTGTTGCCGCGGTGGCGCTGGCCTGGATATTCCTGTTCGGCCGCCTGGCGCATAGCGGCGTCCAGATCTTTACGACAAACATCCGGCTGCGCGGCCTGGTCTTCACCATCAATTTCCTCGCGACCCTCGGACTGTGGGCGCTGGTTCTCCAATTGCGCTCGTTGCGTGCTGCCTGACGACGCTCACCCAAGCCACCGTCGTTTCGCGGCCCGGCCGACTCGGGCGCTTGTCAGCCGCGCCGGGGTCGGCGTAGCGTGGTGTCGGGCATCCCGCCCCTGCTGGAGGTGTGCATGGCCGTCTCCGCTTACTTCCGTTCCGACCGCCACGGCAATCTGCGCGAAGTCGCATAGATCAACATCACGCCGTTGGTCGATGTGCTGCTGGTGTTGCTGGTGATCTTCATGGTGACCGCGCCCGTGTTGAGCGGGCGGCTCGACCTGCGACTGCCGCAGGTGCCGGTCGATCCGCAGCCGCTGCCACCGGCGCCGCGCAGCGAATTGCTCGTGCGCCACGACGGCAGTTTCCAGCTCGACGGTCGCGGTCTGACTTCCAGTGAGCTGCAGCCGGCCCTGCAGGCCTTGGCCGCACGTGCTCCGCGGACGGTGCTCCACGTCGGCGCCGAGGCCGAGGCCGACTACCAGGGCTTTGCCCGTGCTGTGTCGGCCGCCAAGCACAGCGGTTTGAACGACATCGCCCTGCGCTGAGCGGACGCGCGGTCAGCGCGTGTCGTCGAGGATCTGCAGGTAGCGCTGCACGGTGGAGGCGAGGCCGTCGTACAAGGCCTCGCCGATCAAAGCATGGCCAATCGACACCTCGAGCACGCCGGGCACCGCGCGCAGGAAAGCGCCGAGATTGTCCTGGCTGAGGTCGTGGCCGGCGTTGACGCCGAGTCCGGCAGCCTGGGCGCGACGGGCGGCCTGCGCGAAGCGCGCCGTCATCGCCGCGCCGTCGCCGGCGGCTTGAGCCTCGGCGTAGGGGCCGGTGTAGAGCTCGACGCGATCGGCGCCGACCGCCGCGGCCTGGGCGATGCCGGCCAGGCCGTTGTCGGTGTGGGCGTCGGCGAACAGGCTGACGCGGCAGCCCAGGGCCTTCAGCGCCTGGACATGCGGCTGCAAGGTCGCGGCATCGCGCTGGAAATCGAAGCCGTGGTCGGAGGTGAGCTGGGCGTCGCCATCGGGCACCAGCGTGGCCTGCGCCGGCCGGGTCTGTTCGCACAGCGCCAGAAAACCGGGGTAGCCGGGGCGCGGTGGCGCGAACGGGTTGCCTTCGAGGTTGAACTCGACGCCCTGCGCGCGCGTCAGCGCGGCCAGCGCCAGCACGTCGTCGGCACGGATGTGGCGCGCATCGGGACGCGGGTGCACGGTGATGCCGTGGGCGCCGGCGGCGAGACAAGCCTGCGCGGCACGCACGACATCGGGTTCGCCGCCGCCGCGCGAATTGCGCAGCACGGCGATCTTGTTGACGTTGACGCTGAGCACGGTCATGGCGTCATGGCCGGGCATGAGAGGCGGGGCGCGCCGAGGCAATGGTTCATGGCTCTCCAAGTGGGCACATGCCGCGGCAGTGGACACGGCCGCGGGCAGCAGCCCATCGGAAACATGCTAGCGCAGGCCTGCGCCTGCGCAGAGGGTGTGGTCAGGCCGTCGGTGGCTCGGCTGGCGGTGCCGCGGCCGTGCGGCGTGCTTCGGCCTGCTCGCGCAGGCGGCGCAGCTCGACCGGGTCGAGCATCAGCGATTCGTCGCGGCTCTGGCTGCCCAGGCGTTGCGCGAGCAGCGCCATCACCCAGGCCAGCAACAGGCCGAGCGCGACCAGCAGGCACAACACCAGCACGGCGACCGAGCTGGTCTTGAACGAGATCGCGAGGGCGGCCAGGGCCAACAGCAGATAAAGCCAGTGCATCGCGGCGGTGCTCCTTGGGTGGGGTGCGACGAACGCGAAGGAGTGTAGCGCGGGCGTCGCAGCGCGGCCCTCCGGTCGCCCGCCGGCAGCGACCGCCGGTCTGGGCACCGTCTACAGCAGTGGCGACACCAGCCGCGCCAACGCCTCGGGCACGCGCGTGCGCCACAGCGGCCGGACGCGGTCGTCGCGCACGCGCGGGGCCTGGCTGCACTCGGACTGGATCAGCCGTGCCAACGCGGCCACCAGCGACGCATCGCGGAACATCACCGAGATCTCGAAGTTGAGGCGGAAGCTGCGGTTGTCGAAGTTGGCGCTGCCGATGATGGCGAGGTCGTCGTCGCACAGCAGGGCCTTGCTGTGCAGCATGCGCGGCCCGTACTCGTGGATCTTGGCCCCGGCTTCGAGCAGCTCGTCGAAGTAGGAGCGCGCGGCGTAGGTCACCAGGCGGCTGTCGCTGAGCTTGGGCACCAGCAGGCGCACGTCAAGACCGCCCAGCGCGGCCGAGGTCAGCGCCATGCGCGCGGCCTCGCCGGGGACGAAGTACGGCGTGACCAGCCAGACCCGGCGTTGCGCGGAATGGATCGCGCCGACATGCAGGCGGTGGATCGCTTCCCACGACGAATCCGGACCCGACACCAGCACCTGCGTGGCGACCGTGCCAGGTTGCGGCGGGGGAGAGTGCAGCTTGAGCGGTGGCTGCCCGGTCGCGTAGGCCCAGTCCTCGACGAACACCAGCTGCAACTCGTGCACCACGTCGCCCTCCAGGCGCAGGTGCAGGTCGCGATAGGCGTCGCTGCGCAGGCGCTCGTCTTCCTCGTCGGTGATGTTGATGCCGCCGGTGAAGCCGACTCGGCCGTCGATCACGACGATCTTGCGGTGGGTGCGCAGGTTCAACCACGGCCGCTTCCAGAACCAGCGCAGGCGCATCGGGTGGAACCAGGCGACTTCGGCGCCGGCGTCGACCAGCGGCCGCAGGAAACGGCGCTTGGTCGCTCCGGAGCCGACCGCGTCCAGCAGCAGGCGCACCTTGACGCCGGCACGGGCGCGCTCGATCAACGCATCGCGCAGGGCCGTGCCGGTGCGGTCGGGCAGGTAGATGTAGTACTCCAGATGGATGTGCTCGCGCGCCTGCGCGACCGCCTCGAGCAGGGCGGCGTACTTGGCAGCGCCGTCGATCAGCAGCTGCGCGTGGGTCGCGGTGGTCGGGGGCAGGCCGGTGGTGGCCTGGGCGATCTTGGCCAGTTCGATCGCGTCGGGGTTCGGGTGCAGGCCGTGCGGCGGCACTGGCAGCGTCGCACGCGCGCGCACCCGGCGCAGGCGCTGGCGGTGGATGCGCTGCGGGCCGAAGACGAAATAGATCAGGAAGCCGACGTAGGGCAGCGCCGCCAGGCTGATCAGCCAGCTCAGCGTGGCCACCGGCTCGCGCTTCTGCAGCGCGATCCACAGACCCAATCCGACCAGGTAACCGAGCCAGCCCAGCGTCAGGTACAGGCCAAGGTGCGGGATCGCGGTAAAGGCGTCCCAGGCGTCCTGCAGGGCATGGTGCATGCGCGATCGTCTCCGGCTGAATCGTTCAGACGCGTCGTCGCAGGGAGTGCGACAGCGCCGACGTAGGCTAAGCCGCATGGACGACGCCCGCAAAGCCCAGGCTCCGATCAAAGGCCGCGGTGCCGCGTCCTACGTCGACGGGCGCTATGCGGTGACGGTCGCGCGCGGCGAGGACGACGGCTGGGGTTCGGTCTACGAGGACCTTGCCGAGGCGCCGCACCCGGACACGCGCGTCACCGAGGAGCGCGCGCGCAGCATCATCAGCCGCAACGATTCGCCAGACATCGGTTTCAGCCAGTCGGTCAATCCCTACCGCGGCTGCGAGCACGGCTGCGTCTATTGCTTTGCCCGGCCCTCGCACGCCTACCTCGACCTCTCGCCGGGGCTGGATTTCGAAACCCGGCTGTTCGCCAAGACCAACGCGGCCGAACGCCTGCAGGCGGAGCTGGCCAAGCCGGGCTACCACTGCGCGCCGATCGCGCTGGGCATCAACACCGATGCCTACCAGCCGATCGAGCGCCGCTACCGGATCACGCGATCGCTGATCGAGGTGCTGGACGCGTGCTCGCATCCGTTCAGCCTGATCACCAAGAACGCCGCGGTCACCCGCGACCTCGACCTGTTCGCGGCGATGGCGCGGCGGCGATTGGTGTCGGTGTATTTCTCGGTGACCACACTCGACAACAAGCTGTCCGCGCGCATGGAGCCGCGCGCCGCGGCGCCACACGCGCGCTTGAAGGCGATGCGCACGCTGCATGAGGCCGGCGTGCCGGTCGGGGTGATGGTCGCGCCGGTGATCCCGATGATCAACGACCGCGAGATCGAGCACATCCTCGAGGCCGCACACGAACACGGCGCAGGCGCTGCCGGCTACGTGCTGTTGCGCTTGCCGCACGAGCTAAAGCAGGTTTGGCGCGAATGGTTGCAGCTGCACTACCCCGACCGCGCCGAGCACGTGATGAGCCTGATCCGGCAGATGCGCGGCGGCAAGGACTACGACAGCGCGTTCGGCACGCGCATGCGCGGCGAAGGGCCGTTTGCGCAGCTGATCGCGCAGCGTTTCGCCAAGGCGCACAAGCGGCTCGGCTTCGGCCGGTTGCCCGCGCTCGACAGCGCGCAGTTCGTGCCACCGCGCAAGCCGTCGCCGCAGGGCGAGCTGTTCTAGGCGAGTCGTTACAGGACGAATCGTTTTGAGGCTCAACCGCCCGGCAACAACGGCCCACCCAGCCACAACCAGCGCGCCATCCAGGCGCTGACCAGCGCGATCAGCGCGGTCAGAGGCAGGCCGATGCGCAGGAAGTCGTGGAAGCGGTACTGGCCGGGGCCGAGGATCAGCAGGTTGCCGTGGTGGCCGATCGGGGTCAGGAACGCGACCACCGCGCCGAGCGCGGTGCAGACCACGAACGGTGTCGGCGCCAGGCCCAGCGACTGCGCCAGCTCGACTGCGATCGGGCCGAGCAGCACCGTGGTCGCCGCGTCCGACAGGATCTGGGTCAGCAGCGCGGCGACGCTGAACATCACCAGCAGCACCGCCAGCGCCGGCCAGCCGGCGACCACGTGCAGCAGGCCGCTGGCGAGCAGCTGCGCGGTGCCGGTCTGCTCCATCGCGATGCCGAGCGGGATCACCCCGGCGATCATCACGAAGATGCGCACGTCGATCTCGCGGTAGGCCTGCTCGACGTCGACGCAGCGCGTGGCCACCATCGCCACCGCACCGAGCAGGAACGCGAGCGGCGCCGGCAGCCATTCGGTCGCGGCGGCGAGCACGGTCGCGGCCAGGATCGCCAGCGCGATCGGTGCACGCACGCGGCGCCGCGCCTCGCCGGCGAACGGCACCAGCATCAGGAAGCCGTGGTGCGCGGCCAGCTCGGCAAAGCGCGAGGGTCGCCCCCACAGCAGCAGCAGATCGCCTTCGCGCAGGCGCGCCTCGGCCAGGCGCGGCATGGCGTGCTCATCGCCGCCCGCACTATCGCGACGCCACAGCCCGGCGATCACCGCATGGAAACGCCGCGCGAAATCGAGCTCGCGCAGGCTGCGGCCGATGAACTCCGAGCCCGGCGCGACCACCGCCTGCACCAGCTGTGGCGTGCCCTCGCCGCTGGCGTGGTCGCCGTAGTGCGCGATCGCCTGCAGGTCCAGGCCGGGGTCGTCGTGCAGCGAGGCCAGCGCGTCGGCAGAGGCCTCGGCCAGCAGGATGTCGCCGCTGATCAGCGGGCTGGCGGCGGTGAGGTCGTCGCGCATGCGGCCGTCGCGCAGCCAGCCGACCAGGCGGAAGCGGTCGCCCAGCGCCTTCTGCAACTCGGCCAGCGGCCGCGTGCTCCAGCGCGAGCCTTCGATCACCAGCAGCTCGGTGCGGTAGCGGTCCAGGCGCAGGTAGCTTTCGTCGGCAAGCGCGCCGAAGCGGCGCGGCAGCAGCCAGCGCGCCAGCAGCATGTAGGCCACGCCGATCGCCACCAGCGCCAAACCAATCGGCGTGATCGAGAAGATGCCGAGCCCTTCCGCGCCGGTGCGCTCGATCAGGTTGTCGGCGAGCAGGAATGCTGGGGCGCTGACCAGGGTCAAGGTGGTGCCGAGCGAGGCCGCGAACGACATCGGCATCAGCAGGCGCGATGCCGACAGGCCGCGGGCGCGGGCGAAGCGGGTCAGGATCGGCAGCATCATCGCCGTCACCATCACGTGGTGGGTGAACGACGACAGCAGCGCCACCGCCGGCATCGTCACTGCGATCGCGCGCGTCTCGCTGCGGCCGGCGGCGCGGCCGATGCCCTGGCCGAGACGCTCGGTGATGCCGGTCGCGGCGAGGCCGCCGGAGATCACGAACACCGCCGCGACGATGATCGCCGGCTCGCTGGCGAAGCCCGACAGCGCCTGTCGCGCATCGAGCACGCCGGTGAGCACCAGCGCGAGCAGCGTCAGCATCGCGGTCACGTCGACCCGCAGGCGCTCGCTCACGAACAGGTACAAGGCGCCGGCGAGCACCAGCAGGAACAGCACTTGTTGCATCTCCATGCCGGGCATTGTGCGGGATACGGTCATACCGCCGCGCTTCACGCTGCCTGCACCAGCCTGTCACGATGCTCTTGGCTACACTGGCGTAAACAGCAATGCGTGCATGTCCATGAGCAATACCGCGGCCCAACCATCCGGAGATGACCGCTTCCGGCTGGCGATGGCCGCATCCGGTCTCGGCATGGCCATCGTCGATCTGCAGGGATGCTGGGTCGAGGTCAATCCCGCGTTCGAGCGCATGTTCGGTTACGCCGCCGCAGACATGGTCGGCCGGCCGACCTCGGCGTTCACCCATCCCGATGACCTGCTGCTCACGCAGTCGTTCCTGCAGGGATTGATCGACGGCAGCATTCCGATGCTGGATGCGCCCAAGCGTTACCTGCATCGCAATGGCGAGACGATCTGGACCCACGCCCATGTCGCGGTGGTGCGCGACCAGGGTGGCAAGGCGCTGTACCTGCTGGTGCAACTGCGCGATGTCAGCGCGCAGCGTGCGGCCGAGGAGGCGCTGCAGTCGCGCGTCGATGCCGAGCATGCCGCGCTCGATGCGTCCCACCGGCAACTTCAGCTGTTCGCCGATGCGGTCGCGCACGACCTGCGTGCGCCGCTGCGCTCGATCGAGAGTTTTTCCGGACTGCTCGCCGACCGCGCCCAGGAGCGCCTCGACGACACCGACCGCGATTACCTGGCGCGCATCCGCGCCGCCGCCGCGCGCATGACCGCGCTGCTCAGCGCGCTCAACGAGCTGTCGTACGTGACCCGTGCCGAACTCGAGCCGGCACGGGTCGACCTGAGCCTGCTCGCCGAATGGGTCGGCGCCGAACTGCAGGATGCCGAACCGCAGCGACGCGCCGAGATCCACGTGCAGTCGGACCTGGTCGCGCAGGGCGACGAGCGCTTGCTCAAGCTGCTGCTGGGGCAGTTGATGAACAACGCCTGGAAGTTCTCGCGCGAGCGTGAGCCGATCCGCATCCAGATCAGCGGCGAGCGCGACGGCGACACGTTGCGCTTGCAGATCCGTGACCACGGGATCGGTTTTGACATGCGCTATGCGCACAAGCTGTTCGAGCCTTTCCAGCGCCTGCACGGGCCGGACCAGGGCGGCGGGCACGGACTCGGCCTGGCGATCGCGCAACGCATCGCCGAGCGCCACCACGGCCATCTGCATGCACAGTCGCAACCCGAGAGCGGCAGCACCTTCACGCTGGAATTGCCGGCCATCATGGCGGAGGAACGCAGTTGATGCACAAGGAAATCCTGCTGGTCGAGGACAATCCCGACGACGTCGAGTTGACCCGGCTTGCCTTTGACGAGGCCAAGATCGCCAACCGGCTGGTGGTGGTGGGCGACGGGGCCGAGGCTCTGGATTACCTGTTCGCGCGCGGCAAGCACAGCGACCGCAGCCTCGACGATCTGCCGTCGATCGTGCTGCTTGACCTCAACCTGCCCAAGATCGACGGACGCGAGGTGCTGCAGGCGATCCGTGCGCACGAGGCCACGCGCACGTTGCCGGTGGTGGTGCTGACCACCAGTGCCGAGCCGTTCGACGTCGAGGCCAGCTATGCGCTTGGGGTCAACAGCTACATCCAGAAGCCGGTCGATTTCGAGCAGTTCGTGTGGGCGGTGAAGCAGGTGGGGTTGTACTGGCTGGTGCTGAATCATCCGCGGCATGAGTAACGGCAGCCGTTGTCGTGATTTGGGTTGATCTGGCTCCGTAGAGCTCGCCGAGCACGGTAAGCGTGGGCCGAGTCTGCGCGATCGATCCGGCCCTCGAGTAAATCGTTGTAGGAGCGGCTTCAGCCGCGAGCTTGGATGCCCCCTGCACATGCGAAAAGCTCGCGGCTGAAGCCGCTCCTGCATGAAACAACATTCGGGTCGGCTAATTAATGAGAAGCGCAGGGCGGCCGACATGCTCGTTTCAGCGATGAGCGTTGAAACGCGAAAGGTTACCGGCTGCCGAACAACTGTTCGGCCCGCTGGAACAAGATCCAACTGGTGGCAATGATCTTGTCGCCGCCCTTGGGACGGTTGCCGCGGTGGGTGTGGGTGAACGCCGCCGGGGCGATCAGCAGGCTGCCGGCGCACGGCGCGACCTTGCGCTGCTGGTAGAGGAACTCGGTCTCGCCCTCGGCGAAGTCGTCGTTGAGGTACAGCGTCCACAGCAGATGCCGGTGCAGTGTCTCGGCACGCGGATCGCGCGGGTACAGCTCGCAGTGCCAGTACGGGTAGCCGCCGCGGTCGGCGCTGTAATGCTGCAGGTTGATCGCACCAGGACGCAGCACCGTCTGCACGATCGGCGCCAGCGTGGCGTCGTCCATCGCCGCCAGTCGCTCGGGGGTGAGGCGATGGTTCTTGCCGTCTTCGCCCGGGGTTTCCAGCATCAGCGGCGCGATCAGGGTGTGCGGGTAACGGCGCAGGTAGGCGACCAGCCCCTGGAACACGGCGCGGTTCAACAGCTCCTCGGCATCGCGCCAGGCGTCGTGGCCGCTGATGGTGAGGTCGTGGCTGTCCTTGAGTTCGGGCATCACGCCGCCGCCGACGCGGCCGGGCACGGTGTCGGCGCTGTCGGCGAAACGGGCGATCAGCGCGGCGCAGTGGGCGCGGTCGAGCAGGTCCGGATAGACCTCGATGAAGTCGTGGGCGACGGCGGGCATGCGCGGCTCTACGTAATGCGGGAGGAAAGCGGCCATCCTCGCACGCCGAAAAAGGGATGCAAAAACGCAACGCGCGACGCCGGCGCGAGCGCGGGTGCGTCGAGTGCTCTGGGCACCGCGAGGGCGCGGTGCCGATACCGGGATGGGTGACGGCTGGCAGACGCGGCCGCGTGCTGCGGTTTCAGCGCTGCATCGTTTTGACTGCACTCACGCGGTCGCGTGCGGCGAAATCCGTATAAAAACAAATAAAAACAACAAGTTGTGAGTTTGGCATGGAACTCGCGTCGAGTCCGGCTGCTTGCCGCGGCGTTGGCGCTGCGCAAGGCCCGAGGGAATCGACCATGCCCGTTGTCGTACATGCCGCCCGCCGCGATCGCCGACCGTTTGCCTTGTCGTTGGCTGCACTGTGCCTGTGTGCCGGCGCGTTGCAGGCGCAGGAACCGACGGCGGTGCCTGCGGAGCAGGACCGGTTTTCCGACCAGCGCCTGATCGTCATCCGCCAGGTCCAGCCGCGCGTCGCTTACCGGCCGGTGCCGGTCGAGGACCACCCGATCCAGGCGCAGGCCACCACGTTCCCGGGCGAGGTCTTCCACGACACGCTCGGGCAGAGCATCGGCCTGCTGGTCGGCGACGACGCGCTCGGCGAGCGTGGTTCGGCCGGCGTCAATGCCGATCCGGCCACGCCGGCGGCGCTCGACCGCAGCCTGTCCCTGCTCGGCGCGCAGCCGATGGCAGGCGCCGGCACGGCACGGGGCCCCTCTGCGATGCCTGGCGCCTCGATCGGCGGGGCCGTCAGCGGCGCCACCCGCAACCTCGGCAGCACCATCACCCGCAGCCTGGCGCCGGTGATGGGGGCGACGCAGGGACGCGGCCCATGAGCGCGCGGTCGGCAAGCGCGCGCCTGCGCGCGGTGCTCTGCGTCAGTGGGCTGTTGCTCGCGATGCCCGCCGCGGCGCAGACCGCCGCGGTGGGCACGGACCACGCCCGCATCCGCGACGGCGCCGCCACCGGCCTGAGCGGACGCAGCGCGGTCAACCAGGCCGCCGGTGTCGGTAACGCCCAGGCCAACCTCGCGGCGATCGCCGTCGCCGCCGGCTCGCTGGGGCTGACCCGCCTGGATACCACCCAACGCACGGTGGCCGGCGACCGCCGCCGCGCCGCGCATGCCCGGATCGACGGCCAGGCCTTCGCCGGCAGCAGCGGCGCGCTGTCGCTGAACCAGGCCGCCGGCAGCGGCAACGCACAACTGAACCTGTTCGCGATCGGCGACGGCCACGCCGTCACGGTCGCCAACGCCATCGCCGGACTCGACGACACCGCCCTGGCGGCAGTCACCGGCGATACCGCAACTGAGGGGACTGCCGCCCCGCCCGCGATCCGCGAAGCCCGCATCGACAGCGGCGCCTTCCGCGGCAGCCAGGGCGTGGTGCAGGTCAATCAGACGGCCGGGGTCGGCAACGCCTCGACCAACGCCATCGTGCTCCAGCTGCCCGGGGGCGCGTTTTGAACGTGGTAACCATCAACAGGAGTAATGCCATGAAACTGCACCACAGCCTGCTCGCCCTCGCGCTGACCAGCCTGTTCGCTGCCCCGGCGCTGGCCCAGACGGTACCGGACGACGACGACGCCTACCTCGAGAACTGGACCATCATCCATGACCATGTCGACACCGAGGGCCTGGTCTTCATCTACGGCGAGATCCCGGTCTCGGCCCGCTCCGGCGCGGTGGTCGAACAGAGCCAGCTGACCCACGGCTCCGGCAACTACGCCACCGGCGAGAACTTCATGAACGCCGACCTTGGCGAAGGTGCGCTCGATGGCGCTACCGGCAACATCGGCGTCAACGTCGCCGCCGGCGTCGGCAATGCCCAGTCCAACGACGCCGCGCTGTCGTCGATCATTTCCGTCGACGACGCCGACCCGGGCCATCCGGAATCCCTGGCCGAAGGCGACGACCCGGGCGTGTACGCCTCGGCGATGATCTTCTCCGACCAGAAGAGCGACGCCAACTACGCCACGCTGCCCAACAGCATCGTCTACACCGAATGGAACGCCAGCCTGGGTGACGACGCGCTCGCCGGCGCCACCGGCAACATCGGCGTCAACGTCGCGGCCGGTGTCGGCAACGCCCAGTCCAATGCACTGGCGGCCTCGACCAACAGCGCCGGTACCGTCGCCTACGCCACCAGTGACAGTGCGCAGGAAGCCTACTGGAACAGCATCGAGACCGAAGGCGGCACCCAGCACACGCTCAATGCCACGCTCGGCATGGGTGCGCTGGCCGGTGCCACCGGCAACCTCGGTGTCAACGTGGCCGCCGGCGTCGGCAACCTGCAGCACAACAGCCTGGCGATCGCCAGCGCCTCGAGCTGCGTGACCTGCCCGTAACGCCGTGCCTGCAACCACCGGGCGGCGTGGGGCCGCCCGGGCGGTTGCGGGGTTCGCCATCGCCACTCGTCACGGAGTTGACCACCATGGAGTCGGGAATCCGCCGGTACTGCCGCCAGCTGCGCCTGTGGACGGCGGCCGCGCTGTTGGCCGCGACCGCGACCGCGGTGCCGGCGCAGACCGTGATCGATGCCAGCCGCATCGGCAGCGTGCCGATCCAGAAGCAGGTGCGCACGTTCCGCGACCTGCGCTACCGCAACATGGCCCAGCAGCGCTACGACTTCAGCTGCGGCACGGCGGCGCTGGCAACGCTGCTGCGTTACGGCTACGGCTACGCCGATGTCAGCGAGACCGAGCTGATCAAACGCATGATGGTCGGCGCCGATCCGCAGCAGGTGGTGAAGAACGGGTTTTCGATGCTCGACATGAAACGCTACGTCGAGAGCATCGGCCTGCGCGCGCACGGCTTCCGCATCGACGCCGAAGCGCTGTACCGCCTGCAGATGCCGGTGATCACCCTGGTCGAGATCCGCGGCTACCGGCACTTCGTGCTGGTGAAGGGTGCGCAGGCCGGGCGCGTGTTCATCGCCGACCCGGCGCTCGGGCACCGCGTGGTGTACGAGAACGACTTCGTCAAGGACTGGAACGGCATCGTGCTGGCGGTGCTCGACGACCAGCCGATGGCCAGTGATTCGCCGTTGTTGAACGACCGCACCTCGCTGGCGTTGCGCCAGCGCATGGGCGCGCTGGACAGCGCGACCTCGCCGGCACCGGTGGTCGAGTTCGGCCTGGTGCGGATGGACCTGTTTTGAACAGCGTGTGCGGTACCGATCTCGAATCGAGGGCCCTCATGAACAATCGCCAACTCCCCCTAGCCTTGTTTGTGACCCTCGTGGTAGCGGCGGCTCCGGTGTCAGCCGGGGCCGCCCTACCCCCTATCGACACGGCGGTGGTCGACGGCGTCCTGGTCGACGACGCCACCCTCGCCACCGTCACCGGCAAGTACCTGGGTAACGACATGCTGGTCGGCCTGCGCGTGGACCTGGTCTCGCACTGGCGCGGCCCCGACGGCAGCCAGGCCAGCGCGGGCGGTACCTTGCAGGTGGAGCGTACTGCGACCGGCTTCAACGTGCAGATCGACAGCCACAGCGACGCCGTGGCGGGTGATCCCGCTGCAGCGACGGCCGCCGCGAACGCCAGCGCGGTCGGCGGCGACGGCCTCGCCGTCAACGGCATCGGCCAGGTCGTGCAGATCGCCGGCGATGGCAACCGCATGTCCAACGTGGCCTCGATCAGCTTCCGGCCGATGGCAATGGCCGGTGGCGACTTCAACGGCGCCGCCCACAGCAGCCACAGCGCCGGCGCGACCACGGCGGTGGTGAGTTTTTCCGGTGGCGGCGTGCAGGTCGGCGTGAACGGGCCAGGCGGCTTCGTCGGACAAAGCCTCAACGCCGGCGGCGACGGCGGCATCGCCCAGGCCGCGCGCATCGCCGGCAACGACCAGGTCGGCGGCAACTGGATGCACCTGCAGATGCTGACCACCGGGCTGCCGGCGCACTGCCTGCAGCAGCTGGGCGTGCAGCAGGCGCTGGCCGGAATGCAGCAACTGCCGCGTTGAAACCTGGGCACGGCGTCGCCGCAGGACGCGCCACGGACCCACGGAGCTGACGTCATGCGCTTGCACGCTTCCCCGCTGTTTCTGGCCATCGCCCTGGCCCTCCCGGTGCCGGCAGGCCACGCCCAGGACGTGTCCGCGGGCATACAGGCCCAGCTCGACCGCCTCAATGCCCAGGTCGCGCAGCAGCAGAGCGAGCTGACGCAGTTGCGCCAGCAGCTGCGGCAGGTCGAGCTGGCCCAGCAGCGCGGCCGCGGCCTGCAGGAGCCCGCGACGGCACCGACCGCGCTGGCGGCCCAGTCGGCCGCTCCTGCCACCGCGCCGGCGCTTCCGGCCGCTGCCGTGGCGCAGCAGACCGACCCGGCCGCGCCGGTGCAACAGATCGGCGAGGTGCAGCGCGAGGACGACGAGGCGCGCCGTGCCCAGGACAAGGCGCTGGTGGTGCGCGAGCACGCGCCGTTGTTCGAGCGCAAGTTCACCTTCGACGCCGGCTTCAGCTACAGCTATTACGACCGCCGCCAACTCGCGCTCAGTGGCTTCCTCGCCCTGGACGCGATCTTCCTCGGCACGATCAACCTCGACCAGGCCAAGGCCACCACCTACACGATCGACCTCACCGGCCGTTTCGGCGTGACCGACCGCCTCAGCCTCGAGGCCAGCGTGCCCTACGTCTACCGCGACAGCCGCTTCGTCAGTGGCGGCGCCGGCGGTGCCGCCTCGCAGATCAGCGAGGCCAACCTGAGCTCGAACGGCATCGGCGACGCCAGCATCGCGGCCTACTACCAGTTCGTGAAGGAGACGGCGCGCTGGCCCGACATCGTCGGCAGCGTGCGCGTGCGCGGGCCGAGCGGGCGCGACCCGTTCGGGCTCAAGCTGATCCAGGCCAACGACGACAACACCAACCTGATCCTGCCCGAGGACCTGCCGACCGGCACCGGCCTGTGGAGCGCGACCGCCAACGTGTCGGTGCTGCGCAGCTACGACCCGGTGATCCTGTTCGGCAACCTCGGCTACACCTACAGCAAACCGGAGGATTTCGACGACATCTCGCCGGTGCTGAACCAGGTTTCGCCGGCCGAGGTGGCGCTGGGCCACACCCTGCAGCTCAGCGGCGGCCTGGCGATCGCGCTCAACGACCGCTCCGCTGTCAGCTTCAGCGTGTCATCGGCCTTGCAGGCGGCGACCCACACCCGTGCGCCGGGTGGCGAGGAGCTGCGCGTTCCCGGCAGCTCCAGCAACAGCACCGCGTTCAACATCGGTGGCACCTACACGCTGCCGTCGGGCTGGATCTTCAACGGCCAGCTCGCCGCGGGCCTGACCCCGGACGCACCCAACTTCGTGTTCGGCCTGCACGCCTCGCGGATGTACTGATCGCCCGCGCACGCAGCAGATCAATGACGGGATGCGGGACATGAAGAACCTTCGCTGTGTCCTCACGGCCCTTGCCGCAGCGGTGGGCTTGACCCTGGTGGCGGTCCCATTCCTGGCCGCGCAGACCCCGACGGCCGAGGCGGACCTTCAGGCGACGCTGATCCAGCAGGACGCGGCGCAGGTGGAGTTCCACAACGGGCGGCCCGCCGCCGTCAAGGCGCTGTGGTCGCACGCGCAGGACGTCACCCTCACCGGCGGTGCCGGCGGCGGCATCGAGAAAGGCTGGAAAAATGTCAGCGCCCGGCTCGACTGGGCCAGCGCGCAGTACACCAAGGGCGCGCAGACCAACGAACGGGTCAAGGTCGCGGTGAGCGGCGATTTCGCGTACGTCGTGCAGTACGAGCACATCCGCTTCCACGTCCCCGGCAAGGCCAATGAGAGCAAGCGCGACTACCGGGTGACCACCGTGTTCCGGCGCGAACCGGCGGGTTGGCGGGTGGTGCATCGCCACGCCGATACGCTGTTGACCCGGCAAACGCCGCGCTGAGCGTTGTTGCGATCACAGCACGGCCTGACATGGCCGTTGTACGTGACCAATGCTCACGCCGCCTGAGGCCGCGCCTCACGCCGCGCTGATCGTGTTGGATGCGCCCGGTTCGGCCATGCGCAGGCCGTGCCGCTGCATCAGCCGGTACAGGGTGACGCGCGACACGCCCAGTTCGCGCGCGGCATCGACCAGGCGGCCGCGGTTGCGTTGCAGGGCGCGTTCGATCGCGTCGCGGGTGGCCGTGTCGCGCACCTCGTCCAGGGTCGGCGGCGCCGCCAGCGCCGCGCTGTCGATGTGCAGATCGGTGGCGGTGATCAGGCGGCCTTCGGCCATCACCACGGCCTGGCGCACGCGGTTGATCAACTCGCGCACGTTGCCGGGCCAGGGATGGCTGTGCAGGGCGTGGCGCGCGCACGGCGCGAAACCCTTGAGCGTGCGCTGGCCCTCTTGCGAATAGCGCTGCAGCGCGTGGTCGGCGAGGCGGTCGATGTCGCTGCCGCGGTCGCGCAGCGGTGGCTGCTGCAGGCGCAGCACGCACAAACGGTGGTACAGGTCGGCGCGGAAGCGGCCGTCGGCGACGGCAGCGTCGAGGTCGTGGTGGGTGGCCGAGATGATGCGCACGTCGATCGGGATCTGCTCGTGGCCGCCGAGCCGTTCGATGCTGCCCTGCTGCAGGAAGCGCAGCAGCGACGCCTGGCTCTCCAGCGGCAGGTCGCCGATCTCGTCGAGGAACAGCGTGCCGCCGTTGGCCATCTCGATGCGGCCGAGCTTGCGCTGCTGCGCACCGGTGAAGGCGCCGCGCTCGTAGCCGAACAGTTCCGACTGGATCAGGCTGTGCGGAATCGAGCCGCAGTTGATCGCCACGAACGGGTGTGCGTGCCGGCGCGAGTGCCGGTGCACCGCCATCGCCGCCAGTTCCTTGCCGGTGCCGGTCTCGCCGGCGATGAACACCGGCGCCTCGGTCAGTGCGGCCTTGCGCAGCGTCCGGCACAGCACCTTCATCGCCGGGCTTTCGCCGATCATGCCGTCGAAGCCGGCCTCGCTGGTGCCGTCGCCGTGCTCGCAGGTCAGCACGGCCATGCCGTGGGCGTGGCCGATCACGGTGTCGAGCACCGCCTCCGGGCACGGCAGGGTCACGTAGTCGTAGCAGTAATCGCGGATCAGCTGACGCACCAGCTCCTCGTCGAGCTGGCTGGCGTCGACACCGGCGACCCAGCCGACGTTGGTGGCCGACAACGCCGCGCCGAATTCGGTCAGGTCGTGCTGGCTGAAGCCGTCGCGCAGGTCGAGCAGGGCCGCGTGCGGCTGCTGCGGCGCGCGCTGCAGCAGCCGCAGCACGGCGCGCGCGTCGTTGGCACGGCGCAGGTTCCAGCCCAGGTGCTGCAGGCGGGCCATCGCCATCGCGCGCTCGCCATTGCGACTCACATAGATGAGTTCGCGGCCGCTGGATGCTCTGGTTGCGGTTTCGTTCGGTCCTTCGTTCGACATCTCCCCCACCTCGCCTGGGCGCCGTGCGGCCTGATCGGGTACAGCGATCGCCGACAGGCAGAGTTATCAACGAGAGCGGTGACGACGAGCGGTCATTGTAATGACGGCGAAACGCAGGCAGATGCACACGCTCGTGCAAGCACGAAGCGCGCCAATCATGTTCATGTTGCGTGTTGCGTGTTGCGTGTTGCGTGTTGCGTGTCGCGTGTCGCGACGCCGCGCGAGCGAGTCCTGCGTGTACCGGACTGGCGATGTTGAAAACGTCCTGCACGGGCGTTTTCAACCATCGGTCAACCGCGCGCGTCGTGCTCGTGGTGGTAGCGCACGGCGGCATCCACTTCGTGCCGGGAGCCGAGGAACACCGGCACGCGCTGGTGCAGGCCGGTCGGCGGCACCTCGAGCATGCGCTGGCGGCCGGTGCTGGCGGCGCCGCCGGCCTGCTCGACCAGGAAGCTCATCGGGTTGGCCTCGTACATCAGCCGCAGCTTGCCGCCCTTGGCCGCGCACTTGCTGTCGAGCGGGTAGCTGAAGATGCCACCGCGGGTGAGGATGCGGTGCACGTCGGCGACCATCGAGGCGACCCAGCGCATGTTGAAGTCCTTGCCGCGCGGACCTTCGCTGCCGGCCAGCAGGTCGCCGACGTAGGCCTGCATCGGCGCTTCCCAGAAACGCTGGTTGGACATGTTGACCGCGAACTCGCGGGTCTCTTCCGGAATGCGCATGCCGCGCGTGGTCAGCATGAAGCTGCCGACCTCGCGATCGAGGGTGAACGCGTGCGTGCCGTTGCCGATGGTCAACACCAGCATCGTGCTCGGGCCGTAGGTGCAGTAGCCGGCGGCGACCTGGGCAGTGCCCGGCTGCAGGTAATGCTCGTCCTGCGCCTGGGTCACGCCCTCGGGGCAACGCAGCACCGAGAAGATCGTGCCGACCGAGATGTTGACGTCAATGTTGGACGAGCCGTCGAGGGGATCGAACAGCAGCAGGTAGTTGCCACGCGGGTAGACGTCGGGGGCGAGATCCGAAATGGGCTGGCTGTGGTCCATCTCCTCCGAGGCCAGGCCGGCCAGATGGCCGCCCCAGGCGTTGGCCTCGAGCAGGATCTCGTTGCTGAGCACGTCGAGCTTCTTCTGCGCCTCGCCCTGGATATTGCCCGTGCCGGCATCACCGAGCACACCGCCGAGCGCGCCCTTGCCGACCGCGATCGAGATCGTCTTGCAGGCGCGCGCGACGACTTCGATCAGCAGCCGCGCATCGGCGTTGATGCGGCCAGCGCGTTGCTCCTCGATCAGGTAGCGGGTGAGCGAGACCGAATGCGGCGAAGGGGTCGACATGGGACGGCAACCGACAACAAAAGGGCCGCCATTGTCGCCGATGGCCCGGTTGCCGCGCAGCCGGGCCGCCTTTCATCGACACCGAAACGCTGCTGACAGGCCGTTGGCAGCAGCCCCGGCGCAGCCTGTACGCGTGCAATCGGCACGCCAACGGGTGCGACGATGGACCGGCAACGACGACTGATCCTGCAGTGGGGCGTGGGCGTGAACGCGGCGGCGCTGGCGCTGGCGGCGGGTGCGCACGCAACGGTGCCGACGTTGGCGGGATTGACGACGGCGTCTTCACCGCCGGCCACGCCGACGCGCGACGGCCGCCACGACTTCGACTTCTACCACGGCCGCTGGCGGGTGCAGAACCGCCGCCTGCGCCGGCGCCTGGCCGGCAGCGACGACTGGGACGAGTTCGAGGCCACCGACGAATGTCGGCCGGTGCTGGCCGGCCTCGGCAGCGTCGACCATTACGTCACCGCCTGGGGCGGCGGCATCACCGGTTTCGCGCTGCGGCTGTACCGGCCGCAGACGCGGCAGTGGTTCGTTTACTGGGCCAGTGACCGCGACGGCGTGCTGGAGCCGCCGCTGGTCGGCGCGTTTGCCGACGGTGTCGGCGTGTTCGAGGGCAGCGAGGCGCACGAAGGCCGGATGCTGCCGTCGCGCGCGACCTGGTCGCGCATCACCGCCGACAGCGTGCACTGGCAGCAGGCGCTGTCGCCCGACAACGGCCGCAGCTGGGAAACCAACTGGGTCATGCAGATGACCCGCATCGGTTAGACGAGAGGACGCACGACGATGAACGCAGCAGTCCACCACGCGCCGGTCGTGATCGACGACGGCCGCCACGATTTCGATTTCCTGCACGGCCGCTGGCAGATCCGCAACGAGCGCCTGCACCAGCGCCTGGTCGGCAGTGACGATTGGGAAACCTTCGAGGCCAGCCAGGTCTGCCAGCCGGTGCTGGGCGGGCTGGGCAACATCGACGACTTCGTCAGCCAGTGGCAACCGCCGGGCCTCGACGCCGCACCGGGCGGGCGCTTCATCGGCATGAGCCTGCGCCTGTTCCAGCCGGAGTCGCGGCAGTGGAGCATCTACTGGGCCGGCAACCACGACGGCGTGCTGGACGCGCCGGTGATCGGCCGTTTCGAGGGCGGGGTCGGCACGTTCTACGGCCACCTCGAACACGAGGGCCGGCCGGTACTGGCGCGTTTCACCTGGGACGCGATCGGTGCCAATGCCGCGCACTGGCAGCAGGCGTTCTCGCTCGACGGTGGCCGCAGCTGGGAAACCAACTGGCACATGTGGTTCCGCCGCCTCGACGATGCCGGTCGCCTGGTTCACGACGATGCCGTGATCGAGCTGCGCCAGTACACGCTGCAGCCTGGACGACGCGAGGACCTCGTCGCGTTGTTCGAGCGCGAGTTCATCGAACCGCAGGAAGCGGTCGGCATGCACCTGCTCGGCCAGTTCCGCGACCTTGATGCGCCCGACCGCCTCGTCTGGCTGCGCGGCTTCGCCGACATGCCGGCGCGCGCGGCCGCGTTGACCGCTTTCTACGACGGCCCGAGCTGGCGGCGCCACCGCGACGCCGCCAACGCCACCCTGCTCGACAACGACGACGTGCTGCTGCTGCGACCAGCGCGGCCGGGTGCGGGGTTCGCCGCGGCCACCGACATGCGACCGGGCACCGGCCGCACCGCCGCCGCGGGCGTGATCGAAGCCGGCATCTGTGCGCTCGACACACCGGCACCGGAGGGTTTTCTCGCCGTGTTCGAGCAGACCCTGGCGCCGCGCTTGCAGGCGGCCGGAGCCGAGCTGATCGCGATCTATCTCACCGAGCCGAGCGCGAACACCTACCCGCGCCTGCCGGTGCGCGAGGGCGAGCCGGTGCTGGTGTGGTTTGCGCGATTTGCCGACGTCGACGCGCACCACCGCTACGAAGCGGCACTGGTCGCCGATGCGCAATGGCGCGAGGTCATCGCCCGTGCGCTGATGGACGGTCTGCGGCAACCGCCGCAACGCTTGCGCCTGGCGCCGACGCCACGCTCGGAGCTGCGCGCATGAGACCGGCATCGCCGATCGCACCGTTGTGCATTGAGTGCCGTGGTCGCCCGCGCGATCATGGCGCATGCGCCGCGCCGACCGACTGTTCCTGCTGATCCATGCCCTGCGTGGCCGCCGTTCCGCGATCACCGCGCAGCGCCTGGCCGAAACGCTCGGCGTCTCCCTGCGCACGGTCTATCGCGACGTCGCCGACCTGCAACGCTCGGGCGTGCCGATCGAGGGCGAGGCCGGCGTCGGCTACCTGCTGCGCAAGGGCTCGGACATCCCGCCGCTGATGTTCACGCCCGACGAGCTCGAAGCGCTGGTGGTCGGCACGCGTTTCGTGCGCGCATTCGGCGGCGTTCGCCTGGGCCGCGAGGCCGCGGCGGCGCTGCTCAAGATCGAGGCGGTGTTGCCACCGGAGCTGCGCGAGCGCAGCGAACGCACGCGCATCTTCGCGCCGCAGGTCCACCGCCTGGAGAACAGTGGCCTGATCGACGCCTTGCACGCGGCGGTGACGGCGGCGCAGGTGCTGCGCATGAACTACCGCGACAACGACGCGCGCACCAGCGAGCGCGAGGTCGAACCGTTGTGCCTGGCGTTCTGGGGCGGCTCGTGGACGCTGGGCGCGTGGTGCCGGCTGCGTGGCGACTTCCGCAACTTCCGCCCGGACCGCATCGTCGATTACGCGGCGACCGGTGAGACGTTCGTGGAAAGCCGTGAGCGCGGGTTGGAGGCGTATCTACGCGCGGCGGGGACAGCGCGTTAAAGCACTACAAGATCGGCTTTATCGGGATGGACGTATTGGTGCGCTATCGACCCAGGCTGTGCGAAAACTCAAATCCAGGTCGTAATCGGCTGAATCCGTGTCCTACGGAGGAGCCAGCGGCGCTACAGCGAGGGGGGGGGCCACCGCCGCCCTCCCGGCCGGCGACTTCAGCTGGCGCTTTGTGAGCGCTGAGGATTGTCGCCGGAGGCGGCGTTTTTTGGCAAAAAGAACGCTCTT
>NZ_JBHRXK010000010.1:0-49288 GCF_042648505.1 Lysobacter cavernae
GGCGGAGGAGGCGGAGGAGGCGGAGGAGGCGGAGGAGGCGGAGGAGGCGGAGGAGGCGGAGGAGGCGGAGGAGGCGGAGGAGGCGGAGGAGGCGGAGGAGGCGGAGAGGGGCACGGCGGCGACGGTGCACCGGGAGCAGAACAGTCGATGGTCGAGCGCAGGAACCAGTTCTGCGTATCGGTGCCGGACAGCCCGCCGCGCCACAGCGTGTATTCGTACGGACCGGCGACCACCGGCGTACCCGCCAACGAGAACGCATCCACGACAGTCATGCCGCCGTTGATCGCGGCGATGAGTTCGATGCCGTTGCCGGTGGTCAGCGCACCGGCACCACCGGCGTTGGTGATCTGCAGCGATGAGGTGCCCGTGGCCTGGCCCCCGTCGATCACCAGGCGATCCGACGGCGCGTCATCGCCGGCCAATTGCGTGTGCAGCCCCAGCGTGCCGCCGGTGCCGACGTAGTCGTTCACCGTCAGTGTCTTGAAGGCAGTGCCGCCGTCGGGTGCATTGAACAGCACGAAGCTGGCATCGTTGACCAGGCGGCTGAGGTTCGAGTCGCCGGTGAGGTTCCAGGTCGAGCCGCCCTGCAGCGTCACGTTCGACGTGCCGCCGGCTTGAGTCAGCGCGTAACCGGTTAGCGTCGCTGCATCGCCGATGAAATTGAGCAGGCTCGGGTTGGCAGTGTTGGTGGCCACGCCGAGGGCCAGGCCGGAGTCGTTGGTCATGCGTGTGCGGGTGAAGCGGATGTCGGCCGCGCCGCCTCCCACCACGATGCCGTCGCCGGTGGAGGCAAAGCGCGAGTCCGTGGCATCCAGCGTCACCACGCCCGTATCGGAGGCCGAGGCCCTGATCGCTTCGGCCGAGCTGTTGTCCCCCACGTCGAATTCAGCGTTGGCGATCGTGGTCTGACCCGATGTCGCCAGGTAAACGCCATAGGCGTTACCCCCGGACACGCTGATGTGCGATGGGCCCGACAGCGAAACCGTGGATGCTCCGTTATAGACGCCGATGGCGCCGGCCTGGCTGGTCACCGCCAGGTCAGGACTTCCGCCCACGGTGATGGAGCTCCCCTTGTAGGCGGCAAGCCCGTACGCCCACTGCGTCGCATCGACGGTGCCGCTCAACACATTCACGCTGGCCTGGCTGCCGGCACCGCTGGCCACCACGGCGCGTGCAGTGAGCGCCTCCATGGCGACCTGCGCGGTCCCCGTGACGACGGTGGACCCGCCGTTGAAGGCGCTGATGGCATTGTGATAATCACCCAGCGTCGTACCGATGCCGGACATGGTGATGTCGACGTTCTCCGCGGTAAGTATGCCGAGATTGTTCGACACCAGTCCCCAACCCTCGGTACCGTCACTGGCGGTGGTGATCGACGTCATGCCAGTCAGTGCAATGCGGCTGTCGAACCGCGCATACACGCCGTAGGGCCTGTTGGAACTGGCGGTGATCGACAAGTCCCGCGCGGTCACGGTTGGCACCAGGTTGCCCGTGCCGAGCAAACCCGCGTAGATACCGGTGGCGCCGATTTCCGGGGTCGGCGAACCGCGCCCCTCCACGCTGATAGTGGTGCCCGTGCCCAGGTCGATGACGCCGCCGTACTGGACCATGACGGCACTGTACCCGGACGAGTTGGTGGCGATCACGCCGATGCCACCGCCTCCCGCGATGCCGATGGCATTGGGTACGCCGCCGACATCGCCCGCTGCAACCAGGGCCGAGACGTACATCCCGCTGGCGGTGACCACATCGCCGGTGTTCAACATCAGCGGTGGCACGGTGCCGTAGACCGTGCCCACCAGGACGGCATTGGGGTCGGCTCCCAGTGGCTCGCTTGGCTCGGCTTCCTGCGCATGACTGCCCAGCGGCATGGCGCAGGCCATCATGCAAGCCAGCGCCAGGATCCGGCGCCGTGGCATCCCTGGATAGCTGCTCGATCGTACAAAAACGTCGGGCCTGTCGTCAGTGCGGAACAGCCCGCTTTCAGCTCTTTGGCGGCTGCCTGGTACGTAGTCTGTCGCGGCCCCTGGTGCTATGGAGGTCAATATGGAAAAGCGTGAGGCGTATTCCTCGCGACCGCGTCCGATGACAGGCCGTCCATTCCGCAACTCCATGGTCACCTCCGTGCGCTATCCGTCGAGCTCTTATAGGTCCCCATGTGACAGGGCGGTGAAGCAGCGGATGGATCTCAGGCTCGGAGAACGCGCTCCAGGTGATCGCTCTGCAGCTCATCAATGGCCCGGTACAAATGGCGGCGCGTCACCCTGTAGAGTTTGAACGGCGCTACGCGCAACGAGGGGGCTGAGTGTCCACGGAACTCCGGGCGATTCAGGCCGGGCCTCGTCCTGGCACGAGGTCGGGCCCGGGTGTATGGCATTGCAATCTGCGGCACACTCGGCCGCCATGAGCGAACCCCGCCTGTCCTCCCTGCGCTGGCGCGTGACCGTGCGCCGACACCCGTCGGCGTTCCTGCTGGCCGTGCAGTTGCTGAGCCTGGTGCTGTACCCGCTGTTCGACGAGATGCGCGGCGGGCGCGTGGTGTTCGGCGCGTTCGGCGTGCTGGCGCTGGCGCTGGCGGTGTGGGTGGTGAACCGCAGCCCGGCGATCAAGTGGATCGCGTGGTTGCTGGCGGTGCCTGCGTTCGGGTTCTCACTGCTGTCGGTGCTGTTTGCCAGCGAGTCCCTGCTGGTGCTCTCCTCGGCGCTGGAGGCGGCGGTGTACTTCTACGCCGCCGGCAGCCTGATCGCCTACATGATGAGCGACCACCGCGTGACCTCCGACGAGCTGTTCGCAGCAGGCGCCACATTCACGCTGCTGGCCTGGGGCTTCGCCTACGTGTTTGTGGTCTGCCAGGCCTGGTACCCGGGCAGCTTCACCGGTGCACTCAATCCGGGGCAACCGCGCAGCTGGCTGGAGCTGCTGTCCCTGAGCTTCACCAACCTTTCCGCCGTCGGTCTCGGCGATGTGATCCCACTGGGTTCGACCGCGCGCGTGCTGGTGATGCTGGAGCAACTGGCCGGCGTGGGGTATCTCGCGGCGGTGGTGTCGCGCCTGATCGGCCTGACGCTGTTGCGTCATGAGCGCCGCTGAGAGTCCGTGAGACGGGCAAAAAAAAACGCGCGGATCGCGCGAATGTCGGAACTGTACGTTCTGTTAAGACGTCGGCGAGAGAGGGCCTGAAAGCCACCCCGGATGAATGGGGTTAGCCCAAAGGACGTTAGAATGTCTGGCCGCGCTGCGCTTTCCCGATCGCGCCTGCGCGTTTTGCCAAGTCTGTCGGTTGGCCGATTCAGGCCGAAAGTCACATGACGGCTGTTCAGCTGGCCTCGCACCATTCCGGATTCATGCCCAGACCCTCCGAGCCAATCCCGCGCGCCCTGCCATCCGATCGGCTGCGCGTGGGCGAGTGCCTGATCGACGTACCGCTGCGCGAGATCCGCGCACCCGGCAAGCGCCGTGCATTGCGGATCACGCCGAAGTCGATGGGCGTGCTGCTGGCGCTGATCGACCAGGCCGGGCGTGTGGTCAGCCGCGATGCGTTGCTGACCGAGGTGTGGCCGGACACATTGCCAACCAACGACGTCATCACCCAGGCCATCACCCAACTGCGCAAGGCCTTCGATGACGAGCGCGGCAACCCGCGCTACATCGAAACGATCGCCAAGAACGGCTACCGCCTGCTGGCGCCGGTCGAATGGCTGGCGGCGGATGCCGCGTCGGGCGAAGACGCCGCGGGTGATCCGGCCGACGCGCGCTGGTCCGATCCGACCCGCACCACCGCGCAGTACCCGGCCATCGCCAGTCTTGATCCGACCGAGCCGCTGGCACCGGTGCCGCTGCCGGAGCCGGCGCGCACGCGCGCCACCTGGCGCTCGCTCGCCGGCGCCACGGTGACGGTGACGGCATTGGTCGTGCTGCTGCTGGCCTGGGCGGGGCTGCGCGAGCGCTCGCCGAGCGAGGCCACGCTGACAGCAGGCACGCAGACGGTGCGCGCTGAGCGGCCGTACCGCTTGATCACCTCGATGCCGGGTTTCGAGCTGGCGCCGACGCTTTCCCCGGACGCGTCACTGGTGGCTTACGTGGCCATCCCCGACGGCCAGAAGGGCACAGCGATCCTGGTGCAGACCACCGAGCCGACCCAGCCGCGGCAACTGACCCGGCCGCCGGACGGCGCCGACGACAGCGCGCCGGCCTGGTCGCCGGACGGTCGCTGGATCGCCTTTGCCCGTCTGCAAGCCGGGGTCCGTTGCACGATCCGGATGGTGGCCCCCAACGCACGCGGCGAACACGAAATCGGCGGCTGCGACCACCGCAGCCCGCCTTCGTTCGACTGGACCCCGGACGGCAGCGGCCTGATCTTCGGCAGCATGACCAGCGAGCGCGGCCACCATGGCCTGCGTGTGCTCGACCTGGCCAGCGGCCAGTGGCGCCCGGTGCCCTACCAGGCCAATGCCAAGGATGTCGACAGCGCGCCGCGCTACTCGCCGGACGGGCGCTGGATCGTGTTCGTGCGCAACGCGCCGCTCGGTGATTTCTGGCGGATCCCGGCCGAGGGCGGCGTCGCCGAGCGCCTCAGTCGGCTGCGCACCGACGTGCGCGGCTGGGACTGGTTGCCCGACGGGCGTGCGCTGTTGTTCGGCAGCATGATCGACGGCGACAGCCACGTGTTCCGGCTGGACCTGGCCAGCGGCGTGGCCAGCGCCATCCCGATCGCCGATGCCCAGGCGCCGTCGGTCGCGCGGGCGCGGCCGGCGGCGGCCTTTGTCCGGCGCAAACCCTTTTTCGGACTCTATCGGGTGGCGCTGGGCAGCGGTGGGCCTGGGGCGGTGCATGTGGTCGAGCCGTTGTTCCCCTCGTCGGCGCGCGACATCCTGCCGGCGGTAGCCCCCGACGGGCGGCAGTTGGCGTTCGTGTCCGACCGCTCCGGCGACAACGGATTGTGGTGGGCCGACCTCGAACAGCCCGACACGCTGCGGATGGTGGGCGGGGTGCGGCCGATGACGCGCTACGCGCTGGCCTGGTCTGCCGACAGCCGACGCCTGCTGGTCACTGGGGTGGGCCAGGACGGCCGCGCCGTGGCGCACGAGGTGACGCCCGCCAATGGCCGCGTGACCCGGCTCGACCCGCCGGTGCCGGAGCCGCTGCAGGCCGTGTACCTGCCCGACCCGAACCGGCTGCTGGTGCTGACCGGCACCGACGATGGCCGTCTGCGCCTGCACCTGTTCGATCGGGCCCAGCGCCCCTGGCGCTCGCTGGCTGCCATCGACGACGTGTCGCAGGTCCAGGTCGACGCCCGGGGTGGCCGGGTGTTGTTCACCCGGCTGACCCAGAGCGGTCTGTGGCAAGCCGACCTGGGCCTGTCCACGCCGAGCATCCAGCGGATCGATGCCGAGGAGCCGGTGGCCGACCATTACCGGTTGTGGGCCGTCGACGAGGCGGGGCAGGTGCGCTACCTCGAGCGACGGCACAACTGTGCTGCCAGCCTGCGCCGGATCGTTCCGGCCGACACCGCCGCGCCGCGCTGCCTGGACCAAGGCCGGCGCTCGGCGATCAACGGCTTCAGCCTGAGCCCGCGCGGTGACACCATTTACCTGGCCCTGGCCGAGTGGGACGGCGCCGACATCGGCTTCATGGAGCTGCCACCGGAGCCGAAAGCCTTCGCGCCAGGATGGCTCAAGTAACTGATTAAAATAAGAAATATTCTTTCGTAACTCCTTCGGCTCGGGTTTCGTTGCGAATTCGCATAAGTCTCCGGCAAGTTTCCTGATCCGGCGGCCCGTCTCAGGCAAATCCATTGGCCATTCTCGGCACATGAGGTGGACCAATGGAGCAAGTGCAATGGGCGGACCGCGGGCAGCTGCTGCAGCTCGATACGCCGGACGGCGCGGTTCAGGGTGGCTGCATCGGCGTTTCGCGGCTGGGTAGCGCGCAGATCTCCGGTGGGTTCTCGATCTGGGTCCAGCTGCACGGCAGCTCGTGGGTCGAGGCCAAAGAGGGCAAGTTCCGCCTCAAGGGCGGCGACTGGATCGCCTTCGAGAAAGACTCCAAGCCGGTGGTGCAGGCCGACCGCACCGGCGTCTGCGTCGGTCTCACGCTGTCGAGCGACGCCTTGCGCGAGATGACGCGCTTCGCCGATCGCGGCCTCTACGCCGGCCGCGGCCACATGTCGCGCCGCGATGCCCGCATCAGCCTGCGCCTGTGGCGCGAGGCCGCGGCGCGCCTGGGCGAGGACGCCAGTTTCGACACCACCGCACTGCGGCCGATCCTGCTGCACCTGGCCGGCGTCCAGCGCGATCTGGCCGCGCGCATCCCGCGTTGCCCGGGCCGCTCGCGCAGCCGCAAGCGCCAGGTGTTCGGGCGCCTGCAGCGCGCCCGTCTATACCTGGAAGGCAACTGCGACCGCGTCGTGCGCATCAGCGAGTTGGCCGAGTTGACCAGCTTCTCCAGCTGGTACTTCTCCAAGACCTTCCACAGCCTCTACGAAGAGAGCCCGCAGGCGGCGTCGGCGCGCATGCGCCTGGAGCACGCGGCGGAGCTGCTCACCAGCACCTCGATGATGATCGGCGAGGTCGCCGCGGCCAGCGGTTTCGACAACTGCTGCAGCTTCGCGCGCGCCTTCCGCGCCCGTTTCGGCCAGTCCGCGACCCGCTACCGCAGCGCGGCCGTGTCCTCGCGGACACATTCGGCAAAGTCTCTGGTGGGCAATCGCAAAGCGGCGGCGTTCACCGGGACGTAACTTCTCCAAGGCGTTTAACACGCCCATAACGATTACTGGAGAGAGATAGATGAATCACCGCAATCTGCGCACCGCGATGCGCGTCGGCATGCTGCCGGCCGGTATCGCGATCGCTTTGGCGCCGGCGTTTGCCAGCGCGCAGGAAGGTGGCGACCAGGCCGCCACCACCCTCGACCGCATCGAAGTCACCGGCTCGCGCATCCGTCAGGTTGACGTCGAAACCGCCGCGCCGGTGCTTCTGATCAGCCGCCAGGACATCGAGAACCAGGGCTTCAACTCGGTTGCCGACATCCTGCAGAACATCACCGCCGCCGGCTCGCCGGCGATCAGCCGCACCTCGCCGCTGTCCTCGGGCGAAGAAGTCGGTGGCCAGTACATCGACCTGCGCAATCTCGGTGCCAACCGCACCCTGATCCTGGTCAACGGCAAGCGCCTGGGCATCACCAACGGCGGCATGCAGGACGTTGCTTCGATCCCGGCCGCGATGGTCGAGCGCATCGAAGTGCTGAAGGACGGCGCCTCGACCACCTACGGTTCCGACGCCATCGCCGGCGTGGTCAACATCATCACCCGCAAGAACTTCGAAGGTGCCGAAGCCAGCGCCTACATCGGTCAGTACGACCAGGGCGACGGCACGCGTCAGGTCTACGACTTCCTGCTGGGCTTCAGCGGTGACCGTGGTTCGCTCACGGCCGGCGTCGAATACACCAAGGAAGACCCGGTTTGGGCGCGTGATCGCTGGTTCGCGATCGACCGTTACCCGACCGGCGAGAAGACCCCGGCCCGTCCGGGCGGCCTCTCGGGCACCACGCAGTACGGTCGTTTCAGCTACGACACCGGCAATGTTAACGCCGACGGCGACCCGATCTTCGCCAACCGCACGCTGAACCGCGCTGTGGCCGGCCTCGACCCGCGCGACTTCGCCAACTACCGCAACTCCGCCGGCGACACCTCCAACCCGGCCGAGCAGTCGACGGTCTACACGGGCATCGAGCGCAAGTCGGTGTTCCTGAACGGTCACTTCGACATCACCGACTCGGTCGGCTTTGACACCGACGTGCTGTACACGGACCGTGAGTCGTTCGCGCAGAACGCCGGTTACCCGTACCAGTCGGCGCGTTTCGGCACCCCGATGTCGGCGGACAGCTACTTCAACCCGGTCGGCAACCAGGCCGTCGCCAACGGCACCATGCCGGCCGGCGTGGCCCCGCAGGACATCGACTTCGTCCGTCGTGGCTGGGAAGTGCCGCGCCAGGTCCAGAACAACCTGACCACGTTCCGCTTCACCGGTGCGTTCAGCGGCGCGTTCGAGATCGGCGAGAAGTTCTGGGACTGGGACGCAGGCTACCTGTACAACCAGAACAAGGGCGTCCAGATCAGCACGGGTAACCTCAACACCCAGGCCGTCGGCCTGGCGGTGGGCCCGTCGTTCCTCAACGCTGACGGCGTCGTGCAGTGCGGTACGGCTGCCAACCCGATCCAGCTGGGCGTTGGCGGTGGCCAGTGCACGCCGTGGAACCCGCTGGTGCCGGCCGGCTACGGCGGCCAGAACACGGCCTCTGATCCGAACGTTGCCGGGTTCCTGTACCTGCCGGGCCAGGCTCTGTCGGAAACCGAGACCACCAACTACTTCGCCAACCTGTCGGGCACCATCGCCACTCTGCCTGCCGGTGACCTCGGTGTCGCCGTGGGCGTGGAGCACCGCAAGGAAAGCGGTTCGTTCTCTCCGGACGGGCTTGCCCAGACCGGTATCTCCACCGACCTGGCCGGCGGCCCGACCGCGGGCGGCTACAGCCTGGACGAGGTCTATGCCGAGTTCCTGGTGCCGATCCTTGCGGACGTGGCCTTCGCCAAGGAGCTGAGCGTCAGCCTGGCGAGCCGCTACTCCGACTACGACACCTTCGGTGACACCACCAACAGCAAGTTCGGCTTCAAGTGGAAGCCGTTCGAGCAGTTGCTGGTGCGCGGCACCTGGGCCGAGGGCTTCCGTGCCCCGACCGTGTCGGACCTGTACGGTGGCCTGTCGCAGACGTTCGACGAGTACACCGATCCGTGCGATACCTCGTTCGGCAATGCCGCCGGTACCCCGCGCTGCCTGCAGGACGTCCCGGTCGATTTCCGTCAGCCGAACGCTTCGGGCACGGAACCGGCCCCGGGTCCGAATGAGGCGACCAGCATCGCGTTCATGTCGGGTTCCAACCCGGAGCTGACCCCGGAAACCTCGACCTCCAAGACCCTGGGTTTTGTCTGGAGCCCGAGTTTTGCCGAGGGTCTGAACCTGTCGCTCGACTGGTACAACATCAAGATCGAGAACACCATCATCAATGACACGGTGGGCACGGCTCTGGCGGATTGCTATGTGCGTGGCATCGAGTCGCGCTGCAACGCAACCGTCGGTACCCGCTTCACCCGTGACCCGGTGACCGGTGTGGTCACGGCAGCCACCCGTACCGGCGTCAATGCCGGTTACCAGGAGGTCGAGGGCTACGACTTCGACGTCAGCTACAGCCTGGATACCGCCTACGGCAAGTTCGGCGCGGCCTGGCAGAACAGCTACGTCACCAAGAACGAGCTCAAGACCGACAACCTCGCCGAGAACCCGCCGTCGCAGCAGAACGGCTTCGGCGGCTACTTCCGCCTGCGTTCGAACCTGAACCTGAGCTGGGAGAAGGGCGACTTCGGTGCGTCGTGGGGCATGCGCTACTACTCGGGCGTGAAGGAGAACTGCTCGTTCACCGCGACTGCGGCCAACATTGCCGCCGACCGGGTGCGTTGCACCCTGCCGAACTACTCGGCACCGGACACCGGCGGCAACATCACGCCGATGAACGAGATCGGCGCCAACACCTTCCACGACCTCCAGGTCCGCTGGAATGCCCCGTGGAATGCCACCGTGTCGGTCGGCGCGAACAACGTGTTCGACCACCAGGCCGCTCCGGAATACGACCAGCCGAACTCGGGCTACTCGTACTACGGCGGTTACGACATCGGCCGCTTCGTGTACATGAAGTACCAGCAGCGCTTCTGATCGACTGCAAGGCAACACGCAACACCACTACGGCCCCGCAAGGGGCCGTAGTTTTTTGTGGCGGGCGGAATCAAGTTCCAAGTGCGCCGCGATTGGGCACGCCCCGGATCTTTGAGATAGTGCTCGAAGAACACTTGGCCGGTGGCTTGCCGGACCTGGGTCTAGCGTGGCCGGTTGTTCATCACCCAGGCCACGTCATTGGCGCGCAGCAAGTGCACCGACAGGTCGGTGCCCCTGAGGAAGTACTGGCGCAGCAGGCTATTGATGATCTCGCAGATACCGCGCTGCCAGGGGCTGTGCGGATCGGCGAAGTAGATGGTCAGTCCGGTGCAGTTGCTCAGTGCGATGCAGCACCATCCTTGCCTTGACGTAGTCAGTGTCTGGCGTGCAGCGTCGGGCAAGGTGCGAATGCCTGCTGGAAGTCGTCCAGCACGCCCCTTGATCTTGGGCCAGCAAGAGATAGTGACTCGGCCGCGTCAGCGGACGGAAAGCTTTGGCTTTCAAGAGCAAGCGATCAAGGCAACGTCCCCGGATGCCTGGCTACCGCCGCGGTAAAGCGGAGCCCGCCTTCGCGGGAATGGCAGCCCAAGGCAAACGTGACGGCGAAGTGTTCACAAACAAGATCGATGGCTCCCGGCCTCAATCCAGCCGCTGCACCTTGGCACTCGAGTTCTGCCCCTCGACCTGCAGGTACCAGCCGCTGAACAACCCCGGCGCGATCGTGACCTTGGGGTTCTGCTGCGTCTTGCCCTTGCCGAGCGAGAGGCTACCCTCGGTGACGCGCCAGCGCTGGCCGTTCGCGAGCTCGAACACGGTGCCGTTCGACCAGCCGCTGAACGAACCCTTCAGCGTGCTGCTGATCGGCTCCTTGCTGGCACGCTCGGGCGGCTTGCCCTTCTGCTCGTCGCGCACGGACTGCTCCACCTGCTGGGCGACCACCGCCTGCTCCTGGCTGAGCAACTTGTTGAGCAGGGCCAGCTGCGCACTGCTGAGCGCGTCCAGGCCGGTCGCCTGCATCTGCTCGGCGCTCAGGCGCTGCTCGATGTTGACGTACGACTGCTGTGCAACGGCGACCAGCGGGGCGAGGGCGAGCAGGCTGCTCAGGGCGAGGGTCGAAAGCAAACGCATGGGAGTCTCCAGGAGCAAACGGGTTACGGCGATGCAGTGTGGTGGCCGATGACGGTGCGGATCATTTGATCCGGGTGACTTCGGTGCGCGTGTTGAAGCCCTGCACCTTCATGTACCAGATGCTGCCGATGATGCTGGGGGTGATCGTGACCTGCGGATCGGTGAGGCGGGGGCCATGGAGCTTGGCCTGGTCGCGCTGTCGCCAGATCTGGCCGTTGTCGAGGGTGTAGCTGCGGCCTTCGCCGAAGCCGCGGAACTCGCCGACGATGCGCGCCTGGATCGGTTCGTCCGAACCGAAGGTGGCGAAGCCGCGGTTCTCTTCCTCGACCTTCTTCTTGGCGGCCTGCGCGGCCTTGGTGGTCTCGACGTCGAGCTTGCCGTTGAGCCAGGCATTGAGGTTGGCCAGCTGCTGCGGGCTGAGCCGGTCCAGGCCGGCGGCCTGGAACTGCTCCGGCGTCATCTGCCGCTCGATCGCCTGCTGCTGCGCCAGCGATTGCGGGGAAGCGAACAGCAACGCGGCGGCGATGAGCAGACTCGGCAAGATCGAACGCATGCGCTGTTCCTCCAGGCGGTTGACGGCTAGTGTAGACCTTCCCCTGTGTCGATCCGAACGTCCCGCGTGCCATGGCAACACCGTCTTCCGAGCTGAGCGCCGTGCTGGCGCATCCGGCGACCGCGACGATCGCGGCGCCGCTGCGACGCGCGTTGCAGCAGGCCGCGGACAATCCGCAGGCCGCTGCCGATGCCCGCGATCCGGCGCCGACCGTGGCGAGCATGCTCGATGCGTTGGCCCTGCTTGGCGCCGATGGCGACACCGTGGTCGCGGCGACCCTGCACGCCTATCCGGCTTGGCAGACCGGCCTCGGTCCGGTCATCGAGCACGACTTTCCCGCGGTCGCGGCCTTGCTCGACGGCCAGCGCGCCGCGGCCCAGGTCTGGGCGCTGCATGCCGAGCGCCACGGCCAGTCCGGCAGCGAGGGGCTGCGCCGCCTGTTGCTGGCGATCGTGCGCGACCTGCGCGTGGTGCCGATCCTGCTGGCGCGCCAGCTGGCGCGCATGCGCCATGCCGAGCGCCTGCCCGAGGCCGAGCGCCGCGAACTGGCGGCGCTGACCCGCGACATCCACGCGCCGTTGGCCAACCGCCTGGGCATCTGGCAGCTGAAGTGGGAGCTGGAGGACCTGGCGTTCCGCTACCTGGAGCCGGCGACCTACAAGCAGATCGCGCGCCTGCTCGACGAAAAGCGCGTGGACCGCGAGCGTTACATCGAGCAGGTCAAGCACACGCTGCGCGAGGCGATGGCGGCGCAGGGCGTGCAGGCCGAGATCGCCGGCCGACCCAAGCACATCTACAGCATCTGGAAGAAGATGCAGCGCAAGGACGTGCCGATCGGCGAGCTCTACGACCTGCGCGCGGTGCGGGTGCTGGTCGACGACCTGGGGGCCTGCTACGCCGCGCTCGGCGTGGTGCACGCGACCTGGGCGCCGATCCCCAGCGAGTTCGACGACTACATCGCCCGGCCCAAGCGCAACGATTACCGCTCGCTGCACACCGCCGTGGTCGGCCCCGAGGGCAAGACCCTGGAGGTGCAGATCCGCACCCACGACATGCACCGCCAGGCCGAACTCGGCGTGGCCGCGCACTGGAAGTACAAGGAGGTCGGCAGCCACAGCGCCGACGCCGCGTTCGACCGCAAGATCGCCTGGATGCGCAAGCTGCTGGAGGCCTCGGCCGACGGTGCCCGTGACGAGGCCGCACTGGCCGGTGAATTCGACACCGAACTGGTCGAGGACCGCATCTACGTGCTGACCCCCAAGGGCGAGGTGATCGATCTGCCGGCGGGGGCGACGCCGCTGGATTTCGCCTACCACGTGCACACCGAGGTCGGGCACCGCTGCCGCGGTGCCAAGGTTGACGGCCGCATCGTCCCGCTCGACCACAAGCTGCGCAGCGGCGACCGCGTCGAGATACTCACCGCCAAGACCGGCGAGCCGCGCCGCGACTGGCTGGTGGTGGCCAACGGCTTCCTCGCCAGCAGCCGCTCGCGCGACAAGGTGCGGGCGTGGTTCCACAAGCTCGACCGGGCGCGCAACGAGGTCGCCGGCAAGGACCTGCTCGACAAGGAGCTGCGCCGGCTTGGCCTGCTCGGCGCCGACCTCGCGCCGGCGCGCGAGAAGTTCAACCTCGCCGTTGACGCCGACCTGTACGTGCAGGTGGCGCTGGGTGACATCGGCCCGCATCAGGTCGGTCGTGCCCTGCTCGAGCACGAACGCGCCGCGGCCGCGCCGGTGGCGCCGTCGGCGACGACCGTCACGACCGTGCCGCCACCGCGGCGCCAACCGCGCAAGACCACCGACTTCACCGTCGAAGGCGTCGGCAACCTGCTGGTGCAGCTGGCGCGTTGCTGCCAGCCGGTGCCGGGCGAGCCGATTGTCGGTTACCTCACGCGTGGCCGCGGCGTCAGCGTGCACCGGCCCGGCTGTGCGTCGTTCGAGCGTCTGGCGACGGCCCAGCCACAGCGGGTGCTGCCGGTGGAATGGGGGCGTGCGGGCAGCGGCTACGAGGTCGACGTCGAGGTGCTCGCCCTCGACCGCAAGTGGCTGCTCAAGGAAGTGACCAACGTGATCGCGCAGGGCAATGCCCATGTGCTCAGCATCCGCAGCGATGTCGAGCGCAATGGTGCGCGCGTGCGCCTGCGCTTGCGCCTGCGCGTGGCCGACTACGGCCAGCTGTCGACCCTGTTGGGCAAACTGTCGTCGCTGCCCGGGGTGGAGCACGCGCAGCGCTGTTGAGTGCCTGGCGATGAAGATCGCTCGACATCGCCGCGCGTCAACGGCGCTATGCTTGCGCAGTGACTGCGCCTTGGCCGCCCAATCCGGATCGATCCACGCCGCATCCGCGCGGCGACAGGGAGCCGACGGAATCACGCAAGCGCATCGAGCCGCGCTTCGGGTCATGGAGTGAACTGCGCTTCGGCGGGGACGATCGCGCTCCAGTGTCGCGTGCGGCCGAGGGTGCACGGCGCGTGCGTCGCCGTGGTTGGGGGCTCGGGGCGCTGGCCGTCGCGATCGCGGCACTGCTGTTGCTGGTGCTGCGTCAGCCGCTGTCGGACTGGCTGTGGCCGCAGACGCGTGCGCAGCAGTTGCGTGCCGATGCGGCGCGCGCGCTGGCACAGGGGCGGCTCAGTGCGGTCGATGGCAGTGGCGCGCGTGAACTCTACGCGGCGGCGCTGGCGCTGGATCCGGACCGCAGTGACGCGCGCGACGGACTGACGCGCGTCGGTCAGGCGGCGGTCACCCAGGCCGATCGCGCGATTGCCGCAGGCCGCTTTGATGAGGCCCATCGCCTGCTGACACTGGCACGCGAACTGGCCGTGCCGCGCAGCCAGGTCGAGACCCTCGACCGCCGTCTGCGCGAACGCGAGGCGACTGAGGCTGGGGTCGATGGCCTGCTCGCCCAAGCCGTCGCCGCGCGTGCGGCGGGCCGGCTAGACGGCGGAGACAACACGGCGTTGCCGCTGTATCAGCGCGTGCTGGCCTTGCAGCCGGACCGGACCGAGGCCCTGGAAGGCCGCGAGGACACCCTCGCCGACCTGCTGCAATTGGCGCGCCGCTCGCTGGCGCGCGGCGATCTGGCCGAAGCGGCAACCCGCATGCAGCGGGTGCAGGCGGCCGACCCCGGCCATGTTGATCTGCCGGAAGCGCTGGCGGAGCTGGCGCGCCAGGCCGAGCAGCGCCGGAACCAGGCCGATGCCGACCTGCGCCGCAATCGGTTGGCGGCGGCGCGCGAGGGCTACCGCGCCGTCATGGCGGCCACCCCCGACGACACGGCCGCGCAGCGCGGCCTGGTCCGCGTGGCCGAGGCCTATGCCGCGCGCAGCGGCCGATACGCTGGCGATTTCCGCTTCGCCGAAGCCGAGGCCGCGTTGCGCGAGGCGCGCGCGACCAGCGCCGACGCCGCGGGGATTGCCGAGGCCAAGCAACGCCTGCTGCAGGCCCGGCAAGCCCAGCAGCGTCTTGGCAGTACCGTGCCGACGGCGGAACGCAAGCGCCGCCTGCGTCTGCTGCTTGATGAAGCGGCGGCCGCGGAGGCGCGCGGTGACCTGCTCACGCCCCCGGGCGACAGTGCATTCGACAAGCTGCGCGCGGCACAGGCGCTGGCGCCGCAGGACGCGGAGGTGAAGGCCGCCGGCGCGCGCCTGTTGCCGGCGACCAGGCGCTGCTTCGAGCAGGAATTGCGCGGCAACCGGCTTGCGCGCGCGCGCGAATGCCTGGATGTGTGTGCGGCGCTGGAAGGCGACAGCGCCATGCTGCGTGATGCCCGACGGCGACTCGCGCAACGCTGGATCGGGGTCGGCGACGAGCGCCTGGGCGCCGGCGAATTGCAGGCGGCGCAGACCGCGCTGCAGGCGGCACGCGAGCTCGATCCCGACGCCAGCGGTCTCGACGAATTCGCCGGTCGGCTGCGCGCCGCCGCGGCCGCCAACTGAGGCTCAGTTCCGGTCGAGCAGCACGCGTCGCACCACGTCGCGGCCGGCATCGAGCGAAAAATGCCGCTCGACATTGCGCAGGCCGTTGTCGGCCAGCCGTTGCCACAGCGTCGGGTCGCGGTACAGCCGCACCACCGCTTCGGCAAATCCGGCGGCCTCGTCGGCGACCAGCACGTCCTCGCCGTCGCGCAGGTGCATGCCCTCGACCGCGCAGGAGGTGGCGACCACCGGCTGCCCGTGCGCCATGCTCAGGTTGATCTTGCCCTTGACCCCGGCGCCGTAGCGCAGCGGCGCCAACGCGATGCGCGCGCCGTCCATGTACGGCGCCAGGTCGGGCACATGGCCGTGGATCTCGACGCCGGGCTGCGCGGCCAGCGCCGCGATCTCGGCCGGGGTGTCGCTGCCGATGCAATGGAAACGCACGTCCGGCAGCTGCGCCCGGATCAGCGGGAAAGCCTCGCCCACGAACCAGCGCACCGCATCGACATTGGGCGGGTGGCGGAAACCGCCGACGAAGACCAGGTCGCGGCGTCGCTCGAACGGCAGACCATGGCCCTGGATGCGGTGCAGATTGGAGAGGATGTCGACCTGCGCCTGCGGCGCGTCCTGCGCCAGCAGCGTTCGCTCGACCTCACTGACCACCAGCGTGGCGTCGGCCTTGGCGATGATCTCCAGCTCCAGCGCGCGGGTGCGCTCGGCGGCCCGCGCCAGCGCCGGGTCCCGCGCCAGCTCGGCGCCGCGGCGCTCGCGCAGGTAGTGCAGGTCGACCGTGTCGAACACCACCTTGGCCTGCGGTGCGTATTTGCGCAGCAGTGGCAGCCATTCGCGCATGACGTAGTGGCGGCATACGACAATGGTGTCGAAACGTGCACCATGGTCACGCAGCCAGGCCGGTGGACTGTTCGCGCCCGGTGCAGACCAGGCCTCCACACCGATTTGCTGCAGAGCCCGGGTATAGGTGCCGCTGTGGGCGCGATCGGTCGGCAGGAACACCACGTGTGCGTTTTCCTCACGCAGCAGGCGCATCAGGTTGATCAGACGCAGTGACCCGGAGTCCCGATCCGGTTGCGGGGTGAGTGCATCAATGATCAGTACCGTATGCCCGTGCAGGTGATCGGTCAGGCCGTGGCTTGGCGAACCATGTCCAGGATGTGCCGCGAGGGTCGTTGCCCAGCGTTCGCGGAACGTCTGCTGGTTGCGGACCTGGTAAGCCTTGATGCCACGCCGTGTGTCAGTGCCAGTGGTAACGCCCTCGACATGTACGACTTTCGCAAGCGGCTGGCAGAGCGCATGCAATCCAGCCGCACGCACGCGCATGCCCAGTTCGGTGTCCTCGTAGAAGGCGGGGGCGTAGCGGGTGTCAAAACCGCCGATCGATTCGAACAGGTGACGCGGAATCGTGATGGCCGCGCCGGAGCAATAGTGGACGCGGCGAACATAGTCGAACTCCGGCTCGGTGGTTGAGCGCAGTCGGCCTATCTTGTCCGCCGAACCATCCTGCCAGACCAGCCCGCCAGCTTCCTGCAACCGACCATCCGGGTAAATCAGCTGCGCCCCCACCAAGCCGGTATTCGGATGCTCATCGAAGGTGGCCAGCAGCGCATCCAGCCAGCCCGGCTGCGGCACCGTGTCGTTGTTGAGGAACACCACGTACCCGCCACGGGCCAGCGCCGCGCCGTCGTTGCAGGCGGCGATGAAGCCGCCGTTTTGGGCTCGGCGGTGGTAGTGCAGGCCGTCGATCTGGCGCAGCGCAGCCTCGGTTTCGTCCGAGGAGCCGTCGTCGACCACGATGATCTCGATGGTCGCCTGCGGCGGATGCGCCGCTAGCGCGCGCAGGCAGGTCAGGGTGTGCGCGAACTGGTTGTAGACCGGGATGACGATGCTGGCGACCGGTGCGTCGTTGTACGGCACTGAGAACGGAGCGAAGGGTGCCGGCTCGGGCAGATACAACGCCAGGCGCTGCGCGGCGGGAACCCGGTGGAACTGCTTCAGCACGCGTTGCCAGGAGGCGCGCAGGCCACGTGTGTGCAGACTGGTCAGGCCGCGCCGGAACAACCCCGTCCCCCGGTCGTACAGGAACCGAAGATCGGCCCAGCTCATCGCCATCGAATCACCGCCATGCTGAAGGAACTCCCTATTGCAAACGCCACTGCTGCTGCCGGCGCACGGAGGGGCCGGCGGGCTGCGCTAGACTCGGTTTCACGAGGGCGCAGCCCTGTCATTGTCCCATGCCGTGGCCCGAATCGATTACGACGAAGACGAAACCAGCGACAATCGCGATGATTCCCCGCAGTGGCGTCGGCGCCTGGTCACCTGGGTGCTGGCCGCGATCGGCCTGGGCCTGGGTTTCCTCATCCCGTACACGCTGTACCTGAACCACGAGGTCGGTGAGCGCTTTGGCCAGTTGCGCTGGCAGATCCCGACCCGGGTCTATGCGCGGCCGCTGGAGTTGGCGCCGGGCCTGGCCCTCGACGTGACCACGCTGAAGACCGAGCTTGATGCGGCGGCCTACCGTGACGGCGACGGTCGTCGGCCCGGCACCTACGCGCGCAACGGCGGTCGCTGGCTGATCGCCAGCCGCGGCTTCAACGACGTCGATGGCGCGGTGCCAGAGCGACAGCTCGAAGTGGTGCTGTCGGGTGGTCGCGTGGCGTCGGTGCGCGACGCCGGGAAAAAGCGCGCACTGAAGTCGGCGCGGCTCGATCCGGCGCGCATCGCCACGCTGTACGGCCAGAAGCAGGAAGAGCGCCGGCTGGTGCGCATCAAGGAGGTGCCGGAACTGCTGGTCACCGGCCTGCAGGCGGTCGAGGACCGCGACTTCAGCAGCCACCACGGCATCGACCTGAGCGGCATGGTGCGCGCGGCGTTCAAGACCGCCACCGGCAGCCGGCAGGGCGCCAGCACCCTGACCCAGCAGCTTGCACGCAGTGGCCTGCTCGGCATCGGCCGCGAGCAGACCCTGACCCGCAAGGGCAAGGAAATCCTCTACGCGCTGCTGATCGAGGCGCGCTACGACAAGGGCACGATCCTCGAGGCCTACCTCAACCAGGTCTACCTCGGCCAGCGTGGCGCCCAGGCGATCCACGGCGTCGCCGCCGGCGCCGAGTTCTGGTTCGGCCGCGACCTGCGCGACCTGTCGACCGAGCAGATCGCGCTGCTGGTCGGCATCGTGCGCGGTCCGTCTTTTTACGACCCGCGCCGCCATCCCGAGCGCGCGCTGGAACGGCGCAACTTCGCCCTCGGCGAGTTTCACGAGACCGGCCTGATCGACGACGCCGAATACCAGCGCGCGCTCAAGGCGCCGCTCGGCATCACCACCGCGCCAGGCAGCGTCGCCGCCAATCGCTTTCCGGCCTATGTCGACCTGGTGCGCCGCCAGCTCGCCCGCGACTACCCGGCCGATGCCCTGTCCGGCGCCGGCCTCAGCGTGATGAGCGGCATGGCGCCGTCGGCGCAGGCGCAGGCCGAAGGCGCAGTCACGCGCACCCTCAAGAGCCTCGACAGCAAGCGGCGGCCGCCGCTGCAGGCCGGCCTGGTCGTCACCGACGTGCACAGCGGCGAGGTGGTGGCCGTGGTCGGCAGCCGCAGCTTCGCCGAACACGGCTTCAACCGCGCGGTCGAGGCGCAGCGCCCGGTCGGTTCGCTGCTCAAGCCGTTCGTGTACCTGTTGGCGCTGGCGCAGCCGGGCAAGTACTCGCTGGCGAGCTACGTCGACGACTCGCCGGTCACCGTCGCGCTGGGAAAGAAAAAGAACTGGAACCCCGGCAACTCCGACGGCCGCAGCCACGGCACCGTGCGTCTGATCGATGCGCTGGCGATGTCCTACAACCAGGCCACCGTGCGTGTCGGCATGCAGGTCGCGCCCGAGCGCATCGCCGACCTGATCCGCACGCTCGCCGGCATCGAGGCCGAACCGAATCCGGCGTTGATCCTCGGCGCGGTCGACCAGAGCCCGTACGCGATGGCGCAGCTGTACCAGTTCCTCGCATCGGGCGGCGAAATCCAGCCGCTGCACGCGGTGCGCGGGGTGCTCGACGCCAACGGCAAGGCGGTCAACCGCTACGACAAGGAGCCGGCGCCAGCGCAGGAAGGCGACGCGATCGCCGCGCGCCTGATCACCATCGCGCTGCAGCAGGCGGTGTCCAACGGCACCGGTCGCCAGCTCATCAACGACGGCCTTGGCCGCCTGTCGCCGGCCGGCAAGACCGGCACCAGCAACGACGGTCGCGACAGCTGGTTTGCCGGCTGGACCGGCGATCATCTGGCCGTGATCTGGGTCGGCAATGACCAGAACCAGGCCACCGGTCTGTACGGCGGTACCGGTGCGATGCGGGTGTGGTCGGCGATCTTCTCGCGGCTGCCGACCGCGCCGCTCAAGGTCGGCGACAAGGGCATCGACTGGCAGTGGGTGGTCGGCGCCAACACCACCGACGCCGCCTGTGCCGGTGCGCGCCGCCTGCCGTTCGTGGCCGGGTTCGCGCCGGCCTACACGCCATGCCCGGCGCCGCAGCCGGTGGCCGAGGACGAGCAGGGCGGCGGTTGGCGCGAGTGGTTCGGCTTCGGTCGCAAGGACGAAGCCCCGGCGCAGGAGCCTGCGCCGCAACCCGCGCCACAACCGCAGCAGGAGGACACGCCGTGATCCGTTGGTTCACCACCCCGCGCTGGAGCGGAGTGGCCGCGGGTGTCGCCCTCGCCATCCTGCTGGCCGGCTGCGCCACCGCGCCGGACATCGGCCTGCCCGGTTTCGATGCCGCCGCCGCGGTCGCCGAGATCCGCGCCGCCGGCGGCGCCAATGCCAGTGAGCTCGACGTGCAACCGCTGCGTGATCCACAGGTCGAAGACCTGCGCGAGGACGCCGAGCGGCTGGAGCGCGAGCGCAAATACCCCGAGGCCGCCGCGGCGCTCGACCAGGCCCTGCAGCTCAATCCCAGCGATCCGGCACTGCTGCAGGACCGCGCCGAAGCGGCGTTGCTGCAGCAACGGCTGGACGACGCCGAGCGCTTCGCGCGTCAGGGGCTGGAGCAGGGCTCCAAGGTCGGACCGCTGTGCCGGCGACACTGGGAGACCATCGCCCAGGTGCGCCTGACCCGTCCGGCGTCGGCCGACACGCCCGGTGGCAGCGTGGCCGATGCGCGCCGCGAGCGCGACGCCTGCACGGTGGCGGCACCGCCGCGCTACTAGAATAGGCGGCGCAGTGGCGCGGCCGGTCGCAACGGCGGTCGCGGCAACGGCGCAAACTGCAGTGGTTCCCGTGATCGGCGCCTGGTCGTGAGCGAGGTGGACTGTCCGGCCGCGGCCGATGCCGCATGCGCTCCCTGACCCGAATCGAGACCCCATGCAAGCTGCGGCGCCTGTGCCAACCGATCCGACCCCGAGCGGCAGCCGCCTCAGCCTGGCCAGCCGTGCGGCCCTGGCCGACGGCGGCGAGCTCGCGCGCAACCTGCCGGCGTTCACGGTGCGGCCGGCCCAGCAGGAACTGGCCGGCGCGATCGCCGATGCCTTCGACAGCCGCGGCACGCTGCTGGCCGAGGCCGGCACCGGCACCGGCAAGACCTTCGCCTACCTGGTGCCGGCGCTGCTGTCGGGCAAGAAGACGATTGTCTCCACCGGCACGCGCGCGCTGCAGGACCAGCTCTACCACCGCGACCTGCCGCGCGTGCGCGACGCGCTTGGTATCGGCCTCAAGAGCGCGCTGCTCAAGGGACGCGCCAACTACCTGTGCCACTACCGCATGCGCCAGGCGCAAGGTGAGCCGAAGTTCGGCAGCCGCGAGCTGGCCGCGCAGTTCCAGCGCATCGTCACCTGGTCCGGGCGCACGCGCATGGGCGATCTGGCCGAACTCGACGCCCTGCCGGACGATTCGCCGCTGCTGCCGATGGTCACCAGCACCACCGAGAACTGCCTCGGCAGTGAGTGCCCGTTCTTCGCCGACTGCTTTGTCGTGCAGGCGCGCCAGCGTGCACAGGCGGCGGACCTGGTGGTGGTCAACCACCACCTGTTGCTGGCCGACCTCGCGCTCAAGCAGGAAGGCTTCGGCGAGATCCTGCCCGGCGCGCAGGCGTTCGTGGTCGACGAGGCGCACCAGTTGCCGGATCTGGCCGCGCAGTTCTTCGGCGAGGCGCTGAGCGCGCGGCCGCTGGTCGAGCTGGCACGCGATGCCCTGACCGAATGCCGGCAGGTGCCGTCGGCGTTGGCCGCCGTGCAGGAGCCGGCGCGTGCGCTGGAACAGGCCGTGCGTGCGCTGCGCGCGGCGATGGACGAGTTGCCGGTGCGCGGCACGCGTCGCCGCGCGGCGGAGGTGTCAGCGGTCGAGGAAGCATTCGATGCGCTCGCGCTCACACTGCAGCAGCTGCACGCGGTTTTGCAGCCGCTGGCCGCGGCCTCGCCTGGCTTCGACGCCTGCGCCGCGCGTGCGGTCGAGTTCGAGGGCCGGCTGCGGCGCTGGCGCGATGATGCGACCGAACCGGCGGCCACGCAGGACGATGAGTTCGCCGACGACTTCGCCCAGCTCGATGCCGAAAGCGCGGCCGCAGACGGCGTCGATGACGTGGACGAAGCCAAAAAGAAAAAACGCGACGACGACAGCGTGCTCTGGTACGAGCTGACCGCGCGTGGTTTCCGCCTCAGCCGCACCCCGCTCGACGTCGCCGGACCGCTCGCCCAGCACCGCGCGCGTTCGCAGGCGGCGTGGGTGTTCACCTCGGCCACGCTGGCCGTGGGCGGCCGTTTCGAGCACTACGCGATCAAGCTCGGGCTCTATCTCAAAGGCGACGACGCGCCGCGGACCCTGCTGGTGCCCAGCCCGTTCGATTGGGAAACACAGGCGCTGTGCTACCTGCCGCGCGGCCTGCCCGACCCGGTGGTGCGCCACTACAACGAGAGCATGGTCGAGAAGCTGCGACCGGTGCTGGGGGCCTCCGGCGGCCGCGCGTTCGTGCTGTTCGCCTCGCACCGCGCGTTGCGCGAAGCCGCCGAACTGCTCAAGGGCGGGCCATGGCCGCTGTTCGTGCAGGGCGAGGCGCCGCGATCGGTGCTGCTGGAGCGTTTCCGCGCCTCCGGCAACGGCGTGTTGCTCGGTGCCGCCAGCTTCCGCGAAGGCGTCGACGTTGCCGGCGACGCGCTGAGCGTGGTGGTGATCGACAAGCTGCCGTTCGCCGCGCCCGACGACCCGGTGTTCGAGGCGCGGCTGGACGCGATCCGCCGCAACGGCGGCAACCCGTTCCGCGACGAGCAATTGCCGCAGGCGGTGATCGCGCTCAAGCAGGGCGCCGGCCGCCTGATCCGCAACGAGAGCGACCGCGGCGTGCTGGTGCTGTGCGACCCGCGCCTGCTCAGCAAGACCTACGGCAGCGTCTTCCTCAATTCGCTGCCGCCATTGCCGAAGACGCGACGCATCGAGGATGTGGAGGCGTTCTTTGCGCCGGTTGCGGAAGACCTCCCGCTAGAATCGGCTTCCGCAATGGCAGCAACGCTGCCAGTTGCCGACGATTGACCTCCGGACTGCCGTGATCCCATGAAACTGCTCGCGTTTGAAACCACCACCGAAGCGCTGTCGGTCGCCGTGTCGATCGACGGCGAGGTGTGCGAGCGTTTCGAGCTCGCCCCGCGCCGCCACGCTGAACTGGCGTTGCCGTGGGCCGAACAACTGCTGGCGCAGGCCGGGGTCGCCCGTGCACAGCTCGATGCGATCGCAGTCAGTCGCGGCCCCGGTGCTTTCACCGGCGTGCGCCTCGGGATCGCGCTCGCGCAGGGCGTCGCGCTCGCGCTCGACCGGCCGGTGGTGCCGGTGTCGACGCTGGCGGCGCTGGCGATGCGCGCGACACCGTTGAGCGACGGTGCGCGCGTGTTAGCTGCCATCGACGCGCGCATGGGCGAGGTCTATGCCGCTGGCTACACGCTGAGGAGCGGCGAACTCCACGCCCTGAATGACGAAGTCGTCGCTGCACCGGATGCCATCGTGCTGCCCGATACCGTCTCCGGCTGGATAGGGGTGGGCACCGGCTTCGCCGCTGTCGAGGGTGCGCTGCAACAGCGCCTGGGCGCGCGGTTCACCGCGATCGATGCAACGCAACTACCGCACGCGGGCGATGTCGTGCGCCTGGCCGCTCTGATGTTCGCGCGCGGCGAGGCGATGGCGCCGGAACAGGTCGAGCCGGCCTACCTGCGCAACAACGTCGCGTTGACCCTCGAGCAGCAGCGCGCCCTCAAGGCGCGGTAGACCGCCTCGTAGCTCGCCCGTCACTCGTCAACCAGCTGCCCGCCCGGCAGGAAGCTCCAGGTGCGGGTGACGTGCAGCAGGTCCGGGTTCTCGTCGGTCTTCGGCAGCGGCGGGTAGGGCTCGGCCAGTTTGGCGATGCGCAGCGCCGAGGCATCGAGCAGCGGGATGCCGCTGGTCTTGACGATGTCGGCGCGCTCGACCGTGCCGTTGCGGCGGATCGCCACGCTGATCACCACCTGGCCGGCAAGCCGGCGTCGCCGCGCCTCGTCGGGGTAGTTGAGGTTGCCGACGCGCTCGACCCGGTCGACCCAACTGCGCAGGTAGCCGGCCCAGGCGTATTCCTGGGTGCTGGCCGAAACGAACTTGCGCATCGGTCGCTTGGCGTAGCGCTCCGAGCGCATGTGGATCTCGGCGGCCAGTCGCGCCATCGCCACGTCGTGCTCGATCTTCTCCTGGCCACGCGGCAGCGGCCGTTCGCTCGGCGTCGGTGTGGCGCGCGCGGCGGCAGTCGTGGTCGCGCCGCGGGTGCTGCTGACCACGCGCGTCTGCGGTGCCGGTTGCGGCGCCGGCGACTGTGCCTGCAGCGGGCGCGGCGCGACCCCGGACGTGGCTTGCGGCAACGGTCCGGACTGGGCCTCGCGCGGGCGCGTGCTCTTGTCGTGCTCGCCGCCGCCCTGGTTGCTGGCCTGGGCGAGGAAGTCGGCCTGCTTGGGCGTCAGCGCGGAGGCGGTCTGGGTGAGGATCACGTCCAGCGTCGGCATCACCGGCGCTGCCTTCTCGAGCGTCCAGCCGACGCCGAGCAGGAACACGCCGTGCACCAGCAGCGACAACACCAGCGTGGCGCTGATGCGGCCGTCGCCGCCAGTGACATATTCCTCGCCGGGACCGTACCCGCTGGAGTCGGCCATGGGTGCCGCGACCGCACTCATGCGGCGTGCGTCATCTGGACCTTGGCTTCGATCGCGTCGAACAACGTGCCGGCGATGTTGAGGCCGAACTGCGCATCGAGCTCGCGGATGCAGGTCGGGCTGGTGACGTTGACCTCGGTGAGGTAGTCGCCGATCACGTCGAGGCCGACGAACAGCATGCCGCGGCGTTTCATTTCCGGGCCGACCTGGGCGGCGATCCAGCGGTCGCGTTCGCTCAGCGGGCGACCTTCGCCGCGGCCGCCGGCGGCGAGGTTGCCGCGGAACTCGTCGCCCTGCGGGATCCGCGCCAGGCAGTAGTCGACCGGCTCTCCGTCGACCAGCAGGATGCGCTTGTCGCCGTCGACGATCTCCGGCAGGTAGCGCTGCGCCATCGCCAGGCTGTGGTGGCCCTGGGTCAGGGTTTCGAGGATCACGTTGAGGTTGGGCTCGCCAGCGCGGGCGCGGAAGATCGAACGCCCGCCCATGCCGTCGAGCGGCTTGAGCACCGCCTCGCCGTGTTCGGCGACGAAGGCCTTGAGCGCGGCGTTGTCACGCGAGACCAGGGTCGGCGGGCAGCACTGCGGGAACAGCAGCGCCGCCAGCTTCTCGTTGTAGTCGCGCAGGCCCTGCGGGTCGTTGACGATCAACGCGCCGGCCTGTTGGGCCAGGCTCAGGATCTGGGTGTCGTGGATGTACTCGTTGTCGACCGGCGGGTCCTTGCGCATCAGCACGACCTGGCCCGGGCCGAAGCGCAGCTGCGACCATTCGCCGAGTTCGAACCACCCGGCCTGGTCGTCGCGCACGCGCAGCGGCGCGACCCGCGCCAGCGCCACGCCGTCGCGCACGGCCAGACCGCCGGGTTGCACGTACTGCAGGCGATGGCCGCGGCGCTGCGCTTCCAGCAGCATGGCGAAAGTCGAGTCCTTGGCGATCTTGATCGACCCGATCGGGTCCATCACGACGACGATGTCGAGCGGCATGGCGGCAATGTGGGCGGTAATGGCCGCGATGGTAACAGGCCGGTCACGCGGCCCGGCGAGCCTGGGCGACAACGGTGTGGGCCAGCCGGGTGATAACTGCTACCGGCGTCGCGGCTCGGGCATGCCAGGCGGGCCAAGTCGGCTGGATTGCGGTATATGCACGGGGTGCCGATGGCGGTCGCGCGACGGGGCCGTTTCCGGACGAAGGAGGGGCGCGGCGGTGGGCGTTCCGCGGCGCATTCAGCTTGCCGGCCGACATTGCGTGCTTGACAGCTTGAGCGCGGCTTGGAATAAAGACGACTTAGCGACGCGCCGGGAATAGCGCGGCGTTCGCATGGGGGAAATTCAGAATGCTTGACGAGGTCCGCAACGGCAGCCTCGGCGGTTTGAAGGTCATGGTGATCGATGACTCCAAGACCATCCGCCGAACCGCCGAGACGTTGCTGAAGCGCGAGGGCTGCGAGGTGGTGACCGCCACCGACGGCTTCGAGGCGCTGGCGAAAATCGCCGATCAGCAGCCGCAAATCATCTTCGTGGATATCATGATGCCGCGGCTTGATGGCTATCAGACCTGCGCGCTGATCAAGAACAACCACCTGTTCAAGGGCACGCCGGTCATCATGTTGTCGTCCAAGGACGGCCTGTTCGACAAGGCGCGCGGGCGCATCGTCGGCTCCGAGCAGTACCTCACCAAACCATTTACCCGCGAAGAACTGCTCGACGCGATCCGCACGCACGTCAACGCCTGACCGGGGGGTAAGGCACGCAATGGCACGTATTCTTCTGATCGAGGACTCGCCGACCGATACGGCGGTCCTGACCCAACTGCTTGAACGCAACGGCCACCAGGTGCTGGCCTCGGGCAGCGCCGAGGACGGCATCGTCGCCTGCAAGCGCGAGAAGCCCGACCTGGTGATGATGGACGTCGTGCTGCCGGGCATGAACGGCTTCCAGGCGACCCGCGCGTTGTCGCGCGATGCCGACACCAGCGCCATCCCGGTGTTGATCGTCAGCACCAAGGGCATGGACACCGACAAGGCCTGGGGCATGCGTCAAGGCGCCAAGGACTACATCGTCAAGCCGCCGCGCGAGGACGAGCTGATCGCCCGCATCAACGCCTTGTTGGGTGGCTGAGACGATGCCCTTGTCGCCGTTCGATGTGCTGGTCGATTACGAGCGCCGCAGCCTGGCGCACGTGGTCGGCCTGCCCGAGCAGCTCGACGCGCCGGGCCTGTGGCGCGGCGTCGGCTACCGCATCGGCGACCGCCGTCTGGCCTCAGGCTTCGGCGAAGTGCTGGAAATCCTGCCGCTGCCGCAGGCCACCGTGGTGCCCGGCGCGCAGCCGTGGCTGCTCGGCCTGGCCAACGTGCGCGGCAGCCTGCTGCCGATCGTCGACCTCAAGCAGTTCCTCGAGGGCGAGCGCACCGTGCTGCACGAGAGCCAGCGCATCCTGCTGGTGCGCCAGCCCGGCGGCGATGTCGCGGTGCTGATCGACGAGCTGTACGGCCAGCGCAGCTTCACGCAGCCGCAGCAGCTCGAGCCCGAGCAGATCGCCGGCGAACACCTGGCCGCCGGCCGCTACGCCCATTTCATCGACCGCGCCTACCGGCTCGGCGACCACGTGTGGGGCATCTTCAGCCTGGACCGGCTGGCCCGCACGCCCGAATTCCGACAAGCCGCTTCTGACATGCCGCGGTCCGAACACCGCATCAGCACCACACTCGAGGTCGAACCATGAGCACTGTGATGGATAACGTTGCCGGCAAGGGCCGCAATCTTGGCGTCAACACCTGGCTGATCGTGCTGGGCGTGTCGGTGCTGATCTTCGGCCTCAACACCGGTTACGCGACCTGGAAGGCGGCACGCCTCGGCGGCGCCAGTTCGGCCGCCTCGGACCTGCAGGTGAACTCGCAGAAGCTGGCGGTGCAGGGCCGCGAGGCGGTCGGCGGCGACGCGGCGGCGTTCACCGCGTTCAAGGAAACGCGCGCGCAGATCGTCGACGACGTGCAGCAGCTCAACACCAACTTCGGCAGCGCCGCCGGTGTGTCCGGGCCGATCAAGTCGGTCACCGACACCTGGGCGCCGCTGGGCAAGAGCGCCGACCAGGTCGTCGAGAGCGAGAAAGCGGTGCTGGCCCTGGCCGGCAACGCCAGCAGTTTTGCCGGCCGCGTGCCGCAGCTGCAGGCGCGCCTGGACGAGCTGGTGCGCGCGATGTCGGCATCGGGTTCGCCGTCGTCGCAGGTCTATATCGCGCTGCGTCAGGTCGTGCTGTCGGGAACGATGGCGCGCCGCATCACCGAGATCCAGGCCGGCGGCAGCGGCGCTGCGCTGGCCGGTGAAGCCCTCGGTCGCGACGCCGCGGTGTTCGGCAATGTCCTCACCGGCCTGCGCAAGGGCGACGCCGCGTTCGGCGTGACCCCGCTCGGCAACTCCAACGCGCTGGCCGCGCTCGGCCAGGCCGAGACGCTGTGGCTGGAGATGAAGAAGGACCTCGACGCGATCACCACCAGCTCGCAGAACCTGTTCCGTGCACAGGCCGCAGCCGATGCCATCACCGGCGGATCCAACAAGTTGCTGGCCGACAGCCAGGGCCTGTTCCAGGCCTTCACCTCGTTCGGCTCGGTGCGCAGCACCAATCCGGTCGGCCACATCCTGGTCAGTATCGTTTCGGGTCTGACCGCGTTGCTCGCCATCGTCTTCCTGGTGGTCTCGCTGAACAGCCAGCAGAAGAAGCGCTACCTGACCACCAAGGAGCTCAACGACCGCAACCAGGAGGCGATCATGCGTCTGCTGGACGAAATGGGTTCGCTCGCAGAAGGCGACCTCACGGTGAAGGCCACCGTCACCGAGGACATGACCGGCGCCATCGCCGACTCGATCAACTTCGCCGTCGAGCAGCTGCGCAGCCTGGTGCAGACGATCACCGATACCTCGGTGCAGGTGGCATCGAGCGCGCAGGAAACGCAGGCCACCGCCATGCACCTGGCCGAGGCCGCCGAGCACCAGGCGCAGGAAATCAACTCCGCTTCCAGCCGCATCAGCGAAATCGCGGCCTCGATCAACCAGGTGTCGCGCAACTCGGCCGAATCGGCCGACGTGGCGCAGCGCTCGGTGCAGATCGCGACCAAGGGTGCGGGCGTGGTGCGGCAGACGATCGCCGGCATGGACTCGATCCGTGACCAGATCCAGGAAACCTCGAAGCGCATCAAGCGCCTGGGTGAAAGCTCGCAGGAAATCGGCTCGATCGTGGAACTGATCAACGACATCTCCGAGCAGACCAACATCCTGGCACTGAACGCGGCCATCCAAGCCGCCTCGGCGGGTGAAGCCGGCCGCGGCTTCGCGGTCGTGGCCGACGAAGTGCAGCGACTGGCAGAACGCGCGTCGAATGCGACCAAGCGCATCGAAACGCTGGTGCAGACGATTCAGTCCGACACCAACGAAGCGGTGTCCTCGATGGAGCAGACGACCTCGGAAGTGGTCGCCGGTGCACGACTGGCCGAGGACGCGGGTACCGCGCTGGGCGAGATCGAAAAGGTGTCGTCGGACCTGTCCAACCTCATTCAGGGCATCTCGACCGCGGCGCAGCAGCAGTCCAGCGCGGCCTCGAACATCACCCAGACGATGAACACGATCCAGTCCATCACCGCGCAGACCTCGCAGGGCGCCAACCAGACCGCCGCGTCGATTGGAAACCTGGCGCAGCTCGCCGCCGACCTGCGCCGCTCGGTCGCCGACTTCAAGTTGCCGGCCTGATCAGGGACGAGGTTGGATCGAGGATGAACATGGACCACTTCGGCCGCCGCGGCGTGCCCGATAACGGCAGGCGCCGCCTCGCCCTCATGCGAGGTGAGCGATGACCGTGATGCGCGAGGCGATCGACACGACCACGCTCGGCTGGATCAAACCGGAGCTGGACGAGACCCTGCGCCAGGCGCAGCAGGAGATCGAGGCGTTCGCCGAGAACCCGGTTGACGCCAGCCGCATGCGCTTCTGCGCCAGCCACCTGCACCAGGTGCACGGCACCTTGCGCATGGTCGAGCTGTACGCGCCGGCGATGGTCGCCGAGGAAATGGAGCGGCTCGCACTGGCATTGCAACAAGGCCAGGTCAGCGACCGCGACGAGGCCTGCGCGGCGCTGATGCGCGGCGTGGTGCTGTTGCCCGATTACCTGGAGCGCCTGCAGGGCGGCCACCGCGACATTCCCATCGTGTTGCTGCCGTTGCTCAACGAACTGCGCGCCACGCGCGGCGAGGCCGGCCTCAACGAGAGCGTGCTGTTCGCCCCCGACCTCGACCGGCCGTTGCCGTCGCACCTGCCGGCGTCGTCGCCGGCCGTGCGCGGCACCTCGTCGGCGCACCTGGCGGCGCTGCGCGATGCGCTGTCCGCATGGCCGGAAGAAGGCGCGCCGGCCCAGGCCGGCAAGCTCGCCGCCGCGATCGATGGCCTGCTCGCCGAGGTCGTGCTGGAGCCGGTGCGGCGCATGCTGTGGGTGGCCTCGTCGGTCGCCGGCGCGTTGCGCGACGGCGCCCTGCCGCCGACCCGCGCATTGCGCCAGGCCTTCGGCGGCGTCGAGCGCGAAGCCCGGCAGATGCTGGCCGACGACGGTTTCGCCGCGCCGCGCGCCGAACCGGCGGCGGAGCCGACCCGCCAGCTGCTTTATCACGTCGCCCACAGCGACGGCCGCCATCCGGCACTGGACGACCTGCGCCACACCTTCGAACTTGCCGCGCACCTGCCCAGCGAGTCGGAACTCGAACACGCCCGCGGCAGCCTCAGCGGCCGCAACCGCGCCCTGCTCGACACGGTGTCGGCGGCCATCAAGGAAGACCTGCTGCGCGTCAAGGACGCGCTCGACCTGCACCTGCGCACCGGCCAGACCGATGCCGGCCAGCTGCACCCGCAGATCGAGGCCCTGGGACGGGTCAGCGATACGCTCGGCATGATGGGCCTGGGCGTCGCCCGCACCGTCGTGCTGCAGCAGCGCGATGCGATGGCCGACATCGCCTCCGGCCGCCGTCCCGCCGACGAAGGCGCGTTGCTCGACGTGGCCGGCGCCTTGCTCTACGTCGACGCCTCGCTCGACGACCAGGTCTCGCGCCTGGGCCTGCCCGATGACCGTGTCGACGAGAGCCTGCTTGCCGGTGAAGCGCGCAAGGTGCTCGAAATCGTCGTGCGCGAAGCGATCGCCAATTTCGGCGATGCCCGCCAGGCCTTCGTCGCTTTCGTCGAGACCAACTGGGATCACGCCGAACTGGTGGAAGTGCCGCGCGTGCTCGACGAGGTCGCCGGCGCCCTGCGCATGCTCGAGCTGCACCTGCCGGCCGATTACCTGACCGGCGTCAAGCGCTACACCGAGGTCGAGCTGATCGGGCGCAAGCGCGTGCCCAACGGCCAGCAGCTAGACACCCTGGCCGACGCACTGGCCAGCCTCGAGTACTACCTCGAGGCGCTGCGCGAGCAGCGCCCGAACCGCAACAACATCCTCGACATCACCCGCCAGAGCCTGGAAACGCTGCGCTACTGGCCGCTGCCCGAGTTCGACATCGCCGCGACCATGGCGGCGACCTCGCCGATCAGCCGTGAAGAACTGGCCAACGTGCCGGATTTCGACCTCGCCGACAGCGTCACCCTCGGCGGTGTCGTCATGGCCGCCGCGACGCATGCACCGGCCACGCCGGCTGCGGTTGTCACGCCGGTCGTTGCCGAGTCCGCGCATGCACCGGCACCGGTGGCCACCACGCCGCAGGCGATCGCCGCCGGCGGCTTCGAACACAGCGACGACATCGACGACGAGATCCGCGAGGTGTTCCTCGAGGAGCTTGACGAAGAGATCCGCCACCTTGGCGATCTGCTGCCGGTCTGGCGCGATGCGCCCGAAGACGGCGAACGCCTGCGTCCAATCCGGCGCGTGTTCCATACCCTCAAGGGCAGCGGCCGCCTGGTCGGCGCCAAGACCCTGGGCGAATTCAGCTGGAAGATCGAGAACCTGCTCAACCGCGTGCTCGACGGCACCCGCCCGGCCAGCCCGGCGGTGATCGGCCTGGTCGAGCACGCCTACGCCGCGCTGCCGCAGCTGCACGTGGCGCTGCGCAACGAAGGCGCGATCAGCGCCGACCTGGCCGGCATCGAAGCCCATGCCGACCGCCTGGTCGAGGGCGATGAAACCGCGTACTCGCCGCCTGCCGTCGTCGCGGTGGCCGCGGTTGTCCAGTCCACGGTCGAGGCACTGCCTGAAGCACTGCCCGAAGCGATCGAGCTGGAGGCGGTGAGCCTGGATTTCGCCGTCGATGATTTCAGCATCGACGACAGCGACTTGGCGGATGTCTCGGTCGAGCTGGTGGCCGAACCGGTTGCGTTCGATCCCATCGACACGTCGGCCGTGGAAGCCGTCGAAGCCAGCTTGCCGGCCTCGGTCGACCCGGTCCTGCTCGAGATCCTCGACGCCGAGGTCAGTGGTCATCTGGCGACGATCGAGCATTGGCTCGCCGCCTCGCAGCTGCAGCCGAGCGTGGCCGACGACGGCCTGCAACGCGCGATCCACACGCTCAACGGCGCGTTCGCGATGACCGAGGTGCCGGTGATCACCGAAATCACCGGTCCGACGGAAGCCTACGTCAAGCGCCTGCTCGCCGCCGCTGCGCCGGCGAATGCCGAGGGGGTGGCGGCGATGGCGGCCGTGGCCGACGCGATCCGCCGCACGTTGGCGGCGTTGCAGTCGCCGGCCCCGCGGGTGCCGCTATTCGAGGGCCTGGCCGAACGCATGCGCATGCTGCGCGACAGCCTGCCGGACGCGCGGTTGCCGTTGCCGGTCGACATCGACGTGGCCGATGACGGCCTGACGCTGGCCGGCGACACGCCGCCGGCGTTGGCTGCACTCGACCTCAGCGAGTTCACCGACCTGGTCGAAGAGGCCGGTCCGGCCTACCTGGCCGATCCGGGGCACGTCGAACGCATCGAGACCGAACTGGCCGAAGCACGCCGCATCGAGACCGAACGTCAGGCGATCGAGCGCGCCAACGCCGAGCGCATCGACATTGAGCGCATCGAGGCCGAGCGCTTTGACGTGGAGCACAGTGAGGCCGAGCGTCTGGCGACGGCCCAGCGCGAGCAAGCCGAACGCTTCGAAGCGGAGCGTCTCGAAGCAGCACGTCTCGAGGCCGAGCGACTCGAAGCTCAGCGTGCTGAAGCCGAACACCTCGAAGCCGAACGCCGCGAAGTTGAGCGCCTTGAAGCGGCGCGTCTTGAGACCGAGCGACGCGCAGCCGAGCGTGCCGAAGCCGAACGCCTTGAAGCTGAGCGCGTCGAGGCCGAGCAGCTTGAAGCCGGGCGACTGCAAGTCCAACGCCTTGAAGCCGAGCGCATCGAAGCCGGGCGCCTTGAAGCCGAGCGTGCAGCCGAAGAGGAGCGCGAGTACCTGCGTCTCGAAGCCGAGTACGCCGACGCCGAGCGCGCGCTGCGCGAGCAGCAGGCTGCGGCCGAGACAGCATCGACCGAAGTCGTTGTCGAGGAGCGGGTCGAAGCGCAGGCCGATGCGGCCAACGACGCGGTCGATGACCTGTCGCAAGCGCAGGAGCCAGCCGTCGCGGCGTTGATCGCCCACGCCCTGGCCGCGAACGAAGATCCGGACGAAGCGCTGGATCTGAGCGAACTCGACCCGGAGCTGATCGACATCTTCGTCGAGGAGGCCAGCGACCTGCTCGACCACTCCGACAGCCTGCTCGCGCAGTTGCGCCAGGCGCCGGGCGAGCGCGAACCGCTGGTGGGCCTGCAGCGCGATCTGCACACCATCAAGGGCGGTGCGCGCATGGCCGGCATCATGGCCGTGGGCGAGCTCGGCCACGCAATGGAGTCGCTGCTGGAGGCCGTGGTCGACCAGCGTTGCGAACTCGGCCGCGACGGCATCCCGTTGCTCGAGCGCGGTTTCGACCGCCTGCACGCGATGGTGACCCGCGTCGGCGAGCGGCGCGCGATCGCGATGCCGGAGGCGCTGATCGCCAAATTCGATGCCCGTGCGAGGGGCGAAAGCTACGCCGCACCGCTGCCCGTGGCGACCGTTGCGCAGGTCGACCTCGACCGCGCGGTGTCCATGGACGAGCCGCAGGTCGAGCTCAAGCCGCTGTCGGAACCGATCAGCGATGCCCCGCTGGCCGACGACGACGACATCGGCGTGCGCGCGCCGCAGGAGCAGGTGCGCATCCGCGCCGACCTGCTCGACCGGCTGGTCAACTACGCCGGCGAAGTCGCCATCTACCGCGCCCGCCTCGAGCAGCAGCTCGGAGCATTCCGTGGCGCGATTGCGGAAATGGCCGCGACCAACACCCGTATGCGCGACCAGTTGCGTCGTCTCGAGATCGAGACCGAGGCGCAGATCGTCGCGCGCTACCAGCGCGAGGGCGATGCCGGCGAGCAGGCGTTCGATCCGCTCGAGCTCGACCGCTTCTCGACCCTGCAGCAGCTCTCGCGTGCACTGTCGGAATCGGCGGCCGACCAGGGCAGCCTGCAGGTCACGCTCGACGACCTGACCCGCCAGTACGAGACGTTGCTGCTGCAGCAGTCGCGCGTCAGCTCGGATCTGCAGGAAGGCCTCATGCGCACGCGCATGGTGCCGTTCGACGGCCTGTTGCCGCGCCTGCGCCGCGTCGTGCGCCAGGCCTCGGGCGAACTCGGCAAGCAGGTCCAGCTCAAGCTCGACGGTACCCAGGGCGAGCTCGACCGCAACGTGCTCGAGCGCATGACCGCGCCGTTGGAGCACATGCTGCGCAACGCCGTCGCGCACGGCCTGGAAACGCCGCAGCAACGCAAGGCCGCCGGCAAGCCGGAAGAGGGCTCGATCCGCATCGCGGTGCGCCGCGAGGGCTCGGAAGTGGTGCTGGTGGTCGGTGACGACGGCCGCGGCCTCGACCGTGCCGCGATCCGCCGCCGCGGCGAAGAGCGCGGCCTGGTCCGCAGCGATGCGGTGCTGGCCGATGCCGATCTCGATGCGCTGATCCTCGAATCGGGCTTCTCCACCGCCGACGGAGTCAGCCGCCTGGCCGGACGCGGCGTCGGCATGGACGTGGTCGCCTCCGAAGTGCGCCAGCTCGGCGGCACGCTCGACATCCACTCCAACCCGGGCCGGGGCGTCACCTTCACCCTGCGCCTGCCGCAGACGCTGGCGGTCACCCAGGCCGTGTTCGTGCGCATCGGCGAGACCACGTTCGCGGTGCCGATTGCCTCGGTGCGCGGCGTCGGTCGCATCGCCCGCGACCAGCTGGACATGGCCGAGGCCAGCTACCGCTACGGTGGCGAGGACTACGCCGTGCATGACCTGGGCACCCTGGTCGGCCACGCGCCGGCCAAGGCCGAAGGCCAGCTGCAGATGCCGTTGCTGCTGATCCGCTCGGGCGACCTGCGCGCCGCGGTCTGCGTCGACCAGGTGGTCGGCAACCGCGAAATCGTGGTCAAGCCCGTCGGCCCGCAGGTCGCCTCGGTGCCGGGCATCTTCGGCGCGACGATCATGGGCGACGGTCGCGTCGTGGTGATCCTCGACGTGGCCCCGCTGGTGCGCCGCCAGACCCTGCTGCCGCGCGACCATGTGGCCGTGCCGGTTGCGCCTGTCGAGCACCGCCGCGTGCCGCTGGTGATGGTGGTCGACGATTCGGTGACGATGCGCAAGGTCACCGGTCGCGTGCTCGAACGCCACAACTTCGAGGTGTTGACCGCGAAGGACGGCATCGACGCGCTCGAGCGCATGGCCGAGGTCGTGCCCGACCTGATGCTGCTCGATATCGAGATGCCGCGCATGGACGGCTACGAGCTGGCCACCCAGATGAAGGCCGACGCGCGTCTGCGCGAGGTGCCGATCGTGATGATCACCTCGCGCACCGGCGACAAGCATCGCCAGCGCGCGTTCGAGATCGGCGTCGAGCGTTACCTCGGCAAGCCGTACCAGGAGCCCGAGCTGATCCGCAACGTCTACGAACTGCTCGGGGTGGCGCGCCATCATGAGTGAGTCCACGCGTCGCGTCGTATTGCTGGCGCGCCCGGGCGTGGCCTGCGAGCGCCTGCGTTCCGCGCTCGGCGATGCCGGCGTGCAGCTCGTGCTCGAAGCCGACCCGACCACACTGGAGCCGTCCGCGCTGAGCGCGGCCGCACCAGAAGTGGTGGTGGTGGCGCTGGACCCGGTGACCGAGGACGCGCTGGACCGTTTCGAGCCGGTGCTGGTCGATCCCAGAATCGAGGTGATCTTCGAGGAAGCCGAACTGGCCGCCGCCCGCGAGGGCTGGGATGCGGCGCGCTGGGTGCGTCACCTGGCCGCCAAACTGCACCGTCATGGCGACGTGCTGCCGCCGGGGCACGAGCCGGAAGATGTCGATGACACGCACGCCGCTGCCACGCCGGACCGCGTCGTCGAGCCGGTGCCGATCGCACCCGTAGCCGCACCCGTAGCCGCACCCGTCAGCAGCCACGCGTTCGACCCGGTCATGGCGGAGCTGTCGGACGCGCCGCCGCCCACGATCGTCGAACCCGTGGCCGATTTCGCATTCGTGCCAACCGATGCGATGGCGACCGACGAGATCACCATCGCACCGTTTGAATCCAGTTTTGATTACGACGATGCACCGGTCGCCGCGACGCCGGCGCCGGCCGTGCTGAAACCGGCGCCGGTGCTGGTGTTCGAGGCCAGCCTGTCGGCCGTGCCGCCAGTGGCCGCAGCGCCCACCGAAGTCGTGGCGCCGGCCGCGCCGGACTGGTCCTTCGCCGACGAAGCCCCGGCCCTGCAAGGCCTGCTCGACCGCGAGGGCGGCAGCGATGGTGTGGCCGATGGCCGGCTGCGCCACGACCTCGACGAGATCGAACGCCGCATCTCCTCGCTGGAGCTGGTCGATGACCGGCCGGCCACACACGTCAACGGCGCCGTGCTGGTGCTCGCCGGTATCGGCGGTCCCGATGCCGTACGCCAGTTGCTCGGTGCCTTGCCGGAAACATTCGCGTGGCCGGTGCTGGTGCAGCAGCGTCTTGATGGCGGCCGTTACGACAAGCTGGTCGCGCAGATGCAGCGCGCCACGCCGCTGCTGGTCAAACTGGCCGAACCGGGCGTGCCCGCGATCGGCGGGGTGATCTACATCCTGCCGGCGGGTGTCGGCATCGCGGTCGACGAGGCCGGCATCCGCTTCGATGATGCCGGCGCTGACGTGCTGGCCGCGCTGCCTGCGGCCGACTCGGCAGTATTGTTGCTCAGCGGCAGCGATCCGGGACGGGTCGACGCGGCGATGAACCACGCTTGGGCTGGCGCCCTGGTCGCCGGCCAGGCGCCGGACGGTTGCTACGATGCGGTCGCGGCAATGGCGCTGATCGCGCGCGGCGGCGAATCGGGGCAGCCGGCCGAACTGGCCGCACGCCTGTCCGCACGCTGGGCATGAACCGTCCGCACGAAGGGTCGATAGATGGCGAATCAAATTAATCCGGCGCAGACCAACCCCATGACCGGGGGCACGGTCGAGGCCGACGTTCGCGGTGTGTTGATCCAGATCGCGGGCGGCCGCCTGCTGCTGCCCAACGCGACCATCGCCGAAGTGCTGTCCTACGCCGAACCCGAGCCGGTCGCCGAGGCGCCGGACTGGCTGCTCGGCCGCATCCGCTGGCGTGGCTGGCAGTTGCCGCTGGTCGCGTTCGCGCGTTTGGCCGGTCTGGCCGGCGAGAAGGGCGGCCTCGGCAGCAAGGTGGTGGTGCTGCGTGCACTGGGTGGCAATCCCAGGGCGCCGTACTTCGCGCTGCTGACGCAGGGCTTCCCGCGCCTGGTCACGGTGTCGCGCGAGACGCTGATGGTGGTCGATGACCACAGCGTGCTACCGCCAGGCGTGCAGGCACGCGTGCTGCTCAACGAGGACGCCGCGTTCCTGCCCGACCTCGAAGCGGTCGAGGCTCTGATCGGCGGCGCGCTGGCGCAGGCGGCTTGAGTCTGCCGCAGCCGGCACGGTTCGCCTCGGTCGATGCCCTGCGCGGCCTCACCGTCGCGGCGATGCTGCTGGTCAACAATCCCGGCGACTGGGGCCACGTCTACGCGCCGTTGCTGCACGCGCAGTGGAACGGTTGCACGCCGGCCGATCTGATCTTCCCGATGTTCCTGTTCATCGTCGGCGTGTCGATCGCGCTGGCCTTGCGGCCGCGCGTCGAGCGTGGCGATCCGCCGCAGCGGCTGGCCAGGACGGTGCTGGTGCGTGCCGCGCGTATCGTCGGCCTTGGCCTGCTGCTGCACCTGTGCGCGTGGTGGGCGTTCGACCTGCCGCATTACCGGGTGATGGGAGTGCTGCAGCGGATCGGGTTGTGCTTCGCGGCCGCCGGGGCGCTGGCCCTGCATGCGCGGCCGCGTACGCAATGGGCGATGTTGGCCGTGCTGCTGGTCGGCTATGGCCTGCTGCTCGCCGGTGGCGGCAGCTACGAGCCGTTCGCGAACGTCGCCAGCCGTTTCGATCACGCCATGCTCGGCGCGCTTGTCTACCAGCTCGATCCGGCGACTGGCCGCGGCCATGATCCGGAAGGACTGCTCAGCACGCTGGGTGCACTCGCCACCACGCTCATTGGCCTGCGCGTCGGCGACTGGTTGCGCCGCGGCGATCGACGCGCACTCTGGATCGCCGGAGCCGTCGCGATGGTGCTGGGCCTGGCCTGGTCGCAGTGGCAGCCGCTCAACAAGAACCTGTGGACGCCGTCCTACGTGCTGTGGACCGGTGGCACCGCCTGCTGGGTGCTGGCGCTGTTCAATGTGCTTGTCGACCACCGCGGCTGGCCGCCGTTCGGCCGCGCCTTCGGCGTCAATGCCATCGCCGCCTACGCCGGCTCCGCCTTCATGCTGTACGGCCTGGTCGCGGCCGGATGGCTGGAGCCGCTGTACCGCCATGCCTTCGCCGACTGGATGACGCCGCGCTTCGGTCCGTACGTACCGTCGCTGGCATATGCGCTCGCGTTCGTCGCCGTGTGGTGGGTCGTGGTGCGCGTGCTGGACGTGAAGCGGGTTTACTTCAAGATTTGAAGGGTTGTTTTTGACCCTATATGGGTGACGCTCATCGGATACGTGACGATTGCATTGCACATTTGCACCCCTCTCGTTACCTGCTATTCCACCCTCTGATCAGAAGCCGCATCCGGGACATGATTAAACGATTCCGTGGAGCTACGGCGCTTTGGCATCGATTCTCGGCGCTGCTCAAATGCACATGAGGCAATGGAATGCAGAACTTGAAGAAATGGCTCGCATATCTTGCGGTGTTGGCCGTCCACCTTCTGGGGTTCTCGGCAATGACGGCGGGCGTGTACAGACCGTCGTACGGTTGGACCCTGTTCTCGATCATTCCGGCCGTGTTGGCTGCGTGGTACTTGGCAACGGTGGCTGCCGAGCAATCCCGGGTTGCATCGCAACGGCCCAAGCGCCACAGCAATCGATTCCCCATCGTTCTCGGCGTACTGATGTTCTTCGGGCCTTACATGTTCGCGAACTGGTTCCTCGGCAGTACGCTGACCCTTGTGCTCGGGAAACCGCACCAGCGCATGGCAATCGTGCATCGATGGGATTCGAATGGGCGTTCTTCCCGTCGTGGCTCACGATGCGTTCGCATCGGCGCCATGATCGAAACACCCAGAAAAATCCCAGTGAACCTCTGTTTGCATAGGCGGTATGGTTTCGTGCTCGGCAGCGGCTCGGTGGTGTACTTCCGGACACACGAGTCGATCATCGGAGATATGGTCCTGCCCGAAGTCTACTTCCCGGAGCTTCCACGTCCCGGGCACGGCAGCAGGTAGTCGGTCGCGGTTCGCCTGCTCTGCTATGCGCAACGTGAAGTGTTGAAGGCCGCCAACTCAGGCCAAATCGCCGAACCGTGCCTGCAGCGCCGTGATCGCCGCCAGGCCGGCGGTCTCGGTGCGCAGGATGCGCGGACCCAGGCGCAGGCCGGTGAAGCCTGCCGCACGCAGCTGCTCGCGGTCGCCGGCCGACCAGCCGCCTTCGGGGCCGATGGCGAGATAGGCCGGTGCGGCCGTATCGACCTGCAGGGTGGAGAAGGCGAGCTCGCCTTCCGGGTCGAGGATCATCCGCAGGCCGCCGGCCGGCAATGCGTCGAGCACGGCCGCCAGCGAGGCCGGTGCGGTCACGTGAGGCACATGCGCGCGGCCGCTCTGCTCGCAGGCCGCGACGGCGACACTGCGCCAGTGGGTCAGGCGTTTTTCCGCGCGCGCCTCGTCCAGCTTCACTTCGCTGCGTTGCGACCACAGCGGGCGGAACTCGGCAGCGCCCAGTTCGGTCGCCTTCTGCAGGATCAGGTCCATCTTCTCGCCGCGGGCCACGCCCTGCAGCAGCACGATCCGCAGCGGCGATTCGCGCATTACCGGGGTCGCTTCGCCGATGCGCACGCGCAGTTCGCGCTTGCCCTGGGCGATGATCTGCGCGGCGTAATCGTGGCCGTCGCCGTTGAACAGCACGCAGGCGTCGCCGACGCCCAGGCGCAGCACGCGCGCCAGGTGCGTGGCCGGGCCTTCCGGCAGCGCGATCTCCTCGCCGCTGCGCAGTGGCTGGTCGATGTGGACCCGGGTCAGGCGCATGCGGCCTCCTTGATGGCATGGTCGATTGCCGCATGCGTGGTGGACGCGAGCAACTGCAGCGCGTCATCGTCGACGCAGTACGGCGGCATCCAGTACAGCACGTCGCCGAGCGGGCGCAGCAGCACGCCGCGCTCCAGGGCAGCGCGATAGGCACGCAGGCCGATGCGGGCGTCCGGATTGAACGGCGTGCGCTTGTCGCCGCCGCGCGTGAGTTCGAACGCGACGATCATGCCGGCCTGGCGCACGTCGGCAACCTGCGGATGATCGGCGAACGCGGCCGCGAGCCCGGCCATGCGCGCGGCGGTGGTGCGGTTGCGCGCGATCACGTCGTCGCTGGCGAAGATGCCCAGCGTGGCCAGAGCCGCGGCGCAGGCAAGCGGGTTGCCGGTGTAGCTGTGCGAGTGCAGGAACGCCTTTTCACGCGAGTCGTCGAGGAAGCCGTCGTAGATCGACTGCGTGGCCAGCACTGCCGCCAATGGCAGGGCACCGCCGGTCAGGCCCTTGGACAGGCACAGCAGGTCGGGCTGCACGCCCGATTGTTCTGAGGCGAACAGCGTGCCGGTGCGACCAAAGCCGACCGCGATCTCGTCGCAGATCAGGAACACGCCGTGCGCGTCGCACAGCTGGCGCACCAGCTTCAGGTACAGCGGGTCGTGCATGCGCATACCGCCGGCGCACTGCACGCGCGGCTCCAGGATCAGCGCGCAGACCTCGTCAGCATGGCGTTCGAGCAGGTCGCGCAAGGCATCGGCGGCGCGCTGTGCGCGCTGTGCCGGGGTTTCGCCGGGCTCGCACAGGTAAGCATCGGGCGAGGGCGCGAACAGCGCTTCCGCCAGCAGCGGCGCATAGACGCGGCGGTACAGCGGGATGTCGCCGACCGCGAGCGCACCCAACGTTTCGCCGTGATAGCCACCCTCCAGGGCGATGAATTTGGTGCGTCCCTCGACGCCGCGGTTGCGGAACCAGTGGAACGCCATCTTGAGCGCGACCTCGACCCCGGCCGAGCCGTTGTCGGCATAGAACACCTTGGCCAGCGGCTCGCGATCGACCTCGCGCGGGGCGATCGCGAGCAGGCGCTCGGCCAGCTCCACCGCCGGCGCGTGCGAGCAGCCGGCCAGGATCACGTGCTCAAGCGTGGTCGCCTGCCGCGCAATCGCGGCGGCGATGCGCGGTTCGGCGTGACCGAACAGGTTGGTCCACCAGCTGCTGATCGCGTCGAGGTAGCGGCGGCCGTCGCGGCCGATCAACCACGGGCCTTCGCCGCGTTCGATCGGCAGCAGCGGCAGCGTGTGGGGGTGCTCGCGCATCTGCGTGCACGGGTGCCAGAGCACGGCAAGGTCGCGCGAGCGCCAACGATCAGCTTCGGCGGTCGCCGCCTCTGCTAGCATCGCGGCATCGTGAGTCTTCTTCTGCATCCCGCCATTATCCCGTCTATGCGCGCGTCGCGCAGCGTGGCGGCTGGCACGCGCTGTCGCGGGGCCACGCCATGAGCCGGCGCCTGCCGATCATCCACCGCATCACCGAGCACGACGCCGGCCCGTACCGGCTCGAGCGCCTCGACCTGGAGTTCGCCAACGGCGAGCGCCGCCACTACGAGCGCCTGCACGGCCGCGGTCATGGTGCGGTGGTGGTGGTGCCGATGCTCGATGCCGACACCGTGCTGCTGGTGCGCGAGTACGCCGCCGGCGTGCACCGTTACGAACTGGGCCTGGTCAAGGGCCGCATCGACGCCGGCGAGACGCCGCTGCAGGCGGCCGATCGCGAACTCAAGGAAGAGGCCGGCTACGGCGCGCGCTCACTGACCGTGCTGCGCACACTGACCTTGGCGCCGACCTACATGAGCCACCAGGCCCACCTGGTGCTGGCCCGCGATCTCTACCCCGAGCGTCTGCCCGGCGACGAGCCGGAGGAGTTGGAGGTGGTGCCGTGGAAGCTCGACGACCTGCACGAGCTGATCTTGCGTGAGGATTTTTCCGAAGGCCGCAGCATCGCTGCCCTGTTCATCGCCCGTGAGTGGCTGAGGACGCAACCGACATGATTCCCCACGAGTTGCGCGAGGGTGTGATCGCGCTGACGCGCGACGCCGCCGCAGCGATCCTCGGCATCTACGACAGCGACTTCGCCGTGCAGCACAAGGACGATGACTCGCCGCTGACCGCCGCTGATCTGGCCGCGCACCGTTGCATCGTCGACGGCCTGACGCGGCTGACCCCGGACATTCCGGTGTTGTCGGAAGAGTCCGCGCACGAGGTGCCCACCTCGTTGCGCCGGCAATGGTCACGCCTGTGGCTGGTCGACCCGCTCGACGGCACGCGCGAGTTCGTCAAGCGCAACGGCGAGTTCTCGGTCAACATCGCCCTGATCGAGGACGGCGTGGCGGTGTTCGGCATTGTCCAGGCACCGGTCACCGGCGCCCTGTGGCACGGCGGCGCCGAGCTCGGTGCGTTCCGCCGTGACGGCGAGCATGACACTGCGGTGCATGCTCGCGTGCCGGCTACCGCGCCGTTGCGCGTGGCTGCCAGCCGCTCGCACCGCGATGCCCGCACGCAGGAGTTCATTGCACGGATGGGCGACGTTGAGCCGGTCGGCTTGGGCTCGTCGCTGAAGTTCTCCCGCCTGGCCGAAGGCACGCTGGACGTGTACCCGCGTTTTGGCCCGACCAGCGAGTGGGATACGGCGGCTGGCCAATGCGTGCTCGAAGGCGCCGGCGGTGCGGTGCTCGACCCACAGGGCTGGCCATTCCGCTACAACCAGCGCGAGCGCATCCTCAACGGCGACTTCATTGCGCTGGGGGATACCGCGCTGCCGTGGAGGCAATGGCTGGCTGGGTGAGGGTTTGGCCGTCATTCCCGCGCAGGCGGGAATCCAAGGGCGTTGTTGTTGCTTGGATTTTCAGGCTAGATCTGAGTTCGAAAATCTTCAAAGTCCATGGATTCCCGCCTTCGCGGGAATGACGAACAAGAGCGAAGCATGAGCGATAGTCTTGGCGACCCGCGCGACATCGACACCCTGATGGCGATCATGGCGCGCCTGCGTGATCCGCAGCGCGGCTGTCCGTGGGATATCGAGCAGACCTTCGCCACGATCGCGCCGTACACGATCGAGGAGGCCTACGAAGTCGTCGATGCGATCGGTCGCAATGCCCTGGGTGAATTGAAGGACGAACTCGGCGATCTGCTGCTGCAGGTCGTGTTCCACGCGCGCATGGCGCAGGAGCAGGGGGCATTCGCCTTCGCCGATGTCGTCGCAGCGATCAGCGACAAGATGGTGCGGCGACACCCGCACGTGTTCGGTGACGAAGCGGTGGAGGATGCGCAGGCGCAGACGGTGGCCTGGGAAGAGCACAAACGCCGCGAGCGCGAAGACAACGGCCACGCCGACCGCTCCGCGCTGGCCGGCATCGCCCGTGGCCTGCCCGAGTGGCAACGCGCGGTGAAGCTGCAGAAGCGCGCCGCCCGCGTCGGTTTCGACTGGCCCGACGTGACCCCGGTGTTTGCCAAGCTGCACGAAGAGATCGACGAAGTCCGCGCCGAATTCGCCGCGCTCGACGCCAACCCCGGCGATGCCGCCACACGCGACCGGCTCGAGGACGAGATCGGTGACGTGCTGTTCGTCTGCGCCAACCTCGCGCGCCACGCGCAGGTCGATGTCGGCGCCGCGCTGCGGCGGGCGAACCTCAAGTTCGAGCGCCGCTTCCGCACGATGGAGGCGTTCGCCGAGGCCGACGGCAATGCGCTTGCTGGCTTGCCGCTCGAGGCGCAGGATCGTTACTGGGACCGGGCCAAGGCGGCCGAAAGCCTTGACGCGCCGGAGTGATCGCCCGGAGCAAGAGCACGCCATGCAGCGCTTCGCCAACTTTCGCGAGTTCTATCCGTTCTACCTGGACGAGCACGCCAACCGGACCTGCCGGCGGCTGCATTTCATCGGCAGTTGCGGCGTTTTGGTGCTGCTGCTACTGGCGATCGTGACCGGCAACGCCTGGTGGCTGCTGGCGGCGTTGTTGTGCGGTTACGGCTTCGCCTGGGTCGGCCACTTCTTCTTCGAGCACAACCGGCCAGCGACGTTCAAGCACCCGTTGTATTCCTTCGCTGGCGACTGGGTGATGTTCAAGGACATCCTCAGCGGCAAGATCCGGTTCTGAGCTTGCTGCCAGGCACTTCATCGTCGCCGCAGGGCGACGGTGGTGCCCTTACTCCAGAAAGATCAACCACGCCGCCACAGCGATCAGCGCAAACCCCGCCCAGTGGTTCCACTTCAGCGGCTGCTCCAGGTACCAGGCCGAGAATCCGGCGAACACCAGCAGGGTGATCACCTCCTGCATGCCCTTGAGCTGCGGCGCCGAATAGACCGCGCTGCCGAAGCGGTTGGCCGGCACCATCAGGCAGTATTCGAACAGGGCGATGCCCCAGCTGGCCAGGATGACCGTCAGTAGCGGGGTCGACTTGTACTTCAGGTGCCCGTACCAAGCGAAGGTCATGAACACGTTGGAGCCGAGCAGCAGCAGGATCGGGGCGAGGCGTTCGGTCAACATGGGCGTTGTTCGTGGGTGGTCGTGTTCAGCTTAATGCGCTCTCTTCACGAAACCTCTACCCTGTAGAGGGCAGTCTTCACAAAACTGAAGGGCTGGAGACGTTGCATGCATGTGACGAGAGACGGGGGCCTGGTCCTGATCGTGGAGGACAACCGCAATATCTCGGAAATGGTCGGCGAGTACCTGGAAGGCCGCGGCTTTGAGGTCGATTACGCCAGCGACGGTCTCGACGGTTACCGACTGGCGACCGAGAACAATTACGACGTCGTGGTACTGGACCTGATGCTGCCGCGCATGGACGGCGTCGAGGTCTGCAAGAAACTGCGCGAGGAGGCACGCAAGTCGACGCCGGTGCTGATGCTGACCGCGCGCGACACGCTCGACGAGAAACTCACCGGCTTGGGCGCCGGTGCCGATGACTACCTGACCAAGCCGTTCGCGATCCAGGAACTGGAAGCGCGCCTGCGCGCGCTGATCCGCCGTGAGCGCCGTCAGGTCGGTGGCGAGGTGCTCAAGGTCGCCGACCTGGTGCTCGACCCGGCCAGCCTGCGCGTCACCCGCGGCGGCAGCGAGCTGCAGCTGTCGCCGATCGGCCTGCGCCTGCTCACCATCCTGATGCGCGAATCGCCACGCGTGGTCAGCCGCCAGGAGATCGAACGCGAGATCTGGGGCAATGGCCTGCCCGATTCCGACACCTTGCGCAGCCACCTGTACAACCTGCGCAAGACCATCGACAAGCCGTTCGGCAAGCAGCTGCTGCACACCGTGCAGAGCGCCGGCTACCGCGTCGCGGACATCTCGCAGCCGCCGGAATAGGCCGCTAACGTCTCATGTCGCATGGTCTTCCGCGCAAGATCAAGCTTGCCTTCGTCTCGCAAGCTCTGATCGGCAGCATCGTGATCACCTTGGGCATCCTGCTCGCGGGCGTGGTCGTGCGCCAGACAGTGGTCGAGCAGCGCATCGAGAGCGAAGCGGAATCCTTCTGGCAGACCTACCAGGCCGACCCGACTGTCCCGCTGCCGAAGTCGTCGACGATGACGGCCTACCTCATCCGGCCCGGGGCGCACGACGCGCCTTTGCCGGCTGAGCTGGCCGAACTCGACCCCGGCCTGCATTCGCTGCCCGGCAAGGGGCGCATGGTCTACGTCGACCAGCACGCGCAGAGCCGGCTGTATCTGGTGTTCTCAGCGTCGCTCGCCGACCAGTCGATCCTGTTCACCGGCCTGGTCTCGCTGCTGCTGTCACTGCTCACCAGCGGCGTGCTGATCTGGCTGACCTATCGCACCTCCAAGCGGCTGGTGACGCCGGTGAGCTGGCTGGCGAACGAGGTCGCGCAATGGGACCCGCGCGACCCCGATGCCAGCGCGATCGCGCAGGTCAACCTGCCGACGGATGCCGGCGACGAGGTGCGCAAGCTGTCGCGGGCCTTGAGCGGGCTGGCCGGGCGCGTAGGCGATTTCGTCCAGCGCGAGCGCGATTTCACCCGCGATGCCAGTCACGAGTTGCGCACGCCGCTGACCGTGATCCGTGTTGCCACCGACCTGATGCTGGCCGATCCGGACACCACGCCGCGCGCGCAGCGTTCGCTGGCGCGCGTGCAGCGCGCCGGTCGCGACATGGAGGCGGTGATCGACGCGTTCCTGATCCTCGCGCGCGAGGCCGAGGTGGCGCCGCAGAGCGAGGAATTCGAGGTGCGCGACATCGTCGCCGGCGAGGTCGAGCGGGTGCGGCCGCTGCTGGCCGGCCGGCCGATCGAGCTGAGCCTGCACGACGAAGGCGCGCCGCTGCTGGTCGCGCCGCCGCACGTACTGCGGGTGATGGTCGGCAACCTGCTCGGCAATGCGGTGCGCTTCACCCACGAGGGGCAGATCGAGGTGCGCCTGACCCGCGACCGCATCGTCATCCGCGACAGCGGCATCGGCATGGCTCCGGACATTCTGGCCAAGGCCTTCGATCCGTTCTTCCGCGCCGATTTCGCCAATGGCGATGGCAAGGGCATGGGGCTGTCGATCGTGCGTCGGCTCGGCGAGCGCTTCGGTTGGCCGGTGAGCCTGAGCAGCGCGCCCGGGCAGGGCACCACGGCGGTGATCCACTTCACTCCCTGAGTCGCGCGGCGGCGGCCGGATGTGCTGTGATGCACCACCGGCTGAACGATTGCGTACGGTCGCTGTCAACCGGATGTCGCCGTGCGCGTTGGTGCCGGCATAACCCTCGAAGCGAGCCCCATGAGCGCAGCCCGCAAGTCCCTGTCCGTCGCCCGCAAGTCTGCCTGGGTCCGCCGCACCGTCATCGCCGTCGTCGTGCTCGCCGTGGTGGCCGCCGGCGTCCATTTCTACCGGCAGCGCGGCGCCGCCGCGGCCAATACCGGCTACCGCACGGTCAATGTCGAGCGCGGTGACATCCGCGTCGCCATCTCCTCCACCGGTACGCTCAGCGCGATCTCCACCGTCACCGTCGGCAGCCAGATTTCCGGCCAGGTCACCGACGTGCTGGCCGATTACAACGACGAGGTCAAGAAAGACCAGGTCATCGCCCGCATCGACCCCAAGACCTACGAGGCGCAGATCGCCCAGGGCAACGCCCAGATCGCCAACGCCCAGGCGGCGCTGGCGCAGGCGCAGGCGACGCTCAAGAACGCCGAACTCGACCACCAGCGCAAGGCCGATCTGCTCAAGCAGCAACTGGTCGCACGCAGCGACGTCGACCTGGCCCGCGCCGCACTCGACCAGGCCCGCGCCCAGGTCAATGCCGCCCAGGCCCAGATCCGCCAGCAGACCGCGTCGACCGAGACCACTCGGGTCAACTTGGAGCGCACCGTGATCCGCTCGCCGGTGGACGGCGTGGTGCTGACGCGCAGCATCGAGCCCGGCCAGACCGTCGCCGCCAGCCTGCAGGCACCGGAGTTGTTCACCATCGCCGAAGACCTGGGCAAGATGAAGATCGAGCTGGCCGTGGACGAGGCCGACATCGGCCAGGTCAAGGCCGGGCAGAAGGTCTCCTTCACCGTCGATGCTTTCCCCGACCGCCAGTTCCGCGGCACCGTCGAGCAGGTGCGGCTCTCCGCCACCACCACCAGCAACGTGGTGACCTACCCGGTGGTGGTGACGGTGGACAACTCCGACGGCACCCTGCTGCCGGGCCTGACCGTCAACGCCGAGATCGAGGTCAGCCGCCGCGACGGCGTGCTCAAGGTCGCCAACGCCGCACTGCGCTACAAGCCGGCCGACAACGGCGCGGCGCAGGCGCCTGCGGGTGGGGTGGTGCGCGGCGGCGGCAGTGGTGTCATCGACGACCTCAACCGCACCGCGGCCGCGCTCAAGCTCAACACGGAGCAACAAGCGGCCTTCGACACGGCGGTGGCCGCGGTGCGCGAGCGGCAGGCGGCCCGCCAGGCGCAGTCGCCACAGCAGGGCGGCGGCAGCGGGTTGTTTGGCGGCGGGCGTGGCGGTCCGCCGGGCATGGTCGTGATGGGCGCGGGTTCGGCCGACCTGCAGGCGCAGATGCGCCAGCGCATGGCCGAGCGTTTCAAGGAGGATTTCGCGCTGTTCCGGGCCAGTCTCGACACCGCGCAGCAAGCGCAGTGGGACGCCGCGCTGTCGGCGCTGCTCAATGCCAAGCGCGCCGCGCTCTATCGCCTGGTCGATGGCAAGCCGCAGATGGTGATGGCGCGCATCGGTGCCAGCGACGGCAGCAGCACGGAAGTCTCCGGCGGCGGCCTCAAGGAAGGCGACGTGATCGTCACCGGCGAGCGCGCCAAGGAATGAGCGCTGCTGCCGACAATGTGCCGGTCATCCGCACGCAGGCTTTGAGCAAGACCTACGCCGCCAGCACCGAGGCGGAGGTGCAGGCCTTGCGCGGCGTCGACCTGCGCATCGGTCGCGGCGAGTTTGTCGCGATCATGGGGCCGTCCGGCTCCGGCAAGTCCACGCTGATGAACCTGATCGGCTGCCTCGACACACCCACGTCCGGCATCTACGAGTGCGACGGGGTTGACGTGTCCACGCTCGATGCCGAGGAGCTGGCGGTGCTGCGCCGTGACAAGATCGGCTTCGTCTTCCAGGGTTTCAACCTGCTGCCGCGGATGAGTGCTTTGGAAAACGTCGCCATGCCGCTGGGCTACGCGCGCGTGCCGCCGCACGAGCGCCTGGAGCGCGCGCGCCAGGCACTGGTTGCGGTCGGCCTGGGCGAGCGCGTCAGCCATCGCCCCAGCGAACTGTCCGGTGGCCAGCAGCAACGCGTGGCGATCGCCCGCGCGCTGATCAACCAGCCGCCGATCCTGCTGGCCGACGAACCCACCGGCGCGCTCGACAGCAAGACCGGCGAGGAAATCCTGGCGCTGTTCAAGCGCCTGCGCGACGACCAGCACACCGTGGTGCTGATCACCCACGACGCCGAAGTGGCCGCCCATGCCGATCGCATCTACGTGATGCGCGACGGCGAGCTGCATGAGTAGCCGGGATTTGTGATTCGTGATTGGTGATTCGTAAAGGCCTGTGTCATCCCGAGCGACAGCGAGGACCTGTTGGTTTTTTCTATCTATCAGGAACATACAAGCAGATCCCTCGCTTGCGCTCGGGATGACGGCCGTTACGCTCCCGACGAATCACGAATCACGAATCACGAATCACGAATCACGAATCACGAATCACGAATCACGAATCACGAATCACGAATCACGAATCACGAATCACGAAT
>NZ_JBHRXK010000011.1:0-42497 GCF_042648505.1 Lysobacter cavernae
CCTTTCGAAACCGTCAACCGCCTTCGAAATCGCCGCTTCAACCGCGCCCCGCTTCGGTCAACTTCACCTCGGCGGGGCGCGCATTGTGCACACGCACAATTGATTTGAAAAGGGGTTGATCGATTTATTTGTCGTTATTTTCGAAACCGCTCAGCCAACCACCAGGCGCACGCGTGCGAACGTGCGCTTGCCGACTGCAAGAACCCCTTCAAAACCCGGCGCAAACACCCGCTGCGCGTCCTCGATGATCTCGCTGTCGATGCGCACCGCATGCTCCTTGAGCTTGCGATTGGCTTCGGAATTGCTTGGCGTCAGTCCTGCCGCGGTCAACAACGCGGCGATGCGCAGACCCTCGGCCGGCACGACGACATCCACCAGTGGCAATGACGCGGTATCGCCCTCGCCGCGCACCGCGGCGTTCCAACCGGCGAGTGCCTGCTCGGCGGCGGCGCCACCGTGGAAACGCGCGGCCAGCTCGCGCGCCAGGCGCAGCTTGAGGTCGCGCGGATTGAGCTGGCCGCTGGCGATGTCGCGCTTGAGCGCGACGACCTCGCTCAACGAGATCTCGAAGCTGAGCAGCTCGATCCAGCGCCACATCAGTGTGTCGTCGATCTTCATGGTCTTGGTGACGATGTCGATCGCCGGCTCGTTGATGCCGATGTAGTTGCCCAGCGACTTGGACATCTTGTTGACGCCGTCCAGGCCCTCGAGCAGCGGCATGGTCAGCACGATCTGCGGCGGTTGGCCATGGTGCTCCTGCAGGCCGCGGCCCATCAGCAGGTTGAATTTCTGGTCGGTGCCGCCGAGCTCGACGTCGGCCTTCAGCGCCACCGAGTCGTAACCCTGCACGAGCGGATACAGGAACTCGTGGATCGCGATCGACTGCTGGGCGGCGTAGCGCTTGGCGAAGTCGTCGCGCTCGAGCATGCGCGCCACGGTGTGCTGGGCGGCAAGCCGGATCATGTCCGCCGCGCCCATCTGCCCAAACCACTCGGAGTTGAAGCGGACCTCGGTACGCGCCTGGTCGAGCACCTTGAACACCTGCTCGGAGTAGGTTTCGGCATTGGCCAGCACGTCCTCGCGGGTGAGCGGCTTGCGGGTGATGTTCTTGCCGCTGGGGTCGCCGATCATTCCGGTGAAGTCGCCGACCAGGAAGATCACCTGGTGGCCGAGGTCCTGGAACTGCCGCATCTTGTTGAGCAGGACGGTGTGACCCAGGTGCAGGTCGGGGGCGGTCGGGTCGAAACCGGCCTTGATGCGCAGCGGACGGCCGCCGGCTTTCATGGACGCGCCGAGCCGGGCCTCCAGTTCGTCGCGCTTGAGGATTTCGTCGGCGCCGCGGCCGATCAGGTCGAGGGCTTCTTGGACGGAGGCGGGGGTCTGGGCGGACAAAGGTCGGACTCGCGGCGCGGAGTGACCGCACGAATGCGATCACAGTCATGGAATGGAGTTAAATCGAAGTTAAACCTAATTGCTGCGACGCGAGATGAAAAACCCTATTCAGCTCAAGGGTTTGACGCACACTGCTCGCGTCTCTATGGTAACGCCGCTACGTGGCCTTCACACCTGCGCGCAGGGATTATCTACATGACAGCATCGGATTCCGGTTCAGACCGGCGCGAACGCCTCAAGGCCCTGCGTGAAGCCGCTCTGCACCGACCGGTGCTGGCTCGACATCTCACCGACGGATTCACCGGCCGCTGGTCGCGCCGGCAGTGGGCGCACGCGAGCCTGTTCGCCACACTCGGCATGCTGGTGGCCGCGATCGTGCCCGGGTTCTCCGCTTCCGGCGCCCACCCGCAACCCGCACACGCGCCGCGCCACTCGATGGCGCTGGCGCTGCCGCCGCTGCCGCTGACCCGCCTCAAGGGCAGCCAGGGCGACAGCTGGCAGATCGTGCGCGTGCAGCGCGGGCAGACCCTGGGCGCGGTGTTCGAGCAGCTCGACCTGCCGGCCTCGACCCTGCACCGCATCCTCGACCAGTCCGACGACAAGAAGGCGCTGACCCGCCTCAAGCCCGGCACCGAGCTCGCCTTCGACCTGCCCGTCAACGGCGAGCTGCGCACGTTCCGCTACGACCGCGACGACAGCCACCGCATCGAGGTCAGCCTGGCCGGTGACACGATCACGCAGAAGGTGATCGTGCGTCCGACCGAGACCCGCACCGTGGTGATCAGCGGCAAGGTCGGCAAGTCGCTGTTCCGCTCGGCGCGCAAGCTCGGCCTGTCCGGCAACAACATCAACACGTTGACCGACGAGATCTTCAAGTACGACATCGACTTCAACGAGGACGTCGGCGCCAACGACCGCTTCAGCGTGGTGGTCGAGCAGATCTGGCGCGAAGGCGAGCTGCTGCGCACCGGCCCGGTGCTGGCGGCGACCTTCACCACCGACGGCAAGCTGCACACCGGCTTCCGCTTCGAGCGCGCCGGCAAGGCCGAGTACTTCACCGGCGACGGCCGCCCGCTGAAGAAGAGCTTCATCCGCATGCCGATCCCGTACGCGCGGCTGACCTCGAACTTCGGCACCCGCCGGCACCCGGTGCTGGGCCGCACGCGCATGCACAAGGGCGTCGACTACGCCGCGCGTACCGGCACGCCGATCATGGCCGCCGGCGATGCACGGGTGAAATCGGCCGGCTGGCAGGGCGGCTACGGCAACGCGGTGGTGCTCGACCACGGCCGCGGCTACACCACCCTGTACGGCCACATGTCGCGCATCGGCAAGATCCGCGCCGGCCAGCGCATCGGCCAGGGTACGGTGATCGGCTACGTCGGCAGCACCGGCATGTCGACCGGGCCGCACCTGCACTACGAATTCCGCGTCAACGGCGTGCACCGCAACCCGCTGTCGATCACCATGCCGCCGCCGGAGCCGCTGTCGGGCGCCGCGCTGACGCAGTTCCGTGCCCAGACCAGCGTGGCGCTGGCGCGGATCCAGAAGGTCGAGAACATCATCTACGCCGACGTCGACGCTCCGCCGCCGGCCCCGAACGGCGCCAAGAAGCCCAAGACCACGGCCAACAAGAGCAAGGCCTGAGCCGGACGTGGCCGCGCCTGATGCGGGGCTGTTCGTCGGCCTGATCTCCGGCACCAGCGCCGACGGCATCGACGCCGCGCTGGTGCGTTTCGACGACGCCGGCGTCGCCGTCGCCCCGCAGTGCGAGTTGCTGCTGGGCCGCACCTACCCCTGGCAGGACGCACTGCGCACGCGCCTGGTCGAGCTCGGCCAGGGCGGCGATGCGCGTTCGCTGGAGGAACTGGGCACGCTCGACGTGCAGGTGGCCGAGGCCTTCGCCGAGGCGACGCGGCAACTGCTCGACGAAGCCGGCGTCGCACCGGCGCAGGTGCGCGCGATCGGCTCGCACGGCCAGACCGTGCGCCACCGCCCCGACGGCGCGCGCCACGACGGCCAGCACCCCTTCACCTGGCAGCTCGGCGACGGCAACGTCATCGCCGAGCGCAGCGGGATAGCGACAGTCGCCGATTTCCGCCGCCGCGACGTCGCTGCCGGTGGCCACGGCGCGCCGCTGCTGCCGGCGCTGCACGCCACGCTGCTGCACAGCGCCGCCGAGGACCGGGCGGTGCTCAACCTCGGCGGCATCGCCAACGTCACCCTGCTGCCGGCGACGGGTGCGGTGCGCGGCTTCGACACCGGCCCGGCCAACTGCCTGATGGACGCCTGGTGCCTGCGCCACACCGGCCGGGCGTTCGACGCCGACGGCGCGTTCGCGGCACAGGGCCGGCTCGATGCCGAACTGCTGGCGCGATTGCTCGACGAGCCCTGGTTCGTGCTGCCGCCGCCGAAGAGCACCGGCCGCGAGCAGTTCCACCTCGACTGGCTGCAGGCGCGCCTGCGCGGCGGCGAGGCGCCCGCGGACGTGCAGGCGACCCTGCTCGAACTCAGCGCAGTCACCGTCGCCGACGCCTTGCGCGCGCAGCAGCCGCAGACGCGGCGCGTGCTGGCCTGCGGTGGCGGCGTGCGCAACGCACGCCTGCTCGAACGCATTGCCGCGCAGTGGCCGGAGACGGTGCTGGAATCGACTGCGCGGTACGGCGTCGACCCGGATTTCGTCGAAGCGATGGGTTTCGCCTGGCTGGCGCGGCAGACCCTGGCCGGCCTGCCCGGCAACCTGCCCAGCGTCACCGGCGCGCGCGGTCCGCGCGTGCTCGGTGCGGTCTATGCGGCCGCCTGAAACTAGTCGGTGCGCCCCTGTCCGACCGCGGCCAGCAGGTCGAGGTCGACCGGGCTGGGCTCGGGGTATTCCCAGGCCGGCGGCTGCGTGGCTGCCGGCGTCTCGATGCGGCCGATCAGCGAGAAGCCCGGGTCGCTGGGAACGCCCTCGAGCGCGGAGATTGCCGCCTGCAACGCGTCGGCGTCGGTGTCGCTGAAACGCCCCACCAGCTCGGCCTCGCAGGCGAACAGGCCGTGCTCGAGCAGGTGCATCAGCGTTTCCTGCAGGCTCCAGCCGCGCGTGGTCGCCACGCGCTTGATGCGGTCCAGCAGTACCGGGGCAAGGTCGTGCAGGATGATGTCGGTCATGCCAGTTCTTCCGTGATCAAGTACGGGGGATACTTGTTCGATCGGCGGGTTTGCGTACCGCCAGCAGCAAGCACAGCAACAGGGCGGGAACGCCGACCAGCGCCGTGCCGACGAAGAATAGCGAATAGGCCTCGAGCAAGCTGCGACCCACTTCCAGTTGTTCGACCGCGACCCCGGACAGACCCTTCAGCAGCTTGCCCAGCAACGCGTAGAACGAGCTGAGCAAGGCGTACTGGGTGGCGGTGTAGCCGATGTTGGTCAGGCTCGACATGTAGCCGACCAGCGCCACACCGGCGAAACCGTTGCAGACGTTGTCGATCGCCATCGCCGCGGTGAACACGCCGGCGTCGGCGCCGTGCAGGGCGAGGTAGGCGAAGGCCAGGTTCGAACCCGGACCGAGCACCGCGCCGGCCAGCAGCGTCGGGATGAAGCCGAACCGGACCGCGCACAGGCCGGCGGCGGCAATGCCGACGATCGTCGCGACCAGTCCGAACGAACCGCGCACCGCGCCGACGGTTTCCTTGGCGATGCCCAGGTCGGCGTAGAACGGGTTGGCCATCGGCCCCATCACGAAATCGGGCAGGCGGTACAGGCTGATCGTCAGCAGCATCAGCAGCGCCCAACTGCCGTGCTGGCGGAAGAACGCGACGAACGGCCCGACCACCGCATCGAACAACCCCTGCGGCGTGAACAGCGCCGGATGCGGCTGGGCCGCGGCCTGCACGCTCGCCGACGGCTCGCGCGCCAGCAGCACGGCGAGCACGCCCACGCCCATCAGCGCCGCCATCACCTGGTACGACAGCGACCAGCCGGCTTGCGCGGCCAGAATCAGGATCAGCGCATCGGTGACCAGCAGCGCGCCGCGGTAGCCCAGCGCCGCGGTCGAGGTGAGCAGCCCCTGCTGCTCGTTGCTGTCGGCGCTTTCGATGCGCCAGGCGTCGATGACGATGTCCTGGGTCGACGAGGCGAACGCCACCACCAGCGCCAGCACGCCGAACACGACGAGCTGGTCGAGCACGACGCCCGCCAGCACCAGCTGGCCCTCGCGCGGCTGCACCAGCGCCATGCCGATCAGGGCCGCGGCCACCACCAGTTGCGACAGCAGCATCCAGCCACGGCGCCGGCCGAGCCAGCGGCCCAGCAGCGGCGCATCACACTTGTCGATCAGCGGCGCCCACAGGAACTTCAGCGAATACGCCAGCCCGACCCACGACAGAAAACCAATCGTCGACAGCTCGATGCCGTTCTCGCGCATCCAGAAACCGAGGGTGTTGCCGACCAGGTAGAGCGGAATGCCCGAGCTGAAGCCCAGCAGCAGCATCACCAGCACCTTGGGCTGGCGCAGATTGGCCAGCACCTGACGCCAGCCGGAGCGCGCGGGCTCGGCGGGTGCGGCCGGGGTGGCGACCTCAGAGGTCATAGTCAACGGTGAAGGGGGCGTGGTCGGAGAAGCGCGGGTCACGCGCGATCGCACAGGCCTTCAGGCGCTCGCGCAGCGACGGTGTCGCCAGCTGATAGTCGATGCGCCAGCCGACGTTGTTGGCGCGCGCGGCGCCACGATTGCTCCACCAGGTGTAGTCCTGGCCGTCGACGTGCAGCGCGCGGTAGGTGTCGACCCAGCCGCTGTCATCGATGCACAACCCGTTGAGCCAGTCGCGCTCGGGCGGCAGGCAGCCGGAGTTCTTCTGGTTCGACTTCCAGTTCTTGATGTCGAGCGCACTGCGCACGATGTTCCAGTCGCCGCACAGCACGTAGTCGCGGCCGCTGGCCAGCCATTCGTCCAGACGCGGCTTGAGCCAGTCCATGACCTCGAATTTGAAGCCTTGGCGCAACTCGCCCGAGGAGCCGGACGGGATGTAGAACGAGACCACGCTGAGGTTGCCGAAGCGCGCCTCGATGTAGCGGCCCTCGTCATCGAACGGCGCCCAGCCCAGCGCGGCGCGCACCTCGTCGGGCTCGCGGCGGCTGTAGATCGCCACGCCGCTGTAGCCTTTCTTGGTGCTGGCGTCCTTGAACCAGGCCTTGTAGCCATCCGGTCGGAACGCGGCGTCACCGAGCTGGTGCTCCTGCGCCTTGGTCTCCTGCACGCACAGCACGTCGGCGTCCTGCGCGCGGAACCAGTCGAAAAACCCCTTGGTGGCCGCCGAGCGCAGGCCGTTGGCGTTGAAGCTGATGATGCGCATGCGCACTCCACGACGGTGTGCGGGCGATCATAGCCCGGACGCGGTGGCCTATCATGCCGGCCATGTCCGCCGTCACCGCCACCGTCCATGTCGCCCGCATCGAGGACGATGCCAGCGTGCGCGCGGTGCGCGGCCTGCGCGTGGCGCAGGACCAGTACCGTTTTGTCGGCGATATCACCTTCAACCTCGGTGACAGCCTGCGCGACCCGATGAGCGAGGCGATGGCGGTGTGGGCCGACGGGGCCGTGATCGGCTTCTACCGCCTCGACTTCGCCCCCAATGCGGTCGCCGGGCGCGCGTTCGAGCGACCCAGCGTCGGCCTGCGCGCGTTCGTGATCGACCAGAGCCAGCAGGGCCGCGGCTACGGCACGCAGGCGATGGCCGCCTGCTGCGCCGACCTGCGCCGGCGCCACCCTGACCGCGCGTTGCTGGTGCTGACCGTCAACTGCAGCAACCTCGCCGCCCTCGCCGCCTACCGCAAGGCCGGCTTCGTCGACACCGACGAGCTCTACCGCGGCGGCAGCGCCGGCCCGCAGCACCTGATGCTCCATCACCTGCAGCCGCAGGCCCCACCCGACCCGGAACGATGACCGACCACCGCACCCGCTTCCTGCAACTCGCCCTGCGCGCCGACGCCCTGCGTTTCGGCGACTTCACCCTCAAGTCCGGGCGACAGAGCCCGTACTTCTTCAACGCCGGCCGCTTCGACTCCGGCGCGGCGCTGGCCGAGCTGGCCGGCTGCTACGCCGATGCGGTCGATGCCCACGGCGTCGCGTTCGACCTGTTGTTCGGCCCGGCCTACAAGGGCATCCCGCTGGCGACCGCGCTGGCCTGCGAGTACGCGCGGCGTGGCCGCGACCTGCCGCTGGCGTTCAACCGCAAGGAGGCCAAGGCCCACGGCGAGGGCGGCAGCCTGATCGGTGCGCCGCTGGCCGGCCGCCGCGTGCTGATCGTCGACGACGTGATCACCGCCGGCACCGCGATCCGCGAGGCGCTGGCCATCATCGCCGACGCCGGTGGCAGCGCCGCCGGCATCGTGATCGCGCTCGACCGCCAGGAAGCCGCCGGTGGCGACGGCGCGCCGGCCACAACCCGACGCTCTGCGGCACAAACGGTCGCAAGCGACCACGGCCTGCCGGTGATCGCGGTCGCCACGCTCGCCGACCTGCTCGCCTTCACCGGCGACAGCGCGGCACTGGCGGACCAGCGCGAACGCCTGCTCGCCTACCGCGCGGCCTACGGCAGCGACGCATCGGCCTGAGCCGGCACACCACCGTCGGCCGTACTGGCGCGAGTTTTGCATCAGCTGTTGCCGGATCGGGATGAAATGCAGGCAAGGCGCGACATGAACAAGACCCTCTCACTGCTGGCCTGCGCACTGCTGGTCGCCACGGCTTCGGGCGCGGCGACTGCGCAGAAGGGCCCGGCCGCGACCAAGAAGCTCTATTGCTGGAACGAGAACGGCCGCAAGGTCTGCGGCGACGCGCTGCCGGCGCATGCCGTCGACAGCGCGCGCACCGAGATCAACGCCAAGAGCGGCCTGGCCACCGCCCGGGTCGACCGCGCCCTCACCGCCGAAGAACGTGCCGCCACCGCCGCGCAGACCCAGGCCGCGCGCCAGGTTGCGCTTGCCGCCCAAGCCGCCGCCCTGCGCGACCGCGCCATGGCCGAGTCCTACGCCACCGAGGCCGACCTGCGCCGCGCCTTCGCCGAGCGCATCGCGGTGATGGACGAGACCGTCAAGGCCTCGCGCCTGGGCGTCGAGGGCCGCCGCCAGAGCCTGGTCAGCCTGCTCAGTCGCGCCGGCGAGAACGAACTGGCCAGCAAGCCGGTGCCCAAGGCGATGGCCGACAACATCCGCGGCCAGCACGATCAGCTGCTGCACCAGCAGGCGCTGCTGGGCCAGCAACAGCTGCAGCGCGAGGCCATCGACGAGGCGCAGGCGGCGGCGCTGGTGCGTTATCACGCGCTGAAGAAGCCGGCGAGCACCGCAGGCAGCTGAATTAGCTGCTGCACACCGTCTCTCTGCCTCCAGACAGAGCGCAAGTACGAGAGATCAAACCCTGAAGCAAGGGCTTCCGTCCGCTAACGCGGCCGGGTCACTTTTCTTTGCTGGCCCAAAGAAAAGTAACCCAAAGGAAGGGCTTTCCTCGACAAATCAGCCCCATAAACGAGGTGCTGAGGGGATTTTCCGACTCGGCATCCTGCCTCGGTCGGAAAACGGCGTGCATCCATGCACGCCGCCCTTCGGGTCTTGGTAGATCTCGTGCAGCTGGAAAACGTAGCTGCGACCGCCGTTAATCCCAATCAGAACGGCAGCACCAGATCCGGCTTGATCGCCAGCAGCTGCGCCCGGAAGTCGGCCTTGATCCGCGCCAGCGCCTCGGCGCTGTCGGCGTCGAAGCGCATCACCAGCACCGGCGTGGTATTGGACGCACGCACCAGGCCCCAGCCGTCGGCAAAGTCAACGCGCAGGCCGTCGATGGTCGACAGGCGCGCGCCCTCGAAGCGGGCCTGGTCGCGGAAGCGCTCGACGAAACTGTGCGGGTCGCCGTCGGGCGCGTCGACCTTGATCTCCGGCGTCGACACGCCGTCGGGCAGCGCCGCCAGCGTTTCGCTCGGGCTGCGCGGCTGCGCGGCCAGGATCTCGAGCAGGCGCGCGGCGGCGTAGATGCCGTCGTCGAAGCCGTACCAGCGCTCCTTGAAGAAGAAGTGGCCGCTCATCTCGCCAGCCAGTTCGGCGTCGGTCTCGCGCATCTTGCCCTTGATCAGCGAGTGCCCGGTCTTCCACATCAGCGGGCTGCCGCCGTGGCGCAGGATGTAACCCGGCAGGCGGCCGGTGCACTTGACGTCGTAGATGATCATCGCGCCCGGGTTGCGCTCGAGCACGTCGGCCGCGAACAGCATCAGCAGGCGGTCCGGGAAGATGTTCTGGCCGTCGCGGGTGACCACGCCGAGGCGGTCGCCGTCGCCGTCGAAGGCGATGCCGACGTCGGCTTCCAGGCGCTGCACCATCTTCATCAGGTCGATGAGGTTGTGCGGCTCGCTCGGGTCCGGGTGGTGGTTGGGGAAGGTGCCGTCGATGTCGCAGTACAGCGGCGTGACCTCGGCGCCGATCGCGGCCAGCACGCGCGGGCCGACTTCGCCGGCGACGCCGTTGCCGGCGTCGACCACCACCCGCAGCGGGCGGTCGATCTGCACGTCGGAGGCGATGCGCTGGACGTAGTCCTCGGAGATGTCGCGCTGCGTCAAGGTGCCCAGGTCGCCCAGGTGCAGGCGGTCGTCGGCGATGCGCGCGTACAGGTCGGTGATGGCGTCGCCGGACAGGGTCGCGCCGCCGACCACGATCTTGAAGCCGTTGTAGTCGGGCGGGTTGTGGCTGCCGGTGACCGACACGCACGAGCCGGCGCGCAGGTGGTAGGCGCCGAAGTAGACCAGCGGCGTCGGCGCCAGGCCGATGTCGATGACGTTGCGGCCGGCCTTGCGCAGGCCGGCGATCAGGCCCTCGACCAGCGCCGGTCCGGACAGGCGGCCGTCGCGGCCGACCACTATTTCGGTCAAGCCCTGCTCGTGCATCAGCGAGCCGATCGCGTGGCCGATCAACTCGGCCACGCCGGCGTCGAGCGACTGCCCGACCACGCCGCGGATGTCGTAGGCGCGGAAGATGCCGCGATCGATCGCGACGGACTGGGAGGCGGCGGTGGGCTTGGCTTCGATCACGGGGGCGATTTTCACTGGAAGAGGAACCTGCTCCATGGTCTCAGCCAAGGTCTGAACCTCGCCTTCCTCGGCGACCTCCTCGCCGCCGCGGCGCTTGAAGCGCGGCGCGCGCCAGGCCAGCCAGGTCAGCAGGAGGAACACGCCGGCCGCGATGAAGCAGCCCAGCGCATCCAGGCCGAACGGGCCACCGGCGACGTCCGGCACCGCCGCGGCGATGCGCAGGTCGCTGCCCGGCACCTTGGCCGCCAGCGCCTCGGCACCGTTGGCGAGCGCGCTGTCGCCGCGCTCGGCCGCGCTGAAACCGCGCTGGCGCAGCGCCAGGTAGCTGTCGTCGGCGATCGCGGCCTGCTCGATCCCGGCGCTGATCTTCTGCAGCGGCAGCCGCACGTAGGCCACGCCGATCACGGCATCGCCGTGACGCGCCGGCGCCGCCAGCGCGAACTGCGAGTCCCCGGCATGGCGGACGATCGCGGCCACCGGCTGGTCGGCGGCCAGCGCGGCCTCGAGTACCGCGAGCCGGCCGTAGCCGCTCTTGGGCAACGCCGCGTACTCGACGCTCAGGTCCGGTGCCAGCACCGCGGCATCGGCCGCGCCCGGCCAGCCCTGGCCGAGCTGCTGCCCGGCCGCGGCCAGGTCGCCAGCGGCCAGTGCCGCCTGCAGCGCCGGCGCCGCCAGTTGTTCGGTCATGCGCTTGCGCTCGGCCGCGATGCCCTGCTGCGCGGCCAGCACCGCGCTGTCTCGGACCTGGGTGATCGCGGCGCGGCGCGCGTTGTCGCTGTGCAGTTGCCAGCCGCTCCAGGCGAACCACGCCGCCAGCAGCGCGCACACGCCGATGATCACCGGCAGCAGCGCCTTGAGCTGCGCGGCCGAGGCCTGCAGCTGTTCCTTGTCGACACTTTTCATGAACCCTTCCCCCTGTCAGCGCACGCCGGTGTGGCCGAAGCCACCGGCCCCACGCGCGCTGGTTTCAAACTCGTCGACCACCTGCAGCGTCGCCCGCACGATCGGCAGGATGACGAGTTGGGCGATGCGATCCCCGGGCTGCATCGTAAAAGCCTCGCGGCCGCGATTCCAGACGCTGATCAGCAAAGGCCCCTGGTAATCGGCGTCGATCAGGCCAGTGCCGTTGCCGAGCACGATGCCGTGCTTATGGCCGAGCCCGGAACGCGGCAGGATCACCGCGCACAGGGTCGGATCGCCGAGGTGGATCGCCAGGCCCGAGGGCACCAGTGCGGTGTCACCGGGCTGCAGCAGCAGCGTCGTGTCGAGCGCGGCGCGCAGGTCGAGGCCGGCACTGGCGGTGGTGGCGTAGGCCGGCAGCGGCCATTCGTCGCCGAAGCGCGGGTCGATGACTTTGATTTCGAGGGTGTGGTGCATGCGGTCAGAGGCGCTCGGCGATGAGGTCCAGCAGGAGATCGGCCAGCTGCGTCTTCGGCGCCGGACCCAGCGCGCGTGCGAAGCCGTCGACGCCGTACACGGTCAGCGCGTTGTCGTCGCTTTCAAAGCCGCTGCCGGCCAGGCCGACGCGGTTGGCGGCGATCAGGTCGAGCCGCTTCTTCTCCAGCTTGCCGCGCGCGTAGGCTTCGACGTGGTCGGTCTCGGCGGCAAAACCGACCACCAGCCGCGGCCGCGACGCATGCACGGCCACTTCGGCCAGGATGTCGGGCGTGCGCAGCAGCGTCAGCGTCAGCGTGTCCTGGCCGGCCTGCTTCTTGATCTTGTTGCCGGCGACCTGCGCCGGGGCGAAATCGGCGACCGCGGCGGCGCCGATGTAGACCTCGCAGGGCAGCGCCGCCATCACCGCGTCGCGCATCTGCGCAGCCGAGCGCACGTCGACGCGCTCGACGCCGTCCGGCGTCGGCAGCGCCACCGGCCCGGCCACCAGCAGCACCTGCGCGCCGCGCCGCGCCGCGGCCTGGGCGACGGCAAAGCCCATCTTGCCGCTGCTGCGGTTGCCGATGAAACGCACCGGGTCGATGTCTTCAAAGGTCGGGCCGGCGCTGACCACGATGCGGCGGCCGGCCAGCGAGGCAGCGGCGCTCATGCGAGGGCCTGCGCCAGCGCCGCCACAATCTCGGCCGGCTCGCTCATGCGGCCCGGGCCGGACTCGCCCTCGGCCAACGGGCCGTCGTTGGGCCCGACCACCTCGACGCCGCGCGCGCGCAGCGTGGCGAGGTTGGCCTGCGTGGCCGGATGCAGCCACATGCGGTGGTTCATCGCCGGGGCCACCGTGATCGGCGCGGTGGTGGCCAGGCACAGGGTGCTGACCAGGTCGTCGGCCAGGCCGTGGGCGAGCTTGGCCAGGGTGTTGGCCGTGGCCGGCGCGACCACCACCTGGTCGGCCCAGCGCGCCAGCTCGATGTGCCCCATCGCCGCCTCGGCGGCCGCGTCCCACAGCGAGGTCCGCACCGGCCGCCCGGACACGGCCTGGAAGGTCGGCGTGCCGACAAAGTGCTGGGCGTTGTCGGTCATCGCCACGGTCACCTCGGCCCCGGCATCGCGCAGGCGCCGCACCAGTTCGGCGGCCTTGTAGGCGGCAATGCCACCGCAGACGCAGAGCAGGATCCTGCGTGCGCGCAAGGGTCGGGCGTCGGCCATGCTCTTAGGAAAATCCCTACTGCGAAATCGACGTTTAGCTTACCCGATGGCGCGGCGCCGGCCGCTGGCGGCGGTTGCGCCCCGGGCGTGCAATGCACGCAGTGGGTGGCCGGCCCGCGTGATGGCGATGAACCCGGCGCGGCCTCCCCTCCGCGCCCATGCCGGCCACCCACTACTTCCCCCGGCAAGGACGCCGCCATGCCCCATCGAACCCTGCACATCCGCGACTGGCCCGCTGCCGAACGCCCGCGCGAGAAACTGCTGGCGCGCGGCGCCGGCGCCCTGTCGGACGCGGAACTGCTGGCGATCTTCCTCGGCTCCGGCCTGCGCGGCCGCGATGCGGTCGCCACCGCGCGCGAGCTGCTGCAAGGCCATGGCCCCTTGCGCGCCCTGCTCGAACGCACGCCGGCGCAGCTGGCCACGCTGCCCGGGCTCGGCCCGGCGCGCGCCTGCGCCCTGGCCGCGGCGCTGGAACTGGGTCAACGCCAGCTGTCGGCCGACCTGGAGCGCGGCGCCGCGCTCAGCGACCCGCAGGCCGCAGGCCGTTATTTCGCCCAGCGCCTGCGCGGGCGTCCGCACGAAGTGTTCGCCGCGCTGTTCCTCGACAGCCGCCACCGCGCGCTGGCGTTCGAGGAGCTGTTCCAGGGCACGATCGACGGCGCCGAAGTGCACCCGCGCGAGGTGGTGCGGCGCGCGCTGGCGCACAACGCCGCGGCGGTGATCGTCGGCCACAACCACCCGAGCGGAAATCCCGAGCCCAGCGCCGCCGACCGCGCCGTGACCGCACGCCTGAAGCAGGCGTTGGCGCTGGTCGACCTGCGCCTGCTCGACCATTTCGTCATTGCCGACGGCCCGCCGGTGTCGCTGGCGGCGCGGGGCTGGGTGTGAGCTCGTGCGCGCGATGCACGGTTTCGTGGGAGCGGCTTTAGCCGCGACCGGACGCCCGGTCGCGCGGACGACTTCCAATCGCGGCCAAAGCCGCTCCTACAAGGGCAACCGGCGCCACGCCTGCCCTCGCGTACAATCCCCGCTTCCGCAATACCCGCAGAAACTCCGTGAAAGCCACTCTCCGCGCGCTCGTCGCGCAGGCCATCGATGCGTTGCGCGCTGCCGGCACGATCCCGGCCGACCTTGCCACGCCCGAGTTCGTGATCGAACGCCCGAAGTCGCGCGCGCAGGGCGACTTCTCGACCAACGCGGCGATGCTGCTGGCCAAGCCATCCAAGTCCAACCCGCGCGCGATCGCGCAGGCGCTGCTCGATGCGCTGCCGACCAACGCCGATATCGGCAAGGTCGAGATCGCCGGCCCGGGCTTCATCAACTTCCATGTTGCCGAGTCCGCCTGGCGCCACCAACTCGGCGGCGTGTTCGCGCAGGGCGAGCGCTACGGCCGCAACGACAGCGGCCGCGGCCAGCGCGCCGGCGTCGAGTACGTCTCGGCCAACCCGACCGGCCCGCTGCACGTCGGCCACGGCCGCGCGGCGGTGATCGGCGACTGCATCGCGCGCGTGCTCGACGCCAACGGCTGGGACGTGGCGCGCGAGTTCTACTACAACGACGCCGGCGTGCAGATCGAGAACCTCGCGCTGTCGGTGCAGGCGCGCGCGCAGGGCATCACGCCCGACGACGCCGGCTGGCCCGAGCACGGCTACCGCGGCGACTACATCGCCGATGTCGCCCAGGCCTACCTGCGCGGCGACACGGTCGCGTTCGAGGACCACGTCGTGACCGGCGCGAAGAACGCCGACGACCGCGACGCGAACGATCTCGACAAAATCCGTCGCTTCGCCGTGGCCTACCTGCGCAACGAACAGAACGGCGACCTCGCCGCCTACGGCGTCGGCTTCGACGTGTACTTCCTCGAAAGCTCGCTCTACAACGACGGCAAGGTCGAGGAGACCGTGCGCGAGCTGGTCGCCCACGGCCACACCTACGAGGAAGGCGGTGCGCTGTGGCTGCGCAGCACCGACTTCGGCGACGACAAGGACCGCGTGATGCGCAAGTCCGACGGCAGCTACACCTACTTCGTGCCGGACGTCGCCTACCACCTGAGCAAGTGGCAGCGCGGCTACACCCGCGCGATCACCGAACTGGGCGCCGACCACCACGGTTCGCTGGCCCGCGTGCGCGCCGGCCTGCAGGCGCTCGACCTGGGCATCCCGCACGGCTGGCCGGAGTACGTGCTGCACCAGATGGTCACGGTGATGCGCGGCGGCGAGGAAGTGAAACTGTCCAAGCGCGCCGGCAGCTACCTGACCCTGCGCGACCTGGTCGACGAGGCCGGCCGCGACGCCACGCGCTGGTTCCTGGTCGCGCGCAAGCCCGATTCGCAGCTGACCTTCGACATCGACCTGGCGCGGTCGCAGTCGCTCGACAACCCGGTCTACTACGTGCAGGTTTCGCACGCGCGCATGTGCGGCCTGCTGCGCCAGATGAAGGAGCGCGGGCTGTCGTACGACCAGGCCGATGGCCTGGCCCAGCCGCTCGACCTCAGCGACGAGGCCGCGCACGAACTGGTGGTGACGCTGCTGCGCTACCCGGACGTGGTCGAGAGCGCCGGCCGCGACCTCGAGCCGCACCAGGTCGCCGCCTACCTGCTCGAGCTGGCACAGACCTTCCAGACGTACTACAACGACCACCAGTTCCTGGTCGACGCCGCCGCCACGCGCAACGCGCGCCTGGTGCTGGCGATGGCGACGAAACAGGTATTGGCCAATGGTCTCGAACTGCTGGGCGTCAGCGCCCCCGAGGTGATGTAAGTGGCGGCAAAGCGTGGCAAGTCGCAGGCGCGACGCAACAACGGCAGCAGCAGCGGCCTGCCCGGCTGGGCCTGGATGGTGCTGGGCATCGTGCTCACCATCGTCGTGGTGCTGGTCGCGCCGAAGTACCTCAAGTCCAACGGCGACGGTTTCTTCCGTCCGCAGCCGAACCCGGACGCGGAGCCGGCACCGGCCGTGGCCAGCGAGGACGAGGCGGTGGCCAACGACACGAGCGAGGCTGCAACGCCCGCCAAGCCCAAGGCCGCGACCGACGCCGCAGCCGGCAAGGACACCGACTACGACTTCTACACCCTGCTGCCGGGCAAGGAAGTGCCGATGAGCGACGCCGAGCTGGCCGCCAGCGAGCGCGCCGAGGCGCAGCGCCAGGCTCCGTCACCGAAGCCGGCCGCGGCCACGCCGTCGGCCCCGGTGCAGACCACGCCCACGACGACGCTGCCGAAACCGGTCGATACCGCCGCGGCGACCACGCCGGCCGCCGCCACCGTCGCTGCGGCCGCCACCGCAGCACCGGCCGATGACGGCACGCGCTACCTGCTGCAGGCCGGCGCCTTCCAGGCCTCGGGTCAGGCCGAGGAGATGAAGGCGCGGATCGCGATGCTCGGCCTCGGCGCCCGGGTCGAGGCCGCCAGCATCGGCGGCAAGACCGTTTACCGCGTGCGCATGGGCCCCTACGGCACCGCCAGCGACCTCGCCGAGGCCAAGCGCAAGCTCGCCAGCGGCGGCCTGCCGGCGATGGCGATCAAGGTCAAATAGGACAACGCTGATCTGAAACGCTGATCTAGTCAGCGTTGCCTAAACTCAACCGACTCGCAGCGAGGGGACTGTCGAGGAACCACCATCCAGGCGCACCGCGCCGACGCATGGAGAATCCACGATGAAGGTGTTTCCCGCTTTGCTCCTGTTGTGCCCACTGCTGGCCCCCGCCGCCGCCGAGGCTGCCGGCTTCGATTGCACCAAGGCGGTGTCCTGGGCCGAACGCGCGATCTGCTTCGAGCCGGCGCTGGGCCGGCTCGACGAGCAGCTCGGCCAGCGCTACGAACAGGCACTGGCTGCCAGCGACAGCCCCGACCTGCTGCGCACGGAGCAGAACCGCTGGCTGCACGACCGCCGCGACGCCTGCACCTCCGCCGGCTGCCTGCAATCGGCCTACCGCGAACGCCTGCGCCAACTCGACCGCGCCATCGCCAGCGCCCCGCCCGCGCTGGTGGCGCCGGGCACCTACCGCCGTGAGTCCACCGGCGCCGCGGCCGAGCTGACCGTCGCGGCGCTCGGCAGCGGCCGTTACAGCCTGCGCGGCCAGGCCCGACCGGGCGCGGCCCCGCTCACCGGCGAGATTGCCCCCCGCGTCGGCGCCGCCGATTTTGTCGCCGGCAATTGCCGGCTCAAGCTCATGTTCGCCCCGGACCTGATCAACGTCAGCGGCTCCGGCACCGGCTGCGGCGGCCCGTCGGCCGGCCTCGACGGCGACTACCGGCGGGTGACGAAGTAAGCCGCGACCGCGGTCACCGCGCAGGCGTGCTCCCTCACGCTAGACTCGCGGCCTCTTGCGAGGGGAACGCATGGACAAGCGCATTTTGTGGGGTTGCGTCGGGGCACTGGGCACGCTGTTGCTGTTCGGCCTGGCCGCGCACCTGTTCGCTGCGCGCCTCAACCAGGCGTGGATGACGCCGCTGGGCGAGCTGCCGCTGTTCGACCTGCTCGGCGTGTTGACGGCGATGGCCGTTGGCGCCGCCATCGCGCGCCGGCGCTTCCGCACCATCGCGGTGGCACTGATGGCCGTGCTCTGGTTGATGACCCTGTTCGTGCTCGCGCTCAGCCCGATGCCCGGTGAGCCGGTCACGCTGCCGACGTTGCTGAAGTACAACGCCCTGGCGATCGTGTTGACGCTGGGCCTGGCCTGGCTCGGCGCCTGGCTCGGCGAGCGTTGGGCCGGACGTCATCCGGCGATGGCCGCGTCGCAGGGGTAATCCGACGCCGCTCGTGCGGCCGCAGGCTGCCTGCGACCGCACCGGCAGGCCTCAGCCGCGTTTGAGCGTGATCAGCGCCGAGGTATCCGCCTCACCGTGGCCGCGCTCGATCAGCTCGGCGTAATCGGCCAGCGCCTGTTCGATGGTGGTCGCCCGCACGCCGCTGTCACGCGCGATCGCCTGCACGATGCGCAGGTCCTTGAGCATGTGCACGCACTTGAAGCCGGGCGCGAACTCGTCGCGCAGCATGGTCGCGCCGCGCTTGTCGAGGAACCAGTTGCTGGCGGCGCCGGCCAGCAGCGTCGGCAGCAGCCGGTCCGGGTCGAGGCCGAGCTTCTCGCCGAGCGCCAGGCCCTCGCACACCGCCTCGTTGATGCCCGCGACCAGCACCTGGTTGACCGCCTTGGTCGCCTGGCCGGCGCCGGTGGCGCCCATGTGGGTGATGCGCGCGGCGTAGCTGTCGATCACCGGCGTCGCGCGTGCGAGCACTTCGGCGTCGCCGCCGACCATCACCGACAACTTGCCGTTGCGCGCGCCCTCGGCCCCGCCGGACACCGGCGCGTCCAGGAACGCGATGTTGTGCACCGCCAGCATGGCCGCGGCGCGGCGCGCGGTCTCGACCGCCACGGTCGAATGGTCAACCACGATCGCACCGGGCTTGAGCACGTCGGCCAGCGCCGCCACGTTCTCGAGCACGTCGGCGTCGAGCGACACGCACAGCACGACGACGTCGCAGTCGGCGAAGTTCGCCGCCGAACGCGCCGCGCGCACTCCCAGTTCCGCGGCCAGGGCATCGGCCTTGCTCTGAGTGCGGTTGCCGACCGCGGTCAGCAGCCCCTTGGCGTGCACGTAACGCGCCATCGGCGCGCCCATCGCGCCCAGGCCGATCAATCCAACTTTCATCTTCGTCTTCCGCTAGGAGGCATGCGGTCGGCGGCAACAGCCACCGCCCCATACCGTGAAACGCGATCCACCGCCCGATGCGGCGATCGCGGCAAACCCGCGCGATCCGCGCGGACTTCGGGCCCGACCGCTTACGCCAACGGCGCGTCGTCGAGGTAGGTGTAGCCGGTCAGGCCGGCCTCCAGCGCCGCGTTCAGGCGCGCCGCTTCGTCAGCCGGCAGCTGCGCCGCCGCGACCTTGTCGCGGTACGCCGCGCGCAGGTCGGCAAGCCGGTAGCCGACGTAGTCGAGCATCACGTCGGTGGTGTCGCCGCGGCGCTGCTGGGTCAATTGGTAGCCGTCGGCAGCACCGTTGACCCGCACCTCGATCGCGTCGGTGTCGCCGAACAGGTTGTGGATGTCGCCGAGGATTTCCTGGTACGCGCCGACCAGGAAGAAGGCGATGCGGTAGCTCTCCCCCGATTGCACGGCGTGCAGCGGCAGCGAGGTGTCCAGGCCCTCGTTCTCGACGTAGGTCTTGACCGTGCCGTCGGAGTCGCAGGTCATGTCGGCGATCACGCCGCGGCGTTGCGGCGCCTCGTCGAGGCGCTCGATCGGCACGATCGGAAACACCTGGTCGATCGCCCACACGTCGGGGATCGACTCGAACACGCTGAAGTTGACGAAATACTTGTCGACCAGGCGGTCGTTGAGCTCGTCCAGCAGCTCGCGGTGGCTCTTTTCCTCGTAACTCAGGCGCGCGCGCACCTCGTGCGCGATCGCGTAGAACAGGTCGTCAATGCGCGCGCGGTGAACCAGGTCGAGCTGGCCCAGCGCGTACAGCGACAGGCCCTCGCTGTGGTGATGCTGGGCCTCGTGGAACAGCTCGACCGCCGGACGCGCGTCGAGCTCGGCGTGGATCTCGCGCAGGTGGCGGATCACCGCCGGTTCGTCGTCGTGGACGTCGGGGATGCGGCCCTCCGGCGCCTCCTCGACCTCGGACACGTTGGCGACCAGCACCGCGTGGTGCGCGGTCATGGCGCGGCCGCACTCGGTGATGATGCGCGGCGGGGCGAGGCCGTGCTCGACGCAGGCCTCGGCCAACGGCTGCACGATGGTGCCGGCGTACTGGTGCACGCCGTAGTTGATCGAGCAGTAGCCACGCGAGCGCGTGCCCTCGTAGTCGATGCCGAGGCCGCCACCGACGTCCATGTAGCGCACGTTGGCGCCGAGCTTGGACAACTCGACGAAATAACGCGTCGCCTCGCGCATGCCGCTGGCGATGTCGCGCACGTTGGAGATCTGCGAGCCCATGTGGAAGTGCAGCAGCTGCAGGCAATCGGTCATGCCGGTGTCGCGCAACGACTTCCACAGGTCCAGCACCTGGCGCGGGCTGAGGCCGAACTTGGCCTTGTCACCGCCGCTGTTCTGCCACTTGCCGGCGCCGAGACTGGCCAGGCGCATGCGCACGCCCAGGCCCGGCTGCACGTCCAGCGCGCGCGCCTCTTCCATCACCAGTGCCAGCTCGGACGGCTTCTCGATGACGATGAAGGTCTGCATGCCGAGCTTGCGGCCGATCAGCGCCAGGCGGATGTACTCGCGGTCCTTGTAGCCGTTGCAGACGATCACGCCGCCGGGCCGCGACAGCGCCAGCACCGCCATCAGCTCGGGCTTGCTGCCGGCCTCCAGACCGAAGCCCTCGCCGTGGTGCGAGGCCAGCGTGCCGGCCACGCCGAAGTGCTGGTTGACCTTGATCGGGTAGACCGCGGTGTAGCCGCCGGCGTAATCCCAATCGGCCTGGGCCTGGGCGAACGCCGCCTGCAGCTTGCCCAGGCGGTCGCCGAGGATGTCGGGAAAGCGCACCAGCAGCGGCAGCTTGGCGCCGTTGGCGCGGGCGGCGTCGACCACCTGCGGCAGCGACACCGCCGGGCCCTGCGCGCCGCGCGGGCGCACCGCGATCTGCCCGGCCGCGTTGACGTCGAAATAGCCTTCCGACCAATGCGGGATCGAGTAGGTCTTGCGGGCCTGATCGAGCGACCAGTCGGACATCGGCGGGCTACCGGGGGAGGTGGGGGACGCGCATTCTACCGCCCCCCGGCCCGGCGCTCGTCGCGCCCGTCAACGGCCGCCGTAAACCGGCGCTGCCGCGGCTTTGGAGTCGATGATGATGCCCTGCAGCGGCGGCTCGCCGGCCTGATCGCGCAGCCACTCGATCTCGGCACGCAGGTCCGGCGCCCCGCCATCTAGAGTTCGGCGCGCGCCCCGAGTAGTCCGCCTCGCCCCCACCCGACGCGTCACGGCCGGTCCGCTACAATGCCGCCCCCTAATCTCCCGCCAGCTCCCGGTCTGTCATCGACGACGGACAGCTTCGGGACGCGGCCACCTCCCTGGGACGAACCGGCATGAGCAGCAACACCTCCTGGCATTACGAGAACTTCGAACCGACCGGCTCGGCCATCGGCTACCGCATCACCCAGAAGCTCGACGAGGTGCAGTCGCCGTTCCAGAAAATCGAGATCTTCGAGAGCACCGACTGGGGCAACCTGATGCTCATCGACGGCGCGATGATGCTGACCACCAAGGACAACTTCTTCTATCACGAGATGATGTCGCACCCGGCGCTGTTCACCCACGCCGCGCCGAAGAACGTCGTCATCATCGGCGGCGGTGACTGCGGCACGCTGCGCGAGGTGCTCAAGCACCCGGGCGTGGAAAGCGCGGTGCAGTGCGACATCGACGAGCAGGTCACGCGCATGGCCGAGAAGTGGTTCCCGGAACTGTGCGAATCCAACCATGATCCGCGTGCGACGCTGCTGTTCGATGACGGCATCGCCTACATGCAAAACATCGCGCCAAACTCGCTCGACGTGGTCATCGTCGACTCGACCGACCCGGTCGGTCCGGCCGAAGGCCTGTTCAACAAGGCCTTCTTCGAGAGCTGCTTCCGCGCGCTCAAGGACGACGGCATCCTCGTGCAGCAATCCGAGTCGCCACTGATGCTGCTCGACCTCATCAAGGAGATGCGCGCCGAGATGGGCAAAGCCGGCTTCACCACGTTCCAGACGCTGCCGTTCCCGCAGCCGTGCTACCCGACCGGCTGGTGGAGCTGCACGCTGGCGCGCAAGGGTCAGGGCTTCGACTTCCGCGCCGCCGACGCGCAGGCCAAGGCGTTCGACACCCTCTATTACACCGCGCAGACGCACCAGGGCGCGGCCGTGCTGCCGCCGTTCGTGAACGCAGCGCTGGGCGAATAAGCCGCGTCTATCGCGACATCACCAAGCCCCGCTTCGGCGGGGCTTTTTGTTGGCTCACGCAGCTCACGTAGCGGGTAAGCGCAGCGCACCGGGACGCTTTGCAGGATGGGTCACGCGCAAAGCGCCGTGGCAACCCAACATTGCACACCGGCGCCAATTTTAAGCACACGGGCTGGCGGTGTCTTGCCTGCCCAGGCGGCGCAGTGCAATCCCGAGCGCGAGCCGGTAACCCTCGGCCAGATTGCGATTGATGATCACGGTAGCCAACGGCATGTGCAGCGGTTGCAGGCGTGGCTCCAGCGCCGTCGCACTGTCGTCGTGCACCTCGATATAGGGCGCGGCCAGTGCGTCGAGTGCGCCGCGCAACCCCGTGTCGGATCCAGCGTCCAGTTGCAGCGCCAGTTCACCGGGATCGAGCAGCACCAGCTCGGTGGTGCGCTCGTCCGCTCCGCGCAAGCGTTCCACCAGCTCGCGCACGTTGGCACAGGTCTGCACGAGCAGCGTCTTGCCCAGGCCATAGCTGCGCGCCATCAGGGCGGCGAGCACGTCTGCACTCACCGCGGCGGCCGGGTGCGGCCCCCGAAGAATCAGTATCGACACGGCATTCGTCCATCCGCGACAGGGTGCGCGGGTAGGTCATGCTCGACTGGAGTGGCGTAAATCCTCCATGCCTTCCTCGGTGTGAGGCGTAAAACCTTCGCCATCACGGCGGGCCAATGCCAGCGATGAACCACCGGCTACGGCGGCGCGTCGATCAGATCGACTGGATGGCTTCACCGCTCGCGATGGCCGCGTGGCGTGCTTAACCCTCTGGACTTCACGTACGGCCCCCGAAATTGGGAAATCTTTCCGGAAATCTTTCTGGCTACAACGCATCCCCATCCATCTCGCCCGTGCGGATCCGCACCGCCCGCTCCAGGTCCCAGACGAAGATCTTGCCGTCACCGATCTTGCCGGTGCCGGCGGCCTTCATGATCGCTTCGACCACGGCCTCGGCCTGGTCGTCGGTAACGGCCACCTCGAGCTTGATCTTGGGCAGGAAGTCGACCACGTATTCGGCGCCGCGGTAGAGCTCGGTGTGCCCCTTCTGCCGACCGAAGCCCTTGACCTCGGTCGCGGTGATGCCGGCCACGCCAGCCTCGGCCAGCGCCTCGCGCACGTCATCGAGCTTGAACGGCTTGATCACCGCCATGACCATCTTCATTGCATCGTCTCCGGTAAGGTCCGTTTTTCCCGCGCGAGGATAACGCGAAGGTCACGCCGCCACGCCGGTCGTGCGCTACAGTGATCGCCCACGTGCTTTAAGATTTTCCCGACAGTGCAACACGGCCGCCACCGACGGCGACGGCCCGGACAGTTCGCCAAGCTGCCCCCACTGCCGAAGGATGCCCTCATGATCGACCTCAACCACATCGACGACCTCGCCCGCCGCCTCAGCACCCTGGTCCCGCCGGGTCTGCGCGAAAGTCGCGAAGAGCTGCAGCAGAACTTCAAGGCGGTGCTGCAGTCCGGCCTGGCCAAGCTCGACCTCGTCACCCGCGAGGAGTTCGAGGTGCAGCGCGCGGTGCTGCTGCGCACGCGCGAGAAACTGGACGAGCTGCAACGCACCGTCGCCGAGCTGGAAACTCAGCTCGGCAGTCCGCGCCACTAAGCCGACACCGCCATGAACCTGGCGCTCGTGCACAGCCGTGCGCGATCGGGCGTGCACGCGCCCGCGGTGCGGGTCGAGGTCCACCTGGGCGGCGGCCTGCCGGCCATGTCGATCGTCGGCCTGCCCGAGGCCGCCGTGCGCGAGGCCAAGGACCGCGTGCGTGCGGCGATCCAGTGCGCCCAGTTTGAATTCCCGGCACGGCGTATCACGGTCAATCTGGCGCCGGCCGACCTGCCCAAGGACGGCGGCCGCTTTGACCTGCCGATCGCGCTCGGCATCCTCGCCGCGAGTGGGCAGATCCCGCTGCAGGCCCTGAACGAGTACGAGTTTCTCGGCGAACTCGGCCTTACCGGCGAGCTGCGCGCCGTCGACGGCGTGCTGCCGGCCGCGCTGGCGACGGCCCAGGCCGGACGCCGGCTGATCGTGCCGGCCGGCAACGGTGCCGAGGCGGCGCTGTCCAGCCAGGTCGAAGCCTGCACGGCGCGCACCCTGCTCGAGGTCTGCGCCATGCTCGACGGCCGCAAGGCGCTGCCGCGGGCCGAGGCCGTGCCGCCATTGCCCGCGCACGGCCCGGACCTGTCCGACGTGCGCGGACAGGCCCAGGCCCGCCGCGCGCTTGAGATTGCCGCTGCTGGCGGTCACCACCTGTTGCTGATCGGCCCACCCGGCTGCGGCAAGACCCTGCTCGCCTCGCGCCTGCCTGGCCTGCTGCCGGAATCCTCGGAAGCGGAGGCACTGGAATCGGCCGCGATCGCCTCGGTCAGTGGCCGCGGCCTCGACCCGATGCGCTGGCGCGAGCGCCCGTTCCGCGCCCCGCACCACACCGCCAGCGCCGTCGCCCTGGTCGGCGGCGGTTCCGAACCGCGCCCGGGCGAAATCTCGCTGGCGCATCGCGGCGTGCTGTTTCTGGACGAGTTGCCCGAGTGGGACCGGCGAGCACTCGAGGTATTACGCGAGCCGCTCGAATCCGGCGTGGTCACCGTGTCGCGGGCGGCGCGCAGCGCGGAATTCCCGGCCCGCTTCCAGTTGGTGGCGGCCATGAACCCCTGCCCCTGCGGCTGGGCCGGCGACGCCAGCGGCCGTTGCCGCTGCGGCGACGAGGCGATCCGCCGCTACCGCGCGCGCATCTCCGGTCCCCTGCTCGACCGCATCGACCTGCACGTCGAAGTGCCGCGTCTGCCACCGACCGAATTGCGCCCCGACGCGCCCGACGGGGAGTGCACGAGCGCGGTCCGCGCCCGTGTCGTGCAGGCACGCGAACTGCAACACAGCCGAACCGGCAAGCCCAACGCGCAACTGGGCCAGGCCGAGACCATGACCACCTGCCGCCTCAGCGCGCCCGACCAGGCCCTGCTCGAGCGCGCGGTCGACGCCCTGCAGCTGTCGGCGCGCTCGATGCACCGCATCCTGCGCGTCGCCCGCACCATCGCCGACCTCGACGAGCGACCGCAGATCCTTACCGCGCACCTGACCGAAGCGATCGGCTATCGACGTGCCGATCGAGGTAACTGCATCGCCACCTGACCACACACCAGGATCATCGCGACTGCAGCATTGCCACAATGGATGGACATGCACCTGGTTCTTCAAGCGTTGCGCGGCCACACGCGACCCAGCGGGTCGAATTCGCTGGTCTCCATTCGCGGCCCCCGCCAGCCGAAGCCGCATACCGCCAGGGGACCTTCGGCCAAGGGGTCCAGCCCCAATGCCTGTTCGATATCGATCTCGTTTACGGCCGAAGTCACGAACGCCCCCAATCCCAGATCAGTGGCAGAAAGATAGAGCGTCTGTGACAAATGACCGATGTCGAGCAGGACGGCGCGATACGCCTTGGCGTGCTGGCGGTATTTCCAGAAACCACGCGTGTACCGCGCGGCCAGCATCACCAGGACATGTGCATTGGCGAACCAATATTGCCCCGCCAAAAGCCGTGTCGCCAATTCAGCGAGCGGTTGCGGCGGGCCCTGCATCGGCTCAAGGGCATGGTCCAAGGGGTGGTAGTGGTAGAGCCCCGGCGCCATGTCTTCAACGTGCTGCACCAACAGGTAGGCGCCAATGGAGTGCAAGCATCCCGAAGACGGGCTGGTTCGCTTGAGGAATGCAGTGTCTTCCTCGATCTTGACCAAGGCCTGGGCGGCGAAGACACGCTGCAACATGCGCGAGAACAACACACGCGGCAGTGCCCGTGCAGAGTTGAAATTGCGACAGGTGGTGCGTCGCGACAGCAACGCATCGAACTCATCCTGCGGCTCTCGCGAGAGCTCGAGTCTGGGCGATCCGGAATTGCGCACCAGCACAGGTGGCGGAGGCGGACCCAGCTTGTGCCGCAGGTCGGCCGCAGTCACCGTGCCGTTGCGCTCCATTGCCGCCGCACTGTCGATGCCCTGCCAGCGACTGCGCCGGTGCATCAGTGCCGCGGCAGGCCACCAGTGCGCTGCCCGCAGCGACTCATCACGCTCACGGTTGGCGGCTTGTTCGGGCTGATCGCTCACCAGTAAGCCGAGCGCGACCAGACGGTCGGCGTCCAGGGAGAGCGTGTCGCGCTGGACCCACTCGCTTGGGCTGACCATACCGAGAAGCTCACGCTCTGCCACAGTCACTTCCATGTCCTCCTCAAGATGCGGGGCAATCGCCAGCCAGCGCTGGCTGCGCTGCAGCCCAGCACCCCCCTGGCAGAGGGAGTCGAGGCTGAAGGCCACCTCCTCCCGGGGCTCCAGGAACAGCAATGAACAACGACGCACGCGCATGCACTTCCTCACCGGGACGTTGGGTGACCGCCTCACGGCAGTCCTTGGGACAGATTGCGACAGATCGAGGGACTGGCGTAGGCTCGGCTGCCGACCATTCGGCCTTGCCAGGGGATTCGCCATGACTGCCAACAAGATTCCGTCCCATCAACCGCTGGAAACCGACGTGGCCGACAAGCTGCTCGACCTGCTGAGTTCCGACGACGACTTCCGCGATCTTTTCCAGCGTGATCCTACCGCCGCCTTGGCCCAGGCCGGCCATGTCCCGGCACTGGACCTCATGGCCAGCGGGGGCGACTACTCGTCCAATGCATTTGCGTGCATGACCACGGTCGAGATTGCCTCGAAGGAACAGATCGGCGGTGCCCGTGACACGCTGCGCGAAACCTTGACCTCCAAGGGCTCGCATACCGATCCACACCGCTTCGACGCAGGCAACATCGACCATCTCGCCTGACGCGCATCTCCGGCAGGGCACCGCCCTGCCGGGTCCGCGGCGGTGATCAGCCCTGCACGCGCTGCGTCACGGCAAGCACCATCAGCGGGAACGCAGCGCCGTATCCGAGACGTTCATCGCCTGCAAGACCTGCGAGCCTGCAGCCTCGATGTAGGCAAGACCCCGGTGTGATTGCAGCCAATCCGCCTGCCGGGCAACTTCGTCGCCCTGTCCCGCAGCGGCATATGCATCCCGAAGCGCAACATGGAGCTGGAACAGCTCGCTGCCGTCCAGTTCTGCCTTGAGCAGATCGATGGCCGCCTGCGGCTGCTTTGCGAGGCGGGCTTGCCCAGCCTGCACGATGACGTAAAGACTGGAGGTGTTGGGGTCACCGAGCCCGGCCACGAGAGGGGCAAAATCCCGAATGGCCTGCTGCCCCAGCGTCGCATCACCGCCTCGTTGCGCCAGATAGGCCGCCGACAGTGCGATGAATGCCTGCTCTTCACGGTCCACGTCATTGTTGACGTCCCGCACGCCCTCCAGGGCACGTCTATACACCTCTCCGGTCGAGCCCAGGACGCGCTTCCCGCGCAGGTGATCCACGGTTTCCCGGATAAGCGCAAATTCGGTGGCCAGCAGCCGGCTGTGCTCTCCGGCCTCGGTCGCGGCACGGCGCGACCGGTCTGCTGCCGCATCCAGTCGACCCTGGTCAACCAGGATCGCGATGGATTCGAGCTGGTTGGTCAGGGAGATGCCGCGCAATGGCGAAGGCGGCATGCTGGCGAGCACCGCTTCGGCCTCGTCGAATCGCTTCATGGCGGCCAGCGCGGCGGCACGCCGCCGGCTGGGACCGTATGCCCCGATGGCCTCAGCCCGCTTCAGCTCCACCAGGGCCTCGGCGTGCTGCCCTTGGGCCAGGTACACCCGGCCAATCAATTCATGACTGCGACTTCGCAATGGGTTCTGCGGAGCCGCCGCCGCGCGCGCATGCTTCAGCGCCTCGTCGAAGCGACTGGCATAGAAAGAGCCCCATGCATAGTTGTAGTGACCCGCATGGAAATCCGGATACATCGTGGCCAGCATCTTCCACTTGGCCGGCGCCAGCAGGTCCGATCGCGGGCCCAATTCGGCTTCCCAGGCGTCCAGGTACAGCAGGTCCCTGCGGGTCAGATGTTCCTTCGCCTGCAGGGCCCGATCCAGATAAAGCCTGGCACGCTTCCAGTCGACATCCGAGGCATGGATGCGCACCAGTCCGACATGGGCCAGCGCGAACTTCGCATCCAGCCGGACCGCGGCCTCGAAATACTGCGCAGCCTCGTCATAGAGCCGTTGTGCAATCGCCTGATTACCCAATGCATAGGCTTTCAACGCATCCAGATTCCGCGTGGTGACCTGGGGCAGCGGCTTGGAATCCTGTTCGATTGCCTGGATCGCCTCGCCCAGCTTTTCGCGCAATGCAGCGGTAACGGTATCGATCGAACCCAGCGCCGAGACCGCACCAGTGCCGTCAGCCGTCTCGGCGAATACCGTGGTTTGCGTATGCGGATCGATCACCTCGGCGCTGACACGCACGCGGCCGCCGACTTCCGCCACCGTCGGCAGGATCACCGCGCGCGCGCCGTCACGCAGCGCAATCTCGGAAGCGATGGTGCGATCGAGCACGGTGTCGGGCTTGCGCTGCATCCGTGCAAGCGTGTCACGGGCCTTCAGGTCGCTGAGCACGTTGACGTACCGCGACTGTTCCAGGCTGATGCGAAACGCCTGCTCCAGTGAATCGTCGAGCACCGCCTGGCCGGTCAGGTTGCGCAGGTCCGCCACCACCACCCAGTCACGCTGGTTGAAGGCGATGGCCGGCTGCGGCCGGGTCATGAACCACACGCCGACGCCGATCACGGCCAGCACCGCCACCTCGGCCGCCAAAGCCGCCGGGCGGCGCCACAACGGGATGTCGCGCCAGACCTTGGCCGTGTTGGGCGGCGCACGCAGCGGGGCGATGCCGGGCTCGCCGACTTCGTAGATGTGCTGCGCGTCGGGCACGCCCTTGAAGCGCCAGCGGCCGTGCGACTTCCACAGCAGGTGCTGACCGCGTTCGCCGAGTTCGCGCGCGGCGCGGTGGGCGAGCGGTTCGGCCACGGCCGAGAGCAGGATCTGCCCAGGCCGCGCCATTGCCATCAGGCGCGCGGCCATCGGCTTGGCCAGACCTTCGACTTCGAGCGGCTTGGCACCGACCCTCACGGCCTCGTCGCTGTTGCGCCAGGTCAGCACTTCGCCGACGTGCAGGCCGGCGCGGGCCTTCAGCTCAAGCTTGCGCGATTTTCCGAGCTCGCGCAGGCCGCGCACGTAATCGAGCGCGAAACCGAGGCCATCGATCGGACGCTCGAACAGCAGCAGCAGCCCGTCCGAGCGATCGATCAGTCGCCCGCGCCATTGCTGCTGCAACTTCAGCACCAGCCGATCATGCTCGCGGAACAGCTCGGCGGCGGGCCCGTCACCGAGGCGTTCGACCAGCGAGGTCGAGTCGCACAGGTCGGTCAGCAGCAGCGTGCGCAGTTGCGGCACATCGACGGGGGCGCGGTGACTCATCTCGTTCATCGTGAGGCCTCCATCTGCATGTGCGCTCAGACCGGCACCAGTCCCGCATCCTGCCACTGCGCTCGGTTACCGCCCGAGCGCTTGGCCTGATAGAGCGCAGCGTCGGCGCGAGCGTACCAGTCGTTCCAGTCCGCCCCCAGGTCGACCAGGCAGGCGCCCACACTGACCGGGCAGATCAGTGGCGGCTGCACCGCATCGCCATGGCGCGGTACGTGCATCAGACCCTGCGCCGTGGTGACGATGAACTCGGCGAAACGCATCACGTCATCGCGGTGCCCGGCCGACACCAGCAGGCAGAACTCGTCGCCACCGAGACGGCAGGCGATGTCGTCGGGGCCGACCACCGAACGCAGGATGCTGGCCACGCTTTGCAGTACGCGATCACCGGCCAGGTGGCCGTGCTCGTCGTTGACCTGCTTGAAGCGGTCGCAGTCGATCAGCAGCAGGCCCATGCCCTGCACCGCACCGATCGTGCGGCATTCCTGCAGGTGCAAGGTCAGGCCGCGACGGTTGTAGAGGCCGGTGAGTTCGTCGGTGCGGATCAGCTCTTCGGTCTGGTTGAGCTGGTGCGTGGTCGCGTACAGGCTGTCGAGCGCGGCCTGCAGGTCCTGGTTGCGACGACGCAGACGCCGGATCAGGCCCTGCTCGTTGAGCACAACGCGCAGGATCGCGCGACGCAGGAAGTGCGAGGTCAAGCCGGGATCGCGCTCGACCAGGCGTTCGAATTCCTCATGACGCAACTCGATCAGCAGGCCGTCGCTGGCGGCGATGGCATCGGCGCTGCGGGCGTGGTCGCCGATCAACAGGCCGAGTTCGCCAAAGAATTCGCAGGGCCCCAGACGCTTGCTGACGAGATCCTCGCCAAAGTCGAGATCGATTGCACCGCGCGCGATCACGAACAAGGTGGTACCGAGTTCGCCACGACGGAACAGCACCTGGCCGGCATCGACACGGCGCGGCCGCCCGAGCTCGGCGAACAGTTCGTATTCGGCATCGGTAAGCACGGCCGTCGCCACATCGGACGGCGCCGCGCTGGGACTGCCAGATTTGGTTAATTCGCAGACCGAGGCCGGCCCTGCGTTATCGCGGTTCATCCCACGACCCCCGGTCCGTGGAGAAGCAGGAGGATAGCACCTGAACAGGGAAGCTAACGCAGGAACCGATGCAGGGCGGCCAAGCCGCCCTCGGCTGCCTCTACCGCCTAGGGCGGTCCGAATTTATTGTCCGCGGCCGCAGACGCTGCCGACAGTGCACTGCCCGAGCGAGTCGACCATCTTCTTCGCGCCCTCGCTCTCCCTGCGCCGCATTGCAACGGTTTTGCAGACCTTGAAGGTCAGGTTGCTGCCGGGCCGCTTTTTCTGTTCGCATACGAGGCGTTCGTCCTCGGCCTTCATCACCGCCGCGTTGATCCACTCCAGCGAATTGAAGACCTCGATCTGCTGCTCGTCGTTCAGCTCGGTCCACTGCTTGCCTTCCAGCAGGGTGCTCAACTGCGTCGACCGTGAGAGCAGGTCGTCGCGCGTGCGCTCGGGCATGTCCTTGTAGATGCCTTCACCGGCCTTGGCGTCGTCGCGGATCTGTTCCTGGTTCTGCAGGATGTCGGGGATCACTGGCGGCTCGCGCTCGGACGCCGCGGCCACAGCCGAACACATCGCAAGCAACAGCAACAACATACTGCGCATGACATTGCCCCTTGGCTTCGTAAAAAATGAAGCCAAACATAGTACTAGCCAGAAATATTGTCATGTGCTAATCGCAAAGGCGGCCGGGCGCCGGGACTTGATGACCCCGGCTCCCGTCCTGCGGGCACTCAGGCCGCCACCTTGTCGTGGAACTGCTCCTCTTCGGTCGAGCCCTTGAGCGCGACGGTCGAGGACTGGCCGCCCTGGATGGTCTGGGTCACCGCATCGAAGTAGCCGGTGCCGACCTCACGCTGGTGCTTGACCGCGGTGAAACCGCGATCGGCGGCGGCGAACTCGGCCTCCTGCAGCTCGACGAAGGCGCTCATCTGGCGGCGCGCGTAACCGTGGGCCAGGTTGAACATGCCGTAGTTGAGGCTGTGGAAACCGGCCAGGGTGATGAACTGGAACTTGTAACCGTAGCTCGCGATTTCCTTCTGGAACCGGGCGATGGTGGCGTCGTCGAGGTTCTTCTTCCAGTTGAAGCTCGGCGAGCAGTTGTAGGCGAGCAGCTTGCCGGGGAACTTGGCGTGGATCGCCTCGGCAAACTTGCGCGCGAACTCCAGGTCGGGCTTGCCGGTCTCGCACCAGACCAGGTCGGCGTACGGCGCGTAGGCCAGGCCGCGGCTGATCGCCTGGTCGAGGCCGTTCTTGGTCTTGTAGAAGCCCTCGGTGGTGCGCTCGCCGGTGGTGAACGGCTGGTCGTTGGGGTCGATGTCGGCGGTCAGCAGGTCGGCGGCCTCGGCGTCGGTGCGCGCGACGATCAGCGTCGGCACGCCCATGACGTCGGCGGCCAGGCGCGCGGCGACCAGCTTTTCCACGGCTTCGCGCGTCGGCACCAGCACCTTGCCACCCATGTGGCCGCACTTCTTGACCGAGGCGAGCTGGTCCTCGAAGTGCACGCCCGAGGCGCCGGCCTCGATCATGCCCTTCATCAACTCGAACGCATTGAGCACGCCGCCGAAGCCGGCCTCGGCGTCGGCCACGATCGGCTGCAGGAAGTCGATCTCGCCGGTGCCTTCGGCGCACTGGATCTGGTCGGCGCGCAGCAGCGTGTTGTTGATGCGGCGCACGACCTGCGGCACCGAGTTGGCCGGGTACAACGACTGGTCCGGGTACATCTCGCCGGCGATGTTGGCGTCGGCGGCGACCTGCCAGCCACTCAGGTAGATCGCCTTGAGCCCGGCCTTGACCTGCTGCATGGCCTGGTTGCCGGTCAGCGCGCCGAGCGCGTTGACGAAATCCTGCGTGTGCAGCAAGTTCCACAGCTTGGCCGCACCGAGCTTGGCGATGGTGTGCTCGACCGGCACGGTGCCGCGCAGGCGCACCACATCTTCGGCCGAATACGGACGGGTGATGCCGGCCCAACGCGGGTTGCTGGCCCAGTCGTGGCGGAGTTGGTCGGCGTTCGGCAGTGCGGTCATGGCGGCGGATCCTGTTGAGTATTTGTTGGATGGTCTGGGGATTCGATTCCGTCATTCCCGCGAAAGCGGGAATCCAGCGTCTTTCGCCGTTGCCTGGCACATGCAAGAACCGAGGCACTGGATTCCAGCCTTCGCGGGAATGACGAACAACAGCAACAACAACGGCAGAGGCAGGGGCGGTGTTTTGCGTCTCGTCTCAATCAAGGCGCGCGTACGCGGGCAGGGTCAGGAATTCGGCCAGGTCATCGGCGTGAGTGAGGCGGTCGAGCATCCCGATCGCCTCGTTGATGCGGCTGGCGCCGGGCAGCTTCATGCGGTCGGCCAACTTGCTCGGCAGGCCGATCAAGGCGCGTTCGAGCAGGGCGAAGTCGACTTGCGTGCCGTCGTCGAGGTGCAATCCATCGCTGTGCAGCCACTGCCACAGCTGGGTGCGCGCGATCTCGGCGGTGGCGGCGTCTTCCATCAGCCAATGGATCGGCACGCAGCCGTTGCCGTCGAGCCAGGCCGCGAGGTAACGCACGCAGACCTCGACGTTGCCCTCGAAACCGGCGCGGGTGATCGTGCCAAGCGAGGGTTTGATCAGGTCGGCCTGCACCACCAGCACGTCCTCGCGCAGCACATGGCGCTGGTTCGGCGTGGGCATGCGCTCGTCGAAGATCTCGCGCGCCAGCGGAATCAGCGCCGGGTGCGCGACCCAAGTGCCGTCGTGGCCGGCGGTGACCTCGCGCAGCTTGTCGGCGCGGACCTTGGCCATCGCGGTTTCATTGGCTGCGTCATCGCCGCTGATCGGGATCTGCGCGGCCATGCCGCCCATCGCATGCGCGCCGCGACGGTGGCAGGTCTGGATCAGCAGCTCCGAATACGCACGCAGGAACGGCTGCGTCATCGTCACCTGGCCGCGCTCGGGCAGCACCTTGTCGCGGTGCTTGCGGAAGGTCTTGATGTACGAGAACACGTAGTCCCAGCGGCCGCAGTTGAGCCCGGCGATGCGCGTGCGCAGCGCGTGCAGGATCTCGTCCATCTCGAATACCGCCGGCAACGTCTCGATCAGCACGGTGACCTTGATCTGGCCGGGCGTGAGGTGCAATGCCTGCTCGACGTGATCGAGCACGTCGTTCCACAGCTGCGCTTCTTCCATCGATTGCAGCTTGGGCAGATAGAAATAGGGTCCGCGGTCGAACGTCGTCAGCGCCCCCGCGTTGTGGAAAGCGAACAGGCCCAGGTCGAACAGGCTGGCGGACATCGGCGCGCCGTCGACCCGCACGTGCTTCTCGTCCAGGTGCCAGCCGCGCGGCCGCACCATCAGTACGGCCTGCTGCGCGAACGGCTTCAGCGCGTAGTGCTTGCCGGGCGTGCCGTTGGCGGCCGGCGCGGTGAACTCCAGCGTGCCGGCAACGGCCTGTTTCAGCGCGCGCTGACCGGTGATCAGGTTGCCCCAGGTCGGCGCGGTGCTGTCCTCGAAGTCGGCCATGAAGCAGTTGGCGCCCGAGTTCAGCGCGTTGATGACCATCTTCGGGTCGACCGGGCCGGTGATCTCGACGCGGCGGTCGAGCAGCGCGGCCGGCAGCGGCGCGACCTGCCAGTCGCCGGCGCGGATCGCGGCGGTGTCGGCGCGGAAGTCCGGCAGGCCGCCGGCATCGAAAAACCGCTGGCGCTCGCGGCGGGCGGCCAGGCGGGCCTGGCGGGCCGGCTCGAAGCGCCGGTGCAAGCCGATCAGGAACGCCAGCGCGGCCGGGGTCAGCAGCTGCTCCTGGCCGGGGACGTGCGCGCCCAGCTCGATTCGCTCCGGCGTACCGCCGCCCAGGTCCTGCACTCGTGACACCACTGCCGACATGCCCATGCTCCCGTCTGTAATTCGCCTTACGGCTTGCGAAGCACCATGCGGACACGTGTGGTATTTGACAATCAAGTTTTTTCAATGCATATCATTTGTAAAACTTATACACATTGAAACCGATTGCCCCGGACCCCCGCCAGCAGCCCCCGCTTTGCCTACAAAGGCGACCGCCTGAAGCCCTTGCGGGCGTTCTGCCAGACCGCGCGGCTGGGCTCGGTGTCGCGCGCGGCCGAGGCGCTGTACCTGAGTCAGCCGGCCGTGACCCTGCAGTTGCAGGCACTGGAACGCGAACTGGGGGCGCGCCTGCTCGAACGCAGCGGCCGTCGCCTGGCCCTGACCCGCGAGGGCCAGGAGCTGTACGAGCTGGCCCGGCCACTGGTCGAGGGCCTGGACGGGCTCGACGGGGTGTTCCGCGAGCGCATACGCGGGCTCGACGCGGGCGAGCTCAACGTCGCCGCCGGCAGCTCGACCATCCTCTACCTGCTGCCGAAGATCGTCGAAGCCTTCCGCGCCGCCCACCCCGAGGTGCGCCTGAGCCTGCACAACGTCACCGGCGCCGGCGGCCTCGACCTGCTGCGCTCGGACGCGGTCGACCTGGCCGTGGGGTCGATGCTCGACGTGCCCGGCGACCTCAGCTACGCGCCGGTGTACCGGTTCGAGCCGATGCTGATCACGCCGCGTGACCACCCGCTGGCGAGCAAGCCCGACCTGAGCCTGCAGGACCTGTCGCCGTACGGCCTGATCCTGCCGCCGCAGCGCCTGACCACTTACCGCATGGTCGACCTGGTGTTCCAGCAGAACCGCGTCCCGTACACGGTCGCGCTCGAGGTCGGCGGCTGGGAGGTGATCAAGCAGTACGTGGCGATGGGCCTGGGGATCAGCATCGTCACCGCGATCTGCCTGACCGAGGCCGACCGCGAGCGCCTGGCGGCGCGTTCACTGGCCGAGTACTTCCCCTCGCGCAGCTACGGCGTGGTGGTGCGCAAGGGCAAGTATTTGTCACCGCAGGCGCGGGCCTTCACCGAACTGATCCAGCCGGCGCTGTTCGAGCGCGGCGACTACGACGCCACCGGCCAGTCGGACCGGTAGGCCGGGTTTCAACCCGCCGCTGTTTGGAAGCACACGCGCGTCCCGCCCACCGGCAGCCTGGAAAGCGGCGGGTTGAAACCCGCCCTACACGTCGTGGTTCTTGCCCTTCCACGGCCGGTACCAGGCACGGATGCGGGTAATGTCGGCGGCCATGTCGTCGCTCAGGTGGAACGGCGGGCCGATGCCGATGACCTTGTCGGGGTAATGGAAATAGGCCGGCAGCACCGGCACGTTGGCGCCGTGGGCGATCTTCCAGAAGCCGGTCTTCCAGCGCTCGACCTTCCTGCGCGTGCCTTCCGGCGCGATCCCGAGCCACAGCCGGTCCGCGTCACGGATCGTCGCGGTCATCTGTCCCACCACGCCGTGGGCGGCACTGCGGTCGATCGGGATCACCCCCAACCGGTGCAGGAAGTGCGCCATCACCGGCACCTTGAACAGCGCATCCTTGCCGAGGATCTTGATGTCCAGGCCGAGCGCCATCTTCACCAGCAAGCCCCAGATCCCGTCCCAGTTGGACGAATGCGGTGCGCCGATCAACACCAGCTTGGGGATGTCCGGAAACTCGCCGACCATGCGCCAGCCACCCAGACGCAGGAGGGTGCGGCCGAGCCAACGGGTGAAGGCATTGGGCCGCACCCGTGGCGCGTTCGGTGGCAGCGGCAGCACGAGGTCGTCGGTGGCGGGTGTGGTCATGCGTCCTCTTCGCGGATCCCGGCGGGCGGTGTCGTGCGACCTTGCTTGATCGTGGCGGGCGGATCAATCCCTGCCGCATCGGGCGCGTACTCGGCGCTGACCATCCCGCCGTGGATCAATCCCAGTCCCGGGTCGCGCGGTTGCGCTTGACCGTGCTGCGTTCGCGCTTGGCGCCCAGTCGGCGCTCTTTCGATCCGCGCGTGGGCTTGGTCGCCACCCGGGGCTTGGGCGCGGCCAGGCCGGAGGTGATGAACGCCGCCAACCGTTCACGCGCGTCCTCGCGGTTGCGCTCCTGGGTGCGGAAACGCTGCGCGCTGAGCACCAGCACGCCGTCGTCGGTGATGCGACGGTCGCGCTTGGCCAGCAGGCGCGCGCGCACCGGCTCGGGCAGCGACTTTGATCCGGCCAGGTCGAAGCGCAGCTCGACCGCGGTCGCGACCTTGTTGACGTTCTGCCCGCCCGGCCCGGCCGAACGCACGAAGCGCTCGACCAGCTCGGCATCGGGAATCGTCAATGTGTCGGTGATCTGCAGCATGCCGCGATTGTAGGGGGCGGGGCACTCGCAGATCATCGCCTGAAGGCCGCAGATGCTGCGGGCGCTCGCTATTGCCCTTGCCGTGCCGGTACGTCGGGCATGATCGCCGGCGACGGCGCGGGCACGTCACCGAACAACGCCAGCGCCCGCGCGAACTCCGCATCCAGCGGCGCATGCACTTCCACGCGCGCGCCGCTGCGCGGATGCACGAACGCCAGCCGCTGCGCGTGCAGCAGCATGCGGTGCACGCCGAGCATGCGGAACTGGCGGTTGTGGCGGCCGTCGCCGTGGCTGGTGTCGCCGATCAGGTGATGCGAGATGTGCTTGAGGTGGCGGCGGATCTGGCGGAAGCGGCCGGTCTCGGGCTGCGCGCGCAGCAGCGCATAACGTGAGGTCTCGAACCCGGCCGACGGCAACGCCAGTTCGCACGTCGCCAGCCGGGTGAAGCGGGTCAATGCCGGTTTCTTCAGCGACTTGCCGGGCCCGCCGTCGAGGTCGTGGTCGACCGTGAAGGCTTCATCGGGCCAGCCGCGGCACACCGCCCAGTAGTCTTTCTCGACCTCGCGCGACATCAGCACCTTGCCCAGCGCCGACGCGGTGTCGCGATCGAATGCGAGCAACAGGCAGCCGCTGGTGGCCCGGTCAAGCCGGTGCACCAGGAAAATGGGTTTTCCGAACTGTTCGCGCAGGCGGTCGGCGGCGAAATCGGTTTCGCCGCGCGCCAGTGCGCTGTCGTGCACCATCAGCCCGGCCGGCTTGTTGACCACCGCCAGCACGTCATCGAGGTACAGCACGTCCAGCGCCGGCAGCGGCGCGACGGCTTCAGGCAGGTCCATGACTCAGCGCCGCCGTGGCCACGCCGCGAGCAGCGCCCAGATCCCGCCCAGCCCGGCGATCCAGGCCGAGGCTGGCACCGACCACACGCGCGGGCCGCCGGCTTCCAGGCCGTACAGCACTGCGGCCACGATCAGCAGGCCGGTGCCGAGGATCGCGGCCACGGTGCGGCGATGCGCGTCCTTCACGACATGGGTGAGTTCGCTCAAATCGCGCGAGCGCAGGCTCAGTTCATGCCTGCCTTCAACCTGCTGCGTCAGCCAGGCGTGCAACAGGTGCGGCATCTCCGGCGCGTGGGTGACGAATTCGGGCAGGCGCTTGCGGAACTCACTGACCAGGCGCTGCGGGCTGTAGCGCTCGACCAGGATCCTCGAAAGCACCGGCCGCGCCACCGCCCAGATGTCGAGCTTGGGATCGAGCAGGCGACCGACGCCTTCGATGTTGAGCAGGGTCTTCTGCAGCAGGATGAGTTGCGGCTGCAACGTCAGTTCGTAGCGCTGCGCGGTGCGGAACAGCTTGATCAGCACTTCGGCCAGCGAGATCTCGCTGAGCGGCCGAGTGAAGTACGGCTCGCACACCGAACGCGTCGCCGCCTCGAGTTCATCGATGCGGATGTGCGCCGGCATCCAGCCGGCCTGCACGTGCAGTTCGGCGATGCGGCGGTAGTCGCGGTTGAAGATCGCCATGAAGTTCTCGGCGAGGTAGTACTGATCCTCGTCGGAGAGCTGGCCCATGATGCCGAAATCGAGCGCGATGAAGCGCGGATTGCTGCGCCGCGCCGGGTCGCTGTCGACCCAGATGTTGCCGGCGTGCGCATCGGCGTGGAAGAAGTTGTCGCGGAACACCTGGGTGTAGAACACGCGCACGCCCTTGGCGGCGAGTGCGTGACGGTCGATGCCGGCGGCGTCGAGCGCGGCGATGTCGTCGGACGGGATGCCGCGCACGCGCTCCAGTGTCAGCGCGCGCTCGGCGGTGTGCGACCAGATCACTTCCGGCACGTACAGGTCGTCGCTGTCGAGCCAGAACCGGCGCAGCACGCTGGCATTGCCGCCCTCGCGCTGCAGGTCGAGTTCGGCGGCGAGCGTGTTCTCGATCTCGTTGACGATCTCGCGCGGGCGGATCTTGTCGGCACTGGGGTGAGTGCGGTCGACCACGCCGGCAATCGTCTTCAGCAGGGCGATGTCGCCGGCGATCTGCTTTTCGATGTCCGGACGCAGCACCTTGACCACGACCTCGCGCCCACCGGACAGCACCGCCGCGTGCACCTGCGCAATCGAAGCCGAGGCCAAGGGCTCGGTGTCGAACCACTCGAACGCCTCGCTGACCGGACGTGCCAAGGCGCGCTCGACGATCGCGCGCGCGGCCTGTCCGTCGAACGGGGCGACCCGGTCCTGCAGCAAGGCCAGCTCGGTCGCCACGTCCGGTGGCACCAGGTCGCGACGCGTGGACAGGATCTGGCCGAACTTGACGAAGATCGGCCCCAGCTCCTGCAGCGCCAAACGCAGGCGCGCGCCCGGCGACATCGCCGCGATCTGCGCCGAGGCGCGCGGCACGAACGGGCGCGCCAGCTTCAGCCAGGGCTCGACCGGGGTGTCGTCGAGCAGGTCATCGAGGCGGTAGCGCAGCAATACCCGACCGATGCGCCAAGCCCGCAACGCCGACCTCATGCGGAGCCCTCCGTGGGCGCGCGGCTGGCGGCGGTCGCGTGCTTCAGACCGGCGACGCGGGCGCCCAGGCGCTCGACGTCGTCGCGCAGGGCGTCGACATCGTCGTGAAAGGCATTGAGTTCGTCGCGCGGCACCACGTCGCGCGACTCCTCGGTGACGTATTCGGCGGCGTTGACGGCGAACGCGCCGGCGGCATCGCGCGCATGGCGCAGGCCGCCGGCCAGGGCGTTGGCGATCTGCACGCCGAGCACGTCGCCGAACACCTGCGCGAACGGCTGCTGCCAATCCGGATCGAAACGCTCGGCCAGCTTCTGCAGGCGCCGTGCGAGATCGGCATCGCCCTCGATGCGCAACTTGCCCACCGGCGGCGCATCGTCGTTGCGCAGGAAAGGAAGCTGCGAAATCAGGCCGCCCAGCGTGCTGCGCACCGACAGGTCGGGCTCGACCGTGTCATCAACCGGTCCGACCTCGAGCCGCTCGCCGGCCACGCGCACCTGCAACGCCAGCGGCGGCGACGCCACGCGCAGGGCGACGCGACGACCGTCGAGCGCGCGCAGGCTGCCCTGGGTCTCGGGGTCGAGCGCGAGCGCGCGGTTGAGCGCGGCCTCGAGCGCGCGCCCGGCCAGCGGTTTCAAGGCGGAGAACGCGGAGGGAGTCGGAGCAGGCATGGCGCATTGTAGCCTCCCCCCGAGGGCCGACCCGGCACAGCACGCAACGGCCGGGCTGTCGCTCAGTCCGGGCCGCTTGCGCTGCGTCAGCCGGTACCGGTCTCGCGCCGCGCCCAGGCCGCCTGCAGCCGGGTGAGCCCTTGTTGAAAGGACACCCGCGGCACGTAGCCGAAATCGCGCCGAGCCGGCGCCATATCGTACCAGTGCGTGGTCACCAGTTGCTCGGCGAGGAAGCGCGTCATCGGTGGCTCGCCGCGCAACGGCAGCGCATGCCACAGGCCTTCGCAGATCACGCCCGCGGCGTAGGCCACGGCGAACGGCACCGTCCGGGTCACCAGCGGCGCGCCGACCGCTGCGAGCAGGCCGTTGACGGTCTCGCGCGCGGTCCTGGGCTCGCCGTTGCTGATGAAATAGGCGCGCCCGGCACACGCGGCGCCCGGCGCGAGGTGCGCGAACGCGTCGAAATGCGCTTGCGCGGCATTGTCGACATAGGTCGAGTCCATCTTGTTCTCGCCGTCACCGACGAAACGCAGGCGACCGGCCTGGGCGCGCTCGACCAGGCGCGGCAGCAACTGGTTGTCGCCCACGCCCCAGATCAGGCGCGGGCGCAGCGCGACCGTGGCCAATTGCGCGCTGTTGGCGGCCAGCACGGCTTTCTCCGCGATCAGCTTGGTGGCCGCATACGGCGCCTTGAGGTGTTCGCCGTAAGGCACCGTGTCGGCGGTACCGCCTTCCACCGGGTGGGTGGCGCGATGGGTGACGCTGGGCGTGGAGGTGTAGACCAGCTTGCCGATGGCACGCGCGCGACAGGCGTCGATGACGTTCTGCGTGCCGACCACGTTGGCGCGGTGGTAACTGTCGTAGTTGCCCCAGGCGCCGGCCTTGGCGGCGTTGTGGAAGACCGCCTCGCAACCTTGCGCGGCGGCGATCACTGCGTCGCGCTGGGCCAAGTCGCCCTGCACCTGCGCGACACCGATCGCATCGAGTGCGGCGTAGCGGCCGCGATTGAAGCTGACCACTTCGTGCCCGCGTTCGCGCAGGCCGCGGCACAGAGCCTGACCGAGGAAACCGCCGCCGCCGGTGACCAGGACCTTCATGCAGGCACTCCCTTCTTCTCGACCCAGGCCGCGAGTTTTTCACGACCGATCTTGGCGTTGTGGCGGATGTCGACCGGAAACCCCCGGTGCCGGACGAAGTGTGCGACACCTGCCGTGTGGTCATGTGCAGCGCCCAGCGCGCGCAGCTCGCGCTCGATGCGCGGCCACTCCCGCCCGGGCACGCCGGCCGCCAGTTCCACGCACAGCACTGCCGTCTGCCGGCCCAGCGCACCCACCCCGACCAGTGCGGTGCGTCGCACCGCGCGGTGTGTGTTGAACACCGGCTCGACCTGCTCGGTGTACAGCGGCCCGTCGACGGTTTCGACACGGTGCGACTTGCGACCGCAGAACCACAAGCGCCCCTGCGCGTCGGCATAACCGACATCGCCCATGCGGTGCACGATGCGTTCGCCGTCGGCGGTGCACTCGCGGATCTTCGCTGCGCCCGTCTGCGCGTCGCGGTTGAAGTAGCTGTCGGTGGCGGTGGGGCCAGCGACCGTGATCTCGCCGACGACGCCTTCGCCCACTTCAACCGCGTCGCTCCACTCCGCGATCGGCGCGTCGGTGATCGCAATGATGCGCACGACATTCGGCGCGACCGCGTGGCCAACGCAGGTGCCGGCACCGTGTTCGGTGGCCGCGCGCGTGGCCTGCAGCTCGCGGCCTTCGATCACCGCTACCGGCAGGCATTCGGTGGCACCGTACGGCGTCCAGAACTGCGCGTCCTCCGGCAGCAGCGATCGCATCTTCGCGACCACGTCCGACGGCACCGGCGCACCCGCGGACGTCACGCGCTTCACGCCCGGCAGCGGCGCGCCGAAGTTGGCCAGCACTGCCATCAACGCCGGCGAGCCGAACAGCTGGTCGACACCGAAGCGCGCGATGGCGTCGTGCAGTTTGCGCGGATCAGCCCGCGCCGGCCGGGTCGGGTCCATGTCCGGGATCACCGAGGTCAATCCGAGCGCGGGATCGAACAGCGCAAACGGCGGGAACGTCGGCAGGTCGACGCCCCCGGCACCGATGCCGAACGCGTCGCGCAACATGGCCACCTGCGCGACGAAATGCCGGTGCCGGTACACCACGCCCTTGGGCACGCCGGTCGAGCCGCTGGTGAACAAAATCGCGGCGACGTCGTCGGGCTGCGTGTCGGCCAGTTGCGCACCGGCCTGCGCACCCTCGCGCTCGACCTGCGCCAGCGTGGCCTCGGCAAGCCACGCGCGGGCGCCGGTGGTGATACGGATGCGGGCGGACTTCGCCCAGCCCAGCAGGATGCGGGCGATGTGCGCCAGTGGTATGCCGATGAACGCCTCGGGTCGCGCCTCGTCCAGGCATTGCTTGAGCGCGCGTTTGTCGATGCCCGGATCGACCAGCACCGGCACCGCGCCGGCCTTGAACAGGGCGAACATCAACAGGAAGAACTCCGGCGACGGTCGCACCATCACCACCGTGCGCGTGCCGCGGACAATGCCGTGCTGCGCCAGCCCGGCCGCGATCGCATCACTGCGCGCGTCCAGATCGCGGTAGCTCGGTAATCCCCCCGCCAGTTAGCTGACGCCATAGGTGGAATTTTCTCGTAGTCTTTCCCGAGGAGGTTCCATGAAGCAGTCCCGCTTTACCGACAGC
>NZ_JBHRXK010000012.1:0-29571 GCF_042648505.1 Lysobacter cavernae
CCCAACATGGCGCTCGGCGGCATCACCCCGGCGATGAAGCTGGCGATGGCCGCTTAGCTCCACTTTTGGCGACTGCTAAAAGTGGGGGGATTACCGCAACTGGACAACAACGAAGCCATATGATTTTGTTCCGTTGTTATCCAGGTTTCCCTTGATAACTAAACGATGTCCATCAGAGGAAAACGCGGCAAATCTGCCCGTCTCAAGACTTGTATCAAGTGGAATTTTGAGGCTGAGCCCGCCGTTTCGGATCTCGCGAACTGTGATGGATTGTTGTTCAGGAGTGACGATGAATCGTCCGTCAGGGCTGCTCAGGAAATGAGGCGTACCCAGATCAGGGGCGGCAACGTCGCAAACTTGTAAGCGACTCTCCCGGACGCAGAGAGTGAGCTGAGATCCATCCCACATTTCTGCAATGATTAATTCGCTGCCCTTAAAGCGTAGGTCAGCGACATTGCCGGCGGGCACGGTGCTGAAGACTTTATGTTTTTTGTCATCCGACAATTTGATCGAAGCTGTTTCGGGCTTGTCGGGGTTGGAAAGTTCAGTTGTCGCGATTAACTTTCCGCTCGGATGGATTGCGATCGGTGATGAATAGAGAGCCTTGTTTTCACTGAAGATCACCTTCTTTCCGTTTACATCAAAAATATACGAGTGGAATGAGTCGGTGGCGTTGTTGTTCGGTGTAGAGACTTCATTCCGGGAAGAGGTGACGAACAGTAGGTTGCCGGAAGGGTCCGGTGTAACCCATCGAGGTGTATCAGGAAGATCGCAGTCTTTAGAGTGCGTCATCGTATCGATGTGGAAGAATCTGCATCCTCCATCGCTCACGAGCGCGTCTTTAGAGAAGAAGAAGATGGAGCTGTCGACATTCTCTTGAGATTCGATAAATCGATACTTTGCGCCCGCGTGGTTGGAGCACCCGCTCAATGCCAGAAGTGCAAGGGAAATGTAGACTGCCTTCACGGGGTGTCTCCAATAATTTGGTAAGCAGACTCAGTGCCAGCGAATCTTCTACCAAACGATGGCGCGTCCCATTGGTTGATAATTCGACTCACAGCGTCAGATGCGTTTCTATTGACTCCACCATCTGCAGCACGAGGGATTCCGTTCTTAACGCAGAACTGCCCGCCGGAATCAATGCAGTTATATGGAATGGTGCTAATTCGCTGAGGATCTGGAATAGGAGCTGGTCTCCTGCCTGCACGTGCCCACCAGTTTTCATCGAAATCTAACCCAGGGTTCAGCCACCCGCGGTACACCCAGTACTTTGAGTAATTGTCGCGGCCCGTAAGCTGCTTGAACCCGCGGCCTCTGAATTTCATTCCGTCGCCAACTTGACTTCTACCAGCATCAACTTGGGAGCGGGCCGGCGAGGTAAGGACGGGTCTTCTGGATGCATCGCGGCCTATAACGACTGGGAGAATTCCGCCCTGCGCATTTCGCAATACACTACGATCGACGTTGCCTAGATCGTTACCAGCTCTTTCATAGTTGTGAAAGTAGCCGTAAAGATCAGTTGGGTCGTCGTAATAGCCGTTTGTCTCAGGCTGGAATGAAGGATGGTTTGGATTTCGCGCATAACTCACGGAGCCTTCGACCATAAGCCTTAGGCCCATTGATTCGATCGAGCCTTGCCCAAAAAAATGGGATGTGCGGACATTGTTTCCGTTGAACAGGTATTTGCGGAGCACCTGATTGACTGCGAGCAGATACTGCGCCCTGACAGCCTGCGGTGTCTGTGGGTAAATTCTTGTAAGTTCATCGCTGGATATCCAGCCGCATTGTCTGATGTATCCGATGAACTCGCGCGGATGGAAATGCCAGTGATTGCTGTCCAGGCCGGTATTGGCCTGCTCCCAGAAGCAGAGCGCTTCGACGTAGCGCTGGAATTCCGGGAAATCGGCCGGGGTCATGTAAGCCGGTTGAAGCGGGCCAGCTTGGGCTCCGGCCGGTGTTTCGCGGGTAAGCCAGTTCCATCGGGTGGCAACACTGCCCCGGTGCCATTCGGTCGGGAATTTGCAGATGACCCTCTTCAGGAAATTCTGGACGGCGGGATTGCGCAGGCGATTCGATGCTTCCTGGCGGGTGATGAGGGCGTCGTCGTTCTCGTCCAGAAGGCGACGTATGGCATCGGCGTTGCAACGGCTGTCACCATCCTGGTGATCATCCATCAAATGCCAGCCGGCCCAATGCGGGGCGTCGGCATCGCTGAACTTGGCCACTCCTGTGGCATTGAGGTTGACCCAGCCTTGTCCCGCAGGTGTACGGATTTGTCGCCAGTGGGGCGTATCGGCCGGGTTCAGCGCATCCGGGCCCAGCACACGCCCAAAGCGCAGCAATTCATAGACCGCGCTGTGGGCGGGCACGACGGCGGCACGAGCGGTGCGATACGCCTGCACGATGGCACCGGCCGCGGCGTACAGATTGTATTCGGCGTTGTTCTCCGGGAGGGCTGCACCCAGCGTGGTTCCATCTGTCCGATAGGTGGTGACCTGCGCGTTGCCGCCTCCATAGCGGATGCCGACAAACAACGCCTCACCTAGTGGCGCGCCGCCTGTCGACACGGGTTGGTGCTGAGGTGGCCGTGTGGCGTGGACCGGAGTGTCAGCAGGAAGACTGAAATACATCTCGCCGAACACGGCATCGGTGCGTCCATCTGCCCCAGTGGCTACTAGCCCGGTCCGTCGACCGATCAGACGTTCTAGATTTTCGTCGTCGCAGACAATCTCAAAGTGCAGCATATTGGCCTCGCCTTCGAACATCCCGGCGCGCCCGATTTCCGTTTTTCGATTGATTGCTTGATTCGCCTGGACGCCACGGGCTATCGAATTCAAGTGTAAGTAGATCGAAAAGAAGCGCACCTGTGTGCCTTGGCCTTGGGCATTCGCACCGATCTCGTTGTCGTGGCGGATGACGATGACGCCGTCGTCCGTCCAGCCGTTGTAGCCCAGCGCATGGGCATCGATAGCGGCCGCGTCGGTGGGTCTGGCGGTTGGTTGCCGAGCATAAACGACGGTGCCGTCGGCAATGGCTCGTACTGGCAGGCGCTGATTGTTCTCAGTTGGCGCCGTGAGATGCATGCCGCCATGCCAGGCCAGCTCATGGCTGACTGGATAGGCGCCATGAGCGGCGGTTTGCATTGCACGCGCCAAAAAGGCCTCGTCGGCTTCATTCGCGCCACGTAGCGGCAGGAAGGGAGGGCTGATCAACATGTCAGGTGTCCTTACCTGGAGAACGGGTACTTGCGTTTGGCCATAACCTGGCCTTGCGGCAGCAGTGAAAGGTCGGCCGCATTACTCGCGCCGCCCCGAAACGGCTGCTGCGCCGCCTTGACCGTGAACTCGCCCGGGCAGGCGAAGGTGATGTCGCCGCCTTCCAGGGTGACCTGGGTTTGGCCGGCCTGCAGCACGATCTTCTGCTGGGCCAGCACGTCGATGCGCTCGTCGGTGGCGGTGACGGTGACCGACTGGTCGGCCAGCAGTTCCAGCGGGCCGGCGTGGGCCTGCAGGCTGACCGGGCCGTGGGCGGCGATGGTGCGGATCGGGCCGCGTTGGGCGAACACCGCGGCGGGGCCGCCGCTGACCGCGGCGACGGTCTGGCCGGCAACGAGGTGGGCGTCGTTCTGCACGGTCAGGTGCAGGTTCGCGCCGGCGTAGGCGAGGGCGCTGGCCGCGGTGGCGGCGGCGATGCGGTCGGGGGATTCGACGAACAGCAGCGGCCGCGCGAACCGTTCGACTGGGGTTCCGCCGTTGCGTGAGCCGCCGGACGGCTTGGTCGCCGCCTGGCCGTTGACGGGGCCGGTGTAGCGGCCGTCGTGTTCGACATCGAGCGCGGCGATCAGCGCGGTCTGCCCGGCATTGGCGGCCAGCGCCATGACCCGGTGCTGGCCGGCGGCGTCGCTGAGCGCCTGCGCGGTCTGCTCGGCGCCGCGCAGTTGCACCACCGCCTCGGCGACGTCGAACTGGGTCGAGGCGGCGTTGGCGCGGGCGCTGGCCGAGAGCAGCACGCCCTGGCCGGCCTGCAGGTTGGCCCAGCCCAGGGTGGCCAGGTCGAAGCCCTGGCCGCGCAGGGCGCCGCGCAGGCCGTTGTGGTGGTCGATCAGGTAGCCCAGCTCGAGTCGACTGTCGGCCAGGCTGGTGTGCAGGCGCTGGCGCAGCTGGCCGGGGGCGTCGTCGACCAGCCATTGCTGGGTGCCGCTGCCGTCGAGCGACTGCGTGTGCAGGCCCGAGAGCGTACCGAGGTGGTTGCTGGCGTCGCTCAACGCGAACGGTGGCGCAACGTCACCGTTGAACAATTGACCGCTGACCACCGGCTGGTCGATGTCGGCGTGCAGGAACTCGACCAGCACCTCGGCGCCGATGCGCGGCAGGGCGTGGCTGCCCCAGTTGGGGCCGGCCAGCCACTCGGCCACGCGCACCCAGGTGCCGCTGGTGTGGTCGCCCGGTGCGTGGCCGTCGGGGTGGCTGCTGGAGCCGGCGTCGTCGAGGCCGCCGGTGTGTGGCGCGGTGCCGCGCTGCCAGGCGAACTGGATGCGGACCTGATGGTCGCGGCTGGCGGTGTTGGCGGCGTCGGGCAGACCGACCACGCGCGCGGTCTGCGCGCCGGGCGCGAGCGGCTTGGGCCGCGCCAATGGCACGAGGGCGGTGGCGGCCGGCACGGCGAGGAAACGGTTGCGGTAGCTGCCGTGTTCGAGGCCGGCGTCATCGAGCAGGGCGAGGATGCCGGTGCCGAGGTTGTTGGCGGCGACGTGCTCGACCGCCACCGGCACGAAGCGCTGGCCGTCGAGATCGGGGTGCTGGCTCAGGGTGAAGGCGGCGCCGGCCTGCAGGCCGCGGCCGCTGCCGGCGCCGGCGTGCAGGTGCTGCGGCAAGCGCAGCGCGTCCAGGTGCAACTCGGCGGCTTGCTGGGCGTGGTCGCGCTGGGCGAAGCGGCCGGCGCGCGGCACGGTGTAGACCTCGCGCCGGGGCAGGTGCGGGCCGGCCGGGGCGGCGTCGGCGCTGGCCGAGAACGCCTCGACCTGTTCGGCCTGCCAGCTGGCGGTCGCGACCGCGTCGGGCACGGCCTGGCGCTGCTGCGTGAAGTGGGTGATCGCGTCGAGCGATTCGGTGGCGTTGTTGCGGTGGAAGCGCAACGACGCCGGCGTGGCCGTAGGCGGCTCGGCGCGGCGATCGAAGACCACCAGCGTGTGCGTGGCGTCGTCGCTCGCCTCGCCCTGCGCGTGCTCGAAGCGCCAGGCCAGGCCGGCCTCGGCGAGCAGGCGCACGACGAAGTCCCAGTCGCTCTCGCGGTACTGGGTGGTGATCGCGCGCTTCGGCAACGACTGGGCGACGTCGAAACGCCACGCCGCCTGCGGGTAGTCGGCGAACACGCGTTCGAGCACGCCGTGCACGTCGAGGTCCTGGAAAATCAGCGCGTTCCTGCGCAGCGCCAGCAGCGCCGTCCACGGCTCCATCGTCAGCCGATAACGCGCATAACCGCCGTCGCTGCCCAGTGGCGCGACCGCGGTGCACAGGCCGTGCCAGTGGCGCTGGCTTTCATCCGCCTGGCGCAGGCGCAGGTCGATCGGCTGGCCGAGCAGGGCGTGGGTATCGAGAAACGCCGACAGCGACAGGCAATCGATCTCGAACTTGAACGGTGCGCACACCGCTTCAGAGCCTTCGAAGCGTTCGACCAGGAACGTGTCGGATAGAGGCCCGCCGGGCAGGGCGGTGTCGATCTCGAGCAGCCGCGGCTGGCCGGACAGCGTGGCGAGCAACTGGCTGGCGGCCCGCGAGAGCGTCGTCGGCGCCGCATCGCGCAGGATGGGCGCGCGCAGTTGCGGGGCGGTGAAATCCGGAGTGCGTCCTTGTGCGGCCGATGCGAAGCCGGTGGGCTGGCCGTGGATCGAGCCGGCCAGCGAATCCGTGCCCGGCGTGTCGGCGAAACCCGCGCCGAAGGATGTGCCCAGGTCGGGGACGCCGGCGGCGGCGTTGAGCTTGCCCGTCGCGAAGTCCGACAACGAGGTCGGCACGGCCGTGCCCGCGAGGCCGAGATCACCCGCAGCGCCAGTCACGGCGTCCGTGGCGGTTGCCGTAGCCGCGGGCCCGGCCCACGTGGCGCCCAGGGCCGTGCTGCCTGCGATGGCAGAGACGGCCGGCGCGGCGACCGCGCTGAGCGACGCCGGCAGTGTCCCGCCCTGGCCCATCGCGGCGAGCGCGCTGGGCGCGAGTTGCGCCGCCACGTCCGCGCCATCGGCGCCGCGATGCAACGCCTGCAGCACCCCGGCGGCCATCGGCGCGACCGTGGCCAGCTTGCCGAGCAGGTCTTCGGTGGTGATCGCCGCCTCCATCACCTGCGCGACCTCGCTGGCGCGCGACACCTCGGGCAGCGTGGTGCGCGCCATCGCGATCAGCTCGTCGGCTAGCGCGCTGGTGTCGCCGCCGCCGCGGGCCATGCGCAGCAACTCGTCGGCAAGCGCGCTGGTCGGGCCGAACGCGGCCAGATCGGGATCGGCGGCGACGGCGCTGGCGGCGGCATCGCCCAGGGTGAAGGGACTGTAGGGATCAGCCATGGCGAACCACTCCTTGAAGCATGGCGGTGATGCACGCATCCGGGCGTGCATGAGGCGTGCGCAACGACCGCGGTCGACCTAACCCGTAGGCGGAAGCGGCAAGAGGCGGGATATCCATATCCATCGCAGGCTCATCGCCCGGTCAGGGCAGGGTGATGGTCAAGTGCGCGGTGCGCGCCGGCAGTTGCACGACCTCGTGATGGCGGGCCAGTTGCCGGTCGGTGCTGCGGTCGAGCAGCGCATGCAGGCCGAGGAAGCCGACCACGCCGACCGCCGCCATCGCCGCGGCCGGTGCCCACAGCGGCACCACCCGGCGCAGGGCGTGGGCGATCTTGTCCGGCGGCGCCCAGTGCGGGGCGAAACCGGCGCGCCGGCCCTTGAGGTAAGCGATCTCGTCGCCGAGGCGTGCGGTCAGGTAGCCGAGTTTTTCCGGCCCTTCCAGCCGGTACTTGCCCTCGAAGCCGAGCAGCAGGCAGTAGTGGTAGACCTCCAGCGACGGCAGCCGCGGCGCGCCCTGCGCGCGCAGTTGTTCGAGGCGGTCGAAGAAGTGCTCGCCGGCCAGGTGTTCGCCGAACAGGCGCAGCTGCAGCGGGTTGCGCTCCCACTCCTCGCGCAGCGAGGACGGCTGCGACAGGATGGCCTCGTCGACCGCGGCGCAGAACGCGTACTTGGCGGCGTAGATGTCCTCGGCAGCGATGCCGAGCTTGACCGCGCCGCGCTCGACGTTCTCGAGGAAACGCTGGATCGACTCGACGAACGGGCCTTCGCTGGCCGGAAGCTGGCCGCGCTTGAGCAGCATCAGCAGGTAGAAGCCGTCCGACATCAGATCGAGCAGGCTGCGCGGCGTCGCGCCGGCGCCGGGTGTGGGATTGGCCAGTGCCGGTGACAGCGACGGCATGCCTTGCGGGACCGGAGGTTGCGGGTAGTTCATGGCGTCCTTGCCTGCGTCATGGGGTCAGGGCGATCAGTTCGAGCTTGAGCTCGCGCACGCCGGCCGGCACGTAGATCATCAGCGACTGCGACTTGAGCATGCGCTCGTACAGCGGGCCGCGTGGTTCGATCGCGAAGTAATAGCTGCCCGGTCGCACCGGGATCGCGGCCGGCACCTGCGCGGCGTGGGTGAGCTTGACGCCCGGCAGCGCCGACAGCACGCACTTCTCGACGTCGTCGGGGGCGCCGACCTTGAAGCGCACCGGCACCGACTGCACCAGCTCCGGTCCCGGCACGTCGGCGGCCACGCCGAGGTAGAACGCCGACTTCTCGTCGATGCGCTGCGAGTCGAGGCGGCCGAGGTGGAACGAGGGCTTCACTTCCGTCAATGCGATCTGGAAGTAGCGCGCCGAGATCACTGTGTCGAGCAGCTCGCGGATCATCGCGAACAGGCGCTCGAAGCCGGCTTCGGGTTGGGCGTGGGTGTAGGTCGGCAGGTCTGCCAGGCTGTAGATCTTGGAGAAGGTCAGCAGCGAGCCGGCGAGGCGGGACAACTCCTGGTGCAGGCGCTCGGGGTGCAGGCCGGGGTGGCGGAACAGGTGCGAGAGCGCGGCAAATGCCGAGTTGGCGGTGTGCAGCAGCCAGAACGAGGCGATGTCGCCGGAGCGGAATTCGATGATGTGCTGCGAGGGCTCGCGGTGCAGGCCGTACAGCGCATCGGTCTTGGCCTGCAGTGCATCGAGCAGGCGCCGCAGCTGCACGTGCAGGGTCGGCGAGGCGGCCAGGTTCAGGCTCGGCGGGACGAAGGCCTCGTCGAACTCGAAACCGCCGGTGGCGGTGCGGCGCACGCGCGCGACCGGCACGGTCACGAACGGGTCGCGCGGCTCGTCGTCGGTGAGCAGGCGCACCGACTTGCGCAGGTACGACAGCTCGGCCTCGCCGGCGTCGGTGTACAGGTCCGGGGTCGGCCGGTTGGTCTGGACGAAGCGGGTCGCGGCATTGCCGTCGGCCTCGCCGCAGTTGCCGCCGTAATCCCTGAGCAGCGGCAGCGCCAGGTGGATCGTGGTCGATTGCACGCCCGCCGGCAGCTCGGTCAACGACAGCGCCTCGGGCAGCTCGTCGTCGCCGGGGGCGGCATAGAGCTCGCCGTCGGGGAAGATCGCCGACAGCTGCTGCGCACGCAGGGTGCCACTGGCCAGGCTCTGCAGGTCGAAGCGCGCCTGTCGCACGCCCCAGGCATACGGGTGCACGGCCGCGGCAAAGTCCTGCAGTCGCGCCTCGTGGTAGGCGTCCTGCCTCTGAAAATGCTGGGGGCGCAGGAACAGGCCCTCGCCCCAGAAAACCTTCGACATCCGACTCACAACTGCCTCGCTGCAATCCTTTGACTTTCGTCGGTGGCGCTCCGTGGATCGCCGGGCCGCCCGAAGGCGGGGGCTTTGGCTCCGGCCGCATCCCACACGGCCGGCCACCGATCACGAAACGAGCGTACTACAACCTGGCGGTCGCCCGCCGTTTCAGCGCTTACCGGGCGCACAGTTCACCGAAGACAGCGAGTGCGACTCGCTGGCGAGCGGGGTTTCCAGGGCCGTGCTGGTGGTGGTCATGGCGCAGGCGTGCAGGCCGACGGTGATGCCGTCCTTGACCGCCTTGCGGCTGTCGAAGGCGAAGCGCCAGCGGCTCGTGGTCGGCGCCCGGAACAGCGCGACGATGCCGAGGTGGCTGGCTTCGGCGGCGACCTTCTCGATCACCTCGTGGCGCTGGCCCGGAGTCAGCAGGATCTCGCTGGCGCTGACCAGATCGGTGCCGAGCGCGGCGGCTTCGGCCTTCTCGTCGAGAAAGGCATCGAACGGCGCCTGCTCGAAACGCTGGATCGCGCGCAGCTGGTAGACCCGCACCACCAGCGCCAGTGGGCGTTTCTCACCGCCGGCGTTGAGGTTGTCGGCCGCGTACAGGCGCAGCGGCACCGAGTGCTCCTGCGGCGGCGCGGGCGGCGCGGGCGCCTTCAGGCCGACCGTCTCCAGGGCCTTGCCGACCGCCTTGCCGACCCCGCCGGAGCTGGCGCAGCCGCTGCCGGCCAGAACCAGGCTGGCGAGCAGGGCCAGGGCGAGGCCGCGCCGGGCGGGAGGGGGGCAGGCGCGGGCCGGCAGACTGTCCATAGTGCTTTGCTCCATTAAAGTGAGGCCCAACGGTCCGCCGGGTTGTCATCTGCGCCCGCGGTCGGGCAGGCTAGCGTAAGGACAGGTGTCGCGCCGTGTCATCTTGACGACGGCGATAAAGGCTACTATACCCAGCCCAGGTGCCCGCAAGCGTCATCATGTGACCGTTATTCTAGGAGTCCGTCGCACTGGCACCGTGCGCGCTCACAAGGAGAGTGACACCGTATGAAATCCCCCCTGTCTTCTGTCTGCCGCAGCCTGGTCGTGTCTGTCCTGGTGCTCGGCTTGGCCGCCTGCGCCTCCACTGGCGGGAGCAAGAAGAAAGCCGGTGACTACACCCAGCTGATGGGCACGGCCGAGGCCGAGGTCAGTGCCGGCCGGCTGGAATCGGCGCTGGCCGGCTTCAACGAGGCGGCCAAGGCCGACCCGACCCGCAAGGAGCCGTGGGTGCGCAGCGCCCAGTTGCAGTTCGATGCCGGTAACTACGGCCGCGCCATCGTTGCCGCCGAGGAAGTGCTCAAGCGCGATCCCACCGACAAGGTTGCCGACAGCGTGCTGACCGTCAGCGGCCTGCGCGTGGCCTCGCAGTCGCTCAAGCGCCTGCAGGGCAATGGCGCGCTGGCCTCCGATACCGCCCGCCGCGAAGCCGAGCAGCTGCGCACGACCATGATCGCGACCATGGGCAACGACTTCGTCGTCGGCGAGGATGCCAAGCCCAAGCCCAAGGCCAAACCGCGCCCGCGTCAGCGCCCGACGCCGTCGACGGCGCCGACCGCCACCGCGCCGGCCGCGCAGCCGGCACCGACCACCTCCAGCAATCCGTTCGATTGACCGCTTTGCGGCGGCCACCGCGCCGGTGACCGCCATCTGTATTCGTCAGGGAGACGAGTGATGTCCAAGAAGGAAAGCATCCAGAAGCGCCTGCAGAAGATTCGCCCGCCGCGGGTGCAGTTGACCTATGACGTCGAGAAAGGCGACGCCATCGAGCAGAAGGAAGTGCCGTTCGTGGTCGGCGTGCTCGGCGACTTCAGCGGCAAGCCGGAAGAGCCGCTGGCCAGGATCAAGGACCGCAAGTTCGTCAACGTCGACATGGACAACTTCGACGAAGTCATGGAAGGCATGACCCCGCGCGCGGTTTACCGCGTGCCGAACAAGATCAGCGACCAGGGTGGCGAGTTCGCGGTCGAGCTCAAGTTCAAGTCGATCGACGACTTCCGCCCGGAGGCCGTGGTCGAACAGGTCGAGCCGCTGCGCAAGCTGCTGGAAGCGCGCTCCAAGCTCGCCGACCTGCGCAACAAGCTGGCCGGCAACGAGAAGCTCGAAGACCTGCTCAATGACGTGTTGAACAACACCGAGCAGCTGAAGAAACTCGGCCATAACGGCCAGGAGTCGGCATGAACGCAACCCAGGGGGCAGCCGCAACCCAGGCGGCCGGCGGCGCGACCGAGGTCGGCCTGCTCGACCAGATCATCGCCCAGAGCAAGGTCGCCAAGTCCGATGCCGAGCACCAGCGCGCCAAGGACATCATCTCCGAGCTCGCCCGCGAGGTGCTGGAAGGTACCGTGGTGGTGTCGGACAACCTCAACCTGACCCTCGATGCGCGCGTCGCTGAACTTGATCGGCTGATTTCCGACCAGCTCACCGCGATCATGCACGCGGCCGAGTTCCAGCAGCTCGAGAGCACCTGGCGTGGCCTGCACTACCTGTGCCAGCAGACCTCGACCGGTCCGATGATGAAGATCAAGGTGCTCAATGCACCGAAGAAGGACCTGGTCCGCGACTTCAAGTCGGCGATCGACTTCGATCAGAGCGCGTTGTTCAAGAAGGTCTACGAGGAAGAGTTCGGCACCTTCGGCGGTTCGCCGTTCGGCACCCTGATCGGCGACTACCAGATCGGCCGCCAGCCCGAGGACATGTACTTCATCGAGCAGATGTCGCACGTGGCCGCCGCCGCCCATGCGCCGTTCATCTCGGCCGCGTCGGAGGACATGTTCGGCCTGGAAAGCTTCACCGACCTGGGCAAGCCGCGCGACCTGGCCAAGATCTTCGACACCATCGAATACGCCAAGTGGAAGTCGTTCCGCGACGGCGAGGACAGCCGCTACGTCGGCCTGACCCTGCCGCGCTTCCTTGGTCGCCTGCCGTACAACCCCAAGGACGGCACCACGGTCGAAGGCTTCAACTTCGTCGAGGACGTCGACGGCGCCGACCACAGCAAGTACCTGTGGTGCAACACCGCTTATGCCTTCGGCGCGCGCCTGACCAAGGCTTTCGAGGACTTCGGATGGTGCGCGGCGATCCGTGGCGTCGAGGGTGGCGGCCTGGTCGAGGACCTGCCGACGCACACCTTCCGCACCGATGACGGCGAGATCGCACTCAAGTGCCCGACCGAGATCGCGATCACCGACCGTCGCGAGAAGGAACTGTCCGACCTCGGCTTCATCCCGCTGGTGCATTGCAAGAACACCGACTACGCCGCGTTCTTCGGCGCCCAGTCGGCGCAGAAGGCCAAGAAGTACAACACCGATGCGGCCAACGCCAACGCGATCCTGTCGGCGCAGCTGCAGTACATCTTCGCGGTCTCGCGCATCGCCCATTACCTCAAGGCGATGATGCGCGAGAAGATCGGCAGCTTCGCCTCGGCGGGCAATGTCGAGGACTTCCTCAACCGTTGGATCGCGCAGTACGTGCTGCTCGACGACAACGCCACCCAGGAGGCCAAGGCCCAGCACCCGCTGCGCGAGGCCTCGATCCAGGTGTCGGAAGTGCCGGGTCGCCCCGGTGTCTACCGCGCCGTCGCGTTCCTGCGCCCGCACTTCCAGCTCGACGAGCTGTCGGTGTCGCTGCGCCTGGTCGCGGAGTTGCCGGCGTCGGCCAAGAAATAAGGCCAGCGCCGCATGGAAGAAACCGCCGAAGGAGTCGGCGGCTTCGCGAACCACGGACGGTTCGTACTACGACCGCACGCATTGCGCGCGGTCGGCGAGGGCCGGCACGGTCACCCGATGATCGTGCCGGAACGCCGGACTGGGGCCCCGGATGGGCTTCGTCAGGCGTCACCTCCATTGGGCGCAAGCCCGACGTTCCACTGACGGTACTTGGCTGTATTTCGCTATATCGACGCACCCGACACTCAACCATGTCACAAGGACGATAAGGAATTATTTATGGCAACCCAGATTGAAATTCAGCGTCAAAAGCCCAGCGCTTTCCTCTCCCTCGACACCATCAAGGGCGAGTCGCGCATCGAGCGCCACAAGGACAAGATCGAAATCCGTGACTACGAGCTGAGCCTGACCCAGCCGCGTTCGGCCACGGCTTCCAACTCTGGTGGCCACACCGCCGCCCGTGCCGAGTGGTCGACGATCAAGTTCGTCAAGGCGATCGACATCGCCAGCGGCCCGTTGTTCCAGACTTCCTTCAACGGTTCGACCCTGGGCAAGGGCGAGATCGTGTTCACCCGTGCCGACGGTGACAACAAGGAAATCGACTACTGGGTGATCAACCTGCTGAACGTGGTCGTCAGCAAGGTCACCACCCGTGTCAGCGACGAAGGCATGCTGGAAGAGGAAGTCGAACTCTCGTTCGGCGCGATCAAGCAAACCTACAGCGCCCAGAACCCGGGTGGCGGCGCCGGTGGCAAGGTGGTCATGCAGGCCAGCCCGACCCTCGGCAAGCCGACCTTCGCGGTCTAAGGCAAACCCATGGAGTGGCGGTTGCGACCGCCCTCCATGCCACGGAGCTCCGGGCGCGCAGGTCGCGCCCGCAGCGTCCGCGAAGTTTTTGTGCCGTTGTCGTCCCGCTTCGCCGATCATCCATCGCGGTAATGCACGTGATCACGCAGGGGAATGCAGCGCGCCGGGTCCGTGCTGCCGCAGGCTTTGCCCGTGGCGCACCCGGTGCGCAGGCGGTGGTTGCTAGCGTGCTACTTCGCCCACGCGGAATGGATGCATGAAAGGATTCGAACCGAGCCTGCTGGAGAAACTGTTCGACGACGAGCCCAAGGCCACGGCGGCCAGTGGCATCTTCAAGTCGATCTCGCTCGAGCAGTACAAGGAGTCGGTGGCGCGCGATCTCGAAGGGCTGCTCAACAGCCGTGCCGCGTTCGCCGAAGACGACCTCAAGACCTACCCCAATTGCCAGAAATCGCTGATGACCTACGGGTTGCGCGATTTCTCGACGATGAGCCTGGCCAACGCCTACGACCGCGCCGCGATCTGCCGCTCGCTGGAGCAGTCGGTCGCGCGCCACGAGCCGCGCCTGCACAACGTGCGCGTGACCCTGGAAGCAAACGCGCGCAACGCGGTCGGCGGCCTGCATTTCTCCATCCACGCGCTGCTTGACGTGCAGCCGGCGCGCGAGCCGATCAGCTTCGATGCACTGCTGCAGCCGAGCACGCTGCAGTATTCGGTCAGCCGCTTGCGGCGCGTCGCGGCGGCATAACGGGGCGGCCTGATGGAAGACCTGCTGCCCTATTACGAGCGCGAGCTGGCCTACCTGCGGCGCTACGGCCGCGAATTCGCCGAGCGCTACCCGAAGATCGCCGGGCGCCTGCTGCTGTCCGGCGACGGCAGCCAGGACCCGCATGTCGAGCGCCTGATCGAATCGTTCGCGCTGCTGTCGGCGCGCACGTCGAAGAAGATCGAGGACGACTACCCCGAGTTCACCGAGGCGCTGCTGGAGGTGCTGTACCCGCACTACCTGCGCAGCTTCCCGTCGTGCTCGATCGCGCGCTTCGACGCCGGCCCGGCGCTGGCCAAGCTCAGCGCGCCGGTGACGATCCCGCGCGGCACGCTGCTGCACACGCGCTCGGTGCGTGGCGTCAGCTGCAAGCTGCGCAGCAGCTACGATGTCACCCTGGCGCCGATCCGGCTTGCCAGCGCCGCGTTCAAGGCGATTGCCGATGCGCCGATGACGGTGAGCCTGCCGGCCGGCAGCGGCGGCGAGATCGCGCTGACCTTCGAGCTGCTCGGCGACCAGCCCGCGCTCGCCAAGCTCGGCCTCGACACGCTGCGCCTGTTCACCGAGGGCGAACCGTCGTTCTGCGCGGCCTTGCGCGACACGCTCGCCCTGAACGTGCGCGCGGCCTACCTGGAGCCGCGCGGCAGCGGCCGCTGGTTCGCCTTGCCGAAGGTGCCGCTGCAGCAGACCGGCTTCGCTGACGACGAGTCGTTGATCGATTTCCCGCAGCGCTCGCACCCGGCCTACCGGCTGCTGACCGAGTTGTTCGCGTTCCCGGAAAAATTCGGCTTCTTCGACCTGGACCTGCGCGCGCTGCGCGGCCAGGCCGGCAATGCCTTCACCCTGCATCTGGTGCTCGGCAGCCTGCCGCCGGATTCGGCCACCGCGCGCGTGCTCGAGACGATGGGGCCCGACAACGTCCTGCTCGGCTGCACGCCGGTGGTCAACCTGTTCGCCCAGCACGGCGAGCCGATCCGCGTGACCCATCGCACCGCGGCGTACCCGGTGATTGCCGACGCCCGGCGCGCCTTCGCCTACGAGGTGCACTCGATCGACTCGGTCAAGCGCGTGCGGCAGACGCCGCAAGGCGAGAAGATCACCGAGTTCCGCCCGTTCTATTCGCTGCATCACGGTGAGAGCCCGGACAACACCGGCCATTACTGGCTGGCGCACCGCGACGAGGACATCGCCCGCCACAGCCCCGGTTTCGAGACCGAGCTGTCGTTCGTCGATCTCGATTTCAACCCGGTGCTGCCGCAGACCGACGTGATCAGCCTGGAGCTGACCTGCAGCAACCGCGACCTGCCCAGCCACCTCGCCTACGGCGTGCAGGGCGGCGACCTGACCATGGAAGGCGGCGGGCCGGCGCGCACGATCGCGCTGTTGCGCAAGCCGAGCCGGCCGTTGCGCTTCGACCGCGGCCGCGGTGCGCACTGGCGGTTGATCTCGCACCTGTCGTTGAACCACCTCTCGCTCACCCAGAGCGGGCTGCCGGCCTTGAAGGAGATGCTGCGCCTGTACGACCTCGCGCGCACCGCGGTGTCTGGCCGTCAGATTGACGGCATCGTCGGCCTGGAGCACCACCCGACCACGGCCTGGTTGCCGGGCAAGCATTTCGCCAGCGTGGTGCGCGGCATCGAGATCCGCCTGAGCATCGATGAGCAGAACTTCGTCGGCACCGGCATCGCCGCGTTCGCGCGCGTGCTCGACCATTTCTTCGGCCTGTATGTCCACGCCAACAGCTTCACCCAGCTCACGCTGCGGTCGAGCCACAGCGGCGAGGTACTGATCCAATGCCCAGCGCGAAGCGGCGAATCGATCCTGGTGTAGCCCAGCAGCTGCTCGCCGAACCGCATCGCTTCCAGTTTTTCCAGGCGCTGCGGATCCTCGAGAAGCTGTTCGCGCGCCAGGGCGTGCGCGGCGCCGACGTGGTGCCGCAGCGACTGCGTTTCCGCAACTCGCTTTCGCTGGGCTTCCCCGCCAGCGAGATCGAGGGTGCGCAGGCCTACACCGCCGACGGCGAGCTGCTCGACCGCGAGGCCGCGGTCGAGCACGCGCTGACGATGGAGACGCTGGGCGAGGTGCACCTGACGCCGGCCTTCACCGGCCTGCTCGGCACCGCCGGCGCCTTGCCGCTGCACTACACCGAGCTGATCACCCATCGCGAGATCTACCAGCGCGACCGCGCCGCGCGCGCGTTCCTCGATGTGTTCACCAATCGCGCCGTCGCCCTGCATTACGCGGCGTGGAAGAAGCATCGCCTGGCCCTGCAGTACGAACTCGATCGCCGCGAGCGCTTCCTGCCGCTGGTGCTGTCGCTGGCCGGGGTCGGCCTGCCGGCATTGCGCGACCGCATGGTCGACGGCGATGGCGACGTGTTCGACCAGGCCATCGCCCATTACGCCGGCGGCATCCGCCAGCACCCGGTGTCGGCGGCGTTCCTGCAGCGCATCCTGTCGGATTACTTCGGCGTGGCGGTGCGGGTCGAGCAGTTCGTCGGTGCCTGGTACCCGGTGCCGGCGCAGCAGCGCACGCGCCTGGGCATCGGCAACGCCCAGCTCGGCGCGACCGCGCTGGCCGGCGAGCGCGTGTGGCAGCGCGACCTGCGCCTGCGCCTGTGGTTCGGGCCGCTCGATCGCGAGCATTTCGACAGCCTGCTGCCCGGTGGCAGCGCCGCGCTGGCGCTGGCCAAGTGGCTGACCCTGCTGACCGGCGCCTGCCTCGAGTACGAGATCCGCCTGACCCTGAAGCCCGAGCACGTGCGCGGCGTGCGCATGGGCGACGGCGGCGGCGCGCGCCTGGGCTGGGACAGCTACGTCTGCTCGAAACCGTCGACGCAGCCGCGCTCGGACACGCGCTACGGTATCCACACTTTGCAGTAGCCGTACCCTGCAATAACCCCATTCACCGCTACGCACTCGCATGGACTGCATCGCATGAGCATCAACCTGAAAACGCTGATCGGAAAGCTCGACGACACCTGCCGGCTGGCGGCCGAGCGCGCCGCCAACCTGTGCATGGCGCGCGGCAACTACGAGGTCGACCTCGAGCATCTGTTCCTGGCCCTGCTCGAGCAGCCGCAGTGCGATTTCGCCCTGATCGCGCAGCGCAGCGGCATCACCCTGGAGTCGCTGCAGCGCGATCTGGAGGGCGAGATCGCCCGCTTCCGCAACGGCAACACGCGCACGCCGGTGTTCTCGCCGCACCTGCCGACGCTGTTCGAGCACGCCTGGTTGATCGCATCGCTCGACTCGCAGACCTCGCGCATCCGCAGCGGTCACCTGCTGCTGGCGTTGCTGACCGAGCCGGACCTGGCGCAGCTGGCCTACCGCGGTTCGGCCAAGTTCGCCCAGATCAAGAAGGACGCGCTCAAGCACGACTTCGCCAAGCTCACCGCCGGCTCGCAGGAGGCCGGCGATGGCGTGCGCTTCGCCGACGCCCAGGCCGATGCCGCGGACGCAGGCGGCGATGCCGTGACCGCGGCCGACGCCGCCCGCAGCGGCCTGTCGAAGACGCCGGCGCTCGACCAGTTCACCACCAACCTCACCCAGCGCGCGCGCGACGGCCACCTCGACCCGGTGATCGGCCGCGAGTCCGAGATCCGCCAGGTCGTCGACATCCTGCTGCGGCGCCGGCAGAACAACCCGATCCTCACCGGCGAGGCCGGCGTCGGCAAGACCGCGGTGGTCGAAGGACTTGCGTTGCGCATCGCCGCCGGCGACGTGCCGCAGGTGCTGCAGGGCGTGGAGCTGCACACCCTCGACATGGGGTTGCTGCAGGCCGGCGCCAGCGTCAAGGGCGAGTTCGAGAACCGCCTCAAGAACGTGATCGACGAGGTCAAGAAGAGTCCGCACCCGATCATCCTGTTCATCGACGAGGCGCACACCATGATCGGCGCCGGCGGCCAGGCCGGCCAGAGCGACGCCGCCAACCTGCTCAAGCCGGCGCTCGCGCGCGGCGAGCTGCGCACGATCGCGGCGACCACCTGGAGCGAGTACAAGAAGTACTTCGAGAAGGACGCGGCGCTGGCGCGTCGCTTCCAGGTGGTCAAGGTCGAGGAGCCCAGCGAGGTCATCGCCGCGGCGATGCTGCGCGGCATCGTGCCGTTGATGGAGAAGCACTTCGGCATCCGCGTGCTCGACGAGGCGATCACCGAGGCCGTGCGCCTGTCGCACCGCTACATCAGCGGCCGCCAGCTGCCGGACAAGGCGGTCGGCGTGCTCGACACCGCCTGCGCCAAGGTCGCGTTGGGGCAGAGCGCGACGCCGGCGATCATCGAGGACACCTGCAAGCACCTCGACCGCCTCGAGGCCGAGTTGAATGCGCTCGACCGCGAACGCGCCGGCGGCGCCGTGCACGACGCGCGCCTGGCCGAGCTGCGTGAGCAGCAGGCGCAGGCGCGGCAGGTGCTGGCCGACAACGAGGCGCGCCTGCGCGCCGAGAGCGAGCTGGCGCAGCGGGTGCAAACCTTGCGCGCGCAGCTCGAGGCCGGCATTGCGGCCGCGCCCGCCGTCGAAGCACCGGCTGACGACAGCGACGGCGATGTGGCCGTCGTTACCAAGGCGGCGAAAGCCAAGGCCGGCAAGCCAGGCAAGGCCGTCCGGGCCGCGGCCGTCGACCCCCGCCAGGTCGAGCTGCAGACCTTGATTGCCGAGTTGCGCGCGCTGCAGGGTGAAACCCCGATGGTGCCGTTGCAGGTTGACGGCACCGTCGTCGCCGAGATCGTCAGCGCGTGGACCGGCGTGCCGCTGGGGCGCATGGTCAAGGACGAGATCCGCGTCGTGCGCAACCTCAGCCCGATGCTGGGCGAGCGGGTGATCGGGCAGGATCACGCGCTCGATGCGGTCGCGCAGCGCGTGCGCACCGCCTCGGCGAAGCTCGAGGACCCCAACAAGCCGCGCGGCGTGTTCCTGTTCGTCGGCCCGTCCGGCGTCGGCAAGACCGAAACCGCGCTGGCGCTGGCCGACATCCTCTACGGCGGCGAGCGCAAGTTGATCACCATCAACATGAGCGAGTACCAGGAGGCGCACAGCGTGTCCGGCCTCAAGGGCTCGCCGCCGGGCTACGTCGGTTACGGCGAGGGCGGCGTGCTGACCGAAGCGGTGCGGCGCAACCCGTATTCGGTGGTGCTGCTGGACGAGGTCGAGAAGGCCCACCCGGACGTGCTGGAGATGTTCTTCCAGGTGTTCGACAAGGGCACGATGGACGACGCCGAAGGCCGCGAGATCGACTTCCGCAACACGCTCATCATCCTGACCAGCAACATCGGCTCGTCGCAGATCATGCAGGTCGCGCTCAACAAACCCGCGGAAGAGATCCCCGCGGCCGACGCGCTGGCCGAGGCGTTGCGGCCGGTGCTGATGAAGTCGTTCAAGCCGGCCTTCCTGGGCCGGCTCAAGGTGGTGCCGTACTACCCGATCTCCGACGACGTGCTCGCGCAGATCATCGCGCTCAAGTTGCGCCGCATCCGCGACCGCATCAAGGCCAACCACAAGGCCGTGTTCGAGTGGGACGAGAGCCTGGTCGAAGGCGTGCTGGCGCGCTGCACCGAGGTCGACTCGGGCGCGCGCAACGTCGACCACATCCTCAACGGCACCCTGCTGCCGGAGATCGCCGAGTCGGTGCTGGCGCGAATGGCCGAGGGCGGGGCGATCGAGAAGATCCGGATTGGCGCCGACAAGAAGGGCGCGTTCAAGTACAAGATCAGCTGATGGCGGCCGCGGCGGTGTCACGGCGGCGGCGGGAGGGCGGTATGATCGCGCAGGCAGGGAGCGGTCGGGTCGGTACACGGTGCCGCTCCGGACACGAAGGGAAGACGGCCGCGCAGGAGCGCGGCGCGGCGGTGCCGATCGGGCCGCACGCGCACGGGCCGCAGGCACGATAAGGAGGCGCAAGCCATGGATGTCCTCGCCACGGTACAGGCGGCACTGGTCGGTGGTCCCCAGCAGCACAACCGGCTGATGCGGTTGCACACCCCGTTGGGGCCGGAAGTCCTCGTCGCGGAAACGCTCGACGGCGTCGAGGCACTGGCGCCGTCGCCCGGCGCCGGCGCGGGTTTCCGCCTGCAACTCACCGCGTTGTCGGTCGACGCCCACATCGATCTGGCCGAACTGCTCGGCCAGCCGGTGCTGCTGGAGCTGCTCACCGCCGAATCGGCGCACGAGCGGCGGCCGTTCCACGGCCATGTCAGCGCGTTCGAGCGGCTCGGCAGCAACGGCGGCCTGGCGCGCTACCGCCTGGTGATCGAGCCGTGGCTGGCCTTCACCCGCCAGCGCCTGGACAGCTACGTGTTCCAGGACCTGAGCGTGGTCGAGATCGTCGAGTCGGTGTTCGCCGATTACGCCCCGAAGGAAGTCCCCTTTTGGGACGCTGGCCAAGGCAAGCTGGTGCCGGTCTGGCGCTGGGACCTGGCCGACCGCGCGGTCTACCGCAAGCGCAGCCTGACCACGCAGTACGAGGAAAGTGACTTCGCTTTCGTCGAGCGCCTGCTCGCCGAGGAAGGCATCCACTACCACTTCGAGCACCACGGCGACGCCGGCAGCGACAGCCTCGGCGCGCACACGCTGGTGCTGGCCGATCACAACGACGCGTTTGCCGGGCTTGGCACGGTCCGCTTCCACCGCAGCGATGTCACCGAGCGCGAGGACAGCATCCAGCACTGGAGCACGGCCCGGCGCTGGCAGACCACGCGCCTGCAGCGGGCGAGCTGGGACTACCGCAGCCTCGACCTGCGCCCGACCGGTGCCGACGGCGTCCAGCACGGCGACGTGGCGACCGAAGATGTCGACATCGCCGGCCCCTACGCCTGGCCCGACCGTGCCACCGGCGAGCGCTACGCGCGCCAGCAGCTGGAGGCGTTGCAGGTCACCAGCGACACCGTACGCGGTGCCGGTAGCTGGCGCCGTCTGCGCCCGGGTGGCCGTTTCACCCTGAGCCAGCACGACCACTACCGCGACCCGGACGCGGCGCAGTTCCATTGCCTGCGCCTGCACCACCGCGCCCGCAACAACCTCGGCGCGCAGATCCAGGCCGAGATCGAGCAGTTGCTCGGCCGAGTCGACCTGACCTCGCCGGAATTACCGACGGCCCTGGCCGGTTTCGAAGTGGCCACGACCACAGCCGGTGGCCAGGCCCCGGCCGAACTCGCCGACGGCGACGCCGAGGCCGGCTTTTACCGCAACGGCTTCGATGCCCTGCCTGCGGCGGTGCCGTACCGCGCCCGTACGCTCGACGGCCACGGCCTGCGCCTGCACCCCAAGCCGAACGTGCACGGCACCCAGACCGCCATCGTCGTCAGCGACGGCGCGCCGCTGCAGACCGACCGCGACCACCGCATCAAGGTGCAGTTCGCCTGGCAGCGCGGCGCCGACGCCAGCAACCGCCTCGCGCACCCGGCCGGCGACGACAACGCACCGGGTCAGGCCCAGGCCTGGACCTGGGTGCGCGTGGCCGGTCCCTGGGCCGGCGACAACTGGGGCAGCGTGCTGATTCCGCGCAAGGGCCAGGAAGTGCTGGTCGCCTTTCTCGAGGGCGACATCGACCGGCCGGTGGTGATCGGCGCGCTCTACAACGGCCGCGGCCAGGATGATGCCGCGCACAACCAGGTCGGCGGCGGCGCGGCCGGCGCCACCGGCAACGCCGCGGCCTGGTTCGAGGGCAACGCGCATCCATCGGTGTTCACCGGCTTCAAGACGCAGATGCTCGCCGACAGCCAGGGTGGCAGCGGCGGCTACCAGCAGCTGCGCCTGGACGACACGCCCGGTCAGGGCCGCGCCCAGGCCAGCACCACCCAGCACGACAGCACGTTGACGCTGGGCCACCTCAAGGGCGGCAAGGACAATGTGCGCGGCAACGAGCGCGGCTTTGGTACCGAGCTGAGCACGCAAGCCGGCGGCGCGTTGCGTGCCGGTGCCGGCCTGCTGCTCAGCACCGAGCCGGGCCCGCAGCAATTGAGTGCCGGCGGCGCACAGGCACAGCTGACGCAGAGCGAGCAACTGCTGCAAAGCCTGCAGGACGCCGCCAAGGTGCAGACCGCGACCCTGCCGGAAGAAACCGCAACGCTGCCGGCGCAACAGGCCCTCAAGACCGTGCAGGAAACACTGGCGGCCACGCAAAGCGGCAGCGCCCCCGGCGACGGCATCGGCGGTGGCGACGGCGAGGCCCCGGGCTGGTCGGCACCGATGCTGGTCGCCAGCAGTCCCGCCGGCGTGGTCAGCGTCACCCCGGCCGATCAGGTCTGGGTATCGGGTACGCAGACCGTGCTCAGCGCCGACCGTGACCTCAACTGGCTCAGTCAGGGCGAGACGGTGATGAGCGTGGCCGGCGGCGTGGCGCTCTACACCCAGGGCAGCCCGGCGCCGAGCGGCAAACCCAACCAGGAAACCGGCATCGCCCTGCACGCCGCGCAAGGCCCGGTCAGCGCCCGCGCCCACGGCAACCTCGTCCGCGTCGCCGCCAGGACCAGCGTGACGATCGCGAGCACGCAGGCCGATATCAACGTGGCCGCCAGCAAGCACGTGCTGGCGACCGCGGCGGGTGCGTACCTGAAGTTGGAAGGCGGCAACATCGAATTGGGCGCGCCGGGGACGATCGAGTTCAAGGCGAGCAGGAAGGAGTGGACCGGGCCGAAGAGTGCCAGTGTCGAAGCTCCGACTTTAGCGAAGGGCGACGCAAAGCTGTGCGAATTCAAGACGCGCGGCGCGGACGCAGGTGGCGATGCCGTCGTGCCCGTCGGAGTTTGATGTGAACGCGTTGTATCACCGTTCGCTGGAGGAGCACGCTTTCGCGGTTGTCAATCCGCTCCAGGTTCCTCCGGCACAGTGGCGCGACTTGCCGCACCGACCCTTGGTCCCCAAGACGTTGGCGGCACAACCACATCTGTTGCCGATACTGGTCGACCTTGGGCAAATGGATGCGACGTCCAGGGTCGGATTGCTGGAGCGGTCCGAGCGGTGGGACCGCGGTTATGACGAGCCGTTTTTCTCGGCGCTGCTGACCACCGATGCCACCGACAGTCAGGTGGCGCAGCATCTGACCCGACAGATGATGGTGCGCGGACCGGCAGGTGGTGAAAACCTGCTGCGCTTGTTCGATCCGCGCGTGTTCCGGCATTTACGTTGGCTGCTGACCCCGATGCAACTGGATGCATTGCTGGGCCCGATCGATGCCTGGACATGGCGCGATCAACATCAATCCTGGAAACAGCAGTTGCGCACCACACGGGTGACGATGCACTGGCGTCCCAGTGGCGTGCAATGGGACAGCCTGGCGCGACTGGGCCTACTCAATCGAGTCCTCAAGCAACTCGGTCGCGTCGAGCCGGCGCTGGTCTGTGATGACGACCTGGCCCAGCGCGCCGATCGGTTATTGCGCGAGTCTTGGGAGGTTCAAGGACTCGTGGACGAAGCCGACCGCCGCATCTTCGCTGAGCAAGCATTGCGTTTTCACGCCGACATCCATCGCCACCCCCAACTTGCACAGCGCCTGGCACAGGCACGTGCCGGAGAGTGCAGTTACGTGGGCGCCTGCAGCGACCTGGATGACACCTCGATGCGCGGGCTTGCCCGGCAGACAGCCCAAGACACGACAAGGACGATCGCATGAACGACCCCGCCGCTACCAAATGCCCGTTTTGCGACAAGGTCGGTCTGCCGATTCTGCCGGTGCGTTATGCAATCGCGTACAACGATGACAAGCGCGTCAAGCAGAAGGCGCCGAAATTGCAGGCCCCATTCGGCCAGGGCGTGGACAATATTCCCTTGCCTTCCAAGCAGGCCCAGTACACCTTGCGTCTGCTGCGTCCGGGGTATTTGTACGTGTTCAACGAGAAGCGCGGAGAGTGGTCGGCTTATGTCGTCACCGAGGCTGGCTTTCTGTATCAGTTCGATGTGCACGCCAAATCGCCGCCGGCCTCGGACAGTATCGAGTTCAGCTGCTCGCGCACGGGCGACGAGCAGATCGCCCGTTGCATCACCATCCCGGATGCCAGCAGTGCCGGCAAAGTGTGGCTGGGATACACGGACACGGCCTGGACGCCGAACCAGCTGCAAAAGCACCGCACGCAGGGCTATCGCGAAAAGCACATGCGTTGCATCGATGTCAGCGCCTCCACGCAGCAGCCACACACTGCGGAAATCGCAAAGATCCAGGAGCTGGTCAGCGAATTCGTGTTCAAGCGGCCGGAGAAATACGCTCCCGAGAAACAGCCGTGGGAATTCGACCACCTCAAGGTAGTAGCCCCTTCGACGGGTCAATCCTTGCCCTCCGGGCCATGGTCGACGGAGTACCTGCGCGCGCACAGCCAGGCTCAGCAACCGGGTGCCGCGACGCAAGGGCCGCCGCAGAGCACGGTTCTGGATGAAGTCATCGTTACCAACTGCCCGGCTTTCGACTTCTCGCTGCATGATTTCAAGCGGTTCGGTCAGGACGCCAAGGCCCTCATCGATTGGGCCGAACAGGCCGCAGCGCCGACGTCCAAGAAGCCCCTGGTAACGGCCTTGCTCGACCCGGCGGGCCTGGCAATGGAACTGGCCAGCCTCATGTCCGACCTGTTGGCAGGGGTCATGCGTAATCCCGCCCATGAACGGCCATTGGCCGTATCCAGCGCAATCAGCAGCCTTGAGCAGGCGATCAAGAACCAAGCCGAATTCAAGGCGATTCGCGACGCACAGATCAGCGCGCACAACGCCATGGATGTTGGTTACATGACCGGGGGTGACGGTGCTGCCGCAGCCCGCGGCGGCCAGGCGCTTGCAGATTATTTTTTCCCCGACCAGGCCAAGAAAAGAAAAGATACAGAAGAATGGCTGGCCCAGATAACGCCGCAGCAACTGAACGAGGCCGCCGACGAGGAATGGGAGGGCTACGCCAAGAAATTCCGCGCTCCCGACCTCCAAGCATGGCGCAGCCGATATCACGGTGAGCTCAAGCAGCTCGACCAGGATGCAATCATCCCCCTGGCCCATGCTCATAAGACCTGGATGCTGAGCAACGAGCTGCTCGAGCATTTCGACTGCAACCACGACGACACGGACGCGCATTCCGGACAGGGCTTCGTCGATACATTGACGCTCTGCATCCAGGACACGCAACACAACACCATCAGCTTCAAGCTCTACTCGGCATGGCTGAACGCCACCGAGATCAAACGTGACAATCTGGTGCTGCGTGCGCTGGCCTACAACCAGCAGAGCGTGCTACAGCAACTCAATCAGGCAGCGAAGGGTGGTCTCGACCCGAGTTTCCTGAAAGGCTTGCCGTGGGACGGGTTGATCACCGGTTACGACAAGGCGATCGAAGCCCTGGCAGCAGGCGGCACCAATGCGGTGGTCCGGTTCACGAGCGCCTTGGGCGGCCCGTTGATGAAGCTGATCGACACCGCGGCCGATCGCGTTGCGGGGCCGGCCTTGATTGCCACAGGTCTGGTGTCCAAGGCGCCGGTGATTGCGGTCGAGTGGGATGGCTACAAGTACGAGGCGATCAAGGAACTGGTCAGCCGCATGAAGGCAGTCAACCCCAACGTGGGCAGCGTGCGGGATGTGGAACGCGCCATCGACCTGGAGATGCGTCGCGCCAACATCCGCGGTGTGCCGCTGAACGCCAAGGGACGGTTCCGTTACCTGATCCTTGCCGACAAGCAGGTGGTGGCCGACTTCCCGCAAAGCTTGCCCAACGCCACCCCACGCAAACTGGCCGAGGCCAGTATCTTGAGCCAGGCCGAATATCAGCAGAAAACGCAGTTGCGCTGGAAGAAACTGATGCCAGCCAATGTGCGCCTGGGAGTGGTGGCCGGGCTGTTCCAGACAGTGGCGCTGACCAAGCTGGCCAAGGACGTGGACCAGGGCATGCAGCATGAGCGTAAAGAGAACCAGTGGCGCTTCACCGCCGGAACACTTGCACTGGCGGGCACGTTGGCCGAAATGACCGGCAACTGGATGGAGAGTGCGTCAGGTGCGGGGAATCGTAGTGCGGTGTATTTGAACAAGCTGATGGGAAAGTTCGTTCGGTTCGCAGGCAAGGCGCTCGGACTTGTGGCTGGGGCGATCATGGCGGTTTGGGATGGGATGCGAGCAGGCCAAGAATGGCGAGAAGGCAACGAAGGTGTTGCGGTCCTCTATGCTCTATCTGCGTTCGCAGGTATCGGCGCGGTCGTGGCCTTCTCGACATGGGGTGGCGCTTTGCTGGGTGCTGCTGCTACGGGCGTAGGTCTCATTCTGGTCGCGGTGGCTATTCTGATTGCTGTGCTGATCGAGGTATTCAAGGATGACAAGTTGCAGGACTGGATCGAGCGTTGCTATTTCGGCAAGTTCGATGCGTCGGACCGGTATCGTGATGCGGAAGTCGAAATGAAAGAGCTCAAGATAGCGATGGAAGGTTGATCACATGGACTATGCGGGTCTGGATGTACGCAACATTCGCTACCCCATCAACAGACCGCTCACGGAAGAAGAGCGAGAGAACGAATTCTCACGAGCAACGAGACTGGACATCGAGCCAAACAACTACCTGTCGATCATCAAGTGCAACAGCACCTTCATGGAGTTGGTGGATCGCTGGTATTCCATAAAGGGATTCAATGTATGGCTCGGAGCCATGACAGGGGCGATCCTTCTATGGCTGGTGTCGCTTGTAATGTGGGCCATGCTTTTCGATACCGGGAAACTCGATCCCGACGAATGGTGGGTGCCCTGGGTGGGGTGGGGGGTACTGATTCCGATGGGGCTTTTCTTTTTGTCCGGTTCGGTGTGGCTGGTCCGATCCGAATGCTTCCGCTGGACCCACTACCCCATGCGCCTGAACCGCAAGACCCGACAGGTGCATGTGTTCCGGCAGGATGGCACGGTGCTGACCACGCCTTGGGATGACCTGTTCATCGTGTTGGCCAACTCCACCACGCCACCGATCGGCAAGACCTTCGATTTGCGTGCGCACGTGCTGGCCGAGGATCGCCAGACGGTGCTGGAGAGTTTCAGTCTGGGCTATGTGTTAACCGGCGACGAAGACTCCACTCGCAAGCTGTGGGAGTTCATTCGTCGCTACATGGAAGAACCTGATGGCGTCGGGCAAGCCTTCGAACAGCTCGGCCCCCTGGATCCCTGCCTGCCGCTGGACGGACGCAAGGAAGGGTGGGGTTGGGGTATCTTTCGCACGCTCGCAACAAGTATCCACTGGCCATTGCTGCAACTGGTGTCCTCCCTGGTCTTCTCCTGGGTCGCCCTTGGACGCGGTGTGGCCATGATCACGAGCAAGCAGCCGCAATGGCCGGCAGAAGTCGAGGCCGCCAATGCGGTCGAGCCGAACGACCCGTATCAGCGGAACTGGCGCGGCAATCCGCCGCTGACCGCGTGGCAGAAATACTGGACCGCATTCTGCTTCGTGGCCGGCATCATCGGCTCCAGCTGGATCCTGTGGTGGGTCATACGAAGCGCCAGCGAATAATGTGAATCACCCAAGCATTGGAGTAGGGGTTAGTCATGCGAACGTACGCAGCTTGCTTCACTCTCGCGCTTTGCTTTTCTCTATTTGCCGCGGCAAGTTGCAGCGGCGCCGCTTCGCAGTCAGGCGCGAAAACGACCGCTCCGGCTGTTGTATCGGCAACGCCGCCATCGGCACCTGATTCCGCCGGTGTCTCCTCCGTGGCTAGTGCGCTGGCGACCGTCAGTGCGGGCGAAGCGCCGAAATGCGATGGTGCGTTGCAAGCACTGACATCCTGCGCCACGGCGAAGGTTTGCGATGAGGACATCAGCACATACTTGCCGGCGACGAGCCGAAGTGCGTTGATAGCCTTGGAAAAAGAGTCCGGCTACTCCGAAGAGAATTTCGACCGTTTCTGCCTCAGCGCTTGCCAGGCACGCGAAGTCAAGGTCGATAGCTCTGCGTTCGCTCGTGATGTATGCAGCTCCGACGGCAGTGTTGCTTCCGAGCCGCCCGCTGGCTCGACGAGTGCCGCACCTGCCGTAGAATCCAGCCGCTAGTCTTTCGCCTACCGGCGGCAAGCGTGCTCGGCGCGCGCGACAGGTTGGCGTGCGGCCTGCCCCATGGTGGCTGTTTGCAACGGGGGTTGAGGCATTCCCGCGCAGCGAAACCCATCAGTAGGAGGGCGGCCCGCCGCCTTTGGCAATCTCCAGGGGCGAAGGTTGGGTCCGGCTGCATGAGGCTGCGATAATCCAGCCCTTTCCAGATCCTGGCCTGCGCCCGTCGCCGGCCAGTTCGCCCGGACGTCCGATGACTTCAAGCGCTTTCCCCGACTACCCCTTCACCCCGCAGCGCTTCGAGGTCCGCCCTGGCATCGCCATGAGCTACCTCGATGAGGGCCCACGCGAGGGTGAGGTGGTGGTGATGCTGCACGGCAATCCGTCGTGGAGCTATTACTGGCGCAAGCTGGTGCTGGGGTTGCGTGACCCTGCTTCAGGCAAGGCGTACCGCTGCATCGTGCCCGACCACGTCGGCATGGGGCTGTCGGACAAGCCGGACGACGCGGCGGCGGCCCAGCCCCGTTACCGCTACACCCTGCAGTCGCGCATCGACGACGTGGAGGCGTTGTTGACCCATCTCGGCATCGCCGGTCCGGTGACGCTGGCGGTGCACGATTGGGGCGGCGGCATCGGCTTCGGCTGGGGACTCAAGCACTCCGACCAGATCAAGCGGCTGGTGATCCTCAACACCGGGGCGTTCCCGTTGCCGGCGGCGAAGCCGTTGCCGAAAAGCCTGCGGCTGGGGCGCGACTCGGCGCTGGGCACGGGCCTGATCCGCGGCCTCAACGCCTTTGCCGCGGTCGCCGCGCGCGTTGGCGTGGTCAAGCCGATGCCGGCCGACGTGCGCCGTGCCTACCTGGCGCCGTACGACTCCTGGGCCGACCGCATCGCCACCTCGCGCTTCGTCCAGGACATTCCGCTGGGCGATGGCGATGCTGCCTGGCCGCTGGTGCAGGCGATGGCACGCAAGCTGCCCGAGTACGCCGATCGACCGGCGTTCATCGCCTGGGGGCTGCGCGATTTCGTGTTCGACCGGCATTTCCTCCAGGGCTTCTCCGAGGCGCTGCCGCAGGCGCAGGTGCACGCGTTCGAGGACGCCGGGCATTACGTGCTCGAGGACAAGGCGGCGCTGCTGGTGCCGGCGATCCGCCAGTTCCTCGACACGCATCCGCTGTCTTTGTAGGAGCGGCTTCAGCCGCGAAGCACAATGACGACGTGGCGTGGGATCGCGGCTGAAGCCGCTCCTGCGGGCGGTACGAGGTCACTGGAATCTGCACATGACTGATCCCTGCAACATCGCCGCCTCACTGCCGAGGCTTGCGGCCGCGAATCCCGAACGCATCGCGATGCGTTGCCCGGGGTCGCGCGGCGCCGATGGCCTGGCGCGCTTTGATGTGACATTGAGCGGTAATCCCCCCACTTTTAGCAGTCGCCAAAAGTGGAGCTAAGCGGCCATCGCCAGCTTCATCGCCGGGGTGATGCCGCCGAGCGCCATGTTGGG
>NZ_JBHRXK010000013.1:0-27899 GCF_042648505.1 Lysobacter cavernae
GTCGGCAACGGAATCGGAATCGGCGACGGCGGGATCAGGTAGGTGTGGATGTCGATCCCGAGCTGGGGATCGAAGTGCTTGGCGGCGATCGTCATGTCCCGGCGTCCTTGCCTTGGTTTGTCTACAGCACGTGGCGCAGCGCGCGCAGGAAATCCCGTCCTTCATCGCTGGAGTCATCGCCCAGCCACAGCACCAGGGCGATGACGGCCAGCACGCACACGGCCAGGATGATCCATTTGCGGATATTCAAACGATGCTCTCCACGGTATCGGTCGGTATCGGTCGGTTGCGCCCGCCGGCATCATCGACGAGCAGGTCGGACGGATCGGGCAACTGCGCGAACTGCGGCGGCGCATCCCATTCGGGCTGCTCCTTGTCGAGCGGGTGCTTGACGTCCGGCAGGCCGTTCCAGGCCGGGTGCAGGAAGTCGCGACCAATCGCGACGACCTTGCGGAAAAACTCATCACCGCCGGCGACCAGGCGTTCGCGCTCGTCGCAGACCTTGCGGAAGCTGCGCTCGAACGTCGCACCCATCTCGGCCTCCAGTGCCGTGATCGCCGACGCCGGTGGCCGAGCACCCAGTGCCGCCGCGCGTGTCTCGGCCTGCTGGTGCGCCTGCGCGATCTCGTCCTGATAGACCTTGGCGCAGTGCTCCAGTTTTTCGGTGCGCGTCGCGTCCTGCAGGCGCAGCATGTCCTGCAGCAGCAGCGGCAACGTGGTCATGGCGCGATCGGCCGGCAGCATCGCCTTGGCTTCACCCAGACCTTGCAGATAACGATCGCGGGCCGGCTCGGGCTGTCCGGCCCGGGCCAGGCAGAAACCGGCCATGCGCTGTCCCTCGATGGCGAACATGCCATTGGGCACGCGCCGCGCGACTTCCGCGCCCTGCGCGTAGGCCTGCGCCGCGCGCTCGGGCTGGCCGGCCGTCAACCACACGCCGGCCTCGCCGAACCACGTCTGCATGACCAGGTGAGTGCCGGCCGCGTGTTGCACGGTCTCGGCCACCAATGCGCATTCGCGCGCCGAACGGTAGCGCGTGATCGCTTCGGGGAACTGCTTTTCCTTCAGGTGCGCACCGGCCACCGCCATGTGCAGCACCACCTGCTGGTCGGGCCACTGCTGCCGGCCGGCCATCTGCAGCGCGCGTTCAGCGCGTGCGGCGGTCTGCGCGGCACTGCCCTTGTCGAGCAGGGTCATGACATCGGTCAGCATCTGCCGGTACGCGCTGGTCGGCCCGGCCCCGCCGCTGGACTGGGCTGCCGTGGCGCGGGCGATGTCGAACATGTCGATCGGCGCGTCGATCACCCGCACGCTCTTGCCAAAACGCTCGACCAGCGGCTGCCACTGGCGCGAATCGGCGTAATCGACCACGCACAGGCGCACGCGCTCCGGCACGGGCGCCTGCAAAGCCGTCTCCAGCCAACGTTGCAACGCCTCGACCGATGTCACCGCGCCGGGCACCAGCACGGCCACGAAGCTGCGCATGTGCTCGCGGTAGTGCTGGGCGAAGGAGCCGAGCATGTCCATCACGCCGGCAGCGGAAGACGGATGGTCCGCGTGCGCGCCGCGCCAGTCGATCGCCGCACCCTGTGCCTTGAGGCTGTCGCGGCTGCCGACGTAACCGAGCTGGAAATGCTCCAGCAGCGCGCGGCTGTAGCCGAAGCCGGTATCGAAGTCGCAGTCGAAATTGAGGAAGAAATCCGGCGTCATCGCCTCCTCCGCTTGCCGGTGCGCCTCGAAGAAGGCAGCCAGCATGCGGTCGGCGTTGCCGGGGATGCGCCAGACCAGCAGTCGGGCCTGCTCGTCACCCGTGGCTTCCAGCCACAGGTCACGGAGCAGGTCGATGCGCTGCTCGACGGGGCTTTTGGCCGCACTCATTCCCTGATCTCCATGATACGGATCAGTTGAGGTTGATCTTGGCGCCGTTGACGCTGATGCCGCCGGCATTGATCACCACGGTGGAACCGCCGGAAGTGATGACGATTTCACCGGCGGTGATCGAGATGCCCGAGGCCTCGCCGACGCCCATCGCCACCAGGCTGCCCGAGCCCAGGGTCATGTCGCCGCCGGCGCTGATCGCCAGCGTCGTGGCCACGCCCTGCTCCATCTTGCCGCCAACCGACAGCGTGCGGTCACCGCCGTTGATGTCTTCCACCAGGGCACTGACCTGGCGCTTGTCGTCGCCGGTGACCGACTGCGTGCGGCCGGCGCCCATGATCTCGGTGACGGCGCCGCTGACCGCACGCTCGGAGACGCCAGTGACCGACTCTTTCCAGGCGCCGATGCGCTGGCTGGTGTAGTCGCCGGTCAGGCTGGTCAGGAACGGGCCGGTGATGCTTTCGGTGTAGCCGACCGCGGGGATGGTCAGACTCTGTCCGTTCTTGAACAACTCCGTTACAGCACCGGTAACAGTGGTGGCAGCGGTGCCAGTGACGTCGGTGGTACGCGCGCCGACGATGGTCAGCGCGTCGTTGCCCTTGACGTTGATGCCGCGGTTGGCGCCGACCGCGATGTCCTGGTTCACGCCAACGTTCATGCTGTGGTTGTTGGCGACGGTGGTCGCCTTGTTGTTGTTGACCGCGGTGTTCTGGTCGTTCTGCACGGTGGTGGCCATGTCGCGCTGGGCGTGCATGTTGAGCAGCTGCTTGCCCACGCCGTCGTGCATGGTGACTTCGTTGAAACCCTCGCCCTTTACCGTCTTCGATTTCAGGCCGCTGACTTCGAGGCCGAACGGCGGCATGTTGTCCTCGTTGAAGACGCGACCGGTGATGATCGGCCGGTCCGGGTGGCCGTCGAGGAAGTCGACCACCACCTCCTGGCCGATGCGCGGTGGCGACACGCCACCCATGCCGCTGCCGGCCCAGGGGCTGGCCACGCGCACCCAGCACGAGCTGGCGTCGTTGAACTGGCCGAGCCGGTCCCAGTGGAATTGCACTTTCACCCGGCCGTACCGGTCGGCGTGGATTTCCTCGCCGGGCGGGCCCACCACGGTTGCGGTCTGCGGCCCGGGCATGCGCGGCTGCGGCGTCTGCCGCTGCGGCCGGAACGGGATCTTGCGACGCAGCGCCGTGGTGCTGCAGCGGTAGCTGGCGCCTTCGACCTCGGTGTAGCCGTCGCTGAAATTGTTGCGCACGTCGTGGGCGAGCTGCATGACGAAGAACTGCCGCGCCTCCTCGTCCGGTTCGAGATGCTCGAAGTGCCCGTGCAGCACGAAATGATGCCCGGGCTGCAGCGAGCGGATATTGCCGCCGCCTTCGAACAGTTTGGTCGGCCAGGCCAACTCTTCGGCCCGCAACGCCGCCAGCGCGTCGCCGATCTGGCTGTCGCGGTAGCTCGCCGCGCCTTCGTAGTAATAGCTTTCCAGCCGCGGCAACACGCCATTGGGAATGTCGAGCGGCCGGTCGACCGCCAGCGGGCTCTTGGGTTGCTTGAAATCAAAGCTCTTCAGCGCCTGCACGCTGGTGCCGACCCGGCGTCGCGTCGCCCATTGGTCCAGCCCGTGCTCGTCCTGCACGCCGATGTCAGGCAGGTAACGCACCGTGTTCTGGCCGGCGATCGCCGGACACTGGGTGGAGTCGTCGCACAGCACCAGGGTGTGGCCGTCCTGCGCGTGCGCGAAGTGGTAGTAGATACCCGCTTCCTCGAGCAGGCGCGAGACGAAAGCGAAATCCGACTCGTTGTACTGCACGCAATACGGCAGCTTCGGGTACTTGCCGGCATCGACGTCGTACTTGCAGGCGGCGAGCTCGGCGTAGGGCGCAAACACCTCCTCGACGATCTCGACCACCGACAGGTCCTGGAAGATCCGGCAGTTGCTGGTGTGCTGCAGGAAGCCGAACCAGGGCCCGATCTGCGCCTGGTAGCGGACCAGGTCGCCGTCGGTGCCGATGCGGGCGAATTCCTTGACGTAGCCGTGGAAATGACGGTCGCCGTCCGGCGCCTGCAGGCTCAGCCGCATCGGCTGGCCGACGATCTGCTTGAGTTCGAGCTGGGCATCGGGTGACAGCAGCTCGACCGTGAAGGCGAACGGCCGCGAGACCTCTTCGGTCCCGTGCATCCGATGCACCATGAAAGGCTCGGACTCGAGCGACGACTTGACCCGGATCAGCCGGGTGTCCTGGTTGAAGGTGGCCACTTTGGCCAGTGCCTCGGGGGTGTATCCGTACACGATGTTTCTCCATGACTTGCGTCGATCTGCCCGTTGAAGGCAGCGGATCGACGGCTGGCGTGCGATCGGTCGGTGGCACGGCCCCTGTTCCCTGCCCCTTGGAGGCCAAGGCTACGAGGAACTCGCCCGCCCTGCCTGAACCGATGGTTAGCCCGGTCCATGACAACCGTATGTAACCGCATGTGCCCCGAGCATGGCGTGACCGGGGGTCGATTTCCGACAAGTGAACGGTTCGTGCGAAAATCCCCCCGTTAAGGCCCCGTAGCTCAGCTGGATAGAGCGGTCCCCTCCTAAGGGACAGGTCGTGCGTTCGAATCGCGCCGGGGTCACCACCATGGATGGCACATCCATGTGCCGGCATTTTCAATGCGTTGCTTTCGCAGTTGTCTCTCTTGGAGCTTTTCATGACCCACCCCGTCCTCACCGCGCTCGGCCTGAACGACACCGAATCCGGCACCTACCTCGGCAGTAGCGAGTGGTCCAAGACCGCCGATGCCGGCGTGCTGGAGTCGATCAATCCGACCGACGGCGCGGTGCTGGCGAAGGTGCAGGCGTCCTCGCAGGCCGATTACGACACCCTCGTCGAGCGCGCCCAGGCCGCCTTCGCGGTGTGGCGCACCACCCCGGCGCCACGCCGCGGCGAGGCGATCCGCCTGTGCGCCGACGCACTGCGCAAGCACAAGGACGCGCTCGGCTCGCTGGTCGCGCTGGAGATGGGCAAGTCCAAGCCCGAGGGCGACGGTGAAGTGCAGGAGATGATCGACATCGGCGAGTTCGCCGTCGGCCTGTCACGCCAGCTGTACGGCCTGACCATGCACTCCGAGCGCCCCGGCCACCGCATGTACGAGCAGTGGCACCCGCTGGGCCTGGTCGGCGTGATCTCGGCGTTCAACTTCCCGGTCGCGGTGTGGGCCTGGAACTCGTTCATCGCCGCGATCTGCGGTGACATCACCATCTGGAAGCCCTCGCCCAAGACCCCGCTGTCGGCGATCGCCTCCATGCGCATCTGCAACGAGGCGCTCAAGGCCGGCGGTTTCCCCGACATCTTCTTCCTGTTCAACGATGCCGGCACCGAGCTGGCGTCGAGCTTCGTCGACGACAAGCGCATCGCCCTGGTCAGCTTCACCGGCTCGACCAAGGTCGGCCGCCACGTCGGCGAGCGCGTCGCGCGCCGCATGGGCCGCTCGCTGCTGGAACTGGGCGGCAACAACGCGATCATCGTCGATGCGACCGCCGACCTGAAACTGGCGATCCCGGCGATCGTGTTTGGCGCGGTCGGCACCGCCGGCCAGCGCTGCACCACCACGCGCCGGTTGTTCGTGCACGAGTCGATCCATGGCGACGTGCTGGCCAAGCTGGTCGCCGCCTACAAGCAGGTCGAGAAGAAGATCGGCGACCCGACCGACCCGGCCAACCTGATGGGCCCGCTCAACAGCCGCGACGCGGTGCAGGCTTATCTGGACGCGGTCGAGAAGGCCAAGGCCAGCGGCGGCAAGATCGAGACCGGCGGCGCTGCGATCGAGGGCAAGGGCAACTTCGTGTTGCCGACGATCGTGACCGGCCTCACCAACGATGCCGAAGTCGTGCAGACCGAGACCTTCGCGCCGATCCTGTACGTGATGAAGTTCAAGACCCTCGACGAGGCGATTGCGTTGCAGAACGACGTGCCGCAGGGCCTGTCGTCGTCGATCTTCACCGAAAACCTGAAGGCGGCCGAGGCGTTCCTGTCGGCGGCGGGTTCGGACTGCGGCATCGCCAACGTCAACATCGGCACCTCTGGCGCCGAGATCGGCGGCGCGTTCGGCGGAGAGAAGGAAACCGGCGGCGGCCGCGAGTCGGGTTCGGACGCGTGGCGCGCCTACATGCGCCGCCAGACCAACACGATCAACTACTCCGACGCGCTGCCGCTGGCGCAGGGCATCAAGTTCGACCTGTAAGCGACGACGATGTACGCACTCGCGCGCCCGTTCCTGTTCGGTCTCGACGCCGAGACCGCGCATGGCGTCGGCCTGAAGGCCATGGAAGCCGCGTACCGCAGCGGGCTCAGCCCGCTGCTGGCACGGCGGCCGACACCGTTGCCGACCAAGGCCTTCGGCCTGACTTTCCCGAACCCGGTCGGCCTGGCCGCCGGGCTCGACAAGAACGGCGAGCACATTGATGCCCTGCTCGCGCTGGGCTTCGGTTTCGTCGAGGTCGGCACGGTCACGCCACAGCCGCAGGAAGGCAACCCCAAGCCGCGCATGTTCCGCCTACCCGGGCAACAGGCGGTGATCAATCGCCTCGGCTTCAACAACGGCGGCGTCGATGCGCTGGTGCGCAATGTCGAGAAAGCGCAGCGCAAGCACGGCCTGCTCGGCATCAACATCGGCAAGAACAAGGACACGCCCAACGAGTCCGCCGAAAGCGACTACCTGCTGTGCCTGCAGCGCGTGTACCCGCTGGCCGACTACATCACCGTCAACATCTCCTCGCCCAACACCGCCGGCCTGCGCGAGCTGCAGGAGGAACAGGCCCTGCGCCGCCTGGTCGGCGCGCTGCGCGAGGCGCAGGAGGCACTGGGCGCACGCCACGGCAAACGCGTGCCGATGCTGGTCAAGATCGCCCCCGACCTGTCCGACGAGGACGTCGAGGCCGCCGCGCGCGTGCTCAGCGACCTGCAGGTTGACGGCGTGATCGCCACCAACACCACCGTCTCGCGCATGGGCGTCGAAGGCGCGCGTCACGCCAACGAGCAAGGCGGCCTGTCCGGCAGGCCGGTGATGGGTCAGTCGACCGCGGTGCTGCGCATGATGCGCACGCGCCTGCCCGAGTCGATCCCGATGATCGGCGTCGGCGGCATCCTCTCCGGCGCCGATGCGGTGACCAAGACCGCCGCCGGCGCGAGCCTGGTGCAGTGCTACACCGGCCTGGTCTACCGCGGTCCCGCGCTGGTGCACGAATGCGTCGAGGCGATCCGCCGGCGCAAGGAAGCACCCAGCCGCGGTAACGTGCCACCCACGGTATGAAGGCCGCCGTCCGCATCGTCCGCGATGCCGCGCTCGACTACCGCAACACCTTCGGCGTCGCCGCGCGCGCGCCGCTGCTGGTCGAAGTCGCCGATGTCACCGCACTGCCCGAAGTGCTGTCCGCGCCGGAACTGGCCGATGGCATCGCGCTGGTGCTTGGCGGCGGCAGCAATCTGCTGTTTGCCGGCGATCCGGCGGGGCCGGTGCTGGCATTGACCGGCGAACGCATCGAAACCCTGACCGACGACGGCGCACATGCGATCGTGCGCGCCGACGCCGGCGTGCCGTGGCACGGCTTTGTCATGCAGACCCTGGCGCAAGGGCTGGCCGGGCTGGAAAACCTCGCCCTGATCCCGGGCACGGTCGGCGCCGCGCCGATCCAGAACATCGGCGCCTACGGCGTCGAGGTGCGCGAGTTCATCCACGCGGTCGAAGCTTTCGAGCCGGCGACCGGGCAACTGCATCGCCTCGATGCAGCGGCCTGTGCGTTCTCCTACCGCGACAGCGTGTTCAAGCACGCGCCCGACCGCTACATCGTTACCGCGGTCGAGTTCGCGCTGCCGCGCATGCCCGCGCTCAAGCTCGACTACGCCGGCCTCGGCGACGAGTTGATCGCGATGGGCATCGACGCGCCCACGCCGCAACTCGTGGCGGCGGCGGTGATCGCGATCCGGCGCCGCAAGCTGCCCGACCCGGCCGTGCTTGGCAATGCCGGCAGCTTCTTCAAGAACCCGATCGTGCCGGCGGCACAGGCCGAAGCCTTGCAGGCGCAATACCCCGCGATGCCGGTGTTCCGCGGCAATGACACCGGCACGCGCAAGCTCTCGGCGGCCTGGTTCATCGACGCCTGCGGCTGGAAGGGCCAGCGCGACGGCGATGCCGGTGTCGCCGCCTCGCACGCGCTGGTGCTGGTCAACCACGGCCATGCCACGGGCCGGCAACTGCTCGACTTCGCCCGCCGCATCGCCGACTCGGTGCAGCTGCGTTTCGGCGTCGCCATCGAGCCCGAGCCGCGTCTCATCGGCGCGACGTGGTGACGAGCACGACCTTGGTGATGCGTGCACTGACCGACAATGCCCGACGCCGGTCACCAGGAAATCGCCTGACTTGGCAGCATCGCCTGCAGATCATCGACGCATGAGCGCCGCGCCCGCCCACCCGTTGCGCGCCGCCGGCTTCATGCTCGGCAGCACCTTGTCGTTCGGCGTGATGGCGATCGCGATCCGGCTGGCGTCGGAATCGCTGCACACCTTCGAGATCGCGTTCTTCCGCAACTTTTTCGGCCTGCTCGCTGTGCTGCCGTTGCTGCTGCAGGCCAACCGCGGCTCGCTGCGCACCAGGCAACTGCCACGCTACTTCGTGCGCTGCGCGATCGGCATCGGCTCGATGCTCGCCGGCTTCTGGGCGATCGGCCACCTGCCCTTGGCGCAGGCGATCTCGCTGTCGTACTCGACGCCGGTGTTCGTGACGATCGCCGCAGTGGTGTTCCTGCACGAGCATGTGCGGGCGCGGCGCTGGGCGGCGGTGGCGCTGGGCTTCCTCGGCGTGCTGGTGATCGTGCGTCCGGGCTCGGCGGACTTCTCGGCCGGCACCCTGATCGCCCTGCTCGCCGCGGTGCTGAGCGGCGTGGTCGCGATCCAGATCAAGCAGCTGTCGCGCATCGACTCGGCCAACACGATTGTTCTCTACACCTACCTGTTCTGGGTACCGATGTCGTTGCTGCCGGCGTTGTTCGTGTGGGAATGGCCGGTCGGGATCGCCTGGCTGTGGGTGGTCGCGGCCGGCATCTTCGGCACCGGCGGCCAGGTGCTGTGGACGCATGCGCTCAAGCTCGGTGAGGTGTCGGCGCTGACGCCGATCAGCTTCATGCAGCTGCCGCTGGTCGCCACTGCCGGCTGGCTCTGGTTCGGCGAATCGCTGGACCGCTGGACCGTGATCGGCGCCGCGATCATCCTCGCCTCCAACGCCTACATCGCCCACCGCGAGGCGGTGCTGGCCCGCCGCGCCGCCTCGGCGGCGCCGACCGCCGCGGCCAAGCCGGGCGAGTAGCGGCCGCTGGCCGGCACGGCGGCCTGGGCGCTCGACAGCTGCTGTTCCTGGACCTCGTCGACGCGCTGTTTGAGCGGTCGCTGCAACCCACACCCGCCTTCGTCCTTGTGCGCCGCAATACGCCGCACGTCCCCTGGCCGGAAAAAGGGGGGCATTCCGGCCCCGTTCCGGGTGGGTAGCGGCCGAGCGCGACCGCCGGTCGGGTCCGGCTTGACCGCCTCGGCAGGCGGCGGATCAATGGCGTCCCGTCCGGATACGCCCCGGTACGGAGCATTTCACTCCATGCGGCCGCGCCCGCCCGCGCGCCGATCGGCCATCGCAGTGACAGGGAGTCGTGCAATGAACCGCAAGCCAGCAGTCCTCGCAATCGCCCTCGCCATCGCACTGACTCCGCCGGCCGCACTGGCCGAGGAAGGCGACTACGCCTGGTGGCAGGTGCTGGTCAACCTGGTATCGCCAGCGCCGGCCGACAACCCGGTGACGCCGGCGCAGCGCAACGCGTCGGCCTATCCGCTGCTCGGCAACCCTGCCGGCTTCGACGACGGCTTTGCACCCGGCCGCTACCTGGGCTGGCAGACCGTGCAGCTGGCGCCGGAGACCGGCGCGGTCTGCGGCAACGGCACGCCGTACAAGTTCTTCGTCAACCGCGTCGCCGACACCCGCAACACCCTGATCTACATGGAAGGTGGCGGCGCCTGCTGGGATTACGCAAGCTGCAAGGGCCTGACCCCGCGCAGCGCGCGCAATCCCGACGGCATCCCCGACGACTACATGGGCCTGCTCAATCCTGGCGCCAGCCTGGTGAGCCCGTTCGTGCTACGCGTCTCGCCGACGCTGGACGTCGTCAAGACGCAGGACTGGAACCTGGTCTACGTGCCCTACTGCACCGGCGACATCTACAGCGGCGACAAGGTCGCGGTGTACCCCGACCCGAGCGGCCAGAACCCGCCGCTGGTCTACCACCACAACGGCCTGCGCAACCAGCGCGCAGTGGTGGCCTGGCTCAAGGACCACCTGCCGCGGCCGACCCAGCTGGTGCAGACCGGCTGCAGCGCCGGCGGCGTCGGCAGCATGCTCAATTACGACCACGTGCGCGGCGACATGGCGCCCAACCGCGCCTTCCTGATCAACGACTCCGGTCCGGTGTACAGCGCGCCCACTGGCGCCGACCCGCAGCAGTACCCGTCGGTGCCACTGTTCGCTACGGTGCGCCCGGCCTGGGGCCTGGACGAGAGCAACGGCCCGATCGACTACATGAGCAACCGCCTCAGCGCCTACGGCTTCAACCGCAACGACTTCGGCACGCTGGTGCGGGCCCTGGCCAACAAGCGCCGCAGCGACCGCCTCGGCATCACCTATTTCTGGCAGGACCTCAATTACTCCTCGTACTCCTACGAGCGCTTCTTCCCGGAGATCGTCAACGCCCCCGACCAGGCCACCAAGGAGCAACTGCTGCACCAGAAGTGGGCGCAGGACACCACGCGTTTGAAGCAGACCACCGACAGCCTGGCCAACGTCGGCGGCTACTACTCGCAGTTCCGCGCGCTCAACGAAAGCCATTGCGACTCCATCGTCGACTTCAAGAACGGCGACATCCAGGAGCGGCAGCTGGAACTGGGCCATTTCGTCGACAACGTGCTCAACGGCCAGGGCCCGGTGCTGGATGCCTCCGAGGCCAGTGACGAGGCCGATCGCAAGAAGCCGTTCAACCCGTTCTACGCGCTGATCGATGCGCTGTTGAACGGCTGACCGGTCGACCGGCGCGGGCTGCTGGGAGGGCAGCCCGCGTCGATCGCCTCCACTGTCGCCCATACCGATGAAACGACGTAACCGCGCCATCACCATCATCGCGTCTGTCGCCTTGCTGCTCGGACTCGGCGGCTACGGTGCACATCGCGCTGGACAGCAAGGCGCAGCGCGCGCCAGCGCCACGTCCGGCAACAACGCGGCGCTGGCATCGGCCGCGACTGGCAACGTCACTTCGCGTGTCGAGCTGCTCAGTCGCCCGGCCGTCCGTGCCTACCAGGCGCGTGTGGACTTTCAGGAGCAGGCGCGCCGCTTCTTCGCCGAGGCCGGCCGTCTCGCCCCGGCAGCACGGCAACGGCAGGCGCAGCTACTGGAAACCGATATCGACCGCTACGAGCGCGCCGGCGATCTGTCAGCCGGCGAAACCCTGATGCTGCGCATCGGCCTGATCCGCGCCACCGAAACCGACCCGGCGCGGCAGATGCAGCGCACCGCCGATCTCGCGGCCGCGTACCAGGTCCATGCCGAACGCCGCAACGCCGCCTTCCTCGCCGCACAGCGTGACGATCGCGCATTCAACGACTACAAGACGCGGGAAAACCGCATCGTCACCGAGGTAATGGCGATGCCGGTCGTCCCCGGGGGGCTGAGTCGCAACGAGTACCTGCGCCGGCGCCTGCAGCACGAACGCGAGATCGCCTACGGACGCACGACTGCACGCTGATCCTTCTCTTCAGTGGGAAGTGCCGCGCCACGGCCGAAGATGGTTGCGGTACACCAGCACGAACACCGCGATCACCCAGGCCATCGCCGCGGCCCAGCCCGCGAGGATGTCCGAGGGGTAGTGCACGCCCAGATACACCCGCGACAACCCGACCAGCCCCACGAAGGTCGCCATCACGACGACGACCGGCCAGCGCCAGCGCGTGCGCCACGTCAGCAGGATCAGCACGCAGGCCAGGGTCATCGAACCCATCGCGTGGCCGCTGGGAAAGCTGTAGTTGGTTTCCGGCGCGACCGACTCCCACAGTGCCGGCCGCTCGCGCGCGAACACCTGCTTGGTGGCGATGTTGAGCAACGCCGAACCACCAAGCGCGAGCGCGGCGAAGCTGGCCGCGCGCAACCGCCGCAGCCAGGTCAATACCAGCACCAGGGCGATGTCGAACGGCACCACGCCCCACAGGTAGCCCAGCTTCGAGACCAGCACGAAGAAACGGTCGGAACCGTCGCGGGCCAGTTGATGGGCGAAGTTCAGTACCGGCTCGTCGAACGCGATTACTTCCTGCTCGTGGATCTCGTCGGCCAGCTCGGCGAAACCCCACAGCGGCAGCAGCAGGCCGACGAAGATCAGCAGCAGGTGCAGGCCGTACCGACGCAACAACGCCGCGCCGAAGCGCAGCCCCTGCTGCAATGCTTCTCCGCCTTCAGCCGCCACGGGCCTCGGCACCGGCGCGCGGGCCGTAATTGCGCGCGACGTAGCGGTCGATCAGGGCGACGAATTCGTTGGCGATGTTCTCGCCGCGCAGGGTCACGGTTTTCTCGCCGTCCTCGAACACCGGAGCCGACGGTGCCTCGCCCGTGCCCGGCAACGAGATGCCGATGTTGGCGTGGCGCGATTCGCCCGGGCCATTGACCACGCAGCCCATCACCGCCAGCGTCATGTTCTCGGCACCCGGATGGCTGATCTTCCATTCCGGCATCTTCGCGCGCACGTGCTCCTGCACGGTCTTGGCCAGTTCCTGGAAGAACTCGCTGGTGGTGCGGCCGCATCCCGGGCAGGCGGTGACCATCGGCGTGAACGCGCGCAGGCCCATGGTCTGCAGCAGCTCCTGCGCGACGATGACCTCGTTGGTGCGCGACTGGCCCGGCTCCGGCGTCAGCGAGATACGGATGGTGTCGCCGATGCCTTCCTGCAGCAGCACACCGAGCGCGGCGCTGGAGGCGACGATGCCCTTGCTGCCGATGCCGGCCTCGGTCAGGCCCAGGTGCAGGGCGTAGTCGCCGCGGTTGGCGAGCTCGCGGTACACCGCGATCAACTCCTGCACGCCGCTGACCTTGGCACTGAGCACGATGCGGTCGGCGCTCAGGCCCAGCTCGACCGCGCGCGCCGCCGAATCCAGCGCCGAGCGGATCAACGCCTCGCGCAGCACGCGACCGGCATCCCAGGGCTCGGCACGCTGGTGGTTCTCGTCCATCAGCTGCGCGGCAAGGGCCTGGTCCAGCGAGCCCCAGTTGGCACCGATGCGCACCGGCTTGCCGTGCTTGATCGCCAGTTCGATCAAGGTGGCGAACTGGCTGTCCTTCTTCTTGCCGAAGCCGACGTTGCCGGGGTTGATGCGGTACTTGGCCAGCGCTTCGGCGCAGGCCGGCTCGGCGGTCAGCAACTGGTGACCGTTGTAGTGGAAGTCGCCGATGATCGGGACCTCGATGCCCATCATCGCCAATTTGTCGACGATGCGCGGTACCGCCGCAGCAGCCTCGACCGTGTTGACAGTGACGCGCACCAGCTCCGAGCCGGCACGCCATAGCTCTGCCACCTGCTTGGTGGTCGAGGCGACGTCGGCGGTGTCGGTGTTGGTCATCGACTGCACGACCACCGGATGGCCACCGCCGACATCGACGCCGCCGACCCGTACAGATCGCGTCAAACGACGGGCCAGCGGGCCAAAACCGGGGTCTGCGCAGGGTAAAGGAGCATCTGAATTCATGGACGCCATTGTACCGCCGGCGTGACCGGAAGCCGTCACTGCGCTACCGTGGTCCGCCGCCCGTTCATGCCGCCAGTGGACTCCCCCGCCGACCACGTCCTGACCCCTAGCCAGCTCAACACCCTGGCGCGCGACCTGCTGGAAGGCGCGTTCCCGCTGGTGTGGGTGGAAGGCGAGCTGGGCAACGTGTCGCGGCCGTCGTCCGGCCATCTCTACTTCACCCTGAAGGACGCGCGCGCGCAGGTGCGGTGCGCGATGTTCAAGCCCAAGAGCAGCTGGCTGAAGTTCGCCCCGCGCGAGGGCCTGCGCGTGCTGGCGCGCGGCCGGTTGACCCTGTACGAGGCCCGCGGCGATTACCAGCTGGTGCTGGACCACATGGAAGAGGCTGGCGAAGGCGCGCTGCGGCGCGCGTTCGAGGAGCTCAAAGCCAAGCTCACCGCCGAGGGCCTGTTCGATGCCCAGCGCAAGCGGCCGCTGCCGCGGTTCGCCTCGCGCATCGGAGTGATCACCTCGCCCAGCGGCGCCGTCGTGCGCGACGTGCTGAGCGTGCTGGCACGGCGCTTCCCACTGGTCGAGGCCGAGGTGCTGCCGGTGCCGGTGCAGGGCGACGGCGCCGCGGCGCGGATCGTGGCGATGCTGCAGCGGGCGATCACCTCGCAGCGCTACGACGTGCTGCTGGTCGCACGCGGCGGCGGCTCGCTGGAAGACCTGTGGGCCTTCAACGACGAGCACCTGGCGCGTGCGATCGCGGCCTCACCCGTGCCAGTAGTGTCGGCGGTCGGCCACGAGACCGACTTCAGCCTCAGCGATTTCGCCGCCGACGTGCGCGCACCGACGCCGTCGGTCGCGGCCGAGTTGCTGGTGCCCAACCGCGATGACCTCAATCACCGCCTGCACCTGCTCGATGCGCGCCTGCGCGCCGTGCAGTTGCAGCGGCTGCGCCAGGCGATGCAGCGCGCCGACCGCGCCGCCTTGCGCTTGAACGCACTGCGACCGCAGGCACGCCTGCAGCTGCTGCAGCGTCGCCAGGTCGATGCGCTGCGCCGCTTGCACGCGGCCTGGCAGCGGCAATTCGAGCGCGAGCGCGCCCGCCTGCGCCACGCCGACGCGGTGCTGCGGGCGTCGCAGCCGCAACGCCGCATCGCGCGTCTGCGCGAGCGCCTGGCCACCCTCGCCCTGCGCCCGCAGGCCGCGATCGTGCGCCGGCTCGGCCACCAGGCGTTGCACCTGCGCGGCCTCGCCCGCTCGCTGGAAGCGGTGAGCCCGCTGGCCACCGTCGCACGCGGCTACAGCATCCTGCGCCACGACGACGGTCGCATCGTGCGCAGCGTGCTCGATGCAGCGCCTGGCGATCGGCTCGACGCGCGACTGGTTGACGGCAGCTTGCGGGTGCGGGTCATCGACACGAGCGAGTGAAGCCGCTCTTCATCGTCATTCCCACCTCCGCGGGAATGACAAGCAAACCTCGCCCGACATGACGTTCACCCACCCTGATCCATCTTGCGGGAACGGAGGTCTCCATGCTCGCCAAACGTTATCCCTACTACCTCGCCAACCGAGCGGTCGCGGCCAACGCAGACCTGGAGGTGTTCGACAAGTACAGCGGCAAGCGCGCCACCCGGGTGGCGCTGGCCGATGCGGCTGCGGTGCGTAAAGCGATCGTCGCCGCGCACAAGGCGCGCGAGGCGATGGCTGCGTTTCCGCCCGATGCACGCCGCGACGTGCTCGAGCATTGCGTGCGCCGTTTCGGCGAGCGCTTCGAGGAACTCGCCCAGGCGCTGTGCATCGAGGCCGGCAAGCCGATCAAGGACGCCCGCGGCGAGGTCACACGCCTGATCGACACATTCCGCATCGCCGCCGGCGAGGCCACCCGCATCGGCGGCGAGATCGTGGAACTGCAAATATCACCGCGTACCCGCGGCTATCGCGGCATGGTCAAGCGCGTGCCGATCGGCGTGTGCAGTTTCATCACCCCGTTCAACTTTCCACTCAACCTGGTCGCACACAAGGTGGCGCCGGCCATTGCCGCCGGCTGCCCGTTCGTGCTCAAGCCCGCGGCCAAGACCCCGATCGGCGCGCTGATCATCGCGCAGGTGTTGGCCGAGACCGACCTGCCCAAGGGCGCGTTCTCGGTGCTGGCCTGCTCCAACGAGGACGCTGCGCAACTGGTCGAGGACGAGCGCGTCGCCCTGCTCAGTTTTACCGGTGGCCTGGTCGGCTGGGAGCTGAAGGCACGCGCCGGGCGCAAGAAGGTCACGCTGGAACTCGGTGGCAACGCCGCCTGCATCGTCGATGCCGATCCGGGCGCTTCGCTCGACCACGTCGTCGAGCGGCTGGTGTTCGGCGCCTATTACCAGAGCGGGCAAAGCTGCATAAGCGTGCAGCGCATCTACGCCCATGCCGACATCCACGACAAGCTGCGCAGGAAACTGAAAGCCGCGGTGGCGAAACTGCGCATGGGCGACCCGCGTGACGAGAAGACGTTCATCGGGCCGATGATCGACGTGGACGCGGCCAAACGGATCGAAGGCTGGATTGCGGCGGCACGCAAAGCCGGTGCCAAGCGCCTGGCCGGTGGCGAGCGCGTGGGCAACATGCTGCCGGCGACGTTGCTGGAAAACCTGCCGCACGACACCGATCTTTACCGCAAGGAAGCATTCGCACCGGTGGCCTTGCTCGAGCCGTTCGATGATTTCGAAGACGCCTTGAAGCGCGTCAACGACAGCGACTTCGGCCTGCAGGCAGGCGTGTTCACCGGCAGCCTCGCCCACGCGATGCGCGCCTGGGACCGGCTCGACGTCGGCGGTGTCATCGTCGGCGATGTGCCGAGCTTCCGCGTCGACAACATGCCTTACGGCGGCACCAAGCAGTCCGGGCTGGGTCGCGAGGGCGTGCGTTATGCCATCGAAGACATGACCGAGCCGCGCCTGCTGGTGATCCGCGATCCGTGACACGCGTTGCGCGTTATGCGCTTCGGCAAGCCGACCTCGCGCCGCCGGCACGGATTTCTACCAGCCCGGCCAGTCAGCCCGGCACGGCATCCGTGCCGGGCTATTGTGTTGCTCAGTGCCCACGCTCCGGCTTGGGCGCAGTCACCTGCGTCACCTTGATCTCGCCGACGTCGACCTGGCCACCGCCGCTCCACTCCAGCAGCGGCTGCAGCCATTCGTTGCGCGGTGCATCGAACAGATCCGCACCGTAAGACGTGTTGAGCACCAGGTCCTGGCGCTCGCTGACGCGGGGCGACTCGTTCCACAGCGGGCGGCAGGAATGCGAGGCGGTATCGGCATCGTCGCGCACGCCGAGCACGCGCCCGCTCATCCGGAAACGGTACTGGTGCTTGAGCAGCGGATCGCATTGCCCGAGCAGCACGTAGTTGACGTGGGCATTGCCGACGGCGGCCGAGGCCAGGGTGGCGATCGCCGAACCAGTACCGGCACCGACCACATTGATTTCCTCGGCTGGCACGCCCTGCGCCATCAGCGCCTTGATCTCGGCGGCGATGCGCCGGGCATAGGTCCGACGATCCTCGCCGGCATAGGCATGGGTGCTGACATCGAATCCCTGGTCACCAAAGGCTTCGACGATGGCCGCGTGATCGACACCGGCCTCGGTCGACGGCAGGTAGATCAGGCGCGGCGATCCCGCCAGCACCGTGGACGATGCCGCCATCAGCAACGTGGCGATGAGTAAACGCGACTTGCTTGAACGCTCGCGGAGACCATGCGGAAAGAAATATTGCGAAGGTGAAGTAGTGAGGCAAGTCATGGCAGTACCTCGTGCAGGGCCGGGGGAGAGGAGACGGCCGCAACGGCGCGCGGCCGGCAGGGTTGATGGTGGCGAGCCCACAGGCAGGCCGATAGTTCGGGAAGTCATCCCCACTTCTGGGATAGACACAGGGTGTGATGCAGCACGCTGCAACCCCGTTTAAGGCGATCGCACGTTCTTCCATCGCAACATCCCCGGAGACCGCCGATGAAACTCTCGAGCCATGTCTGCTGCGCCCTGTTCATCACAGCCTTGATCGGCCTTGCCGGTTGCCATGCCGCGCGTGAATCCGCCCCAGCGCCGATGGCCGAGACCGCATCCGTCGCCAAGGCCGAGCGCAACGACGCTTCGCTGGCCGATGCGCCGGTGCTCGCGCCGCCGTCACTACCCGCGCCGCTGATGGCACGGCAATTGCCATCGGCAGCGATGGCCCCGTCGCTCGATCGTGTCGAGGTCCGTGGCAGTCACGTTGCGGCCGTGGGCTACTTCGCACCGGTGGTGAATACCGAGAACTACGCATACCACCGCGACAATTCCGTGCAACGCACCTCGGAGCAGCCGCTGTCGACGTTCTCGATCGACGTCGACAGCGGCAGCTACAGCAACGTGCGACGGATGCTGAACGAAGGGCTGCGGCCACCGGCCGATGCCGTGCGTGCCGAGGAGTTCATCAACTACTTCGACTATGCATATCCCGCCCCCGCTGCGCGCGACGTACCGTTCCGCGTCAGCACCGAACTCGCGCCAGCACCGTGGAACGCGCAACGGCAAGTGCTGATGATCGGCATCAAGGGCTTTGATGTGCCCAAGGCAACGCTGCCGCCGGCCAATCTGGTGTTTCTGATCGACACGTCCGGCTCGATGGATTCGCCGGACAAGCTGCCACTGGTCAAGGCCTCGCTGCGGCAACTGGTGCCGCAACTGCACCGACAGGACCGCGTGTCGATGGTCGTCTACGCCGGCAGCGCCGGCCTGGTGCTGCCACCGACGCCGGGTGATCGCCACGACGAGATCCTGTCGGCCCTCGACCGTCTCGACGCGGGCGGCAGCACCAACGGTGGCGACGGCATCCGCCTGGCGTATGCGATGGCGAAGCAGGCGTTCGTCAAAGGCGGCGTCAACCGCGTGATCCTCGCCAGCGACGGCGACTTCAACGTCGGCACGGTCGACCAGAACGCACTGGAAACCCTGGTTGCCGACCAGCGCAAGAGCGGCATCGCCCTGACCACGCTCGGCTTTGGCTCCGGCAACTACAACGATGCCCTGGCCGAGCAGCTGGCCGATGTCGGTGACGGCAACCACGCCTACATCGACAGCCTGCTCGAAGCGCGCAAGGTGCTGGTCGAGGAGATGGGTTCGACGCTGCTGACCATCGCCCGCGACGTCAAGGTGCAGGTCGAATTCAACCCGGCGCAGGTGGCCGAGTACCGCCTGATCGGCTACGAGAACCGCGTGCTGCAGCGCGAGGACTTCGCCAACGACCGGGTCGATGCCGGCGACATCGGCGCTGGCCACGAGGTCACCGCGCTGTACGAAATCACTCCCGTCGCCTCCAGTGCACAACGCCTTCCGACACCGCGTTACGGTGATGCCCGGCCGACCGTGACCACCGCGCTTGGCGGCGAAATGGCACACCTGCGCCTGCGCTACAAACGCCCCGGCGAAGACCGCAGCCATCTGATCGAAACCCCGATCCTGGTCTCGCAACTCAGCGCCCGGCCCAGCGAGTCGCTGCGTTTCGCCACCGCGGTGGCCGGCTTCGCCGACGCCTTGCGCGGTGGCAGCCGCTTCGAGGGCTGGAGCTGGGAGGCGATTGCGCGCACGGCGCAGGCCGCACGAGGCCGCGACCGCAGCGGTGAGCGCGCCAAATTCGTCCGTCTGGTCGAGCAGGCACGGCGGCAGATCGAAAACGATGCCACCGCAGCACTGCGCGTCAGCGAGTGACCACCTGCAGCGGCCGCACCTGCACGCGCTCGGCCGGGTGACCGAACAGGTAACCCTGGCCGTAGGTACAGCCCAGCTCGCGCAACGCCGTGCGCTGGGCTTCGTTCTCGACGCCCTCGCCAATGGTGTGGATGCCGAGCGTGCCGGCCAGCGCCTGGATCGCCCGCACCACCGCCACGCTCTCGGGCTGGGTCTCGCCGACCAGCCCGGCGACGAAGCTCTGATCGATCTTCAGGCACTCGATCGGGAAGCGGTGCAGGTACGACAGCGCCGAGAAGCCGGTACCGAAATCGTCGAGCTGCGCCAGCACGCCATGGCTGCGCAGCGTGCGCAACATGCGCAACGCGCGAGGCACGTCGTCGAGCAGCGCGACCTCGGTGATCTCGATGCGCAGGCGATGCGGATCGGCGCCGGCCCGGTCGATCATGCGCAGCAGGCGGTCGGCGAAATCCGACGAGCGGAAGTGCCGCGGCGACACGTTGACCGAGATGTAGCCCTCGCCGCCGCGTGCCAGCTCCTCCACCACCTGGGCGTAGAGCAGCCAGTCGACCTCCTCGATCAGCCCGCTGTCCGCACCCACGCCGATGAACTCGTTGGGCAGCAGCAGGCCACGCTGATCGTGGTGCCAGCGCAGCAGCGCCTCGTGGCCGATCAGGCCGCGGTCGCCGAGCCGCACGATCGGCTGGTAGAACGCCACGAAGCCGTCGCCGTTGATCGCGCGGCGCAGGTCGGCCTCGAGGTCGAGGATGCGCACCGCCTCCTCGCGCATGGCCTCGTCGAACACCGCCCAGCGGTCGCGTCCGGCGGCCTTGGCGCGGTACATGGCGGCGTCGGCGTCGCGCAGCACCTCGACGCCGTTGCGGTAGCGCGAATGCCACATGGCGATGCCGAGACTGGCCGACGGAAACACTTCGCGCCCCGCCACCCAGCACGGTTCGCTGAGCGCGCGCAGCACCCGATGCGCCAGTTCTTCGGCGTCGTGCAGTCCGTCGATGTCCTCGACCAGGATCGCGAATTCGTCGCCGCCCAGCCGCGCCACGGTGTCGTTGCTACGCACCGTCGAGACGATGCGGCGGCCCGCCTCGACCAGCAGTTCATCGCCCGCGGAGTGGCCGACGCTGTCGTTGACCAGCTTGAAGCGGTCCAGGTCGAGGAACAGCACGGCAAACGTGCGGTGGCTGTCGCGCTGCGCGCGGCCGATCGCGTTGGCGAGGCGCTCGAGCAGCTGACCGCGATTGGGCAGGCCGGTCAGTGCATCGTGCAGGGCCTGATGGGTCAGCTGCTGCTCGGCACGCAGGCGCTCGCCGATCTGCGCCAGCAGTTCGGCATTGGCCTGCGCCAGCTCGCGCGTGCGTGAGGCGACGCGCTGCTCGAGTTCGGCATGCGCGCCGACCAGGCGGTCCTGGCTCTGCTTGCGGGCCAGGCCGATGCTGATGTGGTGGGCGACGAAGGTGAGCAGCTCCTGGTCGCGGCGGCTGAAGTTGATCGCCGGCGAATAGCTCTGCACGGTGATCACGCCGACCACGCCATCGCCGCGGAACAGCGGCACGCCCAGCCAGCAATGCGCACGCGCGCCGCGGCTGCGCACGCGACCCTCGGCCTCGAGCATGGCGATGCGGTTGCGGTCGGCCAGCAGCGGCTGGCCGTGGGCGATGACGTACTCGGTGAGGCCGAACGCCAGCTTGCGGCTGTCACGGTGGGCATCGCGCTCGTCGATCGAGTACGGAAACTCCAGGCGCTCGCTGTCCTCCGACAGCAGCGCGATGTAGAAATTGCGCGCGTACAGCAGATCGCTGACGACGTCATGGACCTGGGTGTAGAAGCGTTCCAGCGTTTCCGAGGTGATCGACAGTTCGGCGATGCGGAACAACGCCCGCTGCAGGCGCTCGGAGCGTTGACGCTCGATGATCTCGGCCTGCAGGTCACGGTTGCTCAGCTGCAATGCCTGGGTGCGCTCCTCGACGCGGCGCTCCAGCTCTTCGCGGGCACGGAAGCGGTCCAGCGCGGTCAGGATGTGCTGGGCGACGAAGGACAGCAGCGCACGCTCCTCTTCGCCGTAGACCTCCGGCCGGTCGTAGCTCTGCACCACGACCGCGCCGCAGACGCGGTCGTCGCGGCGCATCGGCACGCCCAGCCAGTCCTCGCTGTCGGGGCCGTGGTTGATGTCGCGCATCACGCCCAGGCGCTCGCGGATCAGGTCCGACGGTCCCTGCAGCGGTTCGCCATGGCGCAGCAGTGCCAGCGTGACGCTGTTGGCCAGCTCGCTGGCGCGGATCTCGCGCTCGGGCTCGGCGATGTAGGTGTCGAGCCGGTCGGCGAAATACAGGAAACGCACGCTGTCGCGGACATCGTCGTAGAGCACGATGTAGAGGTTCTCGGCGTACATCAGGCCGGCGACGACGCCGTGGATGCGACGCAGCATGTCGGCCAGCTCGAGGTCGGAACCGGCCAGGTCGGCGATCTCGTACAACGCCTGCTGCAGGCGCTCGGACTTTTCCAGCGACTCGGCGCGGGCCTGGGCAAAGGCGGCGGCCAGATGCGCCGCGACCAGGCGCTGCGCCAGCGCCAGCCAGGCATGGCGCACCGGTACCGGAGGCGGCTCGGCCACCCGCGCCACGATCGCGCAGTGGGTGCCGTCGGCGGCGGTCCAGGCCGTCTCGAACGGGTACGCCGCCTCGTCGGCCGGGGCGTGGGCGCTGGGGGCATGCTGGCCCAGCAACTGCCCGGCGCGCGCGGCCAATGCCGAAGCCGCGCCGGTGGAGGAAAAACCGGCCGTGCCGGCGCGCGGATCACGCCAGCGCACCGCGACCTGCGCCCCGGCCGGCAACGACTCGCGCAACGCGTCGGCCAACGAGTCGCCCAGACCGGCCGCCTCGCTGATCGTGATCGCGCTTTGCCTGACCCGATGGGGCACCGATGTGGCCTGTGTGAAGAGGCCGCAGGATAACGCGGCCGCGAACCGATTGGCGGAGCAACCCCATCACCGCGGCCCGTCCGTTCTTCCGTTTATGAAACTCGTCATGGAACCGGTCGCCGCTGGCGCAATGCCTGGGCGGCGCGGCCACGGCTTCCCGCGGGCGGCGCCAGCCCGTACCCTGCCGCGGATGAATCTGGCGGTGGACGCAAGCGACGACGACCTGATGCTGGCCTGGACGGGCGGCGACGTCGCCGCGTTCGAGCTGCTGTACGCCCGCCACCGCGGCCCCTTGTACCGCTTCCTGCTACGCCAGCTGCGCGATGCGGCCCTGGCCGACGAATTCTTCCAGGACGTCTGGCAGCGTGTGATCACCGCGCGCCACGGCTGGAAGCCCGAGGCCGCATTCAGCACCTGGCTGTTCCGGATCGCCCACAATCGCCTCAACGACCATTGGCGCGGCCTCAAGCACCGGCCGGCCACGCCCGAGGACGGCGACGAGCGCGCCGCGCGCGTGCCCGACCCGACCACGCCGGAGCGCGAGCTGTCGCAGTTCGAGCAGCGCCGCCGCCTGCAGTGCGCGATCGAGGAGTTGCCCGAGGAGCAGCGCGAGGTCGTGCTGCTGCGCCTGGAGCAGGAGCTGAGCCTGGAGGAAATCGGTGCCATCACCGGCGCCGGCCGGGAAACCGTCAAGTCGCGGCTGCGTTATGCGATGGACAAGCTGCGCGCGAGATTGAACGAATGAGCCACGCCCCCCACGAACCGCTGACCCCGGAAGAGCGCGCCCTGGCCGATCGCCTGGCGCAACTGGGCCCGCACGGCGGGCCCTCGCCGGCACTCGACGCCAGGATCCTGGCGGCGGCGCATGCCGCGGTCGCGCAGCCGCCCCAGCATCGGCGCTGGTGGGCATTGACCGGCGTGCCGGCCAGCCTGGTCACCGGTGCCGGCATGGCGGCCGCACTGGCGCTGGTGGTCGGCGTGGTCTGGCAACTGCGCCCGTCGACGCCGCCGCTGCAGGCACCGCGCGAGAAATCTGCGGACATGGGCTACATCAGCGCCGAGGTCATCGAACGTCCCCGACCTACAGCGCCGCCGCCACCGCTCCAGACAGCGCCTGCTCCCGCGCCTGCGTTGCGGGCGCCGTCGCCCGCCCAACCGCGTGCGAAGCCGGCCGCACCGCCAAGCACGCGCCAGGCGGTGGTCGCTCCAGCCGCCGAGGCCGCTCGTGATGCGGTCGCCGCAGAGCCCGCGCTGGACGAGGCCGTGATCGATGCCCCGGCACCCGCCGCACCGGCCGGGTATTCCAAGCGCAGCGCGGCGACGGCCGCCTCGGCACCACCGTCGCCGCCGGCTCCGGTGGCCGCCGAGGCCGCATCCGCGGTAATGGCCAGCCCACCGGCCGCCGAGCCGGCTGCCGACACCACGGCCATGGCGCATCGCGAAACCCGGGCGGCGGCCGAAGCCGCACCGGCGCTCGATCGCATCGAAGTCACCGGCTCGCGCATCCGTGCCAGCGATCTGCCGGTACAGGACGACACCCGGCTGGCGCCGACCGACTGGCTCGAACGCATCCGCGCGCGCCGCGATGCCGGTGAGCTCGATGAGGCCCGCGCCAGCCTGGTGCTGTTCCGCCGCGCGCACCCGCACACGCGCCTGCCCGACGACCTGCGTCCACTGCTCGTCGCGCCGCGATGAGCACCGCCACGTTGGCCGACCCGACCTCGCACCTGCTGGAGGTCAAGCACAGCCGTTTCCAGGTCCATGCCGCACCGGTGAGTGCCGCCGATGCGGCCCTGGCCTTCGTCGACGCGGTCGGCGACCCGTCGGCAACGCACAACTGCTGGGCCTACCGCATCGGCAACGAGTACCGCTTCAACGACGACGGCGAGCCCGCCGGCACGGCCGGCCGTCCGATCCTCGCCGCGATCGACGGCCAGGGCGTCGACCAGGTGGTCGTCGTGGTCACGCGCTGGTTCGGCGGTATCAAGCTCGGCGCCGGTGGCCTGGCGCGCGCCTACGGCGGCAGCGCCGCCGAATGCCTGCGCCTCGCGCCGCGTCGCGCCCTGACCACCTACGCCACCGTCGATCTCGATTACGCCTTCGCGGACACCGGTGCGGTGCACGCCGCATTGGCCGCGTTTGATGCCGAGAAACTCGACGAGCGCTTCGCCGCCGACGGCGCACGGCTGCGTCTGCGTCTGCCCGAATCGCAGCAGGCGCCCTTGAAAGCGCGCCTGCGCGACGCCACCCGTGATCGGGTGCGTTTCATCCAAAGCACGCCTTGACGAGCGCGCCTGGAAGAGCACGACTTGATGAGCCTGCCTGGATGAGCCCGCCCTCGATGAGCAATCCCTGATGACCGAATCGCCCAACACCCCCAAGAGCAAGGCGCCGATCGGCAGCCTGCGCACGCTGTGGCCGTTCGTGCGCAAGCACCGCGGCCTGTTCGTCGCCTGGCTGGTAGCACTGGCCGCATCGAGCACGGCGACGTTGAGCTTGCCGGTTGCGTTCCGCACCATGATCGACCAGGGCTTCGCCCAGGGCGGTGGCGCGGCCATCGATCGCGCCTTCGGGCTGTTGTTCATCGTTGCGGTCGCACTGGCGTTGGCCACCGCGGCGCGCTTCTTCTTCGTCTCGCTGCTGGGCGAGCGCGTCGTCGCCGACCTGCGCGAGCGCTTGTATGCGCACCTGATCGGCCTCGACGCCGGCTTCCATGACCGCAACCGCAGCGGCGAACTGGTCTCGCGGCTCACCGCCGACGCCGAACTGCTGCGCAGCGTGGTCGGCTCCAGCATGTCGGTGGCGCTGCGCAGCCTGGTCACCTTCTTCGGCGGCCTGGCGATGCTGTTCGTCACCAGCCCGCGCCTGGCCGCGTATGCGCTGATCGGCATCCCGCTGGCGGTGTTGCCGATCGTGATCGGCGGCCGTCGCCTGCAGAAGATCTCGCGCGCCAGCCAGGACCGCGTCGCCGACGCCAATGCCCTGGCCAGCGAGACCCTGGGCGCCGTGCGCACGGTGCAGGCGCACGCGCGCGAGCCTTACGAACGCGGCCGCTTCGGCAGCGCGCTCCTGATCGCGGTCAACACCGCGCGCCGCCGCATCCAGGCCCAGGCCTGGGTCACCGCCATCGCGATCGTGCTGATCTTCGGCGCGATCACCCTGGTGCTGTGGTCGGGCGCGCATGACGTCGCCGCCGGCCGCATGAGCGCCGGCACGCTCGGCCAGTTCGTGCTGTACGCGCTGATCGCCGGCGGCTCGGTCGGTGCGCTCGCCGAGGTCTGGAACGAACTGCAACGCGCCGCCGGCGGCATGGGCCGGATCAGCGAACTGCTGCAGGAAGGTTCCAGCATCGACACACCGGCACAACCGCTGGCCCTGCCGCAACCGCTGCATGGCGAAGTCGCCTTCGACGACGTCACCTTCCACTACCCGATGCGGCCGGACCTGCCGGCGCTGGAGCACTTCACCCTGCGTGTGCGCCCGGGCGAGACCGTGGCGCTGGTCGGCCCGTCCGGCGCCGGCAAGAGCACGGTGTTCTCGTTGTTGTTGCGCTTCCACGACCCGCAATCGGGCGCGGTCCGCATCGACGAGGCCGACATCCGCCAACTCGATCCGGCCGCGCTGCGCGAAGCGATCGGGCTGGTGCCGCAGCAGCCGACCATCTTCGCCAGCAGCGCCCGCGACAACATCCGCTACGGCCGGCTCGAGGCCGACGACACCCAGATCGAAGCGGCCGTGCGGGCCGCGCACGCCAGCGACTTCATCACCGACCTGCCGCAGGGCCTGGACACCGAGTTGGGTGAACGCGGCGCCCGCCTCTCCGGCGGCCAGCAACAACGCATCGCGATCGCCCGCGCCCTGCTCAAGGACGCGCCAATCCTGCTGCTCGACGAAGCCACCAGCGCGCTAGACGCGCAGAGCGAGCGCGCCGTGCAACAGGCCCTGGAAACCCTGATGCGCGGCCGCACCACCCTGGTGATCGCACACCGCCTGGCCACCGTGCTCAAGGCCGACCGCATCGTGGTGATGGACCGCGGCCGCATCGTCGCCGAGGGCACCCACGCGCAACTGCTGGCTGCAGGCGGCCTGTACGCCGAGCTGGCGAAGCTGCAGTTTCTGGATTGAGCCAACTCGCGGTAGCCGCTTTGTCGTCATCCCCGCGAAAGCGGGGGTGAAGGCGCGCTGGTTGCGAACCATTGGTTCGCGCGCGACTGAACGCCATCGCGCTGGCGCGATGGCCGGAGATCGCAGATCCAGTGCCTTTTGGCTGCCCACAATCTCTCGCCTCTAGCTAGCGGTCCAACGGACTCAACACCCCGCCGGCACCGCGATTGAGCACATGGGTGTAGATCTGCGTGGTCGCCACGTCCTTGTGTCCGAGCAGCTCCTGCACGGTGCGGATGTCGTAACCCGCCTCGATCATGTGCGTAGCGAAAGAATGGCGCAGCGTGTGCGCCGACACCGGCTTGACGATATCGGCCCTCCGGCACGCCGCCTTCAGTGCCCGCGACAGCGTGCCGTCGTCGAAATGATGGCGCCGCTCGATGCCTTCACGTGGATCGACCGAACGCTTCGGCGAAGGGAACATGTACTGCCAGCCGAACTCGCGTTCCGCATTGGGATACTTGCGCGCCAGCGCATACGGCAAATGCACCGCGCCGAAACCCGCCTGCAGATCGCCCTCATGCAGCGACCTCGCCCGCTCCAACTCCCGCTGCAGTGGCTCCACCAGCGACTTGGGCAGCACCGTGCGCCGGTCCTTGCCACCCTTGCCATTGCGCACCGTGATCTCGCTGCGCGCGAAGTCCACATCCTTCACGCGCAGGCGCAGGCACTCCATCAGACGCAGACCGGTGCCATACAGCAGACTCGCCAGCAGCCACGGACGTCCGTCCAGTTGCGCCAGCAACGCCTGCACCTCCCCACGGGACAGCACCGTCGGCAACCGCCGCGCACGTTTCGCCCGTGTCACGTCCTCCAGCCAGGGCAACTGAATGCCCAGCACTTCCCGGTAGAGGAACAACAACGCCGACAACGCCTGGTTCTGCGTACTGGCGGCCACCTGCCCCTCCACCGCCAACGTCGACAGGAAACGCTCGATCTCGGCAGCCCCCATGTCCCGCGGATGCCGTTTGCCGTTGGCCAGGATGAACCGCCGCACCCACCCCAGATAGACCGTCTCCGTGCGCCGGCTGTAGTGCTTGAGCCGGATCACCCGAGTGACCTCCTCCAACAGCCGAGGCCTCCGCTCCATCGCCCCCGATCCCGGTTCCTGCCCTGGCTCCTGCCCTGGCTCCCGGATCCGAAAATGCATTACCTCGATATCCATCTCATACAACATAGCGCCCCGCATCGTGAGATATGCACGGGCGATCTTGCGGGTCACCGCCCATGCCCTCAATCAGCCAACCCCTTGACAGAAGGTAGGATTTTTCCACTTGACGCGCTTCGCATCGGACATGAATATCCCGTCCATATCCCCGCTTTTGGGGGCTACTAAGCGTTATGCGGTGTTGCAAAAGCATCACCGTAGTTGTTCCTTCGGCCAGCACTTCGCACCGTGCCGGGTCGGCTCCGGATAGCAGTCTCGGTTCTCG
>NZ_JBHRXK010000014.1:0-14212 GCF_042648505.1 Lysobacter cavernae
CTGTCGGTAAAGCGGGACTGCTTCATGGAACCTCCTCGGGAAAGACTACGAGAAAATTCCACCTATGGCGTCAGCTAACTGGCGGGGGGATTACCGTTGAAGCGCTGCCGCTTCGTCCCGGCATGCGCGTTCTGGAAATTGGCTGCGGCCCTGGCGTTGCTGCCCGGGCCGTGCTCCAGCGAATTGGCAACGGCCACGTCTTGGCCATCGATCGATCCGCCAAGGCCATTGCCCAGGCCACTGCAGGCTCCGCGGCCGAGCTGGCATCCGGCCGGCTCGAATTCCGCTGCGTTGCGGTCGAGGATTTCGTTCTTGTCAAGACCGAGCGGCCTTATGACCTGGCCTTCGCCGTACGGGTCGGCGCCTTGGACGGCCGGCATCCCAAGGCAGGCCGCATTGCCCTTGGCCGGCTGCAGCAGGCGCTGGTCAAGGACGGCAGGCTGTTCATTGATGGTGGCGATCCGCTCAATGAGGTCACGCTTGGCGTGACGTGACAATTCGTTCAAGCCGGAGCCGCTTCTCGGCCCGGCTTGATTCAGGAAAAGGCGCCAATGAAAGATCAAACTCCCTCCCAGAAGGCTTGCCTTGTGTTGCTTCTGCTGTCTGTCGGAACATCCTTTGGCATCGTGGCCTCCAGGATGGATGCCGGTCACTTGCGCAATGCGGTGCTTTCACTCAACTGGTTTCTCTGGCTGCTGTTTACGGTCATGTACCCGGTTTCAGTCGTCGAGTCCGGCGCGCTGCCAGGGACTCAAACCGGGCACCTCACCCATCGGCGGTTTTCGCCTGTACCGTTTTGGACCGGCCTGGTAGCCACCACGGTTTTATGGATAACCTGGTTCTTGTGCATCACTCTCATGTCCTACATGGCATGGCACCGCGGTGCCTGATCATCATTCAAGCCGAGCCGCCGCGCGGTTCGCCTTGAGTCAAGCATTGGCGCGATATGAACGATCGTCGCACCGCCATCAAGCTCACCTTCCGCGAAGTCGACGCCACCACCTGGCCCGACTTCGAGCGGCTGTTTGCGGCGCGCGGTGGTCCCAAGTCGTGCTGGTGCATGCTCTGGCGCGCGACAGCCGACGAGGCCCGACGCCGCGATGGCGCCAGCCGCAGGGCGGCCATGGCCGCCCGTGTCCGCGCCGGAATGCCGGTGGGCCTGCTGGGCTATCACGACGGCGAGCCGGTGGCCTGGTGCTCCATTGCGCCACGCGCGAGCTACCGGCGCCTGGTGAGCGATGGCTCCCCCGACGACGGGGTCTGGTCGATTGCCTGTTTCTTCGTCGTGCGTCCGCTGCGCGGCAGCGGCGTGACCCGGCAACTGCTGGCGGCGGCGCTGCGCCTTGCGCGCCGGCACGGCGCCAGGGTGGTCGAGGCCTATCCGGTGGATGCCGACTCGCCCAGCTACCGCTTCATGGGGTTCGTGCCCTTGTTCGAGGCGGCCGGTTTCCGTGAGACCGGGCGCGAAGGCACGCGCCGCCACGTCATGCGCCGCGAGCTGCGCGCACCGATGCGGTGATGCTCACCGACCCGGCAACGGCATCCCGCGGAACGCCTTGACCGTGCGCAGCACGAAGCTGGAATTGACGTCGGCGACGCCGGCCTGGTTGAGCAGGCGGTCGAGCAGGAAGCGCGAGAAATGCTCCAGGTCCTGCACGACGATCTGCAGCAGGTAGTCCATGTCGCCGGTGAGGGCGTGACAGGTGATGACCTCGTCCCAGGCGTTGACGAACGCACCGAACGCGGCGACCGCCTCGGCGTCGTGGCGAGCCAGCTGCACGCGCACGAAGGCCTGCAGGCCCAGGCCGAGGCGTTCGGGGTCGACCTGGGCGCAGTAGCCGGCGATGACGCCCTCGCGCTCCAGCCGTTGCACCCGGCGCAGGGTCGCCGAGGCCGACAGGTGCACGCGTTCGGCCAGCTCGGCATTGGTCAGGCGGCCGCTGCGCTGCAGCTGCGCCAGCAGCAGCAAGTCGGTGCGGTCGAGCTCGATGGCGGCCATGTTCGTGCGCTCTTATCTGTATTTGCGCAATTATCTTGCGCCGTAATCGCTTCAAGACGCAACAACGCAAGCTTATTGCGCGAGTGCGGGGCTACAGTCGGACCTTAACCAAGGAGTCCGCGATGACCACCGCCACCGCCAGTCGCACCGAACACCAGCTCACCGACAAGGGCTACGTGCCGGTGTACACGACCGCGGTGGTCGAGCAACCGTGGGCGAGCTACAGCGCGAGCGATCACGCGGTCTGGGCGACGCTGTTCCAGCGCCAGCGCGAAGTGCTGGTCGGCCGTGCCAGCGACGAGTTCCTGCGCACCCAGCAGGCGATGGGCATGACGCCCGACCGCATTCCCAAATTCGACGACCTCAACCGCATGCTGCGCCGCGCGACCGGCTGGGAGCTGATCGGCGTCGAGGGGCTGCTGCCGGAGCTGACCTTCTTCGAGCATCTGGCCAATCGCCGTTTCCCGGTGACGTGGTGGATCCGCAAGCCCGAGCAGCTCGACTACCTGGCCGAGCCGGACCTGTTCCACGACCTGTTCGGCCACGTGCCGCTGCTGATGAACCCGGTGTTCGCCGACTACATGCAGGCCTACGGCCGCGGCGGCGTCAAGGCGCACGGCATCGGCCCGGAGGCGCTGGTCCACCTGACGCGGCTGTACTGGTACACGGTCGAGTTCGGCCTGATCCGCCAGCACGACGGCCTGCGCATCTACGGCAGCGGCATCGTCAGCTCCAAGGGTGAGTCGATCCATTGCCTGGAATCGCCCGCGCCCAACCGGATTGGTTTTGACCTGGAGCGGATCATGCGCACGCGCTACCGCATCGACACCTACCAGAAGACCTACTTCGTCATCGACAGCTACGAGCAGTTGATGGAAGCGACGACGCCGGACTTCACGCCGATCTATGCGCGGCTGGCACAGCACGAGTCGGTCCCGGCCGGCGACGTGCTCGACACCGATGTCGTGTTCAATCGCGGCACGGGTGAGGGCTGGCTGGTCGACGGCGACGTGTGATGGGGCATGCGGCCTGGGCGATTGATTCGCTCTGGCTGTTTGACTCGCTCTTCTAGTTAATCATTCCCGCGAAGGCGGGTATCCAGGGACTTAGCTTGCCGTTGCCGTTATTCAGCCGAACGGGCAATAGCGAAGCTTCCGTCCGCTAAAGCGGCCGGGTCACTTTTCTTTGCAGGCCCAAAGAAAAGTAACCAAAAGAAACGGCCTCCCTCGACAGGGCAAACCTAAAACTTCACTGTTACGGGGATTTTCCGACTCGCCATCCTGGCTCGGTCGGAAAACGGCGTGCATCCATGCACGCCGCCCTTCGGGTCTGGTTAGCCAATCGGCGATTCTATGAATCAACGCGCTGCGTAAAGCAGTAGGCTGCGAGCGCTCAGCTGGTACACATCATTGCCTTCGACGACCGTGATGCTTCTGTCGCCACGGCAGCACGCAGCTGTGGACTCAGCAGCTGCCGCGCCAGTTGCCGTGCCGCCACGCGCAGCTCCGGCACCGCGGTGATCTCCCACAACTGCGCACGCAGCAGCGGACCCAGTGCGTACAGGCCGCGCACCGGCACGCCGTGGGCGTCCAGCGCCTCGAAGCGCGGGGAGGCGTTGAGGCCAAGGCCGAGCGGGTCGGCGCTGACCAGGCCGGACTCGCGCAGGTGCGCGATCAACGGGTGGCTGGTGCGCTCCAGGTCGGTATCGAAACCGGTGGCGCGGATCAGCACGTCGAAGCGTTCGCTGCTGGCATGGGCGAAGCCGCGCTCGCGGATCAGCACTTCGACCGCGTCGCTGCTGCGGCGCGCGCGCAGCAGGCGACCGGCGCGCACCCGCAGGCGGCCGCGCTCGCGCAGGGTTTCCAGTTCGGCCGCCAGCGGCGGCGCCAGGCGATGGCGCAGCACCTCCCAGTACGAGCGCAGGTGACGCAGGAAACGCGCCCGCTGCGGCGGCGCCAGTCCGCGCCAGAAGCCCTGCAGGTACGGCCGCAATGCATCGATCAGCGCGCGCCAGTCGGGCACGATCGGCGACAGCGTGCGCAGCGCGCGCACCAGTTGGCGCAGGTCGTGGCTGTTGAGTGCCTGCAGCACGGTCGGCGGCAGGGCGATCGACGGGCCCGGCGCTTCGGTGTGCGCGCGCGGCAGCAGGCCGTGCCGTGACAGTGCGGTGATCGGACCGCGATGGCCGCGCCGCTGCAGGGTGGTCACCACGTCGGCCATGGTCAGGCCGGTGCCGATGATCAGCACGCGCGCGTTGCGGTCGATGCGGTCAATCGCGCCGCGACCGTCGAGCCCGTTCTGCCAGGGCCAGCCGAGGTAGCTCGGGTGCAGCGCCAGCCGCGGGCCGACCCCGGCCAGCGGCTGCGGCGGCAAGGCGCCGAGCGTCAGCACCACGGCGTCGCTGAGGAAGTCGCTGCCGTCGGCCAGGTGGATGCGGAACGCACCGGCCTCGCGCTCGACCGCGATCGCCTCCTGCTCGATGCGGTTGAGTGCGGCCAGCGACAATTGTGCGGCGGCCTGCAGGCGCGAGTGCAGGTACTCGCCGTAGATCAGGCGCGGCAGAAAGCTGTGACGCGCGCGTTCGGTCAGGTTGAGCCAGTCGGCGAACTCGCCGGGATGATCGGCGGTGGCACCGAGGTCGCGCGCACGCACGTTGAGCAGGTGCTCGGGACGGGCCTCGCCGTAGGCGACGCCGCGGCCGTAGCTGTCGGCCACGCCGACCAGACAGATGTCGACGGCGGCGCCCGCGTTGCGCGCCAGTTCGGTGGCCAGCGCGCAACCGCTGAACCCCGCGCCGATGATGGTGATCCGCATGCCGTTGCTCCGTGATCGTCGGGCGTCCAGTACTAGGCGATCGCCGCGGTGCGGAGGTAAAGCCGTGGTTATTTCGCCGGATTCGCATCGCAACGAAATGGCAGTCCGCCATAACGGATCGGCATGTGGCCGCAGCCGTTGTGGCGCCGGCAGCCGATGTCGGAGTGACGGCGCGACGGTGCGGTTCGTGACTCATCGGTGCGCGATCGCAGTGCTGGCGCGGCGATGCGGCCGCGCCGCGGCGGCTCATCGGCTGTTCGGGCTCGCCGCCGGCTCCGCCAACAACTGCGCCGTGCCGTACGGCACGCCGTCGAGGCGGCCGTGCTTGATCCAGTCGATCAGCAGGCGGAAGTAACCGTCGGCGATGCGCGTCTCGACGCGCGTGCCGTCGGCGCCGGTCTCGAACTGGTGGATGCCGTGATCGGTCTGCGGAAACTCGACGACGGTGATCGGCCGTCCGGCCGCGGCCAGGGCCAGCAGGCGCCGGCGCGTCTCCACAGGCGGGGCCTTGCGGTCGGCTCCGGCCAGCACCCACAGCTGCGGCATCGGCAGGCCGCGCAGGGTCGGCATCGGGTCGTAGTTCCAGCTCGTGTCCGAGCCGCGCAGCGGGCCGACCACGCGCAGGGCCAGCGCCGGGTACTTGATCAGCTCGCCGGTGAATTCGCCGCGCAGGTCCTTCCACCACGGCTCGTGGCCGTAGCGGACGCGCACCGCATCGAGACGATCGAAACCGCGCTTGAAGCCCGAGGCGATCACCGCGCCGGTGGCGTCGGTGACTTCGCGCGCCTTCGCCAGCACGTCGGGGCCGTGGCCGGCGGCGACCAGGTCGAGCATGACCTGGTCGCGGTCCTCGGCCAGCGGGCCATCGGCCAGACCGTAGCCGACGGCGACGAAATCCGCCGCGGTCCGGCTCGCCGCCAATGGCGCCACCCAGCCGGCCTGGCTGCCGCCACCGAAGCCGACGCGGCCGGCACGCGGCCCGGCCAGCCGCCGCGCTTCGCGCATCGCCGCCTGGGCGTCGTCCGCCAGCAAGGAGAAGTCCTGGCTGTAACGGCCGCTGGAATCACCGGTGCCGCGCTTGTCGTAGACGAACACGCCGATGCCGTGGGCCGGCAGCCACTGCTGCTGGTGATTGAAGACCACGGCGGAGTAGTCCTCCGAGCCGTGCACCTGCACCACGATCGGCACCGGGCCGGCGCCCTTGGGCAACACCAGCCGGCCCTTGAGCGTGACGCCGGCGCCGGCGAACGTGGTGTCGGTGACGTCGAACGCCAACCGGTTGCCCGCGCGTCCGTCGAACACGATGCGACCGGCCGCGCACTCGCCGAAGCGCACGCGCACGCCGTCGGTGCGGTCGCTCCAGCCCAGCGTGCTGGTCCACTCGCCGCGCGCATCCGGCGTGAGGCGGCCGGTGCGGCCGTCGAGCAGGCGCCAGCGCAACCGGTCCGGGTCCGAGGTCGGCGAGACGGCGACGACGGTGCCGTCGTGCAGCCGGTACGCGCCGGCGTGGCAGACGACCGTCGGCTCACTGGCCGGGCGGCAAGCGGGCAGCGCGACGACGAACCACAGCGCACAGGCCGCGGCCAGGGCATTGCGTGGAATCACTGCGGGCATGACCGGTCTCCAGTGGCGGGTGGGCGTCATGGGCGGCAGCACGGCGTCGTGACCACCGCCGCGATCAGCGTAGCGCGGTCAGCGGTACCGATGCGGCGGCCTGCGGCTTCCCGCGCCTTGGCGACCCGGGGGTGAAGCAAGGCTGCGCCGGTCACCCGTGCGATCGCAGTGCCTGCAGTCATTGCTTCGACCTGCCGTAAGTCACTTTCGGCCGGCCGGTCATTGCCGGATGCCGCGCGCGGCCGCAGCATGACGGCATGCGCGAAGTGATCCGCTCCCTGTTGCAACCCTTGAACCTGCCGGCACTGCTGACCTGGGCGGCGGTGGCGTTGTCATTGCGCTACGACGACGACCGCGCCACGCCCGCGCTGTGGGCAGCGATGTTGGGCTGGCTGCTGGCATTCCTGCTGGTCGATGTCTTCCGCAAGCAGCGCGTGCGCACCATCGCTGCGGTATTCGTCGTCGAGGCGGTCTGCGCGCTGGCGGTGGTGTGGCTCGCGCCCAGCGGCGGCACCGCGCCGGTGCTGCTGGTGGTGCAGGTGGCGCAGCTGGCGATGACCTATTCGATGCGCACCACGCTGGTGGCCGTGCTGGCGATCAACCTGGCGCTGTACGTGGTGCTGCGCATCGAGAACCACAGCGCGGCGGCGGTGGTGGTGCTGATCTTCATGGGCTTCCAGGGGTTTGCCGCGTTGATCGCGCACTACGCCAGGAGCGCCGAGGACACCCGCGACCGCCTCGCCCTGGTCAACGCCGACCTGCTCGCCACCCGCGCCCTGCTGGCCGACAGCACCCGCGACCGCGAACGCCTGCGCGTGGCGCGCGAGCTGCACGACGTCGCCGGACACAAGCTGACCGCGCTGACCTTGAACCTGCGCGCGATGGCCGTCGACCCGGCCTACGCCGGCCGCCGCGAGATCGTGCTGGCGCAGCAGATGTCGAGTGAACTGCTCGGCGACATCCGCGGCATCGTCCAGGCGATCCGCGACGAGCGCGGCCTCGACCTGGCCACCGCACTGCGTGCGCTGGCGGCGCCGTTGCCACGGCCGGCGCTGCAGTTGCGCATCGACGATGGCGTGCGCATCACCGATGCCGACACCGCCGAGGCGATCCTGCGCCTGGTGCAGGAGGCGCTGACCAACAGCGCGCGCCATGCCGATGCCGATGTCATCCACGTCGTGCTGAGCCGAGCCGGCGACCGCCTGCGGGTCAGCGTCGAGGACGACGGCCGCCTGCGCGGCCCGGTGCGCGAGGGCAACGGCCTGGCCGGGATGCGCGAGCGCATCGCCGCCGCCGGTGGCACCCTGGCGCTGTCGACCTCGGCACGCGGCGCCTTGCGGATCGAGGCGAGCCTGCCGGCATGAGCCCGCCCGGCGCCCCGATCCGCATCGCGCTGGCCGATGACCAGGCGATCGTGCGCGCCGGCCTGCGGGCACTGCTCGAGCGCCAGGGCGTCGACGTCGTGATCGAGGCCGACGACGGCGAGCCGTTGCTGGCGCAGCTCGCCACCACGCCGGTCGATGCGGTGCTCAGCGACGTCCGCATGCCCGGCGTGGACGGCATCGAGCTGGTGCGCCGCCTGCGCGACCGCGGCGACGCCACGCCGGTACTGCTGCTGACCACCTTCGACGACAGCGAGCTGCTGCTGCGCGCCGCGGCAGCCGGGGCGCAGGGTTTCCTGCTCAAGGACGCCGCACCCGAGGACCTGCGCGAGGCGATCGCCCGCGTCGCCGCCGGCGAGACCCTGCTGCAGCCGGTCAGCACCGAGCCGGTGCGCGCGCGCTATCGCTACCACGCCGACGACGCCCCGACCGAGCGCTTCAGCCCGCGCGAGGTCGCGATCCTGCGCCTGCTCGCCGGCGGCTACTCCAACAAGGAGATCGCGCGGGCGATGTTCCTGGCCGAAGGCACGGTCAAGAACTACGTCTCGGCGATCCTCGACAAGCTCGGCACCCGCGACCGCACGCGTGCGGTGCTCAAGGCCATCACCCTGCGCGTGATCTGAGGCGCGTGATCTGAGCGCGCGGTGCCGCGTGGTGAAGACGGGGTGCGATCGATCGCCTGACGACGCGCGCGCTCAGCGCTGCGCCAGCGGCGTGCAGTCCGGCGCCATCGCACCGGCGCGGTGGCTGACGCACTGGCGGAAGTCGGCCGGCAGGCTCGACAGATCGCGCGTCTGGCCGATGGCCAGGTCGAAGGTATCGAGCGGGCGCGTCGAGCACGTTGCGCCGGCGCTGCCGGTGGTCGACCCCGAGAGCGTGCACTGGCTGGCGAACAGCGCGTAGTGGCAGCGGCCGCTGGCGCTGCGCAGGCACTGGAAATGCGCCTTGCCGGGGGCGACCTCGGTGCGACTGAAAAGCTGGTCGACGCCGTCGACCGTGGTGCGGGCGACGACGGTGGTGCCGGGGCCGTCCATGAAGCCGACCATGGCCAACAGGCTGTACACGAATGCAAGGATGCTGCGCATGTCGATTCCTCCGTGATGGCGCCAGCGCGCCGGCGCACTACATGTGACGGAACAGCGCCATGAACGGCTGGCTGACGGTGAGGGTTTCCGGGCGATTCTTCAGGCGCACGGTGCCGCGACCGGTGTCGTCACGGGTGATCGACGCGATCGCCTTGAGGTTGACGATGGTGGAGCGGTGGATCTGGCGGAACGCGGCCGGGTCGAGCGCGTCCAGCAGCTCGCGGATCGATTTGCGGATGATGGCTTCGCCTTCGGCGGTCATCACCACGGTGTACTTGTTGTCAGCGCGGAAGTAGGCAACGTCGTCGACCAGGATCAGCCGCGTTTCGCGTCCGGCGCTGGCGGTGATCCAGGTCAGCGGCGGTTCGCCGCCGGCGCGGCGTGGCAGCACGCCGAGCTTTTCCACCAGCGCCGCCAATGCGGACGCATCCACCTGCCCGGCGGCGGCGCGTGCCTGCACCCGCTGCACGGTCGCGGCCAGGCGCTCGGGCGACACCGGCTTGAGCAGGTAGTCGATGGCGCCGCGCTCGAACGCGTCGATGGCGTACTGGTCGTAGGCAGTGACGAACACCACCTGCGTTGTCGAGCTCGCCTCGGCGGCGGCGGCGGCCACTTCCAGGCCACTCAGGCCGGGCATGCGGATATCGAGGAAGGCGACGTCCGGCGCGTGCTCGTCGATCGCCTCCAGTGCGCTGGCGCCGTCCTCGCATTGCGCGACGATCTGCAACTGCGGCCAGGCCTGGGCCAGCAGCTCCACCAGCGACTGCCGCAGCAGGGCCTCGTCTTCGGCGATGACGGCCTTAGCCATTGCGGCGCTCCCGGGTTTGCGGCCCTTCGACCGGGACCGTGATCGTCGCGGCCACGCCGTGCGGGAAGTTGGCGACGATGGCCAGCGCGGCGGCCTCGCCGTAGACCAGGCGCAGGCGCTCGCGCACGTTGCGCAGGCCGATGCCGGTACCGGTGCTTTCGGCGTTGAAGCCCTGGCCGTCGTCGGCGACGGTGACCGAGACAATGCGGTCGTTGCTGCGTGCCAGGATCCACACGGTGCCGCCGACGGTCTTGGGTTCCAGGCCGTGCTTGATCGCGTTCTCCACCAGCGTCTGCAGCATCATCGGCGGCAGCGGCGTGGCGCGCAGGTCGTCGGGCACGTCGATCTGCAGGTCCAGGCGCGGCCCCATGCGCAGCTTGAGGATTTCCAGATAGGCGCGCGAGCGTTCCAGTTCGGCGCCCAGGGTGGACATCGCCTCGTCGGTGCGCGGCAGCGAGTGGCGCAGGAACTGGATCAGGTGGCCGAGCATCTCGTCGGCGCGGGCCGGATCGGCGCGGGTGAGGATCTGCGCGCTGGCCAGCGTGTTGTAGAGGAAGTGCGGCTCGACCTGGGCGTGCAGCAGGCTGAGCTTGGCAACAGTGAGCTCCTTTTCGGTCTGCGTCTGCGCGACCGCGGCCTGCTCGCTGCGGCGCCGCTCGGCGATGCGGCGCGCGATGGCGCGGGTGATGGCCTCGGCGTTCTCCAGGTTGGTGCCGTCGTCGACCATGAACCAGTCACTCCACACGCCACTGTCGGGCTCGCAGAGCAGGGTGACGCTGCCGGTGCCGTCACCGGGGCTGACGATGGCGCTGATCTGGTTGCCGCGGTTGCGGAACCAGCTCCAATCGCCGGTGAGCTGGGACACGCCGCGGTACGGGTCGCGACGCTCGACCCGCGCCCGCACCTGCAGGCTGTCGCGGGCACTTTCGATGTCGCGCGTGCCCGGCAGCTCGCGGATGGCGGCATCGACCAGGTCGAACGCCTCGCCGGCCTCGAACGGGATCTCGATCTGGCGGCGCTGGCGGTTGCCCAGCACGGCCGGGTCGGCGCTGCCGGTCAGCAGGCGCACGCGGCGCAGGTGCGAGACCGCCCCGGCAACGACGATGCCGATGGTGATCAGGCCGAACAGGAACACCGGCCAGGTATCGAAATTACCCAGCGGCGTCGAGTTGATCACGATCATCAACACGATCAGGGCCACGAACCAGGCCACGGCCAATCGAGCGATGAAGACGAAATGGGTCATCGGGCATCCAGCCAAGGCCCCGCAGGGCAGTGCGGCGGAGCATAGCCGCGCGCTGGTCCAGAGGAAGATCGGTTGCGACCAAACCCGACTGGGCGCGACGAAAGCCCGGTGGCGGCGGACGGACCCGTCCTCCTGGCGGGCCTCGTGCCGGTGCCGGGCGCAGCCCCCTTCCGCGGTCACGGCGCGGGAGACCCTGTCCGGCAAAGCGCGCAGGCCGGCGCGAGCACTTGCGGCTAACGCACGCGGACTAGACTGGCTTCCCCCACTGCACCGCGCGCCCCATGAACGACCGCATCCGCCACCCCGGCCTGCGCGCCAAGCGCATGTCCGCCGACGATGCCGCCGCGCTGATCCGCCCCGGCATGACCGTGGCGATGAGCGGCTTCACCGGCGCCGGCTATCCCAAGGCCGTGCCGCAAGCCCTCGCTGCGCGCATGGAGCGCGCCCACGGCAACGGCGAGACCTTCCGCATCAACGTGCTCACCGGCGCCTCCACCGCGCCCGAGCTCGACGGCGCGCTGGCACGGGCCGAGGGCGTCGAACTGCGCCTGCCGTACCAGTCCGACCCGGCGATGCGCGAGCGCATCAACGCCGGCACCCTCGACTACCTCGACATCCACCTCAGCCACGTCGCCCAGCACACCTGGTACGGCTTCTTCGGCGAGATCGACGTCGCCGTGGTCGAGGTCGCCGGCATCCGCGAGGACGGCTCCCTGATCCCGTCCTCGTCGGTCGGCAACAACAAGACCTGGCTGGACCAGGCCCAGCGCGTGGTGCTGGAGGTCAACCGCTGGCAGCCGGCGGCGCTGGAGGGCATGCACGACATCTACTACGGCACCGCGCTGCCGCCGCATCGCAAGCCGATCCCGCTGGTGGCGCCGGACGACCGCATCGGCGAACCCTACCTGCGCTGCGGCCCGGACAAGGTCGTGGCCGTGGTCGAGACCGACGCGCCCGACCGCAACTCGCCGTTCAACCCGCCCGACGCGGTGTCGCAGCAGATCGCCGCGCACCTGCTCGATTTCTTCGCCCACGAGATCCAGCGCGGCCGACTCACGCCGCAGCTGCTGCCACTGCAGTCAGGCGTGGGCAACATCACCAATGCCGTGCTCGCCGGGCTGGCCAGCAGCGGCTACCGCGACCTCACCGCGTTCACCGAGGTGATCCAGGACGGCATGCTCGACCTGCTCAAGCGCGGCGTGGTGCGTGTGGCCTCGGCGACCTCGTTCTCGCTGAGCCCGGCGGGCATCGACGAGTTCCTCGCCCACGTCGACAGCTACCGCGAGCGCATCGTGCTGCGCACGCAGGAGATCTCCAACCACCCCGAGCTGGTGCGACGGCTGGGCTGCATCGCCATGAACGGGATGATCGAGGTCGACCTGTACGGCAACGTCAATTCCACCCACGTCGCCGGTTCGAAAATCATGAACGGCATCGGCGGCAGCGGCGACTTCGCCCGCAACGCCTATCTGTCGGTGTTCATGTCACCGAGCACGGCCAAGGGCGGCGCGATCTCCGGCATCGTGCCGATGGCCAGCCACGTCGACCACACCGAGCACGACGTGATGGTGGTAGTGACCGAGCAAGGCCTGGCCGACCTGCGCGGGCTGGCGCCCAAGCAACGCGCGCAGCGCATCATCGACCGCTGCACGCACCCGGACTACCGGCCGATGCTGCAGGACTACTTCGACCGCGCCTGCCGCGACAGCTACGGCAAGCACACGCCGCATCTGCTCGACGAGGCGTTGTCGTGGCACCAGCGCTTCGTCGAGACCGGGACGATGCGGCAGTAGGACGGGGCGCACGCGTGCCTGGATGCGGTCGGGCATGTTGAGGTGAAGGGCAGCTATCGGCGGTGGATTCAACCGCCAAAAAGCGGACGTAAGTGCCAGGGTGCTCCCTGCCCCGCCAACTGCATCGCCTCGACGACCGATTGGGCCAATTAGGGTTGCATCGGCGGCGGCGCAAGGTCGGCCTGCCTCCGGTACGCTTACCGGCGGCGGCGCGCCGAGGCGCGGCACCGCGCGCCCCTTCTTTCTGCACGGATAACTTCATGAAGTCGATCGTGACTTTCGCGTTGTTTGCTTTCGCATCGATGCACGCCTCTGCACAGTCAGTGTCGGATACGCCGCGGCAAACGCCGGATGCGTACGCCAAGCCGGGCGAGCGTGTTGCCATCGCGCCCGGTCGCACGCTGAACCTGCGGTGCTCAGGCAACGGACCGCATACCGTGCTGCTGGAAGCCGGGGGAAACGCCGATTCCTCCACTTGGTTCCGCGTGCAGTCGCTGCTGTCGTCGAAGGCGCGCGTGTGCGCGTATGACCGAGCTGGCTATGGTTTCAGCGACGAAGGCCCGCTGCCACGCGATCTCGATGCCGACGTCGCGGACCTCGCTGCATTGGTCGAGGCGGCCAAGTTGAAGACGCCGCTGGTGCTGGCCGGGCATTCGCTCGGCAGCAACATCGTGCGCCGCTACGCGCAGGCACATCCGTCGAACGTCTCCGCCATGGTGCTAGTCGATCCGGCTGAACAGGGTGCCGATGCCCTGCTGCCGGACGCCTGGAAGCGCAAGGACGAGGCTGGACGCGCGCAGCGCAAAGCGTTCCTCGACGCCTGTCTCAAGGCAGCTGAAGCCGGCACCCTGGACAAGGCGGAAGGCCCGCTCGCGTCCTGTCTGCGCGCGCCACCACCGTGGCAGAGCGCGCCCGTCGCCGCAGCGACACGCGCGTACAAGCTCAAGCCGACCTATTGGCGCACGCTGCGTTCGGAACTCGAAGCCAACGCCGCGATCTTCGCCGCATCCGTACCCGCCGATGAGACCCACGGCGACACACCCGTCGTTGTGCTCGTGGCGTCCAGCGACGTGCCCGGCGTACCGGACGACGTGCGTCAGGCGATGCAGCACGCACGCGCACAGACGCAGGAGCGGCTGGTCGCGTCCTCGCGCCAGGGCCGCCGCGTCGACGTGCCGAATGCCTCGCACGACCTCCAGCTCGATGCGCCGCAGGTAGTCGCGGACACGGTAATCGGTGCGCTCGAACCGCGCCGCTGATGCCGTCACGACTTCAGCGGTGCACGGATTCGCCAGTGTCGTCTGACATCGGATCAAGCGTGCTCCTTGCACTTTTCGACGGCTAGCAGTTGCCCCTCAGATATCCGCCTTGGGTCCAGGCTGTGTGAAAACGCATCACTCGTTAGACTAAGCCATCGCGCTGGCATGGGTTACGAATGAAGCGTTTTGTCGAAGGCGAGAGCCGATCCCAG
>NZ_JBHRXK010000015.1:0-13754 GCF_042648505.1 Lysobacter cavernae
GAGCCGTGCGCGATAGCGGGCGGCAGAGCGCGCGCAGAAATTGCATGCCATAGACCCCAAGAAAGCCGCGTGGGGCCTAACGCCTGAATTAAGCCGAGCCGCGAAGCGGCTTCGGCTTGAATGAATTGTTAGGCCTCACGCAACAGCCAATGCGAAGAAGCAAGTTGCAACGCAACGCCTAAGAGTTTACGAGTGGCGCCGATACAGCCAGCGCCAAGCAAAAGGAACCGTAACCACTGCGATGAGACCGAACGCCCACGATGTGTACACGAGCCACAGTGGGTTGTAGGACGTAGAACCGGCCGGCCCGAGTGGTGCCAGCAGCCTGGGCCCGAAGAAACCTAAGCCAATGGCCACAATCAACGACACAAGAAAGATGATTGCCAGTGGTTTGAAGCGAGCAGTGTTGTTTGTGGTCATCGAGAAATCTTCCATGAGGCCTAACGCCTGAGTTAAGCCGACTTGCGTAGCGGAGGCAAATACATGGCAAGCTTTTCCTGTCATGTATTTGATGTAGCGAAGCAAGTTCGGCTTGAACGAATTGTTATGCGCCACCGTAAGCCGAACGAAGCCAGAAATGCAACGGGGATTTACTTTCACGGATGATCGGGAGGCCGGGGGCAGTTGGGCGCAGCGACACCGATCGGCGGCCAGGCGCTTTGCCCGAAGCCTGTGGCGCGTCTTTCCGGGGCGGCTGACGATCCGGGGCTGACACTGGCCGCAGACCAGAAGCAACTTGGGGCGAACAACTTGCCGGGGCCATAACCCGCCGCAAGCCGAACGCGCCTGCCAGATGTTTCCGAAGCCGATTGGCCACCAAACGCCACGCCGAAATTACGTTGCACCACACAAGACAATTCAACCGCGCATAACGCCGGAATTAAGCCGTGCCGCGAAGCGGCATCGGCTTGAATGACTTGTTATGCGGTGATTGCTGGAAGAGTGGGAAGAACTTGCACCCGCCACAGCCGAAACACCGCCCCCGAGCGAACACTACCAAATTACCGGACGAAGCTTTACCGAGAACCCGCGGCGCGTGATGTGCCCGAGCCACCAGCAACCGGAGCACCAGGAGGCAACAGCGCGAGCGGCGGAGCGGTGATAGTCACGATGGCGGCGAGGGTAGGGATTGCTACCCGGAGCCGGCCCGGCATGACGAGACGAACTGGCCGAAGGAACAACTGCGAAGATGCTTTTGCAACACCGCATAACGCCGGAATTAAGCCGTGCCGCGAAGCGGCATCGGCTTGAATGACTTGTTATGCGGTGATTGCCGGAAGAGCGGGAAGAACTTGCCCCCGCCACAACCGCAGCACCGCCCCCGAGCGAACAGTACCAAATTGCCGAGTAGAAGCTTTGCCGAGAACCCGCGACTCGTGATGTGCCCGAAGCCGCCGACAACCGGGACGCCAAACCGTAACAGCACGAGTGGCGAAGTGATGGCCGACACGATGGCGGTGAGAGCAGGGGCCGCTACCCGGAGCCGAACCGGCACAGCGCGAAATGCTGGCCGAATGAGCAACTACGGGGATGCTTTTGCAACACCGCATAACGCCTGAGTTAAGCCGAACCGCGTAGTGGAAGCAAAATGTGGCACGCTTTTCAGTGCCGCATTTTGCTGGAACGAAGCGGTTTCGGCTTGAACGAATTGTTAGGTTTCACCCTTGCCGGCAAAGCTGACATGGGTGTTGCCCTTGTGCTGAGCAATGCTAAGTGCTGATTGTGTATGACAAATCTCGCACTCGAAGTGGATGACAAGCCCGTGACGGCGTGAGCTTGGGTTGTTGGCCATTGATGTGTCGGTTGAGACGGCACCGTCTTGCACAGTCAAATGAATGCCATGAGCCTGATCTTCTCCGCGCTCAAAGACCTCGACGCGGTGATGATGTAGGTAGTTGCTTTGACAGCTTGGACACAGCAACTCCGCGTCGTAGCCACCTTGGGGTTGATTGAAAGCAGGCTGCATTGAACTCTCCTGTGAAACCTAACGCCTGAATTAAGCCGAGCCGCGAAGCGGCTTCGGCTTGAATGAATTGTTAGGCCTCATTTGCGAGGGCCTGCACTATTGAGGGACAGCCTCTGCATGGCGTCATAGCTGTGGAGCTTGAAGAACAGCCATATAGCAATAGGTGGCGCCAGTGAAGGCAAGCCGTATAGCCATTGGTTCTTCCCTTGGGCTGCCGCAGCCTTACCAATGAACCATGCGGTGGCGGTATTGAGAAGCCAGACCACAATGATTGCGATATCGCTGGAGTAGCCGAGTTCGGAGAGAACCATGGCTGCAGCGGCTCCCCCGAGGATCTCCAGCGCCAAGAGCCAGCCGGCTCTGCCCAGGTTTGTTTCAGCAAATGCAAGTGGATTGAACATGAGGCCTAACGCCGGAATTAAGCCGTGCCGCGAAGCGGCATCGGCTTGAATGACTTGTTATGCGGTGATTGCCGGAAGAGCGGGAAGAACTTGCCCCCGCCACAACCGCAGCACCGCCCCCGAGCGAACAGTACCAAATTGCCGAGTAGAAGCTTTGCCGAGAACCCGCGACTCGTGATGTGCCCGAAGCCGCCGACAACCGGGACGCCAAACCGTAACAGCACGAGTGGCGAAGTGATGGCCGACACGATGGCGGTGAGAGCAGGGGCCGCTACCCGGAGCCGAACCGGCACAGCGCGAAATGCTGGCCGAATGAGCAACTACGGGGATGCTTTTGCAACACCGCATAACGCTGGAATTAAGCCGAGCCGCGAAGCGGCTTCGGCTTGAATGACTTGTTATACGGCGGTGCTGATGGAGCCAGCAAACTGACAGCCCCAACCCCAGAGCACCCCGCGCCAGCCGGCACACTAGCACGCACGGCGAGGAGGCTTTGCCCGGACGGCTTGCGGCGGGAAGTGACCGGAGCCGCCGAGAACAGGAGCACCGCAGGCCGGCAACACGAGTGGCGGAGCCGGGAGCTGCACGATTGCCGGAATCGGGAGGATTGCTGACCGGCGCCGACCGTCGAAGACACGACAGCGTTGCCGTAGGAAAAACCACGGCAATGTTTTTGCACCACCGTATAACGCCTGAGTTAAGCCGACCTGCGTAGTGAAGGTAAACCCGTGGCAAGCTTTTCCTGCCACGGGTTTGCCGTAACGAAGTAGGTTCGGCTTGAACGAATTGTTATGCGCCACCGTAAGCCGAACGAAGCTAGGAATGCAACGGGGATTTACTTTCACGGATGGCCGGGAGGCCGGGGACAGCGGGTCGTAGCGACACCGATCGGCGGCCAGGCGCTTTGCCCGAAGCCCGTGGCGCGTCTTTCCGGGGCGGCAGACGATCCGGGGCTGTCACTGGCCGTAGACCAGAAACAATACGGGGCGAACAACTTTCCGGGGCCATTACTAGCCGCAAGCCCGACGCGCCTGCCAGATGTTGCCGAAGCCGATTGGTCACCAAACGCCATGCCGCAATTGCGTTGCACCACACAAGACAATTCAACCGCGCATAACGCCTGAGTTAAGCCGACTTGCGTAGTGGAGGCAAAAGCGTGGCAAGCTTTTTCTGCCACGCTTTTGCTGGAACGAAGCAAGTTCGGCTTGAACGAATTGTTAGGCCGCGCTGTCTGCGAGCTTTCATCGTCTGGCGCGCTCTGGCCAATCTTGGACTTGGTAGCTAGCATCAAAGCCAAAGATGGCAAAGAAGGCGATGACAAGAAGCGCGACGCCACCGAAAGCTAGCGCGTTCTTGGCCTTGGTGCTGGTTACGCCAAAAGCGCTAATGAGCTTATCCAAAGCAAAGAATGCCCCAGCGGAGCCCAGGAAGAACAGCATGAGTTTGAGTGCGCTTTCCATGGGGTGCCCGGTGGCGGAATGAGCGGCCTAACGCCTGAATTAAGCCGAGCCGCGAAGCGGCTTCGGCTTGAATGAATTGTTAGGCCCCATTCTCGGCGTTGGAATAGGGGGCAATGAGTGCTTCATGTGCCGCGTGGAGCTGAAGCATGACCGCCTGAACTGACGCATGTCGCTTGCCCAGCTCGGTTAGCAGATCGCTTAGCTGCTCCGCGCTGGGTTGTGACTTTGCAAAAAGTATAAGCAACGACTGATGTGCGACGTGGTCGCGATGAGGAAGTTCTGCGCGGAGAGCATCTACCAGCGAGGTGTCGTCGCATATTTTTGCGAATACCTGTAGCAGGCGGCCAAGAGGAGCTTGTTTGTAATCTTCTTTGCGGAAGCCGAAATGCACCCGACCATCCACGAGGCTTCTAACTATCTCGAAGTGGTTCCCGATGTAGGTCTTTAGCAATTCTTCGATCATCTGGTAACCGGCCAGTGCGTGGGCGGCGCCGTCTCGGTACAGTTCCTTTCCGGTTTCGACAAGGTCAGTCATGGGGCCTAACGCCTGAATTAAGCCGACCCGCGAAGCGGGTTCGGCTTGAATGAATTGTTAGGCATCACTCGGTTGGAACGTAAATTGCGATGGCTTTACCCACCTTGCTCACCTGTGCGGCGGAATAACCCACTCCTGACGTATAAGCGGAGTTTCCGGAAATAGATGTGTTGGCATATCCGCTGCCAATAGATCCGGTGTGCTGAGTATCAATTCCCTGTAGAAGAATTCCGTTCGCGCCAAGGTCGGCGGCCTCAGCCTTTAAGCGCTTCATGACCTTGTTCATTCTGCTCTGTGCAGAGAATCCATTTGCACCAAGGTCAGAAGCCTCAAGCAGAGCGACTGTTTCATACTTGGTAGGTGGCTCAAGGTAGACCTTTACTTGCTCTAGCTCGATTGGCTCACGAGCGGTGCCAACAAGGACGTGAGACGACGCACAGGCCGAGGCAATGACCGCAAGGCCGACGATGAAAGACTTCTTTAGCATGTTCATAGTGATCCCCCGTGTAGTGTGATGTGATGCCTAACGCCTGAGTTAAGCCGACTTGCGTAGTGAAGGCAAAGGTATGGCAAGCTTTTTCTGCCATACCTTTGCCGTAACGAAGCAAGTTCGGCTTGAACGAATTGTTAGGCCCGTCTCCCGACTATGTACGAGTGACATGGCCTTTACCTTTGCATCTGGAGCATGGAACACGACGACCCTCGCGGGGCTCACTGGAGATTCCCCAACAAGTTTGACAGTCAAAAGGCTTTCCCTTGCCACCACAGTCAGGGCATTTCACCTTGCCCGTGCCTCGGCAAGCGGGGCAATCCTTCAACTCCAAGCCGCTGTTCTTGCCTATTGCCACAGTTGCGACCTTCGCTCTTGACGGGCCTAACGCCTGAATTAAGCCGACCCGCCCAGTGATGCCCGATTCCGATGAAGTCACGAAGCGGGTTCGGCTTGAATGAATTGTTAGACCGGCGCAACCAGCACCGTTCCAACCCCCTTGCTTTAGCGAAAGACTCTCACTGGAACTGGCCGTAAGCAAGTAGGCCGGCCAATCGCGGGAATGCGGTGCTTTACCCAGGAACCCCGAGGCGGGGTGTAGCCGAAGTCGAGCATTTGCAAACGCTGAGGATGTGGCCGAAGCAAACACCAACGGCGAATCTATTTTTGCAAAGGTCTAACGCCGGAATTAAGCCGACCCGCAACGCGCAGACCGGGTGCCGATGCAACATCACCAACGACATGCTTCAACGAAGGGACGAAGCGGGTTCGGCTTGAATGACTTGTTAGGCGGTGCTGCCCCGGACGTTTGCGACAACTGCAAACGCCGCCTGCGACAGCGCCGCCCCAACCGAAAGACTAGCAGCCTGCGACGAGCGACGCTTTACCGAGAAGCCACGGCGCGCCATGCGGCCGAAGATGGCCCCGCAATCATTACGCCGAGCAGCCAAGCCTGCGAACTGAGAGAGCTTGCGCGCTTGCCGAAGAAGAACGGCCGGAGCCGGCGACCGAACAGTCCGCGACTAGAACAACACGTGGGGATGTTGCCGAAGGAGCGGGCCGCCGAACTGTTTGAGCAGCACCGCCTAACGCCTGAATTAAGCCGAGCCGCGAAGCGGCTTCGGCTTGAATGAATTGTTAGGCGACGTCCCGGATAAGGCTGTGCCTGCGAAGAAATGCTTCAATGCGGTCACTCAAATTATCTGGATCTGCCCAAAACAGCTTGTCCAGATGATCCAACCGGCTGGACTGGGAGGCCGATAGTGGGCGAGAAATCTGTCGCCTTGCGGATGTGTCGACGGGAACCGAGTCGAACCCAAAGACTATTTTCTTTGCTTTCAGCAATAGTTCCAATGACGTGGTTGCTCCAATCCCCTCTAGGCCGAGAAGAGCGTCGCTGTAATAGGACGAGGCACTGTTGAAGAAATACTGATCGAAGCCGCCGTTATAGACCTCTCCGTCCAGAAGTCCCACAGCAACATAGCGCTTTTCCGCATCCGAGAGGCTCAGATAGCCGCCATCGGTGTGATGCATTCGCGCAACCAAAGAGCGCCAAAGGATGCGCACCGGATCGGTTCGATCAAGTTCTCGCTGCTTTGTGTAGTGCTCCTTCGAGGCCTCGATCGACTCACGGGTTCCGGTGGCGCATGGCATGCACAGGCCGCCGTTCTTCGCAGCGGTAGTCGGAAGAATGTTGACACTACACTTTGAGCACGGAACCTTTTCCATCAGTCGCCTAACGCCTGAGTTAAGCCGACTTGCGTAGCGGAGCCAAACACATGGCAAGCTTAACCTGCCATGTGTTTGGTGTAGCGAAGCAAGTTCGGCTTGAACGAATTGTTAGGGCTCACGCCCTGTACTCCAGAATTGCATGGCTTTTGCCTGCAGCCTTGGCCAAGAAGACAAGAAGGTGATCATTGAGCTTGAGGTAGTTTGGCAGAGTGCGACTATTGCCATTGAAGCGCAGCTGGTAGTACTCCCCATAGCCGGCCTCGCCGTGATAGATCTCAGCCTCGAATCTCTCGCCATGCGGAAGCACTACAACGACATGCTTGTGGTCTAGGTCGAGTGCGCGAAAGGCCGGATATGCGAGTTGACTCTTGGGAATGGTGATTGGATGGCCGGAGCCCTCCAAGAACGATTCATTTACCGTGAACTCAAAGCTCGACATAACTCCCCCTGTGAGCCCTAACGCCTGAATTAAGCCGACCCGCGAAGCGGGTTCGGCTTGAATGAATTGTTAGGGCTCAGCCGATTTCTGGCAATGAGCCTGCCGCCAAGCCAGCAACAGAACTGTGCCAGCATTGGTTTCCGAAAGGTGGGGGCGCTGCGTATCTGTCTGCATGTTGGCAACAAAGGCTTCAGCAAGTTGCTCTTGCGTGACGGGCCTACTGGAACACAGTGGCTCATTGAGTGTGAGTGCAAGAAGCAGGTCGGCTTGCCCTTCAGGCGATAGACCAGGCCCCCTCTTTGCGAGGTTGAAGCCGATGAACTCCCGTTGCACTTGCATGCCAGAACGAACGCCAGCGATAAACAACGCGCATTTTTCGCTGCTAGAACCATCACCGGAGCACAGCGACAACAACTCACCAGCCGTGTACTTGGCCGGCGACTCAGCAGCGGACGAAAAACTGGGCACAGCTAATGACGCAACCAAGACAGCGGCTTTTACAAGAATCCACATGAGTCTCCCCCTGAGCCCTAACGCCTGAATTAAGCCGAGCCGCGAAGCGGCTTCGGCTTGAATGAATTGTTAGACCTTAACGCCACGAGCTATGGTCGCTATTGCCGCAATTGCAAATCCCGCTTGGGCAAGTACTAGAAAACTTTGAACTTGGGAAATGCCTGCACTCATGCGGCCTGCGGCGGCAAAGTCTCCGCTCATGGCCTTGTTGAAGCTACGCCTTACGATCCACTTGGCCGGATAGTAGATCCCACGCTCCATCTCCCGAAACAGGGCCCGAAAGTCAATGTCTATGTCTTGCTCTGCTAAAGCATGGCCAATCTTGTCGGATTTCTCCGCGGCCGCCGAGCTGGCGCTGACAATAGCGGCAAGCCAGCGCTGAAGTACGCCAAGAATGACCGCGGCGAGTAACAAGAGCAGACCTGTCCGAATGGACCAAAGCGATACGAACTGCTGCACTGAAGCAAGGTTGGCGAGAACTAGGGAATATGTCGCGCCAACGCCCACAAGTAGCCAATTGCCAAATGAGCCCATGTGCTCGCTTACATGAGCTGCAACGAGCGATAGGAGTCTACCCGCGGTAACACGCTCGTGAATCTCGGGGAGTTCGTCACTCACGAAGGTGTCTCCTTAAGGTCTAACGCCTGAGTTAAGCCGAGCCGCGAAGCGGCTTCGGCTTGAACGAATTGTTATACCTCACCTCAGTGCTTTGGCCGCATCTTCGGCGACGCGCTGGACTGCGGCCATAACTGTTTGATGTTCGCTCCACGCCATGAGCTTTCCGCTGGGCCGGTGGAACGACGCAATTACATTGCCGTTGTTTACGTCAATGATGCGAACGGTAGCGAATCCATTGAGTGTGGCGCCGTCTTTATGGCTCGTGACCTTGCCGAGAATGACGGCTTGAGCGCCGGCTCTCTTTGCCGCAGCAATTGCGTAATCCGTGTCAGCGATATTGCCGCCTGATGCGATGTCGGGACCCTCAAGTCTGAGGGATGCGCCTTGAACCACTTTGGCGGAAATCCGCGTCTCCAGCTCCGACACGAACATATCGGTGCTTTCCTCGACGAACTCGGGATTGCCCTCAAATCTCGGCACGTAAACAGTGCGAATCGCGGCTGCGGCAATCTGATCGCTCTTAACCCGCACGATTGATGGATTTGAACAAGCAGCAAGAGATAGCAGAGCCAAGACGCTGATTGCTGTAAGAAGTTTCCGCATTACGACTCTCTCCCCAGTGAGGTATAACGCCTGAGTTAAGCCGACTTGCGTAGTGGAGGCAAAAGCGTGGCAAGCTTTTTCTGCCACGCTTTTGCCGTAACGAAGCAAGTTCGGCTTGAACGAATTGTTAGGTGCCAAGCCCGTTGCTCGCAAGCAACCGAGCCAGCACGTGGTAACCAAAATTAGCTAGCTCAGTCTCGGGAAGCCCGGCTAGGTCATTGAGACTGCCAGGTGCGTAGTCCTTGAAGGTAAACAAGCTGTGGTAAGCCCATGTACCGGACTCATGGCCTTTACGTGCGTCATCAAGAACTACCCGTAAGCCGCCATCTGGAAGTTCGGCCAAGCTGCAAAGAACAGCCATGCTTTTGGTTGGGGCCTTCTGTGAACTGTCCATGGCACCTAACGCCTGAATTAAGCCGAGCCGCGAAGCGGCTTCGGCTTGAATGAATTGTTAGGCCCCGCTGGCATGTAGTCTGAGATGCTGTATTTCTTGTACATGTACAGCGTGTAGACAATCCAGTAGACCAGGATGGCGAACGATACAACGATCTCAAGAACGTCGATCCTTGTCACAGGGCCGAGCTCGTGAGTCTGTCGCCACAGAAAATAGCCATTGAGTGGGATGCTAATTGCGCCAATGCCAATGAAGGCACAGTAGCGAACAGTGGCGATAAGGCGGACTTTAGATGCAGCCGTCAAGCGTTGCTTGAATGAGTGTGTCTGGCGCTGCGCCCATTTGGTGAGCCACTCCCCAACCGGCTTCAGGGTGGCAAGAATCAAGGCTGACGCTACGGTCGCCACGATCTGCACAGTAAGCTCGTGAGTCATTGACGCGCCCAATGTGCCTCCTTCGGGGCCTAACGCCTGAGTTAAGCCGACTTGCGTAGTGAAGGCAAAGGTATGGCAAGCTTTTTCTGCCATACCTTTGCCGTAACGAAGCAAGTTCGGCTTGAACGAATTGTTAGGCCGCGCTGTCTGCGAGCTTTCATCGTCTGGCGCGCTCTGACCAATCTTGGACTTGGTAGCTACCATCAAAGCCAAAGATGGCAAAGAAGGCGATGACAAGAAGCGCGACGCCACCGAAAGCTAGCGCGTTCTTGGCCTTGGTGCTGGTTACGCCAAAAGCGCCAATGAGCTTATCCAAAGCAAAGAATGCCCCAGCCGAGCCCAGGAAGAACAGCATGAGTTTGAGTGCGTTTTCCATGGGGTGCCCGGTGGCGGAATGAGCGGCCTAACGCCTGAGTTAAGCCGACCCGTAGCGGGGTGACGACTGGGTGCTAGCGTAGCGGAAAAGCACCCAGGCGACGCCCCGATGCGGGTTCGGCTTGAACGAATTGTTAGGCCGCAGATCAATCACGATATGTAACCGAAACATCACCCACTGACCTTTGCTGCTCGAAAATCTTGGCTGATCCGGACCAGAGCACAGTCAAATCTGAGTCTGACTGCCACTTCATCCGAAGTGGAATGGTGCCATCAAGCACAAGTGTATTGCCGGAGTCAGGAGGCAAGTCATCATGAGCCGGAATGATTGAGAGTTGCGTATTGAATCCAACCGTCGCGCCGCAGTTACGATTAAACACGATCGCCTTGCGCTGCCCAGATGGTGAAAGCACGGTTTGAACGACCTCATTGCTGCAGGTGTCGCAACCCGAAAGAGCGGCGGATATAGCGAACATTGCAATGAATTTCCATGAAGGCTTCATGCGGCCTAACGCTTGAGTTAAGCCGAACTGCGTAGTGGAAGCAAAATGTGGCACGCTGTTTGTGCCGCATTTTGCTGGAACGAAGCGGTTTCGGCTTGAACGAATTGTTAGGGCGCACCCTTGACGCGCAGCATTTCAAGAATACGCCAGACAACAAATGCGAGTAGCCCGGCTGTCAAAAGCCAAAACTGCAGCTTTATGTAGAAAGATGACCGGCCCAGGTTCTCTAGTGTGTGGCCTTTCCGCAGCTCGATAACACGCTGAGTCTCTGATGCACTATCGGGCTGCCGAAGATGGATGCCGCGCTGCAACTGAAGCGAATCAAAATTTGCATGCATAGCGCGATGAGTCCACGTGATGCGCATGCAGCCTGCATAGAAGCTCGCAAGCCAGCAGAACACAGCGAAAAGACCTGGTGCAACCCAAAACGTGATCGGAAGGCCATCAAGTTTCTGCAGGGCGTAACCAAGTGCCGCGCCCGTCGCGGCTAGCAGGAAGTACACGTACTTATTGTGGCTCTCAAAGTGGAGCTTCTGCAGTTCTTTCAGATCTTCGTTATCTGCCATGTGCGCCCTAACGCCTGAGTTAAGCCGAACCGCGTAGTGGAGGCAAAGGCATGGCAAGCTTTTCCTGCCATGCCTTTGCCGTAACGAAGCGGTTTCGGCTTGAACGAATTGTTAGCCCGCCGCCGGGATGCTGGGGTACAGCGCCGCACCGTGGCGAACCAAAACGAACCAAAGGAACAACAAAACGCCAACAACAAAAGAGATGCCTTGGAAAAAGTATAGCCGCCGTGTGATGCGGCCCAACTTTCGTAGGGTTTCCCTCATGGCCTTGAGGGCCGGGTCCACGTGATTGTTCTCGCGTTTGCGTGCGACTTGAGCGGTAAGGTCGAAGTCACGAACGCGATTGAGTGAGAAAAGTACGCCGGCACCGATTGAGCACACTTGAACAGCGCCGTGCAAATGGAAAAGAACAGACTGAAAGCAGCCAATGTACGCAGTCACGCCATCAAGGAGCGAAGCGGTGAAGGCTAGGGAGCCCGCACTAAGACCGAACATAAGTGTCGATGCGGATTGCTTCTGGTCAATGGATTTGCCTTGCCAATGGCGAAACGATTCTTGGGTCATAAGGGCTAACGCCTGAGTTAAGCCGAGACGCGTAGTGGAGGCAAATGTGGCAGGCTCTTTCTGCCGCATTTGCCGGAACGAAGCGGCTTCGGCTTGAATGAATTGTTAGGCCCCGTAACTTCCCCGGAGCCCGCGCACGGCGGCCGCGATGAACCAGCGACTTTTCCGTGAGCCAGTAACGTATCACCACCGGGAATCCGCGTGGAGGTGTCACGCGAACCGGCCGAAGCGAATGGGGCTTTACCCGCAAACTTGCCGGAGGCGAATGGCGCAGCAACCGAAGCCGAGCCCCGCAAGCGATCAGGTTGCATTGAACTGTCGATGCCAGAAGGCCGCAACGCAACGGTACGGGGCCTAACGCTTGAATTAAGCCGACCCGCACCGGGCAGCTTCCGAAGCCGATGATAACCGGCAACTCCCCGAAGCGAGCAAGCCACGAAGCGGGTTCGGCTTGAATGAATTGTTAGGGCGCCGCAGTGGCCAAACGCCGGGCACGAAAGACGCGACGGACTAGCCCGGAGTTGCTTTTCCCAGCCGAGAGCGCCGATGCCGGAGCGCGACCCGATGAAAACCCTCCCCGGTGCTTTGCCCAAGATGCTGCCGAAGGCGATACGGAAAGTTGGGGCGCACCGCGAGGATAAGTAAGCGCAACTGGCCGTCAGTCTAGAACTGACAAAACGCCGCAGAGCAAGAAGCTGAGCGAAGCGCGGATACGCAGGCGCGACCCACTACAAGACAAAGGCTTTAAGCGGCCTAACGCCTGAATTAAGCCGAGCCGCGAAGCGGCTTCGGCTTGAATGAATTGTTAGGGCTCACTAGTAGCCACGACGTACAGCTCTTCAAACACATGGTCTGGCATCCAGGTCTCGTATTGATCAGGCATTCCCAGTTTGCGCACGACCAAGTAGCCAATAAAAATGTGCATATGACTGCTTGGTGGTGGTTGCATCGTTTGGCTTGAGCTGAGTTTGCTGTAGCGGTAACCGTAGTCTCGGTTTGATATCTCCGCGGCTTTGACAATGGGCCCATACTTTCGCGCCGTGTCTCGATCTCGGGCAGAGTAAACCGACATCTGATCTTGAGAGACGAACGGCCGCTCTTTCCAGTCTTTTATGTCCATACGAGAAAATCCGGTGTGAGCCCTAACGCTGGAATTAAGCCGACATGCGAAGCATGTTCGGCTTGAATGACTTGTTATGCGGCACGGCCCGAGGGGCTGAGAACGTTGAACCGCCACTCCCCAAGGCGACCCGCGAGCCAAGCATGCCACAGCCGCTGATGTGGGGCTTGCCCCGCAGCCCGGGACGCGGGGTGCGACCGAGGCCAAGGAGGCGGGTGCGCGGCAATGGCACAGCCGAACGAGCGAAGGCGCGACCGATCCGGCGCGGGAAGCCGTAGAACCGCTAACCGGAGCCGGCCCGCAACGATGCGAGAGAGTGGCCGAAGGAACCCAACAAGAAAATCTTTCGCCGGTGCCGCATAACGCCTGAGTTAAGCCGACTTGCGTAGTGGAGGCAAAAGCGTGGCAAGCTTTTTCTGCCACGCTTTTGCCGTAACGAAGCAAGTTCGGCTTGAACGAATTGTTAGGTGCGTGTGCGACGCCGCACCACGATCTTTTGTGTAATACGCCGATTGATCTTGCGTTTCCATTCCAGTTGCTTGGGTGACAGTTTGCGCTTTAGGCGAGTCTCGACGAGAAAACTGTACTCAGACTCGTAGATGAAGCCGAGCTTTAGGCCATGCTTGATCACGTCAAGGTTGGCGTTTGCGTGAGGGTCTTTGGCGATGCGCTTAAGGCCATCAAACAAGGTTCCTGTGTCAATGCCAATGAACCGATTAATACAAACGTTGCCGACGTACGTGGACTCTCCGGTAATGCGGTTTGTAATGTAGCAATGCTCTTTGATCTCTTGGCCGCACGGGCAATTGTCGAAGTCCTCCGTGATCTCTACTCCGATCAGATCCCACTCCGTACGAGCTACCTCGAAGCGATCTGAGCGCGAAAGAGGCAGGATGTGCGCTTTGAGCTTTTCAAGGTTGTGCTCCATTGAACTCTCCCCACGCACCTAACGCCGGAATTAAGCCGAACCGCGAAGCGGTTTCGGCTTGAATGACTTGTTATACGGCGGTGCTGATGGAGTCGGCAAACTGACAGCCCCGAC
>NZ_JBHRXK010000016.1:0-8597 GCF_042648505.1 Lysobacter cavernae
TGATGCGCCATGCCGGACGAAGCGATGCAATCAAAACCCCGAACAACCCGCCGAAGCCCAAGCCCGCGATGGAACAGATTTTGGTGCGGCCTAACGCTGGAATTAAGCCGAACCGCGAAGCGGTTTCGGCTTGAATGACTTGTTATACGGCGGTGCTGATGGAGTCGGCAAACTGACAGCCCCGACCCCAGAGCACCCCGCGCCAGCCGGCACACTAACACGCACGGCGCGGAGGCTTTGCCCGGACAGCTTGCGGCGGTGAAGTAGCCGAAGCCACCGAGAGCGGGAGCACCGAAACCTGGCCACACGAGTGGCGGAGCCGAGCGCTGCACGATGGCCAGAACCGGAAGGATTGCTGACCGGAGCCGGCCGCCGCAGACATGACAGCGTTGCCGAAGGAAAAACCACGGCAATGTTTTTGCACCACCGTATAACGCCTGAGTTAAGCCGACTTGCGTAGTGGAGGAAAAAGCGTGGCAAGCTTTTTCTGCCACGCTTTTGCCGTAACGAAGCAAGTTCGGCTTGAACGAATTGTTAGGCCCCACCCTGCGGTGCCAAGCTTGATAGTAGCTCAAGAATCTCGCGGTTTTCATGCGTGCGATCTGCGATGGGACAGTTATATGAAACAAAAAGCATCTGAGAGTCTTGCCGCAAATACCACTGCTGCCAAAAGGAGTCGTCAACGGCGAACGCAATGCGAAATCCCGTGTACTTGCCGAAGGTGACCGTTGTTGGGCGTGCCCCGGCCTCTAGATGATCTTCAGCGAAATCAGCCAGATCCTGATCTTTGACCAATTGGTCCTTCTTGTAGCTGCTGATCTGCAATGCGCCGATATCTTCGGGACCAACGAAAGTAATGCACTCATCATCGGCGGAGTGTGTCCAGCCGTCCGGGAGTGAGGCGGACCAAGTTTGGGTGCTTACGAAATTTTTCATGTGGGGCCTAACGCCTGAGTTAAGCCGAACCGCGTAGTGGAAGCAAAATGTGGCACGCTTTTCAGTGCCGCATTTTGCTGGAACGAAGCGGTTTCGGCTTGAACGAATTGTTAGGCGGCAGCCGACGATTAGCCGCCGTTCTCTTTGAGTCTCTGACGCTCTTTGCCGGCAGCAATAATCTTGGCAATTGTGGAGTCAAGGCGAGCTTGCTCTACAGCCACGTTGGCGCGTGCGGCCTCAACCTTTGCTTGATGGTCGCGATGCAACTGAGCGCCGTTTGGCCCGACATAAACGCCATTGACCCAGTTCGCCGGATTCTCCTCCGGGAAGTCTTCAAAGAAATCTGACCACTCACCCATGTCGTACTCTCCTTCTGCCGCCTAACGCTTGAATTAAGCCGAGCCGCGAAGCGGCTTCGGCTTGAATGAATTGTTAGGCGGTGACTGCCCGAGAAACCCAGCCGACCGACTCACCGCCGCCGCCCACAATGTACCCGAAGCCCGGCCCAACAAGCGTCGGTGACGGAAGCCACGCGCGAAGCGGGTGGCGTGAGATGGCCTTGACCGGCACCGAGTTGCGACGTGGTGAGCCGCGCGCGTAGCGGGCGGCGCTGGTGTCCGGAACCCCAACGCCTGTGGCCTTACCCGGAACGCCGGATGCGTGGTGTCACCGAAGCCGCCGACAAGCGGAGCACCACAATGCGCAAGTGCGAGCGGCGAAGCGATGCCGGCGACGATCGCGACGGACTGAGGACTGCTAACCGGAGCCGACCGTTGACGATCGCAGCAATGTGGCCGAAGGAGCAACGACAACAATGCTTGCCGCAGCACCGCCTAACGCCTGAATTAAGCCGAGCCGCGAAGCGGCTTCGGCTTGAATGAATTGTTAGGCCGCAGAGTATCAAACCGCCAAGCAATCGGGCGCGGGAGCGCACTGCAACATACGATCCGAAGCCGGTTTTACCGTCCGAAAGCCGAGGATCACGGGCGCCCCTTAGCGAACTGTCCGCGTGACGTGGCCGAAAGACTGTCCGGCAGCGACTCGAGAACCTTTGGGCGCATCCTGGCGACAGGTCAACGGCACTGTCCGCAGCCGATGAGGTTGCAGCGGCGACAGAACAAACGCCAAGGTCGGCGGAGCGAAAGACGGCGAGCGCTCAAGGGATGCACAACAACACACAACAGCGCTTTGAGCAGCGGCCTAACGCTTGAATTAAGCCGAGCCGCGAAGCGGCTTCGGCTTGAATGAATTGTTAGGCTGCGTGCCGGTCACTTGGTGAACACCTTTTTGAGGATGCGGCCGGTCTCAGGATTGAGTGTGCAGCTCATGCCGTCCCATGATGCGCACGAAAGGAAGCCCTCTGGCGTAGGAATCACGGGGTTTGCGTAAACGTCATTTTGCCAAGGCAGCTCAGCAGACCAAACCAAATCAAAGTTATCTGCCAGGCAGTAGACGTTGGATTGGCCGCGAGGAAACTCATAGTAATCCTCACGCACGACAACATTGGAACCGACGGGGAACGCCTGAACAATTGATGTGCCAATAGGCTCGTGGCGCGCGATTGTCTGGCCGGTCGCTGTGTCTACTTTGCACAGACAGCCGTCCAGTAGCTCGAATCGATACTCGGATTGCAATGGACTCTCCAAGCAGCCTAACGCCTGAGTTAAGCCGACTTGCGTAGTGGAGGCAAAGGCATGGCAAGCTTTTCCTGCCATGCCTTTGCCGTAACGAAGCAAGTTCGGCTTGAACGAATTGTTAGGCCCCACCCTGCGGTGCCAAGCTTGATAGTAGCTCAAGAACCTCGCGGTCTTCATGTGTGCGATCAGCGATGGGGCAGTTATATGAAACAAAAAGCATCTGAGAGTCTTGCCGCAAATACCACAGTTGCCAGAAGAAGTCGTCAACGGCGAACGCAATGCGAAATCCCGTGTACTTGCCGAAGGTGACCGTTGTTGGGCGTGCCCCGGCCTCTAGATGGTCTTCAGCGAAATCAGTCAGATCCTGATCTTTGACCAATTGGTCCTTCTTGTAACTACTGATTTGCAATGCGCCGATATCTTCGGGACCAACGAAAGTAATGCACTCATTATCGGAGGAGTGTGTCCAGCCGTCCGGGAGTGAGGCGGACCAAGTTTGGGCATTTACGAAATTTTTCATGTGGGGCCTAACGCCTGAATTAAGCCGAGCCGCGAAGCGGCTTCGGCTTGAATGAATTGTTAGGCCGCGTTGCCGGGAGCCGCAAGCCCATGACCACCAATGGGCTTAGTCTCGAATCGTTCGCCGAAGCCTGCAATGAGCGGTTTGCCGCGCGAAATGGCTTGTTGAACTGAAGGCAGCGACAAAGAAGCCTGATGGCTCTCTTGACTGTCCCATACCTCAGTTACCCAGATGGCATCAGGATCAGTCGGGTCTTGCGCGACTATGTAGCTAAGGCAACCCGGCATGCCACTGACGCCCTCAATGAGGATGGAGATCAATGCGTCGCGTTGCCCTGGCACAACCCTCATCTTTCCGATCAGACCGTACATGTTTGTTGTTCCTTTCAGTGAAGCACAACCGGGAATGACAGCAGCCACCGCGGACGCCCCAGCTATTGCAATGAAATCGCGACGAGTCATGTGCATGATTAGCGGCCTAACGCCTGAATTAAGCCGAGCCGCGAAGCGGCTTCGGCTTGAATGAATTGTTAGGGGCGCCCCGCGGTCGCGTCTCAGTATTGCACCCGTACAGGCAACAAAGCAGAAGTTGATGAGCGAGATAAGCGCGCGAACTGGAGTCAGCGTAAGCCACTCTTGGTAGTGATAAGTGTTGGGATCATGTACGTATGCCGAGTACGCGTGAAAAACCAACACTAGCGGGCCACCAAGCAAGAGCGCGGCCCTGATGGGTCTTGCCGGAGCGTTCCAACCAACGAAGAGCGCCGGAACCGTCCAGAGCAAAAAGCCAGAGATTAGGCTTGCAAAATCTATAAGTGTCGGGTTGTGCACGCCGCGATCGTCAGTGCCCAGCGCGAACAGTGCTTGATATAAAAGTTCGTCCGCGAAAAAGGATGCGACACAGAGCAGTACAAAAAAGAAAATGAATCTATGAAATTGCACAACTAGCCCCCTAACGCCTGAATTAAGCCGAGCCGCGAAGCGGCTTCGGCTTGAATGAATTGTTAGGGGGCGCCCCGCGGTCGCGTCTCAGTATTGCACCCGTACAGGCAACAAAGCAGAAGTTGATGAGCGAGATAAGCGCGCGAACTGGAGTCAGCGTAAGCCACTCTTGGTAGTGATAAGTGTTGGGATCATGTACGTATGCCGAGTACGCGTGAAAAACCAACACTAGCGGGCCACCAAGCAAGAGCGCAGCCCTGATGGGTCTTGCCGGAGCGTTCCAGCCAACGAAGAGCGCCGGAACCGTCCAGAGCAAAAAGCCAGAGATTAGGCTTGCAAAATCTATAAGTGTCGGGTTGTGGACGCCGCGATCGTCAGTGCCCAGCGCGAACAGTGCTTGATATAAAAGTTCGTCCGCGAAAAAGGATGCGACACAGAGCAGTACAAAAAAGAAAATGAATCTATGAAATTGCACAACTAGCCCCCTAACGCCTGAATTAAGCCGAACCGCGAAGCGGTTTCGGCTTGAATGAATTGTTAGACCACTAGCCAGGAAGCTGGGAGCTTGAAGACAGCAGCCCAGACTGACGAGCGAAAGCGGCCACCTTTGCGACACTGGCTGTGTATACGTTGAAATCTCCAGCTTTAGACCGCCAAGTGAGAGTGCGGTTGGAGAGTGCAAAGTCTAGGCGGTGCCGCTTTATGCCGCGAGTCCACGTGTAGCCGGCAAAACCGGCCAGCGCAAGCGCGCCAACGGGAATCCGGGTGCCTCCAGGAATTGGCGCAACGAGAACGAGTGCAACAATTGCTAGGCACAGAGCGCCGAGCACAAACGGTGCGACCGCGAGCTCTTGCCGATAGGTGACATGCTTTACCGCACTCATAGGGATGATCTCCACACCGAACGGTTGGAGTGCGAGCTCTTTGCGACGAATGTATCGGAGCTGATTGGACCAGACGGTGGCGACTTGATTGACTTGGCGCGCGTAATCGTCGGGAGAGATGAGGGTTGAGATGAACTCGCCCTCTGGGTTGCTTTGTGTGTCAGCGGAAGTGTTTGTCATAGTGGTCTAACGCCTGAATTAAGCCGACCCGCAACGTGACGGTTGGCGAAGCAACGCGACACCCAGCAGCGGCAGAGTGCCGAAGCCGCGAAGCGGGTTCGGCTTGAATGAACTGTTAGGCCGCAGCCAACCCGTGAACTGACCGACTGTGGCCTTACCGAAAGACTACCAGCGGAACGGCCCGCAAGCCGATGACCGAACCGTTCCCCCGAAACGGCGCTTTACCCGGAACGCTTGATGCGCCATGCCGGACGAAGCGATGAAGTCACAACCCCGAACAACCCGCCGAAACCAAAGCCAGCGATGGAACAGGTTTTGGTGCGGCCTAACGCCTGAATTAAGCCGACCCGCGAAGCGGGTTCGGCTTGAATGAATTGTTAGGGCCCATGCTACGACGCCACAGCACATAAAAGACAGTAGCGCCTACCAGCCCATGGAGCCCAAAAAAGAAGATGGACTCAAGGTGATTGAGCCAGCCGTAGAGAGTGGGCTCGCCGTTGATGACAAGATCGACGTATTTGCCGTGCCAATTGCCACCAGAGGAATAGCCCGGGCTCCCACCTGGGCCTGAAAAAGCAATAGGAGCCGCGGCAGCAATAAACCCGATAAAAGCAAGCAGCCACCAGCGAAGTTTGCCGAAGTGGACAAGTATTAGGGTTGCTGGGATCCCAACGAAAAGCACGAATGGAATGGCAAAAAGCGCCGGGAAGAAGGAGTAGCGAGCAACATCCGCAAGCGAAGATAGGTCGCCTGCTATGGCTAGTGGGATGCCGAACGATGCAATGAAAACAAATGGTTGAACTGCAATTGCCGCAAGAGAAGAAATCAGGATTGCGGTGAACTTTCTCATGGGCCCTAACGCCTGAGTTAAGCCGACTTGCGTAGTGGAGCCAAACACATGGCAAGCTTTTTCTGCCATGTGTTTGGTGTAACGAAGCAAGTTCGGCTTGAACGAATTGTTAGAGCCCGCCTCAAGCTTGTTGCAGCATCTTGAGTAGCTCATCTTTCCACAGATTCTTGAAGGTGACGTAGCTTTCCCGCAACGTTGAGTCCTTGGCGAGAACGGCCTCAACTTCCGGCACAACGCGGAGCAGCAGAAGCTTGATGTAGTTGAACCATGTATCCATTTCCACGTGATGCATGGCCACCAACTGACCTAACAAGCGGCGCAGGTGAGATTGCCGAAGATTGTTGGCAACGCCAAGAACCGCAGGGTCAACCGCAGGATCTCCCCGTAGGTCATCAGTCAGATCCAGCGCCTCCTCCAGGGCAGTGAACTTGCGCTCTGGATCAGTCTCCCGCTCAGCTAGCTCGAAGAGGCTGCGTACTTCCTCAATTGTTTCAGAACTCATCGCAATTTCCTGCGGGCTCTAACGCCTGAGTTAAGTCGACTTGCGTAGTGGAGGCAAAGGTATGGCAAGCTTTTCTGGCATACCTTTGCCGGAACGAAGCAAGTTCGGCTTGAACGAATTGTTAGGCCCCGATTGACATACGCCGATTATTGTACCAAAATTTGGTACGAGTAGAGGAGGGCGTCATGGCCAGGAACACTAGCGTCAGCCTGGGTGATCATTTTGAGCAGTTCATCTCGGGCCAAGTAGACAGCGGTCGGTACGGCTCTGCCAGCGAAGTTGTCCGGGCCGGGCTGCGTTTGCTTGAGACTACCGAAAGCAAGTTGGAAGTTCTACGGAACGCGCTAATTGCCGGTGAACGCAGCGGGCGAGCCAAGTATAGCTATGAGTCGCTCATTGCAGAGCTGGACTCTGAGCAGCAGTGAGGCACTTTGATCTCACCAGGTCAGCGCAGGCAGACCTAAGATCGATCGCGCGGTTTACACAGAGCCGATGGGGTGTGCGGCAGCGCAATGCGTACTTGAAGGAAGTAGATCAAGTCTTTCGCTCGCTGGCGAAGAATCCCTTAATGGGAAGGGCTTGCGACGAGATCCGAGAAGGCTACCGGAAGTTCCCTCATGGGGCGCACGTGATCTATTACAAGCAGCCGAGTGAGGACGAGTTGCTGATCGTTCGGGTTCTTCATGCGACGATGGACGTGGACTCGAACATCGGGGCCTAACGCCTGAATTAAGCCGAGCCGCGAAGCGGCTTCGGCTTGAATGAACTGTTAGGGCCCGGCCGGTTGCGCCGAGCCCGCGACCGGAACTGTAACACCGCCAACGACTTGAAACGGCTAGCTGCGAGACGCCGGAAAAGCCATTTTGCGAGAACGAGCCGCGCGCGTAGCGGGCGACGTGACGTGCGATGGGGTTGTGAATGCAGCCGTGCGCGAAAGCGGGCGGCGGGGCGCCTGCGGGAAACAATGATCGGGCGACGGGCTTTTGCGATGAACTCTCAGCCGCAAAATCCAAACTGCTGAAATGCCAGGTGCCGGGGCCTAACGCTGGAATTAAGCCGAGCCGCGAAGCGGCTTCGGCTTGAATGACTTGTTATACGGCGGTGCTGATGGAGCCAGCAAACTGACAGCCCCAACCCCAGAGCACCCCGCGCCAGCCGGCACACTAGCACGCACGGCGAGGAGGCTTTGCCCGGACGGCTTGCGGCGGGAAGTGACCGGAGCCGCCGAGAACAGGAGCACCGCAGGCCGGCAACACGAGTGGCGGAGCCGGGAGCTGCACGATTGCCGGAATCGGGAGGATTGCTGACCGGCGCCGACCGTCGAAGACACGACAGCGTTGCCGTAGGAAAAACCACGGCAATGTTTTTGCACCACCGTATAACGCCTGAGTTAAGCCGAACCGCGTAGTGGAGCCAAAGGCATGGCAAGCTTTTCCTGTCATGCCTTTGGTGTAACGAAGCGGTTTCGGCTTGAACGAATTGTTAGTGGGCGTCGCCAGATCCATGCCGGACCCAGGCGATCACCCGGCCTAGTGTTGAATCATACAGAACAGAAAAGAACAGCCCTGCAACAGCAAAGGAGATGCCAAGGTAAGTGGCGGTTTTGTAGCCAATGTAGCGGCCGGGGCGATCAAAGACTGCCTTGGCAAAGCTTGAGTAGGAATGTTGAAGCTCAAAAGTGATGTAAGCACCGCCGATAAGAACAAGCCCGACAACAAACACAAGAAACCATGCGCGCTTATGTGGGGTGCCTAGAATCCGGCCGGGCTTGCTCCGTGTCTGAGCGGGCGTGCTTTGCTCTGGGCGAGGACGCGCAGCGATCTCTGTGAGCTTGATGTAGCCCCATGCAGGAAGAAAGACGATGGCAACGGCAAGGCAGACTCTCAGCCAATGCTCCTGAAAGTAGCCCGGAGTGCCAAAGACAACCATGAACACGTTGAGCAGCGATAGTGTCCACAACACGGCCAGCAGAGCGAGGATGGCGCGGGCCACATGAAGCAGCACTCGCTTTGTTTTCGATCCGACAGATTGCTGCGCCATTTCAAACGCCCCCTAACGCCTGAATTAAGCCGAGCCGCGAAGCGGCTTCGGCTTGAATGAATTGTTAGGGCGCAACTGGCTGAGATGTTCCGCGGCTTTGACCGCAA
>NZ_JBHRXK010000017.1:0-7281 GCF_042648505.1 Lysobacter cavernae
GCCCCAACATGGCGCTCGGCGGCATCACCCCGGCGATGAAGCTGGCGATGGCCGCTTAGCTCCACTTTTGGCGACTGCTAAAAGTGGGGGGATTACCACACTAGCACGGCCCGCGCAGGAGCTTTACCCGGAACGCTGGCTGCGGGATGTACCCGAAGAACGGAAACCGTAACACCGGAAACGAACGCCCGAGCCGGTGAAGCGGGGAGCGGCCCGGTCACGAGTGCCGTCAGGACTGCTGTCCGGAGCCGACGAAGCCAGAAGCACGGGAAGCTGACAGGACGAGCGGCGGAGCGATACCCGAACCGATTGCTGCAACCGAAAGGACGGCTATCCGGAGCGGACGCCACGGCGCGACGATGTGGCCGAAGGAGCAACAACGGCAAATGTCTTTGCACTGCCGCATAACGCCTGAGCTTAGCCGAGCCGCGAAGCGGCTTCGGCTACAGCGAATTGTTATGCGGTGATTGCCGGAAGAGCGGGAAGAACTTGCACCCGCCACGACTGCAGCACCGCCCCCGAGTGAACACTACCAAATTACCGGGCAGAAGCCTTACCGAGAAGCCGTGACGCCAGATGTATCCGAGTCGCCGACAACTGGAACGCCAGGATGCAACAGCACGAGCGGCGAAGCGATGGCCGACACAATGACGGCGAGAGCCGGGGCTGCTACCCGGAGCCGACCCGTCACGACGCGAAAGACTGGCCGAATGAGCAACTACGGTGATGCTTTTGCAACACCGCATAACGCCTGAATTAAGCCGACCCGCGAAGCGGGTTCGGCTTGAATGAATTGTTAGGCCCCGTCACGGGGAGCCCTGCGCCGCGGCACCTCGATGCCATAGGCGCGCTCGCTACCTTCTCCAACGGCAAGGAAGGTAATGAGAGTGCCAGGAAAGCCAAAGATGAAAGCAACGACGCGCCAGCCAGCGCTTGCGCTGTTTTGCGCCCGCATGCCTGCGTAGCTGATATTTGCAAGTATCCAGATAGCGGATACGCCACTACGAGCAGCGGAGCCTTGACCTTGGGATGCTTCCGCAGCTGCGGCAGTGAGTGGAGCAATCGAGAGAAGGCTTGCGATGAGCTTCCTTGCAAATTTCATATGCCTCCTGAGGGGCCTAACGCCTGAGTTAAGCCGACTTGCGTAGCGGAGGCAAATACATGGCAAGCTTTTTCTGCCATGTATTTGATGTAGCGAAGCAAGTTCGGCTTGAACGAATTGTTAGAGCGCTCAGCTAGGGAATCCCCAGAGGCAATTGCGGACTAGGTCTGCCTTGCCCGATGCGATGAGGTTCACTGGTCTTGCGCCATCCAACGACGGAATTTTTCTGTGCAGCCAAGGGATGCTGTCACTACCTAGGTGGTAGAAGGTTGCCCAGGCGATATCAGGGTTGCCGCCGCACTCTCCAATGAGTTGATCTTGGAACTTGCACTCCCCAAAGCTCTCCCTGCAGATGTTGGCGAATACTGGCCAGCCGGACATTTCCATGAGCGCTCTAACGCCTGAATTAAGCCGGCCCGCCCAGCGATAGTGAGTTTTGGGCGAGAACACGAAGCGGGCTCGGCTTGAATGAATTGTTAGACCGGCGCAACCAGCACCGTTCCAACCCCCTTGCTTTAGCGAAAGACTCTCACCGGAACTGGCCGTAAGCAAGTAGATCAGCAAATTGCGGTGATGCGGTGCTTTACCCAGGAACCCCGAGGCGGGGTGTAGCCGAAGCGGAGCACCTGCAAACGCCTTTGATGTAGCCGAAGCGCACAACAACGGGAATCTACTTTTGCAAAGGTCTAACGCCTGAGTTAAGCCGAACCGCGTAGTGGAGGCAAAGGCATGGCAAGCTTTTCCTGCCATGCCTTTGCCGTAACGAAGCGGTTTCGGCTTGAACGAATTGTTAGGGGGCACCCGATCCAGCCTGAACGATCGAATGTTTGCCGAATGGCTTGAGGGTGCGGGCCCGGAAGATCTCAAGGCCATCACACAGCATGGCAATATCCCCTTCGGGATTGCTGGACGTATGGCTAAACATGCGCTTGGCGCCAATGTCGGTGAAGGTTACGAACCAAGGGTGATCGCCAGGAAAGTTTGGCTCCATTCTTTCCACAGCCGCAATGTGCTCTGGCCGAGCCAAATCGTTGATGGAGAGGCCGCCATTGGCGGTCACTACGCGGAAAGAAAGGCTGCACTTTGAGAGGTCGCGGCCGGTGTCAGCGGGCGTACTGTCAGTTGCTTCCCCGTTGCACGCGGTCATTAGAAAAATTGGCGCAACCGTCAACAGTTTAAAGATTCCTTTCACGAATTCACTGCGCACTCGCTGTGCCCCCTAACGCTTGAATTAAGCCGAGCCGCGAAGCGGCTTCGGCTTGAATGAATTGTTAGGCCGCTACACCTGATAGTGATGGTGCTGGCCGGTTTGATGATCGTAAATGGTCACGGAGCGGCTACGGATGTTGCCCGAGTAGTGATGGCCAGTGCCATGGTCGTAGCCATTGAACTGGGCCCCGCGAAGCTGGAGCGAGATGTGCGCTCCCTTCCCATGGTCGTAGAGCTGGGAGTGCGAGCCGCTGACGTGGGCGCCCCGATCGTGGTCATAGACATGGACAGACGTTTGAGACACGGAGCCTGAAACATGGATGTGTTTAGCCTGCGTGTGGTCATACACCGCTGAGTTGGTGCTGTGACCAGAAATTCTGGCGACAACGTTGGCAATAACAGCGCGAAGATTGTCGTGCACGAGTACCTCTCCTTGCGGCCTAACGCCTGAATTAAGCCGACCCGCGAAGCGGGTTCGGCTTGAATGAATTGTTAGGCCTCATCACTGGGCCACTCCCAGCCATCGCATCGGCCAACGTAGTCACCATGCAACCCCATGCCACTAAGGTCAACGGCTATTGGCTGGCCATTGACAGTAAGACCTAGGTCGCGACAGTCAACCCACCAAGAAAGCACGGCTAGAGCATCGTGTATGGCGCCACGGCGTTCTTGAAGTAGTGTTTCGGACAGTAGGGCGCGCTGCTCTGCGGTAAGTGAGCCTAGGAGACTATTGAAAGCGGCGTGCCCGCTCTCCGCGTGGAAAGGAGAGTTGTCAGCGGCACGCTTGGCAAGAGCGCTATAGAGCCGCGTCTCGTCCGCAAGCTGGTCGATGATTGCCTTGTACGCGAGATTGCCTGACATGAGGCCTAACGCCTGAGTTAAGCCGAACCGCGTAGTGGAGGCAAAGGCATGGCAAGCTTTTCCTGCCATGCCTTTGCCGTAACGAAGCGGTTTCGGCTTGAACGAATTGTTAGGCCGCAGCCCGGTTGAGTGGATTTGCCGCTGCTACCGCAGCTGCAAAATTGGAAACGAACGCCACACTGATAAAACGCTCATCGTTGAACTCATACATGTACCGCCAATCTTTGAACGCATCTCGTACATGGTTCAAGTTTGCGGCAAACTGCGATGCCTCCATGCTCATGCGGCCGAAGATATCCAACTGAAGCTCATCGGGCAATCTGTTGAACAGCCTAACAAGGTCATGCCCTCGCGCGGCTTTGCCTGCCTGGAGCAGGAGAGCTTTTAGCCCGACCTCTGCAGAGAATGCGGCGCAAACAAGCGCGGGAATGAACATGGCCTCATTCTTGCCGCTCGAAGCCGTTTCATCCATGCAGCGCCGATAAGCCTCAAGGAAGGCAGTAGATGTCATACGGGCATGAGGAGCGTACATGTCTAATGCGGCCTAACGCCTGAGTTAACCCGAACTGCGTAGTGGAAGCAAAATGTGGCACGCTTTTCAGTGCCGCATTTTGCTGGAGCGAAGCGGTTTCGGGTTGAACGAATTGTTAGGCCTGACCAGCGTGAACTGGTGTTGTGTGCAACTCAACACCAAGTGCACGAACAAGCTTGATGACCGTGTCGTATCGTGGTTTTGCGCCAGGCGCGAGAGCCTTGTAAAGGCTTTCACGACCGAGCCCAGTATCTTTGGCCAGCTTGGTCATGCCACGAGCTTTAGCAACGTCAGCGATAGCTTGAAGGAACACGTTAGGATTCTCATCTTCTAGCGCAGCGTTCAGGTACTCCGCAATGACGATGTCATTGTCGAGGTAGTCGGCAGCATCAAAGGCGGCAATGTTCTTCATGGGTTAGCCCTCCAAGCCCTTGAGAAGGGCCTTAGCTGTACGGATGTCTTTAGGCTGAGAGGACTTGTCTCCTGCACACAGCAGCAAGTACGTAACCTCACCTCTGCGGCAGTAGTACAAGCGGTAGCCGGGCCCAACATGAATCCGCATCTCGGAGATGCCGTCTCCGACGGGTGCACAGTCGCCAAAATTACCGGACTCTGCTGAACGGATACGCGCAGCAATGCGGGCCGTTGCGATCGGGTCGCGCAGTGCTTTCAGCCATGCGTCGAACTCCGACGTGCGCAGGAAAGTGCTCATGCAGCACTGTATCCGATTAGATACGGTCGGTCAAGCGGTCAAGATGCTTGGTGTCAGGCCTAACGCCTGAGTTAAGCCGACTTGCGTAGTGGAGGCAAAGGTATGGCAAGCTTTTCCTGCCATACCTTTGCCGTAACGAAGCAAGTTCGGCTTGAACGAATTGTTAGGGCCCACTTTGCCACCAGTGCCCGCCCTTGAGCAACGCCCCAGCCAAGTTGCCGTTACAACCGAAGCCGAGCTAACCGGGCGCGCCCGTTGGAGTTGACCGGATGCCCAACGAAGCGATTGCTGGCTGTACCCGGAACCTGTCCGCCAGCCACCCGATAGTCGGGAGGCGATGCAGCCTGCGGTGAACCCCATGCGCGCACGAGGATGCAGCCGAAGCATCAACTGCCAAGCAAGCAAGCCGCGCGCAACGCGGGCGGCGATGGAGCACGATGCTTTGGGCTGGCAGCACCGCAATGATGGAGCGGAGCCGTGCGCGATAGCGGGCGGCAGAGCGCGCGCAGAAATTGCATGCCATAGACCCCAAGAAAGCCGCGTGGGGCCTAACGCCTGAATTAAGCCGACCCGCGAAGCGGGTTCGGCTTGAATGAATTGTTAGGCGCCACCACGGTGATGGTGTCACCCGACTGCATAGCGAACTCGTAACGACCTGCGTCCGTGACCTCTAGGACTGACACGGAAGGCCCCCAAGGGAAGCCGCTGGGATTACCAGCTCCAAGACATCAGTGAACGTGATTGAGAAAGGCTCCAGCAGCTGCGGAGCGCCAGAGAACTCAAGGCTGCATGAGCGGCTGGGCCAGTCATACCGGATAGCCACAAGCGATGCATCATGCATTTGATGAATGGCTAGAGTCATCTCATGTGGCGCCTAACGCCGGAATTAAGCCGACCCGCGAAGCGGGTTCGGCTTGAATGACTTGTTATGCGGTGATTGCCGGAAGAGCGGGAAGAACTTGCCCCCGCAACAACAGCAGCACCGCCCCAGGGCGAACACTACCAAATTGCGGGCAGAAGCCTTGCCGAGAAGCCACGGCGCCAGATGTGCCCGAAGCCGCCAACAACCGGGACGCCAAAATGTAGCAGCGCGAGTGGCGAAGCGGTGGACGCCACGATGGCGACGAGAACCGGGGCCGCTACCCGGAGCCGACCCAGCACGGCGCGAAAGACTGGCCGAATGAGCAACTACCGCGATGCTTTTGCAACGCTGCATAACGCCTGAGTTAAGCCGACTTGCGTAGTGGAGGCAAAAGCGTGGCAAGCTTTTTCTGCCACGCTTTTGCTGGAACGAAGCAAGTTCGGCTTGAACGAATTGTTAGGGCCCACTCTGCCACCAGTGCCTGCCCTTGAGCAACGCCCCCGGCCAAGTTGCCGTTACAACCGAAGCCGAGATGGCCGGGCGCGCCCGATGCAGCCCACCGGATGCCCAACGAAGCGACAGCAGGCTTGCCCCGGAACCTGGCCGTGAGTGACCCCGATGACCGGGAGGCGAGGGTGCCAACGGTGAACTCATTGCGCGCGCGAGGATGTAGCCGAAGCGTCAAGAGCCGAGCAAGCAAGCCGCGCGCAACGCGGGCGGCGGGGTAGCACGATGCTTTGAGCTGGTAGCACCGCAATGTTGGAGCGGGAGCCGTGCGCGAAGCGGGCGGCGGAGCACGCGAGAATCTACAGCCGACAATTCAGCGAAGCCGTGTGGGGCCTAACGCCTGAATTAAGCCGAGCCGCGAAGCGGCTTCGGCTTGAATGAATTGTTAGAGTGCGCCCTTGTAACCACAAGCTCTCAGCTCTTTGTCTTCCGCGGCCTTTGCCGCGAGCGCCATCTCACGGGAGAAGTCGCGGTTAATCATCTTGGCGCCGGCGCTAGTCCGCGAAAAAGCCAGGATCTGCTGCATTTCGCTCTCCCCAATGCTGGGGGAGGTCATCTCGGTTGGAATGCTTTTGAGCTTGTAGAACTGCACGATGCCATGTTGGGTGTACTTAGTTCCGGCGGGAGACTCATAGAATGCAAGTGCAACGGCAATCTCCTCGCTTTTGAGCTTGGACCCAAGAAAGGCGGAGATTGAGGATGTGTAGGTGGTAAGTGGTATTGACGCAACACAATCGAAGTTGGCTTGCGGGATGTGGCCCTTAAGTGCGAGCTCTGTTCCAAGTTTAGTTACGTAATCGGAGCGGGCTGTTTGGACAAGCCGTGAGGCCTCCCCAGCTAGTGAGGCTGAGCTGATCATGGCAAGCAGCAGAAAAAGAACAGATCGCACCCTTGTAACCTCCATAGCGCTCTAACGCCTGAGTTAAGCCGACTTGCGTAGTGGAGCCAAACACATGGCAAGCTTTTTCTGCCATGTATTTGATGTAGCGAAGCAAGTTCGGCTTGAACGAACTGTTAGGGCCCACTCTGCCACCAGTGCCCGCCCTTGAGCAACGTCCCCGGCCAAGTCGCCGTTACACCCGAGGCCGAGCCAACCGGGCGCGCCCGACGTAGCTCACCGGGCGCTCAACGAAGCGACTGCAGGCTTGCCCCGGAACCTAGCCGTGAGCGACCTGATGACCGGGAGGCGAGGGTGCCAACGGCGAACTCAATGCGCGCGCCAGGATGTGGCCGAAGCGCCAAGAGCCGAACAAGCAAGCCGCGCGCAACGCGGGCGGCGGTGAAGCACGATGATTTGAATTTGGCAGCGCCGCAGTGTTGGGGCGGGAGCCGTGCGCGATAGCGGGCGGCGGAGCACGCTGGAATCTACAACCGACAATCCAACGAAGCCAAGTGGGGCCTAACGCCTGAGTTAAGCCGAGCCGCGAAGCGGCTTCGGCTTGAACGAATTGTTAGGGCCCACTCTGCCACTGGAGCCCACCCCTCAGCAACGTCCC
>NZ_JBHRXK010000018.1:0-5818 GCF_042648505.1 Lysobacter cavernae
GTGCGTGTGCACAATGCGCGCCCCGCCGAGGTGAAGTTGACCGAAGCGGGGCGCGGTTGAAGCGGCGATTTCGAAGGCGGTTGACGGTTTCGAAAGGTGCTGTAAGATGCGCGGCCCGGCAGACTGGCTGGTCCCTGAAGAGGGGTGCAAACGGTCGCCGGGGCAGCAAAAAGAGTTCGGAACAGGGTGTTGACGGTTACGAAATCTGCTGTAAGATGTGCGGCTCCCTGAAGCACTTTGGTGCGGCAGGCGAGGCAAGGGAAAGGCGCTGAGGCCGGCCCCGACGATCTTTGACAGTGTGCGCAGGTGACTTGTGCGGGCGTCTGGCCGGTGGATGGTTGTCCATCAGCAGACGTTCGACACAGAGTCTCAATGATTCAAGAAAGCATGCAAATGCGAGTAATCGAGTATTGGGGCCTGGATAGACGACTGCACTCAAAGCATTGACGAGGCCTTCGGGCCGAGTCGCAATACTTAAGTGAAGAGTTTGATCCTGGCTCAGAGTGAACGCTGGCGGCAGGCCTAACACATGCAAGTCGAACGGCAGCACAGGAGAGCTTGCTCTCTGGGTGGCGAGTGGCGGACGGGTGAGGAATGCGTCGGAATCTGCCTATTTGTGGGGGATAACGTAGGGAAACTTACGCTAATACCGCATACGACCTACGGGTGAAAGTGGGGGACCGCAAGGCCTCACGCAGATAGATGAGCCGACGCCGGATTAGCTAGTTGGCGGGGTAAAGGCCCACCAAGGCGACGATCCGTAGCTGGTCTGAGAGGATGATCAGCCACACTGGAACTGAGACACGGTCCAGACTCCTACGGGAGGCAGCAGTGGGGAATATTGGACAATGGGCGCAAGCCTGATCCAGCCATGCCGCGTGTGTGAAGAAGGCCTTCGGGTTGTAAAGCACTTTTGTCCGGAAAGAAAAGCTTGGGGTTAATAACCCTGAGTTATGACGGTACCGGAAGAATAAGCACCGGCTAACTTCGTGCCAGCAGCCGCGGTAATACGAAGGGTGCAAGCGTTACTCGGAATTACTGGGCGTAAAGCGTGCGTAGGTGGTTTGTTAAGTCTGATGTGAAAGCCCTGGGCTCAACCTGGGAATGGCATTGGATACTGGCAATCTAGAGTGCGGTAGAGGGGTGTGGAATTCCCGGTGTAGCAGTGAAATGCGTAGATATCGGGAGGAACATCTGTGGCGAAGGCGACACCCTGGACCAGCACTGACACTGAGGCACGAAAGCGTGGGGAGCAAACAGGATTAGATACCCTGGTAGTCCACGCCCTAAACGATGCGAACTGGATGTTGGGTGCAACTTGGCACTCAGTATCGAAGCTAACGCGTTAAGTTCGCCGCCTGGGAAGTACGGTCGCAAGACTGAAACTCAAAGGAATTGACGGGGGCCCGCACAAGCGGTGGAGTATGTGGTTTAATTCGATGCAACGCGAAGAACCTTACCTGGCCTTGACATGCACGGAACTTTCCAGAGATGGATTGGTGCCTTCGGGAACCGTGACACAGGTGCTGCATGGCTGTCGTCAGCTCGTGTCGTGAGATGTTGGGTTAAGTCCCGCAACGAGCGCAACCCTTGTCCTTAGTTGCCAGCACGTAATGGTGGGAACTCTAAGGAGACCGCCGGTGACAAACCGGAGGAAGGTGGGGATGACGTCAAGTCATCATGGCCCTTACGGCCAGGGCTACACACGTACTACAATGGTGGGGACAGAGGGCTGCAAACCGGCGACGGCGAGCCAATCCCAGAAACCCCATCTCAGTCCGGATTGGAGTCTGCAACTCGACTCCATGAAGTCGGAATCGCTAGTAATCGCAGATCAGCATTGCTGCGGTGAATACGTTCCCGGGCCTTGTACACACCGCCCGTCACACCATGGGAGTTTGTTGCACCAGAAGCAGGTAGCTTAACCTTCGGGAGGGCGCTTGCCACGGTGTGGCCGATGACTGGGGTGAAGTCGTAACAAGGTAGCCGTATCGGAAGGTGCGGCTGGATCACCTCCTTTAGAGATGTAAAAAAGATGGGCAGCATGTGCCTGTCAGACGTCCGCACAAGTGACCTGCATTCAGAGTTCCCGGCGGTACCCACAGGGGTATTGGCCGCGGGAGCGTCCCGTTTCATATGGGGCTTTAGCTCAGCTGGGAGAGCACCTGCTTTGCAAGCAGGGGGTCGTCGGTTCGATCCCGACAAGCTCCACCACCTGGCATCAAGACATTGGGTCTGTAGCTCAGGTGGTTAGAGCGCACCCCTGATAAGGGTGAGGCCGGTGGTTCGAGTCCTCCCAGACCCACCACATCCCGCAAGAACTCTGAACTGCGCACACATAAAGATTTGAAACGACACAGGCGCTGAAGCCTTTGCCGTGTTCTTTGAAAAACTGGAATGTAGCGAGCGTTTTGAGACGAATGTCCATGACGTGTCGTAGAGGCTAAGGCGGGGCCCTAGAGGCCCTAACATTTGAAGTTGTCGATATTCGCGTCGAGGATTTGTACCCCTCGGCACAGACAACCCTGAGGCGACTTGGGGTTATATGGTCAAGCGAATAAGCGCACACGGTGGATGCCTTGGCGGTCAGAGGCGATGAAGGACGTGGCAGCCTGCGAAAAGCGTGGGGGAGCTGGCAACAAGCATTGATCCCGCGATGTCCGAATGGGGAAACCCACCTAGCAATAGGTATCCTGCAGTGAATACATAGCTGCTGGAAGCGAACCCGGAGAACTGAAATATCTAAGTACCCGGAGGAAAAGAAATCAACCGAGATTCCCTAAGTAGTGACGAGCGAACGGGGACTAGCCCTTAAGTTGATTGAGTTTTAGCAAAACGAGTTGGAAAGCTCGGCCATAGACGGTGACAGCCCGGTATGCGAAAAGGCTCATTCAATGAAATCGAGTAAGGCGGGGCACGAGAAACCCTGTCTGAACATGGGGGGACCATCCTCCAAGGCTAAATACTCCTGACCGACCGATAGTGAACCAGTACCGTGAGGGAAAGGCGAAAAGAACCCTGGTGAAGGGAGTGAAATAGACCCTGAAACCGTGTGCGTACAAGCAGTAGGAGCTCCGCAAGGAGTGACTGCGTACCTTTTGTATAATGGGTCAGCGACTTACTGTTCGTGGCGAGCTTAACCGTATAGGGGAGGCGAAGGGAAACCGAGTCTGATAAGGGCGCATAGTCGCGGGCAGTAGACCCGAAACCGGGTGATCTAGTCATGCCCAGGGTGAAGGTACCGTAACAGGTACTGGAGGCCCGAACCCACTCCCGTTGCAAAGGTAGGGGATGAGGTGTGATTAGGAGTGAAAAGCTAATCGAACCCGGAGATAGCTGGTTCTCCTCGAAAGCTATTTAGGTAGCGCCTCGGACGAATACTGCTGGGGGTAGAGCACTGTTATGGCTAGGGGGTCATTGCGACTTACCAAACCATGGCAAACTCCGAATACCAGTACGTACTATCCGGGAGACACACGGCGGGTGCTAACGTCCGTCGTGAAAAGGGAAACAACCCAGACCCACAGCTAAGGTCCCAAATTCATCGCTAAGTGGTGAACGATGTGGAAAGGCACAGACAGCCAGGAGGTTGGCTTAGAAGCAGCCACCCTTTAAAGAAAGCGTAATAGCTCACTGGTCGAGTCGGTCTGCGCGGAAGATTTAACGGGGCTAAGCGATGAACCGAAGCTTGGGGTGCATACTTTGTATGCGCGGTAGAGGAGCGTTCCGTAAGCCGTTGAAGGTGGATTGAGAAGTCCGCTGGAGGTATCGGAAGTGCGAATGCTGACATGAGTAACGATAATGCGGGTGAAAAGCCCGCACGCCGAAAGCCCAAGGTTTCCTTGCGCAACGTTAATCGACGCAGGGTGAGTCGGCCCCTAAGGCGAGGCAGAAATGCGTAGTCGATGGGAAGCTGGTTAATATTCCAGCACCTCGCGTAAGTGCGATGGAGGGACGGAGAAGGTTAGGTCTACCGGGCGTTGGTTGTCCCGGAGAAAGCAGGTAGGTGGATCCCTTAGGCAAATCCGGGGGGTCATTAACACCGAGCAGCGAGACGAGCCCATTAGGGCGAAGTGACCGATACCACGCTTCCAGGAAAAGCTCCTAAGCTTCAGCTTACGCAGACCGTACCGTAAACCGACACAGGTGGGCAGGATGAGAATTCTCAGGCGCTTGAGAGAACTCGGGTGAAGGAACTAGGCAACATGGCACCGTAACTTCGGGAGAAGGTGCACCCCTTTTGGTGGCCCATGCGGGCTATAGCTAAGAGGGGTCGCAGTGACCAGGCCGCTGCGACTGTTTATCAAAAACACAGCACTCTGCAAACACGAAAGTGGACGTATAGGGTGTGACGCCTGCCCGGTGCTGGAAGGTTAATTGATGGGGTCAGCCGCAAGGCGAAGCTCTTGATCGAAGCCCCAGTAAACGGCGGCCGTAACTATAACGGTCCTAAGGTAGCGAAATTCCTTGTCGGGTAAGTTCCGACCTGCACGAATGGCGTAACGACAGCGGCGCTGTCTCCACCCGAGACTCAGTGAAATTGAAATCGCTGTGAAGATGCAGCGTTCCCGCGGCAAGACGGAAAGACCCCGTGAACCTTTACTATAGCTTTACACTGAACGTTGAGTTCGTCTGTGTAGGATAGGTGGGAGGCTATGAAACCATGGCGCTAGCTGTGGTGGAGCCATCCTTGAAATACCACCCTGTCGTGCTTGACGTTCTAACCTAGGTCCGTAATCCGGATCGGGGACCGTGTATGGTGGGTAGTTTGACTGGGGCGGTCTCCTCCCAAAGTGTAACGGAGGAGCACGAAGGTACGCTCAGCGCGGTCGGACATCGCGCACTGTGTGCAAAGGCATAAGCGTGCTTGACTGCAAGATCGACGGATCAAGCAGGTACGAAAGTAGGTCTTAGTGATCCGGTGGTTCTGTATGGAAGGGCCATCGCTCAACGGATAAAAGGTACTCCGGGGATAACAGGCTGATACCGCCCAAGAGTTCATATCGACGGCGGTGTTTGGCACCTCGATGTCGGCTCATCACATCCTGGGGCTGTAGTCGGTCCCAAGGGTATGGCTGTTCGCCATTTAAAGTGGTACGCGAGCTGGGTTCAGAACGTCGTGAGACAGTTCGGTCCCTATCTGTCGTGGGCGTTGGAGATTTGAGAGGGGCTGCTCCTAGTACGAGAGGACCGGAGTGGACGAACCTCTGGTGTTCCGGTTATCACGCCAGTGGTATTGCCGGGTAGCTATGTTCGGAAGCGATAACCGCTGAAAGCATCTAAGCGGGAAGCGCGCCTCAAGATGAGATCTCCCGGGACTTCAAGTCCCCTAAAGGAACCATCAAGACTAGGTGGTTGATAGGCGCGGTGTGTAAGTGCAGCAATGCATTGAGCTAACGCGTACTAATGATCCGTGTGGCTTGACCATATAACCTCAAGTGGCCTTGGACTCGACGATACGTCGACGACATTCGCCTGACTCGCTACATTCCAACCCATGCAAGCTGGCGCAGCTTTAATTTGCGCCGCTTCACAAGCTTGTCCAGTGACAATAGCTGTGTGGAACCACCCGATCCCATCCCGAACTCGGAAGTGAAACGCACATGCGCCGATGGTAGTGTGGCCTAAGCCATGCAAGAGTAGGTCATCGCTGGGCATCTATCCGAAGGCCGGTCCCCGAAAGGGACCGGCCTTCTTCTTTGTGCGTCTTGCATACACCGGGCATGCCAATGCCGGACTGCCTGGCCTGCGGACCCGCACGCCGCCCGGATAATCCAAGGCCTTGAATCAGAACAACGGCAACGTCGTGCCTGCAGGT
>NZ_JBHRXK010000019.1:0-4410 GCF_042648505.1 Lysobacter cavernae
AACCGGATCAACGGTGCGCCGATCTGAATGAAAGTCCGCTCGTGCCATCGCAGCCGGGGCGGATCGTGTTCAAGACGGGCGGTATTTCAGCAGCCTGTTAGGACCTGGCCTGGTCCACGCCCTCGAGTTCCGGCAGGCCCGCCTTGCGCCGCTGCTCGATGATGTACTGGACGTACCACTCGGGGTTCTCGGTGTTGCCACGGATGGAGCGAATGGTATTCAGCCAGCGATCGTTCCAGCTCATGCCGTTGGACATTACATGTCCGCGCTTTTCCATCGCGACAAGTTCATCAAAGGAGCCAGCGGCATCGGCCTGCATGCCTGGCGTGTCCAACAGTGTGACGCGGCCCCTCGCATCTTTCCGGGAATCGATGCCCATGGTCGAGGAGTTCCGCACGCACGCGGACAAGGCAAGCACCAGGGCGCCGACAACTACCACCGCGCCCCCAATCCACAGCCAACCACTCATAATTCTTCACCGCATACAAGTGGAAGGGGCAATTCCCCGGCATGTCTCAGGGCGTGGCCTGATCTACGCCTTCAAGCTCCGGCAACCCTGCCTTGCGCCGCTGCTCGATGATGTACTGGACGTACCACTCAGGATTCTCGGTGTTCTTCCTGATCGACTGGATCGTGAGCAGCCAGTCCTGATTCCAGCTCATGCCATTCGACAACTTATGGCCCCGTTTCTCCATCGCGATCGTGTGGTCGTAGGAATCGGTGGCATCGGCACGCATGCGCGGCGTGTCGAGCAGAATGACACGTCCCTGTGAGTCCTTGCGGGTGTCGGCCCCCATCCCCATGCTCGATGCCGCCCGCGTACAGGCCGCCAGCGCCAATACCACACCAATGGCCACGACAGCGACCATGATCCACAGCCCGTTGCTCACGCCCCACCTCCCGGATAAGCCATCAGTAGTCAAAGATATCTCCTGGAAAGTCGTTAGTTCCCAATCCCAAGCCATTCGAATTGTGGATATTCACAGCCTTGATTGGATTGATCTTGCGCACCTGAGCCAACCACTGCCGGGGACCTGCCGAGGCATACAACGGCGCGATATCGCCTACCGGCTGAATGTACTTCCAGTCCTGCAGCCCGGCGCCGTCGAGCGCCTTCTTGGCCGTGTCATAGCTGATGGCCGGGCTTCTGAGCACCACCGTCGAGCCTGCAGGGATATGGTCGACCGCCCTGATCACGGTAGCGGTGCCCTGGCTGTGCGCCACGATCGTGACGGGATGATCAAGGCCCTTCAATCCGTCTATGAACCCCTGGGTCAACGGGTCGATTCGCCTGCCAAATTTTTGGACAGCGGTTTCGAACGTGTCGGTCAGCAATCCCGCCGGCTTGAGCCACTGCAACCATTTCGGCAAGCCATCCGCGAAAGTTGGATTGTAGTAATAGGGCACGCGCTGTGCATCGGCCAATTTCTGTGCATCGGCCCGACTTCCCATGATGCCGTTTGTGTAAATCTTGTCGTAGTCGTTGATATTGGTGGAGCGTCCCTCAGGAAATATCCATTCGCCCCGGCGGCACGCACGCAGCCCCCACGGATCTGCCCACTCGAACGGATTGCCAAAGGCGTAGAGATAGGTGTTTTCGCCCGCCACCAGACCCAGCGGATCGGCGCTGATGTAGCAACCCGCATGCGGGTCGTAGTAGCGCGCCAGGTTGTAGCACAGCCCGGTTTCGCGATCGAAGTACTGGCCTTGCTGGCGGATCGGATTGATCAGACGCTGCTGCGTCGACAGCGCCCGCACCTGGCCCCAGGGCGTATGCGTCGCGCCCCAGACCACCCGTCCCGTCGCATCGATGATGCGGACCGGACATCCGTTGAGGTCATTACAGAAGTGATAGACGACCCGTCGCGTCCCTGGCGGCAGACTTGGGTCAGCACGATTGGCGACCGTCGTGCCTGCTGCGATTTCGCTCGCTGCAACCGCAGGCTCCATCGCTTGCAGCAGGCCGTTGCTCCGTACCTGCGACGAACCAGCACTGGTAGCCAACGCACGCGCGCCGACCGGATTAGATTCGGACTTGAGAACGTCGGCATCGCGCGTCATCGATTCGGATGCACTGCGGCCTTGATCACTGCCGCCCAGTGCAAGCGCGCTCAAACGTCCGCCGGCCCCCAGCCCACCCGACACCGGCCTGCCCGATTCCACCTGCGCAGAGTTCGCAACACCTTCCGCCTGTGATGGTTCGGCGCTATCGGCGCCAAGTCTGACTCCGTATCCCAATCCACGCGCTGGGACCGACACGCCGACATTCGCGACCTGGGGAGCGGGCACACTGACGGCCGCTGCCGATGCCACGGGTATTTCGCTGGTTCCCCCACGGGGCCTATCAGGCGTTACAGCGGAAGCCGGCTCGATGCCCTCCATCGAGACAGGCGCTTCGCGCGGCAAAGGCGCCTGATCATCTGCGACGGACTCCACCTCGATCAGCATCAACGGCTCGTGGCTGCCCGGACGGTAAACGTACTCGCGCACCTGGCCATGCAGCGCCTTGAGCCTGCGCTTGCGCAGTTGGGCTTCGTGCAGATTGGCCACGTTGCCGACCCACAGCGGCGCGGCGTCAGGCTCGTCGTTGGCTTGGGTTACCTCGCCCAGCAGCGCGTCGCCGTCCCAGAAGAACCAGGTGGTCTCCTTCGGGCCACGTTTGAACACGCGGCGTCCCAACGGGTCGTACCCGAAGCGCACGCGCATGCCCTGCCGCTCGCCTTCGCTCCAGGCGCACTCCACTAGCCGTTGCTCGGCATCCCAGCGCAGGTGCATCGCCGGCTGTCCAGACGCACCGCGTAGCTGGCGCTGGGCCAGGTTGCCGGCGCGATCGAACGCATAGTGGACACCGTCGAGATCACCTTCCCGGCTCCAGTCGTCGCCAACCTGCAGATCGCTACCCACGACCGCCTGCCGTTTGACCTGCAGCACCCGGGTATGCAGTCGGTTACCCGCGCGATCGGTAGTCCAGCGATGCATGCCGTCCATTGGCCCGGCATGCTCGACCACCCGCCGGACCGGATCATAGGCATAGGTGTCGTGCCCATATTCCGAATCGGTGCGGGCGATCGGATCACCCAGGGAGTCGTAGTCGTACTCGGTGCGGAACAGCTCGGTGTCGTCTTTCAGCAGCGCCTGGATGGCCAGCAGGCCCGCACTGTCGTAGCGGTAGCCGCGCACCAGCGCTTCGCCCAAGCGTTCCGCGACGGTCTGCCCCTGCAGGTTGCGTACCGTTTCGATGCCCGGCTCGTCGTTGACCTCGACTGCCCGGGTCCGCCCCAGCAGATCGTAGTCGAACACGACCCGGTTGCCGGCATCGCTGACCCGGCTCATCCGGCTGCCGGACGCATCGTAGCTGCTGGCCACCACGAACCCGTTCTGCTCCTCATGGACGACCCGGCCTTCGGCGTCGTATCTGCGCAGCACATGACCGGCCGCATTGCGCGCCTCCAGCAGGCGGCCACCGGCGTCGTAGCGGAATGTTTCGTCTAGCACCCGCGCAGGTTCAAAAGGGTCGACATGACGTTTGCGCGTAGTCCGCCCCATCGCATCCAGACGAAACTCGACGCTGCGACCGAGCGCGTCGGTCCGGCGTCCGATACGACCACCGGCGTCTAGTTCGTAGTGCTGTCGTTGCCCCCAATAGTCGACTTCTTCGACGATGCAACCGCGTGCATCACGCCGTAACTGATGTGTCTCTCCGTTTGGATTGATCAGCGATTGCAGCCGGCCTTCGCTGTCGTACAGGTATTCGGTCGCCGTGCCATCGGGCTGGATGCGCTTGCGGAGCAGGTCCACGCCCGTGTACTCCAGGCGGGTCACCGCACCGGATGGATCACGGTGACGCACCAGCCGTCCTTCGGCGTCGTACTCACACGCGACGTGATCGCCACCGGGGAAATCCATCCGCAACAGACGGCCCTTGGCATCGTGCGTGTAGGACGTCGCGCCCCCGCTGCCGTCCCAGCGACGCAGCGTCCGCCCCAGGCCGTCGTGCTCCATCCGCTGGCGCATGCCGATGGCATCGACCTGGACGCACAGCTTGCCGTAGCGGTCGAACTCGAACCGTGTCGTGCCGCCGCGTGGATCGGTGGCTGCGCGCAGCTGTCCATGGCCGGTGTAGTCGAAGCGATGGGTGCCGCCGCAGGCGCCGACGGATGCCGCGAGCAAGCCGTGCGCATTCCACTCGAAACGCTCCGTGCCACCGCCGGGATGGGTGCGGGCCAGCAGGCGGTCGTTCTCGTCGAAGACCTGATCCAGCACGCTGCCGTCCGGCCGGGTCAGCTTGAGCAGGTTGCCGCGCTCGTCATAGCCGAACTGCGTGCGCAGGCCCAGCGGGTCGATCACCGCCGTCGTGCGGCCGACCTCGTCGTACTCGAAGACGGTGACGCCGTCGAGCGGGTCGATCTC
>NZ_JBHRXK010000020.1:0-4330 GCF_042648505.1 Lysobacter cavernae
GATCAACGGTGCGCCGATCTGAATGAAAGTCCGCTCGTGCCATCGCAGCCGGGGCGGATCGTGTTCAAGACGGGCGGTATTTCAGCAGCCTGTTAGGCCGCTTGTTGCGTGATGCGCAACGTGATACATTCAGGCCATGATCAAATCGTTTCGGCACAAAGGCCTGCGTAAACTGTTTGAGACCGGTAGCACCTCAGGCGTGCAAGCCAGCCATGCCAAACGGCTTCGGATGCAGCTGGCTGCCTTGGACACTGCCCAGACAATTGAGGACATGGACATCCCAGGCTTCCGGCTTCACCAACTCAAAGGCGAAATGCGCGGACGTTGGTCCATTACGGTCAACGGCAACTGGCGGGTGACGTTCGAGTTCCAAGACGGGAACACCTACGTCCTAGATTACGAGGACTATCACTAATGGCCATGCACAACCCTCCTCACCCTGGTGAGTTCATCACCGACATCTACCTTGAGCCCAACGGCATTAGTGGCCGTGAGCTTGCGGACAAACTTGATGTGGCGCCTTCCACGCTTAGCCGCGTCCTGAAGGGTAGCAGCCGGGTCACCCCGGAAATGGCGCTCCGCCTATCCAAGGCGATCGGCCGCACCCCTGAGAGCTGGCTCGTCATGCAGGACGCGCACGACCTTTGGCTGGCACGTCAGCATGTCAACTTGCAGCGGGTCGCTAAGCTCAAGCTGGCCGCGGCCTAACAATTCATTCAAGCCGAAACCGCTTCGCGGTTCGGCTTAATTCAGGCGTTAGACCTTAGAACCAACATGCCCGCAGACGTCACATCAACAGCCCTCAGCATTCCGACAATTGTTTGGTCTGGAATCGTCGCGTCCTTCATAACGCTGGCCGGCGTTGTTCTTTCCAACCGCAGCAGTCTGGAACGACTGAAAGAGCAACTCCGGCACGACGCTGGCGAAAAGCATAGAGATCGCATCTCGCAGCTAAGAAAGGATGTTTACCTTAAGCTCGCCGCCCAAATGACATACGCCGGCGGCCATCTTGGATCGCTAGCTGGTAAAGACCCAACGACTGAAGATCTTGGCGGCCCACTCCAGGAGGCAATGGCGGAGCTCGCTAAGGTTCAAGTGGTTGGGAGCCGAGAAACTGCGGCACTCGCAGCGGAAATGACAGCCATATACGGCGAAGCACTGTTCAATCTAGTGGCAGCTGCAAAGCCTTTGCATGACCTAAAGATCGACATAAAGATATCTGGTGACTTGTACGACCAAGAGTTTGTTCACGCCAAGCGGGTTATCTCGGAAATCACGGCACTGAATGAGTCCGGCACTCCTAACCCAGCCAAGATGGCCGCGCTGCAACGATCCTTTGAGAACTATCGGCAGAGCTATACGCAACACTCTGAGGAGCGCAACGCGGCCTGGGAAAGCTACAACGCTCACAACAAGCCCTTTCTCCAAGCGGTGTTTAAAGAGCTAACCAAGATATCTCCGGCGCAGATCAAGCTCCTGAGCGCTGTCCGCGCCGAAATTGGTCTAGATACAGATGTCTCTGAGCTCAATCGTCGCATGGAAGAAAATCAAGCCCGGATGGAAAAAGCTACAGCTGACCTTCTGGCCCACCTTGACGCCAGCTAAGGTCTAACAATTCGTTCAAGCCGAACTTGCTTCGCTACACCAACAACGTGGCAGGTAAAGCTTGCCACGTTGTCGGCTACGCTACGCAAGTCGGCTTAACTCAGGCGTTATACGGTGGTGCAAAAACATTGCCGTGGTTTTTCCTTCGGCAACGCTGTCATGTCTGCGGCGGCCGGCTCCGGTCAGCAATCCTTCCGGTTCTGGCCATCGTGCAGCGCTCGGCTCCGCCACTCGTGTGGCCAGGTTTCGGTGCTCCCGCTCTCGGTGGCTTCGGCTACTTCACCGCCGCAAGCTGTCCGGGCAAAGCCTCCGCGCCGTGCGTGTTAGTGTGCCGGCTGGCGCGGGGTGCTCTGGGGTCGGGGCTGTCAGTTTGCCGACTCCATCAGCACCGCCGTATAACAAGTCATTCAAGCCGAAACCGCTTCGCGGTTCGGCTTAATTCCAGCGTTAGGCCGCAGGAACAGCGGCGTGGCGATTGGAGGCAACATGCGAAAACTCACGGACTGGATTGGCGCGCTGATCTGCGTTGCCATTGTGCTGCGCGCCGCGTTCTATCTTGGCGCCAAGGCATACTTCGGCGCTGGGTTTGATTTGTATGACTGGGTAGCCATTCCCATTGGCATGGTCGCTGCCTACATCGGATACATGTACTTGCACCGCATCTTTGGTCGCCGTCATGTTGCCGTTTAGTCGCCAGCGGCCTAACAATTCATTCAAGCCGAACCCGCTTCGCGGGTCGGCTTAATTCAGGCGTTAGGCCGCACCAAAACCTGTTCCATCGCGGGCTTTGGCTTCGGCGACTTGTTCGGGGTTGTGATTGCATCGCTTCGTCCGGCATGGCGCATCAAGCGTTCCGGGTAAAGCACCGTGTCGGGGCAGCGGTTCGCTCATCGGCTTTCGGGCCGTTCCGCTGGTAGTCTTTTGGCAAGGCCACAGTCGGTCAGTTCGCGGGTTGGCTGCGGCCTAACAATTCATTCAAGCCGAAACCGCTTCGCGGTTCGGCTTAATTCAGGCGTTAGGCCGCACTTCGCATCATTACCCCTGGAGGGAATATGGATTCTTCTGTCGCTTCTGGACTCGCTGCGTTCGGTCTCATTGGGACGCTTTTCCTACTTCTCCTCGCTCTTCTATGGGTGCTAGTTCCGTTCGCAATCTTCGGCATAAAGCCCTTGCTTCGCAGCATTTTGGCTGAGCAGCGACAATCCCAAGAGCTGTTGGAAACCCTCTCGCAACAGTTGGAAATGGTGTATGCCAATCTGCCTGTCAATCGAGATGGTGCGGCCTAACAATTCATTCAAGCCGAACCCGCTTCGCGGGTCGGCTTAATTCAGGCGTTAGGCCTCATGACCATCATCTCAGCACTCCTGCTCCTAGCCGCGCTCGGCGCTACCAATGACAGCCCAGTTGCGGCATCGGAATCCGCTGCGAGCGCAGTACCGAAGGCAATCTACACCCCAGCTGCCCCTTATCCCCCTGCGCTTCTCAGGCAGTGCATTGGTGGGGATGTGATCTTCAACATCACGGTCGCAGAAAGCGGCCACGTGACTGACGTAGAGATCATCAGCTCGCCGGACAAAGCATTCAACTACCCCGTCATCAAAGCGGTGAAGTCTGTTTGGAGGTTCGAGCCGTACACCACCGCGCACTCCGGAGTGCCGGCACGCTTCAGGAGTGGTATGGGCTTCAATCCGGAATGCGAATGAGGCCTAACAATTCATTCAAGCCGAACCCGCTTCGTAGCTTGCTCGCTTCGGGGAGTTGCCGGTTATCATCGGCTTCGGAAGCTACCCGGGGCGGGTCGGCTTAATTCAAGCGTTAGGCCGCTGAAATGCAATCTTGTTCAGCGGTTGCTTTGGCTGCTTGCCGGGCGTTGTTCTCCGACTTCTGCTTGCCTCGGCTTTATGTTGCGCCCGGCTTTGATCGCGGCAGTTTGGTATCGAGACTGAGTCGTGCTTGCTGCGTTTCCCGCGGCACTTTCGCCTGGCGCTCGGGGCAGTTCGGTTGTCGCACTTCCTTGCAGCGGCGCCCGACTTTTCCCGCGGCAGCAGACAATCGCGGCATTGTCGTGCGTGCTGCGTTTCCCGCGACATCATCGGCAGGCGCTCGCGGCCAATCGGCTTTCGGCCCGTCACAAGCCGGGCTGCAATCTGGCTCTACCAACCGGCCCGGCCTCTGCTACATTGCGGCCTAACAATTCGTTCAACCCGAAACCGCTTCGCTACATCAAACACATGGCAGGAAAAGCTTGCCATGTGTTTGCCTCCGCTACGCGGTCCGGGTTAACTCAGGCGTTATACGGTGGTGCAAAAACATTGCCGTGGTTTTTCCTTCGGCAACGCTGTCATGTCTGCGGCGGCCGGCTCCGGTCAGCAATCCTTCCGGTTCTGGCCATCGTGCAGCGCTCGGCTCCGCCACTCGTGTGGCCAGGTTTCGGTGCTCCCGCTCTCGGTGGCTTCGGCTACTTCACCGCCGCAAGCTGTCCGGGCAAAGCCTCCGCGCCGTGCGTGTTAGTGTGCCGGCTGGCGCGGGGTGCTCTGGGGTCGGGGCTGTCAGTTTGCCGACTCCATCAGCACCGCCGTATAACAAGTCATTCAAGCCGAAACCGCTTCGCGGTTCGGCTTAATTCCAGCGTTATACGGTGGTGCAAAAACATTGCCGTGGTTTTTCCTACGGCAACGCTGTCGTGTCTTCGACGGTCGGCGCCGGTCAGCAATCCTCCCGATTC
>NZ_JBHRXK010000021.1:0-2434 GCF_042648505.1 Lysobacter cavernae
ATCAACGGTGCGCCGATCTGAATGAAAGTCCGCTCGTGCCATCGCAGCCGGGGCGGATCGTGTTCAAGACGGGCGGTATTTCAGCAGCCTGCTAGGCCAGCGGGGTGAGGCCTAACAATTCATTCAAGCCGAAGCCGCTTCGCGGCTCGGCTTAATTCAGGCGTTAGAGCTCACTATGAAACTACTCGACTTATTGTTCCCAAGAGCTCCGCGTGTCGGTGAGAAATTCGCTCTTGGCGAAGGCTGGCGGCGCGTGTGCATCTTGGTGTCGGCCCTTTTGGCTGCCTATTGCCTTTACAAAGCGGCCATCCTTCAGTCTGAGGTTTGGACCTGTCCACACAGCTACTTCAACCCAAACGCTTGCCGCGAGGAGGTACAGACGATTTGGCTGATGGTTATAACTGCATTGGCAAGCCCTCTGCTAGTTTCACTGTTAGCCCGCCTCGCATATTGGGTTACAAGCGGGTTTACTCAGGCACATAGGTCGTGAGCTCTAACAATTCGTTCAAGCCGAAGCCGCTTCGCGGCTCGGCTTAACTCAGGCGTTATACGGTGGTGCAAAAACATTGCCGTGGTTTTTCCTTCGGCAACGCTGTCATGTCTGCGGCGGCCGGCTCCGGTCAGCAATCCTTCCGGTTCTGGCCATCGTGCAGCGCCCCGCTCCGCCATTCGCGTGGCTAGCTTTCGGTGCTCCCGCTCTCAGTGGCTTCGGTCACTTCCTACCGCAAGCCGTCCGGGCAAAGCCTCCACGCCGTGCGTGTTAGTGTGCCGGTTGGCGCGGGGCGCTCTGGGGTCGGAACTGTCAGTTTGCCGGCCCATCAGCACCGCCGTATAACAAGTCATTCAAGCCGAAACCGCTTCGCGGTTCGGCTTAATTCCAGCGTTAGAGGGCATATGGGGGTTCAGCGGCTGGGCCGAGATACAACAAGCGTTGACGCGCTCACCTGGAATGGTCGCAGCTTCGGTAACGCAACGGCCGATTCAATGTGGACGCAACTGGCCGAGCCGCTCCAGCAAATCGCGCGCGCCGAGCTTCAGGCCGGGAATGCGCCAGTCCACATCCTCTTCAACGAGACGCGCGGAATTGTCCTGCTCGCGTTCGCAATGCCGCCCATGACTGCTCGACCACCTCTCGAGGTAGCTCGGGTTCACACCAGCTTTGCCAACGGAAACTACTGCTACAACGGTACGCTGTGCACCTACGAGGACATTCGCACGGGTTGTTTCTTGGCGTTCGATGACCCGGAGTACGTGGATGCCCTCTAACAATTCATTCAAGCCGAAGCCGCTTCGCGGCTCGGCTTAATTCAGGCGTTATGCGGTGTTGCTTTGAATTGTCCGGGCGCTCGCTCATTCGGCCAGTGCGTTGTGCACTCGTCGGCCGGCTCCGGATCGCAGTTCTCACTTGTTCGGCGATCGGGCTGACCACCGCTCCGACCTCGCGCTCACTTCCTGCCCTGCTCCCATTTGCGGCGGCTTCGGCCAGTCCACGCCTTGCGGGTTCCGGGTAAAGCGCCTTGTCGCGGCACTTGCTACTCTTCCGCCTGGGGCGGGGTTCTCGCGGTGGCGGCTTATCGTTCGGCCACTTCGTCGGGCAATCACCGCATAACAAGTCATTCGTGCCGAAACCGCTTCGCGGTTCGGCACAATTCCGGCGTTAGGCGCAGTCACGGGGAATCAAACATGAAGCAAATCGTGATCGGCTTCTTAGGGGCTGCGGCCGTCTTCACCAGCGGTGCTATTTCGGCACAGGGGCAAGCAGCACGTCCACAGATCGGCGTGAGCCCGCCGAGCATTCTCAAGCAGTGCCTAGACCCTGGCACTCCGAGCATGTTCGTCGGCCCTTCGGCGCGTGCTCGTGAGTGCACTCGGCAGTACTGCTCACAGCCGTCGTACCGGGCCAAGGTCCGCGTCTATGCAATGAGCCAGCCGCAGTCGGAGCTTGAGGCAGAACAAGCACTAACCTGCATCACCCGTTGGGAGCAGGATCAAAAGCAGTCTTAGGTGCTTCGAGCATGCGGCGCCTAACAATTCATTCAAGCCGAAACCGCTTCGCGGCTCGGCTTAATTCAGGCGTTAGGGCCCAATGACACTCTTACGGCTGCTTGCAATTATTTTTCTGATTCTGCCCGCAGCATGTGAGCGGCAAGACGAACCTGCTCCGAAAGCGCCAGTAATCGAATTCCCCCAACCTCCAGATGTCGGGGCCGTCACAAGGTTTCAGTCCTGCAAGGCCGAGCCGCGTCGCCCGCTTTCGGAGCGTGAGCGCTGTGAGATCGCCGCCTTCCGCTCGCGGTGCACTGAGCTAGATGACTGCTATGTCACTTGCTTGAGTAGCCCTAACAGGCTGCTGAAATACCGCCCGTCTTGAACACGATCCGCCCCGGCTGCGATGGCACGAGCGGACTTTCATTCAGATCGGCGCACCGTTGAT
>NZ_JBHRXK010000022.1:0-1813 GCF_042648505.1 Lysobacter cavernae
TTCAAGCCGAACTTGCTTCGTTACGGCAAAGGCATGGCAGGAAAAGCTTGCCATGCCTTTGCCTCCACTACGCAAGTCGGCTTAACTCAGGCGTTAGACCGCTGTAGGCAGACAACTGCAGTTGACACATAGTCAACCACGGTTTACTATCCAGCCATGTTCGAAATCCTCAAGAGCGACACCTTCGACGCTTGGTTGCGCGCTTTGCGTGATCGACAAGCAAAAGCACGCATCGAGGTCCGCATTCGCCGACTGTCGCTTGAGAACCCTGGTCAGCACCGCGCGCTCAAGGGCGGTGTCTCTGAAATGAAAATCGACTATGGCCCCGGGTACCGGGTTTATTACACCTACCGCAATCAAACACTTGTGCTGCTGCTATGCGGCGGCACCAAATCCACCCAAGATCAAGATATCAAGCTTGCGCAAGATATTGCCAAGCAGTGGGAGGGCTAAGACATGGCCAAGGCAAAAACAAAAGAGACGTTCAGCCGTTACGACACTGCCGATTACCTGGAGACGGAAGCAGACATTGCGGCCTATCTCACAGCATGCGCCGAAGAAGATGATCCTACATTGCTCGTCGCCGCTCTTGGAGACGTGGCTCGTGCGCGCAATATGACGCAACTAGCCGAGAAAACTGGCATGACCCGCATGGGGCTGTACAAGGCACTTTCTGGTCAGGGCAATCCCAGTTTTGCCACCGTATCTAAGGTTGCGCATGCCCTCGGCCTGAAAATCACCGTGGCAGCGGTCTAACAATTCGTTCAAGCCGAACTTGCTTCGTTACAGCAAAAGCGTGGCAGAAAAATCTTGCCACGCTTTTGCCTCCACTACGCAAGTCGGCTTAACTCAGGCGTTAGGCCGCAGGAGCAAGATATGACGCGCTTGTGGACAATCATCGGCGTGGCAAACGTAACCCGCTCCTTCACGTGGCACCAGTCGCTCCTGGGACTGCCCGCCACGACGCCTGCCCATGATTACTTTGGCCAAATCCTCGACGCGGACGGGACCGTCTTGCTGTGCCCCCACCCTGACAGGCCCGGAGCGTGCCGAGCCCGGCAACGGCTTGCTGCTATTCTTCCGCGTGACTGACTTTGACCAAGCGCTACAACGGGCGCACAGCCTTGTCGCGGCGCTTGAAGCAGAGCCGGATATCAATCCCAATACGGGCACCAGAGAGTTTGCGCTGCGTGATCCTGACGGTTACTACGTCATGCTCAGTGCGCTGTCTGCGGCCTAACAATTCGTTCAAGCCGAAACCGCTTCGTTACGGCAAAGGCATGGCAGGAAAAGCTTGCCATGCCTTTGCCTCCACTACGCGGTTCGGCTTAACTCAGGCGTTAGGCCCCATGAAAGCAATCGACGTTCTTCTGAAAGACCTTACTGACGAGCAAATCCGCTCACTCCCAAAAGAGTGGATTGCTGCCTATGTGGGCCGCCCAAGAAATGAGGTTCCGACCATTGATAGCGCCTCAAAGCTTCGTCTTATCGCACTTGGCATCATCGCTCTCTACTCAGTCGCAACTTACACCACCTCTGCGCCGAACTTCTTTTTCTTAATTTTGCTACTGATGTACGAGCTCCAGTACGTATCTTTGCGCAAAGATAAGGCACTAATCGACTTTTCATATGCCAAGGAGCGTTACCTTGCTGAGGTCAGAGCGCTCCCCTATAGTGGGGCCTAACAATTCATTCAAGCCGAAACCGCTTCGCGGTTCGGCTTAATTCAGGCGTTAGGCCCCACGCGGCTTTCTTGGGGTCTATGGCATGCAATTTCTGCGCGCGCTCTGCCGCCCGCTATCGCGCACGGCTC
>NZ_JBHRXK010000023.1:0-1620 GCF_042648505.1 Lysobacter cavernae
ACATGACGATCGCCGCCAAGCACTTCGATCCCCAGCTCGGGATCGACATCCACACCTACCTGATCCCGCCGTCGCCGATTCCGATTCCGTTGCCGACGCCACACATCGGCATCGTGCTGGACCCGTTCGACTACATCCCGGTGATCGGCGGCACGATCAACGTCAACGGCGTCAAACGCGCCACGGCCGGCTGCATGGGCCTGGACCTGCACATTCCGGTGGGTGGGGCGTGGATGCCGACGCTGAAGATGCCGATGGGCCCGCAATGGGACGACGAAATCTTCATGGGCAGCCGCACGGTGCTGGCCGACGGCGACCCGTTCTCGCGGGTGGCGATGCCGGTGCTGGCGTGCAACATCGTCGGCATGGTGGCGCCGTTCCGGGCGCGCAAGCCGAAGCGGCCGAAACTGTCGCTGCTGCTGCCGACGACGGTGAACCTGGCGATTCCGACCAACGTGTACGTGGGCGGCGCGCCGACGGTGTCGTGGACAGCGCTGGCGATGGGTGCAGGTTTGGCGGGGCTGGGCAAACTGCTGAAGAAGACCGGGTTGTCGACCCGCGCGGCCGATGCGTTCCGCAAGCTGCGGCAGAACCTGTTCGGGAGCCTGCCGCCCGGGTTCCTGAAGTGCAACGTGCTGCGCGCCGAGCCGGTGGACATCCGCGACGGCAGCGTGTCGGTGACGCACGAGGACTTTGCGATTCCGGGGCGCTTGCCGCTGGCCTGGACGCGTCAGTACCGTTCCAACAATCAACACGATGGCGTGTGCGGCCACGGCTGGCAGACGCCGGCGGACGTCCGCCTGGAGTTGTACCCGGACGGCAGGGTCTTGTTCGTCGACGTGGAGAGCGCCGCGTTGTTTCCGCAGTTGCCGGCAGGCGAGGGTAGTGAACAGGCGGTGCGCGAGTTTGTCGACGGCGCCCGCCTGAGCTGCGAGGACAGCTGGCTGTGGGTGCAGACGAAGGATGGGCTGCGTTACGGCTTCGCGGCCGGTCCGGTGCAAGTGGCATCGCTGCAAGCACGCGCGCTGCCGATCGAATGCGTCGAGGACCTGTGCGGCAACCGCTGGCACTACGAGCGCCGCGACGGACATCTGCTGCGGATCGTCGAAAGCGGAACGGCGGACGAGGCTGGCAATGCCCTGCAGGGCCGCTTCATCGAAGTGGAATCGAGGCAGGGTCGCATCGAACAGATGACCCTGCACGACCCGGCCACGGGCATCGGCCACCCGCTGCTGCGCTATGCCTACGACCCCGCCGGCGATCTGGTGGCGGCCATCGATCCGCTGGATGCGGCGCGCACCTTCGAGTACGTGCAGCACCGCCTGGTGCGGCACACCGACCGGGTCGGGCTGTCGTTCCATTACGCTTACAACGCGCAGTGGCGGGTAATCCACGCTTGGGGCGACGGCGGCCTGTACGACTACCGGTTCCGTTACGACGGAACGCTCAACGAGACCGAGATCACCGACTCGCTGGGCCACGTGTCGATCGTCAAGTTCGACGAGAACCGGCTGCCGCTGTGCGAGATCGACCCGCTCGACGGCGTCACCGTCTTCGAGTACGACGAGGTCGGCCGCACGACGGCGGTGATCGACCCGCTGGGCCTGCGCACGCAGTTCG
>NZ_JBHRXK010000024.1:0-1593 GCF_042648505.1 Lysobacter cavernae
CCACCGCCGCCCTCCCGGCCGGCGACTTCAGCTGGCGCTTTGTGAGCGCTGAGGATTGTCGCCGGAGGCGGCGTTTTTTGGCAAAAAGAACGCTCTTAGGCCCTCATCGCCTCCATCAGCGGCTGGGTTCCAAGGATCCGCATCACCCGCTTGAGGTTGTACGCGAGCACATGCAGGCTCATCTCCGTGCGAACGTTGTTGAGCGTGCGCATCAGAAAATGTGTCGACCCCATCCATGACTTGATCGTCCCGAATGGATGTTCGACGGTCTGCCTACGCACATTCATCTTGTCAGGATCGCGATCAAGGCGCTCCTGCATTGCATCGAGCACTGCCTCGTGCTCCCAGCGCTTGATTCGTCGTTGTTTGCTTGGCGTGCATTGCGCTTTCAGAGCGCATCCCTGGCACGCGGAACTCCAATAGCAGTGGAGCTGCATTCCGTCCTCGATGGTTGAGAAGCGCCATTTAAGACGCTCTCCTGCCGGGCAGCGATACTCGTTTTCCTCGGCAATGAACCTGAAGTCCCGCTTGCCGAACAATCCCTTTGCCTGGCTGCCCGACGTCTGCGGCTTCGGCACGTAGGCCGTGATGCCTGCTTCCTCGCATGCCAGGATCTCCTCACCCTTGAAATAGCCCCGATCGGCGACCACCGAGATGTCGTCGATATTCATCGCCTCTCGCGCGAGCTTCGCTATCGAAGCCAGCTGGCTCCGGTCGTTCCCTACATTCGTTACTTCGTGCGCGACTATCAGGTGATGCTTGGCGTCTACGGCGGACTGGACGTTGTAACCGACCATGCCGCTGCCTCTGCCGCTCGTTGCCATGGATCGCGAGTCGGGGTCGGATAGCGAGATTTGCTTGTCCGGCGCCTGCTCCACACGCGTCTCAAGCTCCTTCATGCGCTGCATTTCCGACCTGAGCGTGGAGAGCTTGTCTTGAAGCCGTTCGGCCTTGGCCTCAGCCACCTCGGGAGCACCACGGTCGGCGCTGTCCAGCGCGGACAGATAGCGGTCGATGCTCTCCTCAATCTGTTCGATTCGCCGCTGGACCTTGGCGCGCGTGTAGTTTCGGTCTCGATTGTTGACCGCCTTGAACTTGCTGCCATCGATCGCAACGAGGGCCTGAGAGTACAGGCTCAGGCGCCGACAGAGCATGGTGAACTCGCGGCAAACCTTGCGGATTGCCGATCCGTTGTCCTTGCGAAAGTCCGCGATCGTCTTGAAGTCAGGCGTCAACCGGCCCGTCAGCCACATCACTTCTACATTGCGCTGCGTCTCACGCTCCAAACGGCGGCTCGACTGCACACGGTTGAGATACCCGTAGATGTAGATCTTGAGCAGCGTCGAAGGGTGGTAACCCGGCCGACCCGTGGCGCAGGGCGTCATGCCGTCAAACCCAAGTGCCTCCAGATCAAGGTCATCGACGAAAACGTCGATCACCCTGACGGGGTTGTCTTCGGTGATGTAGTCGTCAATGCGCTCTGGGAACAGCGTGCTCTGGGATCGGCTCTCGCCTTCGACAAAACGCTTCATTCGTAACCCATGCCAGCGCGATGGCTTAGTCTAACGAGTGATGCGTTTTCACACAGCCTGG
>NZ_JBHRXK010000025.1:0-1310 GCF_042648505.1 Lysobacter cavernae
CAGGCTGCTGAAATACCTCCCACCCGCATAGACTTGTCCCATTACCGTTCTGCTTGCCCCGAGACCTTCGATGCGTGGTGCCGACGTACTGCAAGAAAGCCTGTTCACCGTCCGCAAGCTGGACGACTTCGTTCCTGCGGCGCATCCACTGCGGCCGATCCGCGAGCAGGTGAACCAGGCACTGGTGCGGCTGGACGGCCTGTTCGCGCGGATGTACGCCGAGGATGCCAAGGGCGGCCGCCCCAGCATCGCGCCGGAAAAGCTGCTGCGGGCGATGTTGCTGCAGGTGTTCTACAGCATCCGCTCCGAGCGGCAGCTGATGGAGCAGACCCAGTACAACCTGCTGTTCCGCTGGTTCATCGGGCTGGCGATGGACGATGTGGTATGGGTGCCGACGGTGTTCAGCAAGAACCGCGACCGGCTGATCGAACACGATGCCGTGGTGGCCTTGTTCAATGAAGTGCTGGCGCAGGCCGACCAGGCAGGCTGGCTGTCGGGCGAACACTTCAGCGTCGATGGGACGTTGATCCAGGCATGGGCGGGCCACAAGAGCTTCGTGCGCAAGGATGGGGATGATGAGGGCGACGGCAGTGACTTCCGTGGCCAGCGGCGCAGCAACGACACGCACGCCTCCACGAGCGATCCGGATGCCCGGCTGTACCGCAAGGGTGGCACGGCCAGCGAACTGCGTTACATCGGGCACACGCTCAGCGACAACCGACACGGATTGATCGCCAACGCGCGGGTGACGCACGCCGATGGTTATGCCGAACGCGAAGCGGCCAAGGCGATGATCGCCGATGCGGTGCAGGCGGCGGCGGAAGATGCCCAAGTCACGCTGGGTGCGGACAAGGGTTATGACGCGGCCGAGTTCGTGGAAGCGCTGCAGGAAATGAAGGTCATCCCGCATGTGGCGCAGAACACCAGCAATCGCCGCTCGGCGGTGCCTGACGAGATTGCTTCAAGCGATGGTTATGCGATTTCCCAGCGCAAGCGCAAGCTGATCGAGCAGGGCTTTGGCTGGGCCAAGTTCATCGGCCCGATCCGGCAGGTGATGGTGCGAGGGTTGGCGAAGGTGGACCAGGTGTTCATGCTGGCGATGACCGGCTACAACCTGGTGCGGATGCGAACACTGGGACAGTTGCGCCTGCAGTCCGGGAAAGCGGCATGAAATGGTCACTGCAGGTGGAAAGACTGCTGCAAAGTCGCCAAGAACCGGATCAACGGTGCGCCGATCTGAATGAAAGTCCGCTCGTGCCATCGCAGCCGGGGCGGATCGTGTTCAAGACGGGCGGTATTTCAGCAGCCTG
>NZ_JBHRXK010000026.1:0-1178 GCF_042648505.1 Lysobacter cavernae
GGTAATCCCCCCACTTTTAGCAGTCGCCAAAAGTGGAGCTAAGCGGCCATCGCCAGCTTCATCGCCGGGGTGATGCCGCCGAGCGCCATGTTGGGGCGCTCGTGGTTGTACGTCCATAGCCAGCGTGTGGCCTTGTCTTGCACCTGCTCGATGGTGTCGAACAGCGTTCGGGCCAGCCAGGCGTAGCGGACGGTGCGGTTGTAGCGTTCGACGTAAGCGTTCTGCTGCGGCTTGCCCGGCTGGATGTGCTCGATCCGGATGCCGTGTCGTTCCGCCCAGGCCAGTAGCGCGCCACTGATGTACTCGGGGCCGTTGTCGCAGCGAATGACGCATGGCTTGCCACGCCACTCGATGATCTGCTCCAGCGACCGGATCACCCGGGCCGAAGGCAGCGACAGATCTACCTCGATCCCCAGCCCCTCACGATTGAAGTCGTCGAGCACGTTGAACAGACGGAAGCTGCGACCATCGACCAACTGGTCATGCATGAAGTCCATCGACCAGACCTGGTTGATCGTCTCCGGCACCGCCAGCGGCTCGGGCCTCTCCCGGACCAGCCGCTTCTTCGGCTTGATCCGCAGGTTCAACTCCAACTGGCGGTAGATCCGATAGATCCGCTTGTGGTTCCAGCCAAAGCCCCTCACGTTGCGCAGGTACAGGTAGCACAGGCCGAAGCCCCAGTCGCGATGGGCCGTGGTCAGCCGGACCAGCCAATCGGCGATCAGGGCGTTCTCCTCGCTGGCCTTGGCCTGGTAGCGGAAGCATGTCTGGCTCACCGCGAAGGTCTGGCAGGCGTGCCGGATGCTCGTGCGCCCGTCTGAGACCGCTGATTGGGCCATCTCCCGGCGCTGAGATGGCCTCACCATTTTTTTGCGAGCGCTTCCTTCAGCAGGTCGGTACTGAGCTGGGCCTCGGCGTACATCTTCTTCAGGCGCCGGTTCTCCTCCTCCAGTTCCTTCATGCGCGCGACCATGGATACTTCCATGCCGCCGAACTTGCTGCGCCATTTGTAGAACGTCGCCGAGCTGATGCCGTGCTCGCGGCACAGCTCTGGCACGGGCGTGCCGGCCTCGGCCTGCTTGAGCACGGCGATGACCTGGCTGTCGGTAAAGCGGGACTGCTTCATGGAACCTCCTCGGGAAAGACTACGAGAAAATTCCACCTATGGCGTCAGCTAA
>NZ_JBHRXK010000027.1:0-1032 GCF_042648505.1 Lysobacter cavernae
AATGGTGTATGCCAATCTGCCTGTCAATCGAGATGGTGCGGCCTAACAATTCATTCAAGCCGAACCCGCTTCGCGGGTCGGCTTAATTCAGGCGTTATGCGGTGTTGCAAAAGCATCACCGTAGTTGTTCCTTCGGCCAGCACTTCGCACCGTGCCGGGTCGGCTCCGGATAGCAGTCTCGGTTCTCGTCGCCATCGTGACCATCGCCGCTTCGCCGCTCGTGCTGTTACATCCTGGCGTCCCGGTTGTTGGCGGCTTCGGGCACATCACGCGTCGCGGGTTCTCGGTAAAGCTTCGTCCGGCAATTTGGTACTGTTCGCTCGGGGGCGGTGTTGCGGTTGTGGCGGGTGCAAGTTCTTCCCGCTCTTCCGGCAATCACCGCATAACAAGTCATTCAAGCCGAAACCGCTTCGCGGTTCGGCTTAATTCCGGCGTTAGGTGTCTATGGACTTTTTCGTTGTACTCGGTGCAGTGAGCGGCATCGCCTCTTTGGTTTCGCTGTTCCTCCCAGCGACCAAGAAACGAGAACGATTCATTCATGCTGGCTATGTGCTTGCCATCGCCCTTCTTGCTGGCGTTGCCGTGCACTATCAGCAGAAGCACTCTCGCATTGAGCAAGCTAAGCGCTTCGCGGCCAGTCTGCTCAAAGATGATGGGCAGTACTCTACGGAGGGCTTCAACATGGCCGCACTTGCCTTCCTTGAGACAAACAAGGATCTTTTCCCGGACTCTTACTCACGGGCGCAAGAACTTTGCAAAGCCAACGATTGCACCGGCGCTCAGTATGGCAATCCAAGCAAAGACTCTCTTGAGCATGCGTACAACCAAATCAATGTCGCGTCATCACTCAAAGGCCTTGTGCGTGGTGTTGCCTCCCGTGACGACACCTAACAATTCATTCAAGCCGAAGCCGCTTCGCGGCTCGGCTTAATTCAGGCGTTAGCGCGCAAGGACAGTTATGACGCGATCCGAAAGAGCAAGTCAGATATGGGCAGTGTTGGCGTGGGCCGCGAGGAATCGACAGTCGCTCAC
>NZ_JBHRXK010000028.1:0-1019 GCF_042648505.1 Lysobacter cavernae
GGTTACGGCGAGAGCCGTCCGCTGGAGCCGACCGAGCAGACCTTCCCGGCCTGCAAGAGCGAGAAGAACCGCCGCACCGAGCTGAACGTGCAGAACTGAGCACCTCAGTAACTGCGGTACGCGAAGCCCGGCCATGTGCCGGGCTTCGTTTCATGGTCATGCCTGCAGCAGATTGTTAGATCGCTGTTAACACGGCTTTCACATCGGCAAACCTACCCTGCACCGCGATGGCGTCGTCTGGCGGCCGTCCAGGTAGGAACTTCGCAGACGCGATTTCAAAATTTTGATCAAGGAGATGAACATGAACAAGAAACTCCTCTGCGCCGCCCTTCTGGCCGGTGTGGGCTTGGCTCAGGCCGCCAATGCACAGGACTTTGACGACCGCTGGTATTTGACCGGCTCGGCCGGCTTCAACATCCAGGACAACGACCGCGGCACGCGCAACGCGCCGTTCGTCGGCCTGGGCGTCGGCAAGTTCCTCAACCCGAACTGGTCGCTCGACGGTGAGCTGAATTACCAGAATCCGGAAATGGACGATAACCAGGACCTCAACTGGAGCCAGTACGGCATCTCGTTCGATGCCCGTCGCTTTTTCAATGCCGAAGGTCGCAACTGGGCGCCGTACATCCTGATGGGGCTGGGCTACCAGCGCTCCGAGCAGGAGTTCGACAACTTCCCGAGCCCGAACTCGCCGGGTGAGCGCAAGGACGGCAACCTGGCTGCCAAGCTGGGCGTCGGCATCCAGAGCGCACTGGCCGGCAAGCGTGCCGCCATCCGTACCGAGCTGGCTTACCGCGCCGACTTCGATGACGGCGATTTCGGCTCCGGCTCGGGTGGCGCGGCCCTGGAAGGCGATGACTGGTACGGCGACATCCTCGCCTCGGTCGGCATCGTGATCCCGCTGGGTGCGCCGGCCGTGGCCGCCGTGCCGGCGCCGGTGGCCCCGGCGTGCGCGGACCTGGACGACGACGGTGACGGCGTCAACAACTGCGACGACAAGTGCCCGGGCTCGCAGGCCG
>NZ_JBHRXK010000029.1:0-836 GCF_042648505.1 Lysobacter cavernae
GCTCACATGCTGCGGGCAGAATCAGAAAAATAATTGCAAGCAGCCGTAAGAGTGTCATTGGGCCCTAACGCCTGAATTAAGCCGAGCCGCGAAGCGGCTTCGGCTTGAATGAATTGTTAGGGCGCAACTGGCTGAGATGTTCCGCGGCTTTGACCGCAACAACCGAGCTGTGCCCGAAGAGCTACGACACTACTGCAAGACTTGCCCGAATGCGCGCTACCTGTCGGCTTTACCCAGCCGGCTTGTTTCCCCGTCCCTCACTCAGGCGAGCACTACAAGCCGCCGCCAGCCGCCGCCGAATTCTTGCCCGGCGCGAGCCGCTTGATGTGGAGCAGGGCGATCCGGTGCGCAGCAATGACTAGCCCCGTACACAGCGCCGAAAATTGACCTTTCCAGTGCGCCCTAACGCCTGAATTAAGCCGACCCGCGAAGCGGGTTCGGCTTGAATGAATTGTTAGGGCGCAACTGGCTGAGACATTTCGCGGCTTTGACCGCAACAACCGAGCTGTGCCCGAAGAGCTACGACACTACTGCAAGACTTGCCCGAATGCGCGCTACCTGTCGGCTTTACCCGGCAAGCTTGTTTCCCCGTCCCTCACTCAGGCGAACACTACAAGCCGCCGCCAGCCGCCGCCGAATTCTTGCCTGGCGCGCATAGCAAGATGTGGAGCAGGGCGATCCGGTGCGCACCAATGACTAGCCCGTACGCAGCGCCTAAAAGCAAACTTTCCAGTGCGACCTAACGCCTGAGTTAAGCCGACCTGCGTAGTGGAGGTAAAAACATGGCAGGCTTTTTCTGCCATGTTTTTGCCGGAACGAAGCAGGTTCGGCTTGGA
>NZ_JBHRXK010000030.1:0-818 GCF_042648505.1 Lysobacter cavernae
CGGTTTCGGCTTGAATGACTTGTTATACGGCGGTGCTGATGGAGTCGGCAAACTGACAGCCCCGACCCCAGAGCACCCCGCGCCAGCCGGCACACTAGCACGCACGGCGAGGAGGCTTTGCCCGGACGGCTTGTGGCGGGAAGTGACCGGAGCCGCCGAGAACAGGAGCACCGCAGGCCGGCAACACAAGTGGCGGAGCCGGGAGCTGCACGATTGCCGGAATCGGGAGGATTGCTGACCGGAGCCGACCGTCGAAGACACGACAGCGTTGCCGTAGGAAAAACCACGGCAATGTTTTTGCACCACCGTATAACGCCTGAATTAAGCCGACCCGCGAAGCGGGTTCGGCTTGAATGAATTGTTAGGCCGCGACATTGGGGGCTCGCCGTTGCCGCCTTTGCGAGCCCACGAAGTGCAGCCAAACCACGGGCGACGACACAAAAAGCACGACGTTAAAAGCGAGAAGCCAGCCGCCCTGTTGCGCAGGAGCGAAGAAGGAAACAGAGCCACCAACTGGCACCGCAAGCGAATGGTAAATTCCCCAAATAGCGAGATAACTGGCTAGCTCCACAACCAGCGAAACAACAGCGACACCAGCTTTGGAAAGCGCGCCGAGCCGCAGTGCAGCAAGCAGCGCTAAAGGCGCCGTTGCAACAGGCACAATCTGTCCAAACGCCGCCTCCATCGGGCCGGCATCCGCACCGCTGATCAGAACGCTCACGCCAAATGAAATGGCAAAGTAGATGAGGCCAAAGACGGTGTGAGGGAAGTGCTTCGCCATGATGTCTCCTAGCGGCCTAACGCCTGAATTAAGCCGA
>NZ_JBHRXK010000031.1:0-794 GCF_042648505.1 Lysobacter cavernae
GTAAGGCCACAGTCGGTCAGTTCGCGGGTTGGCTGCGGCCTAACAATTCATTCAAGCCGAACCCGCTTCGCGGGTCGGCTTAATTCAGGCGTTAGGCGCCACATCCAAGTTCCCTAGAGTATGAACGCCAAAGAATTTGTCGCAAGTTGGAAAGAACAGAGGGACGACTATCTTGCGTCCCTATTCGCTGGCTCCGGTCTTGCTGGAAAGCAGCTCATGGAACTGGGCTTGAGTGACACTCAAACCGAGCAGATTTGGCGACTTATGGATACCGTTACGACCGACACTATGTATTCGCTTCTGCTCGGCCTAGATGGCTCTGCCGCTATCGGTAACAGCGAGCAGCAGGCATTCAAAATCTATGACGAGGACGGGAACCTTGTATCAGACTGCGGAGACCTTGAGACAGAAGCTTATGAATGTTTCCATGGCACTCCTGCAAGCATTCCCGTCCTTCAAGAGCGCTCACTGGCGCTTTTGCGGCAGTCTCGCAAAGACTGGAATATCCAGGGAGTTCCAACGGTATCTGTCGGAGACGATGGGATTGTTCGCTGCCATCACTGCGGAAAGTCATTCCATATCGGCTCGGCACATTCCTGGGATGGGCAGAGACATCGCAGTTGCGGCGCGTACTTGCATCTTTCAGTATCCAGCAGTGGCGCCTAACAATTCATTCAAGCCGAAGCCGCTTCGCGGCTCGGCTTAATTCAGGCGTTAGGCCCCTGAAGAGCAAAAGCCCGCTCTCCGGCAACATGCACCAAGCTCTTCCGTGTGCTCCCGCCGTCCGCTTCGCG
>NZ_JBHRXK010000032.1:0-694 GCF_042648505.1 Lysobacter cavernae
GGCGCTTAAGTGTGGTAACGAGTTCGGTACGCATAAAGTGACACTACAGTATCACTTTTGGCTGCGCAAGAGGTTGGCGCAAAGGTCTAACGCCTGAATTAAGCCGAGCCGCGAAGCGGCTTCGGCTTGAATGAATTGTTAGGGCGCCGCAGTAGCCAACCGCCGGGTACGAAGCGCATGGCCGAACGGGCCGGAGTTGCTTTTGCCAGCCGAGAGCTGTGATGCCCGAGCGCGACCCGGCGAACAACCCTCGGTGCTTTGTCCACGATGTGCCCGAAGTGGCGCGGGCAAGGTGGGGCGCACAGCGAGGACAAGTCAGCGCAACTGACCGAAAGTCTTTGGCGAGCAAACGCAGCAGAACAAAATGCTGAGAGAAGCGACGATACGCAGGCGAGACAAACTACAAGACAAAGGCTTTAAGCGGCCTAACGCCTGAATTAAGCCGACCCGCGAAGCGGGTTCGGCTTGAATGAATTGTTAGGCCGCAGCCAACCCGCGAACTGACCGACTGTGGCCTTACCGAAAGACTACCAGCGGAACGGCCCGCAAGCCGATGAGCGAACCGCTTCCCTGACACGGCGCTTTACCCGGAACGCTTGATGCGCCATGCCGGACGAAGCGATGCAATCAAAACCCCGAACAACCCGCCGAAGCCCAAGCCCGCGATGGAACAGATTTTGGTGCGGCCTAACGC
>NZ_JBHRXK010000033.1:0-694 GCF_042648505.1 Lysobacter cavernae
TGCTCTGGGGTTGGGGCTGTCAGTTTGCTGGCTCCATCAGCACCGCCGTATAACAAGTCATTCAAGCCGAAGCCGCTTCGCGGCTCGGCTTAATTCCGGCGTTAGGGCCCGTGGAAAGTCTGCGTATCTCCACCAAAGTGATGAGCTCGATGTTCCGCTCATACACCAGTTCCTGTCGGAGCAGTCGCATTGGGCAAGAGGCATCTCGCTGATTTCGGTCCACACCTCCTTGGCAAATTCCCTATGCTTCGGCGGGTACCTTGGTGCCTCTCAAGTCGCCTTTGGCAGGGTTGTGACTGACTACTCTCGCTTCGGGTACGTGATGGACATGTTTGTTCTCCCGGACCATCGCGGGCAGGGCTACGGCAAGGCAATCGTTCGCGCCATCTCGGAGCATCCTGCCTTGCAGCAGATCATTCTTATGCTTCGCACATCTGAGGCGCCAGCCTTGTATGAGAAGTTCGGCTTTGAGAAGCTCCCCTCCCCAGACAAGTACATGCGTCGCCCGGCAGTCTCGTAGCATGGGTAATTTGCAGGGCGCCGGCTTGGGCCCTAACAATTCATTCAAGCCGAAGCCGCTTCGCGGCTCGGCTTAACTCAGGCGTTATACGGTGGTGCAAAAACATTGCCGTGGTTTTTCCTACGGCAACGCTGTCGTGTCTTCGACGGTCGGCTCCGGTCAGCAATCCTCCCG
>NZ_JBHRXK010000034.1:0-680 GCF_042648505.1 Lysobacter cavernae
TAACGCCTGAATTAAGCCGACCCGCGAAGCGGGTTCGGCTTGAATGAATTGTTAGACCTTTGCCTGCTTGGCACGGGACGCCAGCCGCGTCTTGCGGAGTAGGCGCTCAGAACGCATGACATGCAGGATAAAAACTTTGTGTCCGTCATAGCGATAGAAGACGCGACAGGGTGACTCGACTATTTGCCGGTAGCGTGAACGCTTGAGCTCTTGGGGGCGACTACCACTCTCAGGGTGGTCAGCCAATTGCTCCACATGGCGGACAACGCGGCGCACCATGTCTGCGGCGGCTAGTGGATTCTCAATGGCGATGTAGTCGGCAATGGCGTCCAAGTCGCTCAAGGCCGGTTCCGTCCAGATTATTTCAACCATCGGGCCAGGCGGGTCTTGGCTTGGGCGTGCGAGACCACGCGACCTTCGGCTACCGCGAGCTCACCACGCGCGATGCCCTCCAGAACGGTCATGCGTTGCTGCAGGAGTTCGTAGCTCTCGACGTCTACGAGATAGGCGCTGGGCAGGCCGTGCTGGGTGATGAGAATAGGCTCCTTGTCCCGCTCGATGTCCGAGAGGAGCTCGGTGGCCTGGCGCTTAAGTGTGGTAACGAGTTCGGTACGCATAAAGTGACACTACAGTATCACTTTTGGCTGCGCAAGAGGTTGGCGCAAAGGTCTAACGCCTGA
>NZ_JBHRXK010000035.1:0-609 GCF_042648505.1 Lysobacter cavernae
CGGATCAACGGTGCGCCGATCTGAATGAAAGTCCGCTCGTGCCATCGCAGCCGGGGCGGATCGTGTTCAAGACGGGCGGTATTTCAGCAGCCTGCTAACGCCTGAATTAAGCCGACCCGCGAAGCGGGTTCGGCTTGAATGAATTGTTAGGCACGTCCATCAGTCAACGATGAACAGCTTTGCCCCAACCTCTGTTGAGGATCGGTGTGGTTCCGCATTGTCGCCGACTTGATATGTCATGCCAGGTTTGAGGATGAAATTGCGACCATCTTCAAGCTCGGTTCGGAGCTCACCCTCAATGCATAAAAGCACATGGCCTTTGACACACCAATGGTCGGCTAGATAGCCCGGCGTGTACTCAACCATCCGAACACGAATACTCCCAAAGTTCTGAGTTCGCCAGTAGGCCAGCCCACTTTCGCCTTTGTGCTCGGTCCGCTCGATCTTCGACCAGTCGGTTGTACCAAAGGGGATCTCGGTGATTTTCACAATGGGTCCGTTTGCGCTAAGTGCCTAACGCCGGAATTAAGCCGAACCGCGAAGCGGTTTCGGCTTGAATGACTTGTTATACGGCGGTGCTGATGGAGTCGGCAAACTGACAGCCCCGAC
>NZ_JBHRXK010000036.1:0-588 GCF_042648505.1 Lysobacter cavernae
GTACGTCGGCACCACGCATCGAAGGTCTCGGGGCAAGCAGAACGGTAATGGGACAAGTCTATGCGGGTGGGAGGTATTTCAGCAGCCTGCTAACGCCTGAATTAAGCCGACCCGCGAAGCGGGTTCGGCTTGAATGAATTGTTAGCGCCCATTTATGTCGTAGCGCTTCTCAAGAAAACCAATGCCTACAAATGCGAAAAGCAATGCTGACACCGATAAGCCGGCTAAGGAATGGGCGGCGCCTGTTATGGCGAATTGAAGCGGACTTTGATCCCATGTGTAAGGGCCGCTGCGCTTCCAGCTGAGCGCACCGCCCGAAATTCCTACCCATACTGGCCAGGCAAGAGACGCAATAGCTAAACAAGAGCAGACAATCTTAAGCAAAAGCATCCTGCGCCGGAGCAGTCGTTCCTTAGCCTGCTGCTCTGCGCGCATTTGTCGATCGCGTTTAAGTTCTTCATCCCAGTTTTCGCGAAACTTGAGCATGGGCGCTAACGCCTGAGTTAAGCCGACCTGCGTAGTGGAGGTAAAAACATGGCAGGCTTTTTCTGCCATGTTTTTGCCGGAACGAAGCAGGTTCGGCTTGGA
>NZ_JBHRXK010000037.1:0-587 GCF_042648505.1 Lysobacter cavernae
CGGGCCTGTTCCATCGTCGGTGCCGATCGCACGATGATCCGCTACCAGTCGTGCCGGGCGCCGGAGACCGAACTGCGCGGCCGGCTGCGCGATCTCGCCAACGAGCGCCGGCGTTTCGGCTATCGGCGCCTGTTCATCCTGCTGCGGCGCGAGGGCGAGCCATCAGGGATCAACCGCATCTATCGGCTCTACCGCGAGGAGGGGCTGACAGTGCGCAAGCGCCGGGCGCGGCGACGCGCGGTGGGCACGCGGGCGCCGATCCTGGTCGAGGCGAGGCCGAACGCGCGTTGGTCGCTGGACTTCGTGCACGACCAGTTTGCCTGCGGGCGGCGGTTCCGCGTGCTCAACATCGTCGACGACGTGACCCGCGAATGCCTGGGCGCCATCCCCGACACGTCGATCTCCGGTCGTCGGGTGGCCCGTGAGCTGACCGATCTGATCAGCCGTCGCGGCAAGCCGGACATGATCGTTTCCGACCACGGCACGGAGTTCACCTCGAACGCGATCCTCGCCTGGGCAGACGATATGGGCGTCGGCTGGCATTACATCGCGCCCGGCAAGCCGCAGCAGAACGGCTTCATTGAGAG
>NZ_JBHRXK010000038.1:0-564 GCF_042648505.1 Lysobacter cavernae
CGTGGCGCTGGGGCTGTGCAGCTTCGCCCTGGGCACCGACACTGCCGGTTCCGGCCGCGTACCGGCCGCGCTGAACAACCTGGTGGGGCTCAAAGCCAGCAAGGGACTGATTTCCACCGCCGGCCTGGTTCCCGCCTGTCGCACCCTGGACTGCATCACTTATTTCACCGCCACCGCCGCCGAGGCGAGCCAGTTGCTGGCGCTGACGGCAAGACTCGACCCCAGGGACGAGTACAGCCGCGCCAATCCGCTGTGGAACGACGGCTCGGCCTTTGGTCAGGTGAAATCCTTCCGCTTCGGCGTGCCGAAGGGCTTGGAGTTCCTCGGCTGCCCGGAAAGCCCCGAGCTGTTCGCCGCCACGGTCGAACAGCTGAAGGCAGTCGGTGGCGAGCCGGTGGAGATCGACTTTTCGCCCTTCCTCGAAGCCGCGGGGCTGCTCTATGAGGGCCCATGGGTGGCCGAGCGCTACAGCGTCGCCGGCGAGCTGATCGAGCAGAACCCCGAGGCGGTGCTCCCGGTAATCCGCGCCGTGCTGGAAAAGGCACCGGGCACCACCGCCGTCGG
>NZ_JBHRXK010000039.1:0-535 GCF_042648505.1 Lysobacter cavernae
CTAACGCCTGAGTTAAGCCGACCTGCGTAGTGGAGGTAAAAACATGGCAGGCTTTTTCTGCCATGTTTTTGCCGGAACGAAGCAGGTTCGGCTTGGACGAATTGTTAGGCCCCAGCTTACTGCAAGACACTCAAGGGCCGAGTGACTGCTTGCTTGAAATCGAAGCGACAGGAGTCGGGCGCGCCGCGGGGAACTGTCCCACGCGGACCCACCCGAAGGAACTGCTGGGCGAAGCGAGAGAGTCCGGTGGCCCATGCGGTCAGGGAAGCGACTGTGGCCGAAGCGACGCAAGCCTGGCCCGGAATGCTTGGGCGCGCTGCGGGATGTGTGGGAAGCAGGAACTGACGGCAGGCGGAAAAGTCAGCCGCGTGCAACGCGGGCGGCGGTGAAGGGCGAGGGTGTTGGATTGGAGAACGATAATGTTCGGGCGGAGCCGTGCGCGAAGCGGACGGCGGGAGCACACGGAAGAGCTTGGTGCATGTTGCCGGAGAGCGGGCTTTTGCTCTTCAGGGGCCTAACGCCTGAATTAAGCCGA
>NZ_JBHRXK010000040.1:0-528 GCF_042648505.1 Lysobacter cavernae
GCATGCTCACCAACATGGAAAGCCAGCTCAAGGAGCAGGGCGCCCAGGACAAGTTCGACCAGGTGCTGGAGGAGATCCCACGGGTGCGCGAGGACCTCGGCTTCATCCCGCTGGTGACGCCCACCTCGCAGATCGTCGGCACCCAGGCGGTGATCAATATCCTCACCGGCGAGCGCTACAAGTCCATCACCAAGGAAACCGCCGGCGTGCTCAAGGGCGAGTACGGCGCCGCGCCGGCACCGTTCAATGCCGCGCTGCAGGCGCGGGTCCTGGACGGCGCCAAAGCCATCACCTGCCGTCCGGCCGACCTGCTCGAGCCGGAAATGGACAAGCTGACCGCCGAACTCAAGGGCCTGGCGCAGCAGAAAGGCTTCAAGCTCGCCGCGGACGAAATCGACGACGTGCTCACCTACGCGCTGTTTCCGCAGATCGGCCTGAAATTCCTGGAGAACCGCGGCAACCCCGATGCCTTCGAGCCGGCCCCGACCGGTAACGAGGTGCCCGCCCGCGAACCGGGCAAGCCCGAGG
>NZ_JBHRXK010000041.1:0-520 GCF_042648505.1 Lysobacter cavernae
GCGGCCGTACGCTCCAAGGGCATCCTGGTGAAAAAGGCCCTGGCCAGCGGCCATGCCTGCCTGAAGCCGGGAGAGGACCCGCTACGGCGCACCTTCGAGTTGTTGATGCGACATCCTGGCATGAGCAGCGCGATCATCGGCACTATCAATTCGTCGCATTTGCGCGAGAATGTCTCCTACGCCTTGGCTGCCATACAACAACGTTTGTGAGGTGTCCCTTAGGCGGCTGAATCGGTCGGCAGTGCTGTCTGGCTGCCTTTGAATCTCCCCGGGCCTGTCGCACGGGCACCGTTCCCATAACGGGCCGGTCAGCCGCTTTTCGGGTCGCCGAAGGGAGACTACTGCCATGCCGAAAGTCCTGGATCGCAAGAACCCGCGCACCTTCAAGACCCTTCCGCTGTTCGTCGAAGCCAACCCCGACAGTCTCTGCTACCAGAGCCTGGGCATGCCGCTCAACTTCGCCCAGATGCTCGAACGGCGGCGCCCGGTGCAGGTTTGCGATACCCGCCACTTTGCCATC
>NZ_JBHRXK010000042.1:0-512 GCF_042648505.1 Lysobacter cavernae
GTCCCCGTGACGCAGGTTGATCTCGAGCTGTCCCGCCCCCTCCTCGTGGATCAGGGTATCGATCTCGAGCCCTTGCCCTTCGGAGAAGTGGTAGATGTCGTCGATCAGTTCGTCGAACTCGTTGACGCCGGCGATCGAATACCCTTGTCCGCCGCCGATGGGGCGGCCCGAGCGCCCGACCGGTGGTGTCAGCGGATAATCCGGGTCGGGGTTCTTGCGCACGAGATAGAACTCGATCTCCGGGGCGACGACGGGCTTGAGCCCGCGACGCTCATAGGCCGCCACCACACGGCGCAGGACGTTGCGGGGCGTGAACTCGACGTTGCGCCCGTCCTGATGGACCAGGTCGCAGATGACTTGCGCCGTCGGGTCGGATTCCCAGGGGACGGCGGAGAGCGTCGACAGATCGGGGACGAGCTTCAGGTCGCCATCGTCCTTGGGATAGGCGAAGCCGTTGCCGTCCTCTGGGTAGCCGCCGGTGATCGTCGTCATGAAGACCGCCGAGGGAAGCG
>NZ_JBHRXK010000043.1:0-510 GCF_042648505.1 Lysobacter cavernae
TCCTGCCCAGCCTGGTATGCCTGCTGGTGCCACTGATCATTCTCAGCTTCCGCCTCAAGGGCGAGGCACCGCGCCCGCGGGGCCGGATCATCGGCGAGGACAAGGGGCAACCAACCACCGCCTTCGAGCGCAACCTGGTGCTGGCGCTGGGTATCGGCGCGCTGGTGTTCGTACCGGTGTTCAAGACCGTCACCCACTTGCCGCCCTACATGGGCATCCTGTTCGGCCTCGGCGTGCTCTGGCTGGCCACCGAAATCATCCACCGCAACAAGAACGAGGAAGACAAACATCCGCTCTCGGTCGTCGGTGTACTGCGCAAGGTGGACACGCCCAGCGTGCTGTTCTTTCTCGGCATCCTGCCCGCCGTGTCGAGCCTTGCCACCGCCGGCCACCTGACCCAGATCGCCACCTTGCTGCGTGAATCAATGGGCAACATCTACGCGATCAACTACGCCATCGGGCTGCTCTCGGCAGTGGTCGACAACGTGCCGCTGGTGGCTGGCGCGATGA
>NZ_JBHRXK010000044.1:0-508 GCF_042648505.1 Lysobacter cavernae
GAACTCGTCGGCATACCGGAACCACGCAAGCGCCTTCGCGCCTATCGTCACGAGCTGTCTGGCGGCCAGCGCCAGCGGGTGATGATCGCCATGGCCCTGGCCAACGAACCCGAGCTCCTGATCGCGGACGAGCCGACCACCGCCCTGGACGTCACCGTGCAGTTGAAAATCCTGGAATTGCTCAAGGATCTTCAGGCACGCCTGGGCATGGCCCTGCTCCTCATCAGCCACGACCTGAATCTTGTGCGGCGAATTGCGCACCGCGTCTGCGTCATGCAACAGGGCCGCGTCGTGGAACTTGCCGACAGCGAGCAATTGTTCCAGGCGCCTGAACATCCCTACACCCGGGAGCTGCTGGCCGCCGAACCCAGCGGTGGACCGGTGCCAGCCGCAGCTGCCGAGCCGATGCTGGAGGTGAAGGATCTGCGGGTCTGGTTTCCCATCAAGAAAGAGCTTCTGCGACGTACCCTCGACCACGTCAAGGCGGTCGACGGCCTCAGCTTCAGCT
>NZ_JBHRXK010000045.1:0-506 GCF_042648505.1 Lysobacter cavernae
GGCTGTCGGTAAAGCGGGACTGCTTCATGGAACCTCCTCGGGAAAGACTACGAGAAAATTCCACCTATGGCGTCAGCTAACTGGCGGGGGGATTACCAGACCGGCGCCGGCAACGACCGACTGTTCAACCGCTTGAAGTGTCACCGGGTTGACCACCTATCCGAGCGCTGGGATAGATTCTCTTGGTTCGGAACACAATGGGTCACGCAGCAGAACCGGCTATCCGCTGATACGGCAGCAGTCCATGAAACTGTTGAGGCGACATTGAACATGCTTGAAGCGGTGTCAGTTGCTATCTCAGAGCCTCGCCTAAATCTCCAGCGCGGACGATGGGGTGAGTCCACGCAGTACTATCAGTGGTGGGAACGCAATGACAGCGAAGAAGAGGATGAGTGATATCAGTTGCCAGCTAACAATTCGTTCAAGCCGAACTTGCTTCGTTACGGCAAAGGCATGGCAGGAAAAGCTTGCCATGCCTTTGCCTCCACTACGCAAGTCGGCTTAAC